>CAYVYN010000001.1:0-445804 GCA_964455905.1 uncultured bacterium
GCCAAGACTATAGCGAATATCGATCTTTTATCGCAAACGTTTTTCGTTTTTTTTTATTTTCCTGCTGAGGAGTACCCTGGAAGGCCATCTATCTCATACAAATTTTCTGTCTTTATCAAATCAAACCCACTTTCTACGAGGATTTGAAGTAAAGAAACAAGTTGTCCTTGCGTAACAACTTCATTTTTCTCGGAAGAAAAAAATCGGCATCTCCACTGTTCTATACAAGAAGTCTCTGCATGCCCCTCTGGCCACACTTTAACGCCTCTATTAGTCACCATAAACAACTTCAAAGGAAAAACTTTAATATTTGCAATTTTATCAATAAACTTTTTCGCATCATCTCGACTAAACATAAATACATCACACCCCTTTAGCTCTCTTGTAAATGGCAAAGCCACTGATAGAGGCAACGAAGCCAATTTCGTATTCCCCTTATACGAAACAGTAGGCAAGACAGAAGGCTTTTCCCCTAAATACTTAGCAACCGCCATACCAAACTCTTTAGTACCAACTTTCAACTTACTTTTTCCCTCAAGAAAAACATCATACGTATGAATCCCTTCCTCTATGGTTTTTAACCAAGCGTTATGAATTCTTTCGGCCATTTCGCCTTCCCCTAAATAATTTAACATCAAAACAGCCGCCAAAATAAGACCGGAAGGATTTGCCATATTTTGACCTGCTCTTCTAGGGGCTGAACCATGAATCGCTTCAAACATCGCTCCATGGACACCTATATTAGCTGAACCCGCAAGACCAACAGACCCTGAAATCTGAGCTGCCACATCAGATAAAATATCCCCATAAAGATTAGGCATTACAATCACATCAAAAACCTCTGGAGTGTCTGCCAATTTTGCCGCCCCAATATCTACAATCCAGTGTTCATTTTCTATTTCAGGGTACTCAACAGCAATTTCTTGAAAAATTTTATGAAAAAGGCCGTCAGAAAACTTCATAATGTTATCTTTAGTAAAACAAGTAACCTTTTTCCTCTCATGATGCCGAGCATATTCAAAGGCGTGTCTAATAATTTTTTCAGAACCTTCGCGAGAAATTAATTTAATAGATTCACAAACGTGAGGAGTTTGCTTATATTCAATTCCCGCGTAGAGATCCTCCTCATTCTCCCTTACAATCACAACATCCATACCCGGATGCTTAGTTCTAACAAAAGGATCATACGCAACACAAGGACGCACATTAGCAAATAAACCAAGAGTAGTTCTGATTGTTACATTTAAACTTTTAAACCCTCCTCCTTGAGGAGTTGTAATTGGAGCTTTCAAAAAAGCTTTAGATTTTTTAATGATTTCCCAGGATTCTGGACTTATCCCACTAGAATGCCCAGCTAAATAAACCTTCTCTCCTATATCCACTTTATGAAAATCAAAATGCGCACCCGCTTCAGAAAGAATATGAAGCGTAGCCTCCATAATTTCGGGTCCAATACCATCTCCATAAGCAACCGCTATAGGAATTCTTGCTCGCGACATACCCCATCCTCCTCTTTTGTTTAAAAAACTTTTATAAAAAAAATCTACAGACTTCAAGCAAAAAGAGTAATCAGTTATATTGATGGCTTGAAACAAGGACCCTCATGATCAAAAAATTACTAGAAGAATCTCAAAGCCGGCTAAACTACTTCTTTAAAGAAGTAGATGTAGCCCGTTTTGAGCAAATTGTCAACATTTGCGCTTCTACCAAAGGCCTACTCATCTTTACTGGCATTGGGAAAAGTGGAATTATCGCAGAAAAAATAGCTACAACACTAGCTTCCACAGGAGCAAAATCTCTATATCTTCCGACTCTAAACTTCCTTCACGGGGATATTGGGCTTGTTTCAGAAGGCGACCTTGTTTTTCTTTTAAGTAAAAGCGGTGAGTCTGAAGAATTATTAAATTTGATACCATCAATTCACAAAAAAAAGGCAACAGTTATAGCTCTTACGTCACAAACAAGTAGCCGGCTTGCCACCCATGCTGATATCCACATGGAACTTCCCATGGAAAAAGAGCTTTGCCACTTCAATCTGGCTCCTACAACATCGGCTGAAATCCAACTCATTTTTGGAGATATCTTAGCAGTAGCCTTAATGCAAATAAAAAACTTCAGCTTAGAAAGCTATGCCCAAAATCATCCAGCAGGCTCTATAGGAAAAAAAGCAACGCTTTTAGTAAAAGACCTTATGTTGTTTGGAGAAAAAGTCCCGTCTTGTAAACCCCAAGACAAATTAATGGACGTACTTTTTGAGTTAACGGAAAAAAAATGCGGAACCCTTATTGTAGTGGACGAAGAAGGCTGTTTAAAAGGGATCTTTACAGATGGCGATCTTAGAAGAGCATTACAAAAACAAGGGCCCGAAGTTCTCCAACAAGAAATAAAAAATTTAATGACACAAAGTGCAATAGCTATTGCCTCCGATTCTCTTGTGTTAGATGCAGTAAAAGAAATGCAAAAAGATGCAAACAAGTGGGTGACGGTAACTCCTGTGATAGAAAAAGACAGGGTAGTTGGGCTTTTACGAATGCATGATATCATTCAAGCCGGTATTTCTTAACCAATTTTATATTTTCAAAAGGTTTACATATGATTTTAGAATCCCTTTCCATTCCTTTCATCCTTACGATTTTCATCGCAGGATATATAGGAATTATTTTCGAGCATTACATTAAAATAAGTAAAAGCGCCACATCCCTAATCATTGCAAGCTTATGTTGGGCTTTTTATTTCATGAGTAACCAAGTTCCTCTTGAGACAGATCTTAAAAGTCTAGGCCACCATGTTTCAGATATCTCCCAGATTATCTTTTTCTTACTTGGAGCGATGACCATGGTAGAATTAGTAGATTCCCATAAAGGATTTCAAATTATCACAAATGCTATCGCAACAAAATCACTACGATCGCTTCTTTGGATTATTGCGGGGATCACCTTCTTTTTATCTGGAATTTTAGATAACTTAACTACGACTATTTTGATGATCTCTTTACTTAAAAAGCTCATCCCTTCAACAAAAGAACGATCTCTTTTTAGTTGCATTGTTGTAATCGCTGCTAATGCAGGCGGAGCGTGGACTCCGATTGGAGATGTGACAACGACTATGCTTTGGATCAACGGGCAGCTAACTTCTTTTGCAGTCATTAAATCTTTGCTTATCCCAAGCATCATCTCTGTACTGATTCCCCTAGTATACTATTCTTATAGAACAAAAGGTAAATGCACCTTACCTTCAGAGAAAAAAGAAACAAAAGCAGAACCTGGTTCTAAGTTAGTTTTCTTTTTTGGCGTTGGAGGCCTTATATTTGTTCCTATTTTTAAATCAGTAACAGGACTTCCGCCTTTTATGGGAGTGTTACTTGCTCTTGGCGTTTTATGGCTTGTTACAGACCTTATCCATAAAGATGATATCTCTAGGGATCACCTTAAAGTAGCCCATATTCTAAATAAAATAGACACCTCTAGCGTCCTATTTTTCTTAGGTATTTTATTAAGCGTTTCCGCTCTTCAGACAGCAGGAATCCTAAACTCTCTTTCATCATGGCTTATTAATGACATCCAAAGCTTACCTTTGATAGCCACCTTAATTGGAATTTTCTCTGCTATTATCGATAACGTACCTCTTGTTGCAGCTACAATGGGCATGTACCCTCTTACTCAATTTCCTACTGACCACTCTTTTTGGCACATGATTGCTTATGCTGCTGGAACGGGGGGAAGTTTATTAATTATAGGATCTTCAGCTGGAGTAGCTATGATGGGCATGGAAAAAATGAATTTTATTACTTATATGAAAAAAGCAACCCTGCCTGTTTTGGTTGGATATCTTGCCGGAATGGGAATTTATCTACTATTTTAAGAACAAAGTATCCAAGGGCCGCTCGCAGCCCTTGGACACTTTTTTACAGACTATTTTCAAGGTGTTTTTGCAAACAGCTTAAAAAAGAACAACCATACATTCCATCAATTACTCTATGATCAAATGTCAAAGAAAGATAAAGCATAGAACGAATCGCTAAAACGTCATCTTCAAGAACTTGAACGCGCTTTTTAATAGCTCCTATTCCGATAATAGAAACTTCTGGATATCTAATAATCGGAACTCCTATAGAAACCCCTGACATTCCAAAGTTAGTCACTGTTACAGTTCCTTCAGTGATATCTGTAGGGTTTAATTTACCGCTACGGGCCTTTTCAGAAAGCTCCTGTATCTTCTGCGCTAGAGTAGGTAGTGTCATATTCTGGGCATTTTTTACAACAGGAACAATCAGCCCCTGATCTATACTTACAGCTACACCAATATTTACGTATTTCTTAAGAACGATCGTATCTTGATCCAAAGAAGAATTTAAAAGAGGAAATTCCTGTAAAGCCTTCGACAAAGCAGATAAAACAAAACTAGTTACAGTAAGCTTAGCTCCGTGTTCTGCATAAAAAGAATCTTTTTCTCTTTGAATCTTTTTTATAATGTTTGTCACATCAATTTCTGTGATCAAAGTAGCATGTGGCGCTTCATAAAAAGATTTAACCATGTTTTCAGCTATGGCCTTGCGCATACCTGTCATTTTGACTCTCTCTTCTCCTTCAGATGAAACAAAACTTTCGGTTTTTTTCATCGAACAAGGTGAACAAGGTTTTTTATGGGCTAAATAAGATTCCACATCCTGCTTAGTAATACGTCCTGCAGCTCCTGTTCCTGGAATTTTCTGCAAAACATCTAACGAGATTCCTTTTTCAGCTGCAATCCGAAGAACCGCGGGAGAAATAAAATCATTTTTTTCTTCGATCTTTACTTCTGGCTCCGAGATCACAGAAGGTGTTTCTTTTTTAACTTCAGAAGGAGCTCCTTCTTTTTTTACAATAGCAAGTAAAGAACCTACATCAAGTTCATCATCAGGCTTTGCTAAAATTTTTATAAGAGTCCCAGAAACAGGAGAAGGAATTTCACTATTCACCTTATCAGTTGAAACTTCTAATAAGGGTTCGTCTAGATAGACAAAATCGCCCTCTTTTTTAAACCATTCTACAATAGTAGCGCTAACAATACTTTCCCCTAACTTAGGGAGCATGATTTTATACTCTTCACTCATAAAAATTTTTCCTAAAAAAGTTCAAACTCTATTTTTGATCGATTCACACATTTCTTTCCAGAACTTTTCATTCCAAATACACTCAAAATCCATTTTTAAAACAACAACGGGAAGGGATAAAGATTTTTTATTTGAAAACTTCACCAAATCTTTTTCCGTGCAAACTAAAAATTTAGCCCCCTTACTCTTACAATCTAAAGCAAAATGCTCAAGATCTTCTAAGGAAGGCATCATATGATCCAACGAGGTCAATTTTTCAACAATAGAACACCCTATGTCTTCTAATGCCAAATAAAAAAGATCAGGTTTGGCAATCCCACAAAAAGCTCCTATAAGAGCCCCTTTAACCTCAGGATCTAGTCCATAAGAGGATCTAAAGCCCAAAACGGGAGCTTTTGTAAACTCTCGAATTTGACGTAAGACATCCTCTTTATTCACATTTTCTTGAATATGAGTAACTACAACTACATCTGCTTTTTTTAATCGTTTTGGAGAATCTCTTAAATACCCTCTAGGAAGAAAATGTCCTTTACCAAAAAGATCAAGAGCATCTAGGAGAACTATGTCTAAATTCCTCTCAAGCGATCTATACTGAAATCCATCTTCTAAGATAGCAACACGAATGTTTTTTTTCTCGGCAAGGTGAGCGCTAAGCACTCGATCTTTACCTACAAAAATAGAAGCCTTTGTTTTTTCTGCAAGCCAAAAAGGCTCATCCCCAGCTTGTTCTGAGGATACGATTGGCCCCTGCCCCTTGGAAACTTCTAAATTGCCCCGTTTTTTTTTCGAACGATATCCCCTAGAAAAAATAGCAATAGAACCGGGATTTTTTATACATTCTTCCACAAGTTTTCGGACAAAGGGAGTTTTGCCGGTCCCTCCCGCCACGATGTTTCCTACACTCACAATAAAAGAAGAACTTCTATATCTTCGAAATACCCCAAAATCATAGAGAAAATGGCGAAGGGTTGTAATCAACCGAAAAAAAAGACTTAAAATATAAAAACTTCCCTGTACGAACAAAGACTTTTTCCTGCCTTCTATAACCTCGACAGCAAAAGACTCAATCGACATGATGAAAAATCTTTTTTTCAATCATTTCAATTAAAATATGGATTACCGTCATATGGGCTTCTTGGACTCTATCTGAGTACGGAAAAACCTTATCAATTACGAGCTCTAAATCACAAAGCCCCTTAAGTTTTCCTCCTGTTTTACCTAAAAAAGCAATTGTCGATAGGCCTTTTTGCTTAGCTGTTTTCACAGCCTCTAGAAGGTTCGTAGAATTACCGCTTGTAGTCATAACAACAAGAACATCACCTGCCCTACCTAAAGCCTCCACTCCCCTAGAAAAAACATAATCATAGCCTATATCATTAGCTACGCAGCTCATGTGCCCTACATCTGAAAGAGCTATCGCTGCAAGCGCTGGTCTTTTTTCTCTATAAAACCCCGTTAGCTCCTCAGCAAAGTGCATGGCGTCACAAAGACTCCCCCCGTTGCCAGCTACGAGAATTTTACCCTCTTTTTGTAAAGAGTTGGAGAGGAGATCCACTGCTTTTTCAATAAATAACAACTGAGAGGGTTCTCTTAGGGATTCAATAACCCTAATCCCCTCTTCGATAGAAGCTTCGATATCTTTTTTCATAAAAATCCTACAGTAAAGGTAAAGCATACAAAAAAAAAGCAATTAAGGCAAAAAATAAGCAGCCCATCTCTTTATCCTAAAAAAAAGAACTCACATTAAAAACATCAACACGTTTAAACCTTACAAGTTAATATAATCGACTAAATATATCTTTTTAGTGTATAATCTATTTTTATTTAAGAATAAAAGAGGTAAAAATGAACTCTATCAATTTATCACAACCTGTTTCAGCCTATCAGCCTCTCCAAGAACCCTTAAACATCCACCCTCTTTCTCTTGAACTGTTTAAAAAAATATACTCATACCCCGAACTATCCCCTTCGCAATATCAACTTAGGCAGGTTGAAGATCTAGGTTCTATGAAAAAAACCCTAAAACTGGATAAAAAAGACTGGGAAAGCAACATCCTTTATCGTAAGCCTAGTGAACCAAGGAATTGTCTCTGGCTCTACTCTATAGCTAGAGTGATTTGCCAGGTGGTATTTGTTATTCTGGGAGCTGCTGCAGGAAGCCTCTACCACCCATGCCAAGCACTCCGCTTTCTTGGAGCTTATCTAGTTGGCAACGACGAGCGTAACCTGGAAAAAGCTAAAGCGCACTTTGTTGCAGGATTTGCTGATTTCAAAGCAATTCCACTGCTTTTAGGAGCGATTCCGGCTAGCTTCTTCGTTCCCAAAGAGGTCTCTCCGATATTATACATGGTAGCTGAAAAAAATCATAAGGCGGGCCTGTTTCGATCCATCGCATTAAAAAACAATTTCGGAATTACAGGGAAGTCCGGGGAAATTCTTTCATTCGATCCTACCCTAGATATAAATCCAAATGACAAAGAAAAAATAGATCCATTTTTCACTGACCTATACGAATATCAAGCAGATTTGCTGTTAACCAAATTAAAAAAAAGTTGCCGAGAGTTAAAAGAACGCAATGATCATTTCTATATAGCGTCCAGATTTGAAACCTTCAAAACAACAGGAAATTATATACCTTTGCTCGAGTTTTTACTTCAGATCGATGAAACTACCAACATAAGGGAGTATATTGACCTATTTGAAACTCTCGAAGACTTACTCACTTTGATGAACGGTTCAAAATACATAGCACAAAGTATTGGAAGCTCGTATATACCAGAATCCCACACCTCCAAACTGGAATTAAATTTTCAAGATGAGGGCAAAAGAATAGACTTATACATACCTATAGAAGAGGAAAATTCTTGGGAGACTATTTTAAAAGCTACTCAAAAGACACTCGAACAAATACAAAGCGGTACAAATCCACTCCCTGAGGAGCTACTTTCTTTAAAAGAAAAGGTACTCGCAAACAGTTCTGCTGAAGAGATGCTGGGATTTACTACTGAAAATTTAGTTGATGCTGCTAGTGTAGAACAAAAGTTTAGACAGCTCTCCCTAGCAACTCACCCCGATAAGCATCCAACCTTTAAAGAGGAAGCGACAGCTTTTTTTACAATTCTAAGTAACGCAAAAGAAGAACTCTTAGCTAAGTTAAATCAAGTAGAATAAAAAACCTATTGCTCTTGCCAAAAAAAAAACCTAAGGATAAATTACTTTTAATTTTTCTTAGGGCCTACTATGTTTGTATACATTAAAAAAAACCTCACTACGCTTCTTTTACTTTCCTCTTCTTTTTTGCATAGTTCTATTCTTGACTTACTACAAATCACTCCTTCTATAGAAGCGATAGACTACCTCGAAAACAAAAAACAATTCCAGCTACATGGCCTCATTACGGAACAAAGACACCCAAAAACAAACAACCTAAGTTTCTTACTGCAAAACAACACAGTAAATGGTCTAGAGGCTCTTTTTAGCGTTGATGAAGACATTTCAAAACAGTGCCTTGAAGGTTACGATATAAAACTTCTAGAGCAAGCATCGCAGGCTGTAACCGACGCAATATTAAGCGGCTATAAAATTTACGTATATGGGTGTGGAGCTACAGGAAGACTTGCCAAGCAGGTCGAAAGCTGCTTTTGGAGGCCTTTTTGGACTCAACTAGAAAATTCTCCTTTTTGGGAACGTCTAAAAGGCCATTTCCCAGATATCGGAAACCGACTGATTGGAGAAATGACAGGTGGAGATAGAGCTCTTGTAAGCTCTCTTGAAGGGCTCGAAGACCTACAACTAATCGGAAAACTTGCACTAGAAGATCACGGCATTCATGCAGAAGATGTCGTCTTTGCTATTACAGAAGGTGGTGAAACTTCCTCTGTGATTGGAACTATTCTAGCTGGAGCAAAGCAAAGCTCTAATGAAAAAAAACTCTACTTCCTTTACAACAATCCCAACGAAGTTCTCGTAGGGTTAGATCGCAGCCGCGCCGTCCTAGAAAACTCTTCCATTACGAAAATTTGTTTATTTACAGGGCCTCAAGCAATTACAGGATCTACTCGGATGCAAGCTACTACAAGTGAAACATTCGTAATGGGAATGATCTTGGAAGAAGCTATCTACAAAAGCTTAAAGAAATATTTATCCGAAAAGGAATTGCTTTCTCTTGGTTTTAAGCCCTTATCTTTAAAAGATAGACTAAGTATTTTTCCCTTCCTACAAGAGTCTGTCAAAAACACAGCAATCCCTCTTAGCTTTTTAACAGATTTAGAAGCTTCCACGTATCAAAACAACCATTTTACTACCTATCTAGCAAAAAAAGCTCTTATTCCCGTTTTTATCGATTCAACCGAAAGAGCCCCTACATTTAGGGTATTCCCTTTAGATCCTATCAACTCCATAGAAAGAAAATCTTGGCTGCAAGTTTCCACTCCTGCGATAGATGCAAAAGAAGCCTGGAACACCTTTTTAGGAAGACCTTTTAAAGGGCTTCTAGAGCAGAAATATAAAGACCCTTTTTCTTTTGAAATCGAAGATCCTTTCTTGCAAAAAGCTGCACTACGCAGTTTGAAAATAGCAGGAGATGAACAGCAAGAGCTTTATGACTTTTCCACCAACTGGATAAATTTTGAAGAAAAAACTCCTAAAGAAGGAGACCTCGGAATTGTTGTTCTTCAAGCCAAAGAACTTGATGACCTATCCTCTTTTAACACGCCGCTGAAACTGTTCGATGAAAAAGCTGCTTTAGCAATTGTTTTTAGCGCAAATACTACAGATAGACTCCTTGAATTTATAAAAAAAACAGGAGAAATCTATCCTAAAGCTTTATATATACCACTACTTTTATCCGATGAACAAGATCCTCTCCAAATACGAGAACAAATAGCCTTAAAAATGCTTCTTAACGCTCATTCAACAGCTGTGATGGGAAAACTTGGTAGAATCGTTGGCAATACCATGACAAACGTAAACCCAAGCAACCTCAAATTACAAGGAAGAGCCACCTACCTAATCCAATCGCACGTAAATGACTACCTTAATAAAGAGCAGAACATCTCCTATGAAGAAGCTAATGCTGTACTATTTAACGCAATACAATATGCTGCACAAAACGGAAAAACAGGGGTCTATTCAGAAGTTGCGCTGTCTATTATTCGTATTTTAGAAGCCCATAAAAAAAATGGCTATGTTTCTTGGGAAGAAACTGAAAATCTTTTTTCGGCTTACGGTTTAGAACAATATTTACACACTACACACTCCTTATAGGTTAACATATGTCTTTATCTAATGTTGGAATTGTGGGAGCTAGTGGCGCCGTTGGATTAGAACTTATTAAACTTCTTGAAGAAAGAAACTTTCCAGTAAGGACTCTTCGCTGTTTTGGGTCAAAACGTTCTGCCGGATCGAAAATCCCTTTCAACGAGTCTTCGGTTATCGTGGAAGAACTTTCCCCCACTAAACTAGAGGGTCTTGACCTTGTTTTTTTTAGCGCTGGGAGTAAAATTTCTAAAGAGTATGCGCCTATAGCACAAAAACTTGGGATCGTGGTAATTGATAACAGCTCAGCCTTTCGACTAGATAAAGAAGTCCCACTTGTAATTCCAGAAGTAAATCCAGAAGCCCTTAAAACCCACAAGGGAATTATTGCAAACCCAAACTGCGCAACCATTTTAATGCTTATGGCCTTAGCACCTCTTCATAAAATAGCTAAGCTCAAAAGAATTGTCGTCTCTACCTATCAAGCCGCAAGCGGAGCAGGCCTTAAAGCCATGGAAGAGCTGGAAGAAGAAACTTTAGCCTACCTAGAAAATAGACCTTATACAAGATCGGTGATTCCTCACCCATATGCATTCAACCTTTTCCTCCATAACTCAGCGGTTAAAGATAACGGCTATCTCGAAGAAGAGCTAAAGCTAGTCCATGAAACCCATAAAATCCTTGGAGATAATACCATTCGAATTGGAGCTACCTGTGTAAGAGTTCCTGTACTAAGATCCCACTCAGAATCTATTAATGCTGAGTTCCATCAACCTATCTCAGAAGAAGAAGCTACCGAAGTTTTAAAACATGCTGAAGGAGTTATAGTAACTACAAGCGCAATGCCTGTACATGCAACAGGGCAAAACTCTATTTTTTGTGGAAGAATCCGAAAAGATCTCTCTCAAGATAACACACTAGACCTTTGGGTTGTTGGAGACCAAATTCTTAAAGGAGCAGCTCTAAACGCCATACAAATAGCTGAAAAAATCCTTATACAAGACGATCCCATAAAGACGCTAACGGCACTTCAAAAACAAGCTTTTGTTTAGAAACAGGATGAGGAAATACAACTTTTGCATGATGAAGAGCTATACTCTCAGATCCTGCAACTAAGGTTCCTCCGTATTTAACATCATTCACGACCGGATGACCTCTTGCGCTAAACTGACAGCGTATTTGGTGGTATCTTCCTGTATGTAAATCCACCTCTACGAGTGTAGCCTTAGCTGTTTTTTTTATTACGACGTAACTCAAAGATGCTTTTTTACCTTGAGGATGCTTAGATGAGCAAACACTTGATCTAAACTCTTCATGAAGAAGATAGTCCTCTAAAGTAGCCGTATCTGTTTCTAAAGAACCTTCAACCCAGGCTCTATATGTTTTTTGTACTTCTTTGGATCTAAAAGACTCTTGCATTCTAGACAAAGCTTTAGAGGTTTTAGCTAATAAAACAATGCCACTTACAGGTTTGTCTAACCTGTGTACCCCATGCAAAAAGATTGCACCTTTTTTTTCATAGTTTTCTTTAGCCCATGTTCTTGCTAACGACTCAACACTTTCCCCTTCTTCAGACTGGGTAGAGATGCCTGAAGGCTTATTTACTATAACAAGGTGATTATCAAAATACAAAACCTCTATCACGTAGATGACCTTTGTCTAAGCACTTCATATAAAAGAAGCGTGGTAGCCGTTGCGACATTTAAAGAATCAGCCACCCCTCTCATTGGAATACGAACCTGTAAATCAGCTGAATCCATCCATAGTTTAGAAAGCCCAAGTTGCTCTGTACCAACTAAAATTGCTACCGGTCCCGTAAGATCAACTTCCGTAAATTCTTTTTCAGCATGAGGCGTTGCAGCTAAAATTTGAATACCATTTTCTTTTAGCCATAAAAAGATTTCTTCCCCGGAGCCTTCGGCTACTGGTTGGGTAAAAAGAGTGCCCACACTAGCTCTTACTACATTTGGATTAAAAAGATCTGTGCAGCGATCTGCTAGAATGACTCCATCAACACCTACAGCATCTGATGAACGTAAAATTGTACCCAAATTTCCTGGCTTTTCAATCGATTCTGCTATCAATAAAAACGGATTTGAACTTTTAAAAGAGGAGGCAAATACAGGAAAAGAAGTATCCATTTTTTTAGCAATAGCAACAAGTCCATCTGGACGATCTCTATAAGAGATTTTTCGAAGTGCCGCTTCAGTACAAGAATATAAGGAGACATTTTTTTCTCTTAGCTCATTAATCAAAGAGCCTTCATTGACTCCCAAAAAAAGAGTTTCCGAAAAAAACAGCTGTTCAATAGAAACTCCCCCTTGAATAGCTCTTGTTAACTCTCGATACCCTTCAATAATAAAAAGGCCTGTTTCCTCTCGATCTCTTCTATCTCTTAAAGCAAACGCAGCTTTAATTTTTGGGTTTTGTATACTTGTAATCTCTAAAATAGGCTGCATAATCTCTCCTGATTGGGAAGAGTGTAGCATATTCTCTTTTTTACTGACTAGGAATTAGAGCATGGGTAAAACCTGGAGAAATAGCCCCATAAGCTACCTTTCTATATAACATCGCTAAAAGTTTGTAGGAAGCTAAGACAATTACATCTTCCCTAGAACCTTGTATTTCAAAAAAACCAAAAACATACGAATTTTTTGATCCCAAAGCCGCAAAAACAGTTCCTATGGGCTTTTCCAAAGAACCTCCAAGAGGACCTGCTAATCCAGATACAGCAATCCCTATGTCTGCCAAAGAAAATGCAAGAGCTCCTTCTAGCATGCTAATAACAACAGGCTCACTAACAGCCCCAAACGTATTTAAAAGAACCTCGGGAACCTGTAACAATTTAGTTTTTAAAAAATTAGAATAGGTAACAAAAGAACCTAAAAAATATTCTGACGAACCTGAGACCTTAGTAATAAGGTGAGAAAGATACCCCCCGGTACAAGATTCTGCAAGACAAAGAGTTAATTCTTTTTTGAGCATCAAATCTTGTAAAGCATGGGGTAAAGAACCTATATCTGAGAAAAACTCATAACTACCCCAAAAAAAGCGAATAGTTTGTTCTGCAGCCTGTAATTCTGCGAACGTTTCAGCTTTTATAAAGCAGGAAATGCCTCCGAGAATAGATTCAACATACAAGGAAACATTAAGAAAAATAGAATTCTGGGATAAAGGAACAAGAAATTCCTTTTCTGTCAGCAAAACTAAATAAATTTTGGCACTAAAAAAATTAGGTGGCATAGGATAAAGCCTTGCGCAACCCTTTATGCTTTAAAGCCCACCCAGAAGAAGCTTTCCCCTCTCTAAATGGTGCATGGATTTTATTCCCATACAAAGAAAACGAAACAGGCTTAGTATTTTTCCTAAACCACTGAACCATTTTTTTAAATAAAATCGTACAAGGAAACGCATCATCTAAAAGGACCTTTGAAAACTCATGAGTCAAAGGATCTTCATAAATTTGAGGATAAGAGAATTGTAATCCAAAAGAAAATCCCTCAGGATGTAATACCATAGGATGAATCTTTTTATCTAAGGGCGAAATAAACGCATGGTATAACTGAATTTGGATAACTGGCCGACACGCTTTAATAGCAAAACGATTATTAGAAGTTGGCATCGCATAAAAATCATCAGTAGAAGAAGACAGCATCAAAGAAAAAAAACGCCTCCTAGAAATATCTAAAGCAGCATTCTCATCTAACAACTCTGACAAATAAAGTTCATATTCCTTTTTAAAATCCACATCAAGTATTTGCCAAGAATCCTCCGTCACTAAAGAAGTCGGAACAAAAACATGAGGCCCAAGCTCAGTTAAAAAATCTTGCAGCTCATCTAATTCAAATAAAACAGCATGTCTAAG
Source organism: uncultured bacterium (assembly GCA_964455905.1). Taxonomy (GTDB): domain Bacteria; phylum Chlamydiota; class Chlamydiia; order Chlamydiales; family Rhabdochlamydiaceae; genus CAIJXB01. The sequence goes on from CAYVYN010000001.1 coordinate 14,214, forward strand.
CCACTTAGAACAGTGCATTATACCTTTTTCTTCTAACGAGCCTATAGTAAAAGGGAAAGTCATTTCAAATCCTTAGAAGACAATCCAGTCTTTTTATCCCAAAAGCCATGAAACAACAAAAGAACAACGCCACAAAAAATAGAAGCATCTGCGACATTAAATACTGGAAATATGTACCCCCAAAAACAAAACAAGAACATATCGACAACATGTTTATACAAGAAAAAATCTAAGACATTCCCTAAAGCACCCGTCAAAACCAAAGACAACCCGAGCTTTTTGACAAAAGGCATTTTTACCATCAAGAGATAAAGAAAAATACCGCTCATAATGAACAAACGCAAATAAAGAAGATACTGTTGAAAAGAAGAAAACATTCCCCAAGCAGCGCCTTTATTCATAGCATAACTTAATGAAAAATCAATCCCAAACCAATCACGAAATACAGGAATACCACCGTAAGGATATGTGGGAGAAGCCCAAGTCATTAAAGGGATATGATAAAAGGTATAAGCCTTTAAACCTATATCTATCCCCAAAATAAATAAACACACTCCCAAAATCCAAACAACCTTTCCTATTGTCATTAAAGTAGTCCCTTCTCCATTTTATCCTGCGCTTTTACGGTCATCGTAGCATAAGGAACGGCCTCTAAACGAACCTTAGGAATCTCTTCTTCTGTTAGATCGCAAATCCCGTAGGTGTTTTCTTCAATTTTTTCCAAAGCTCTTTCTATTTGATGTAAAATTTTGAGTTCCTTTTCAGAAACCTCTAAACTCACATTTCGAATTGCGTCATCTGTACCTTCATCCGCTTGATGCTGGGAATATCCCTTACCTTCTTCTGAAGTTTTAACTAGTTCACTAGTTCCTCGAACAAGCGAGGTCATCTTCATCTTCAATTCTTCCAATCTCTTTTTAAAAACTTCTACTTCTTGCTGAGATAACGACATCCTTCACTCCTTATGGTTTATCAATCGTCTTTTCAATGACTTATCAACTCCCCGTAGAAGGAGGGATACTTCCCAAAGCATCCATAAGTTCATCAACATGTTTAAAACGACGATATACACAAGCAAAGCGAATATATGCAATAGGATCTAGCGATTGGAGATATTTCATCGCAATTTCTCCTATTTCTTTAGTAGTTACTTCTCTTTGAGGACGCTCCATTAAATCAGCTGCAATTCTATAAGCGGTAGTCCTGACCTGCTCTCGGCTAACTCCAGTATGGCGACACGCAGCATCAAGGCCTCTTGTTAATTTTTCTTGAGAAAAATCTTCGTAGGTTCCATCTCGTTTTAACACTTGGACCGTGAGATCCAAAGTTTCAAATGTAGTAAATCTACGTAAACACTTCAGACACTCTCGCCTTCTACGAATAGCATTTGTTTCTACAACCATTCTGGAATCTGTCACTTTGGATTCTTCGTGGTGACAATAAGGACAACGCATACAATACTCCTCTCAAGCTCAAAAACAATATTCTCTTTTAAAATAGCTCTAACGTTATAGTGGATGTAAAAAAAACTCAACATCTAAAACTATTATTCTGACAAAACTAATTAGAAAAACCTATACACAAGGAAATTCCACTCCATAAAACAACTACCACTTATTTGCCTTGAGAAAAAATTTTATCAAGAATATAGCCACCTAATGTAGCGTGAAAAATTGTATGAATAAACACGGGCAACGCTCCTGCATAAAAACCGGATAATTGATGCCGAAGCAGCAAAGTTCGGACAACAGATATTATCTTCGTTTTCTGCAAATCAGGGTCCATTTGAATTCTGGTTTTTACAAAATCGATAGGCAACGCCCAAGTAATCAATCCCGTTGCAATACAAATACTAGCCACCCCTTGCCTTATATAAGGATGAGCCCTGTCCTTATCGAAATAGTCGAATTTTTTTTTCACTTCGTTGTTAATAGCCATTATGCTAATCCATGTAACTCCCTGACGAAATAAATTCACAACAACTCCATTATAAAGAGAAAGAACCCCATCCAGAGTAAATTGCCTATTAAAAAAGCTCCGATAAGGAGCTCCTTCTTTTACACGGTAGGCCATCAATTGTTCTAGAGGAAGCACAACTAATGAATCAAAAATGGCAACGGAAACCGCGGTTACAAGCTTAGAGCTTGTTCCCTCTCTTGAGAATTTCCGAGGAAATTTCATAACAAGGAGTTCATGCGTATACCCAATCACAGGCCACCTAACAGCCTCCCTCAAAACACGCCGAGGAAAATTCGTTAACATTGTATTAGAAAATCCTAAAAGACCCTTATCCTTAATTATGGTTTGAATAACCTCCCTCGATGAAGATTTTGGATAAGCTTGAGCTGTTATTTTCATTAGCTCTAGGGGATGCTCAATAGGGAAACCGGCTGCACTGCGTAGTGCGCCCATGAAAATAAAAGATGCCAAATGGGAGTCTTTATTGACGGCTGTAGTCATTTTTTAGATCTCTAGTAAAGATTAAAATAGTTTCAAAAAATTAAAGCAACCTGCCTGCCTTAAAATATAAGATAATCCATCATCAAAAAAGAGGAAGAAAAACACAAGAAAAACATAAAGAAACACTTAGACAAAAAAAACCCTAAAGAGATTCTTTAGGGTTAAAACGGAGGGGGTGGGATTCGAACCCACGAAACGTTTTCACGTTTACACGCTTTCCAAGCGGGCTCCATCGGCCACTCGAACACCCCTCCTAAAAATTGTGGCCACATAGTATCGCACTATCTTAATAATACTCAAGCTTTTTGCTTTTCTCTTGCAAAAATTCCAATTTAAGATAAAAAATAGAAACCAAGAGACCTTCTACTTCTTATCTTAAGGCTAAAAATATGCGTTTGTTTTTCACTCTCACTATTGTGACGTTAAGCGTTTTTTTTACTTCATGCACACATTCTCCCGAGAAAAACGTTGAAGTTCTTGTGAGTATTCCACCGTACCTATACTTCATCCAAGAACTCACTGAAGGAGAGCTTTCCACGATATCACTAGTTCCTCCAGAAGCAAATCCTCACCTTTATGAACCCTCCCCCAAACAAGTAGCTCTAGCGAAAAGTGCTAAAGTATGGATCCGACTCAACGAGTCTTTTGAATATAAAATCGCACAATCCCTCACTCAGCAAAATAAAAAACTAATCACTTTAAACCTAGCAGAAGAGCTAATTCTTCCTGAGGTTTCCAATGAAGGCTGTTGTAAACATCATAAGCACCACAATCCAGAAAATGTGGATTTACACTTTTGGCTAAGCCTACGCCTTGCTCAGCAACAAGCGGACCTCATTGCAAAAACCCTTCTAAAAGCTTATCCAGAACGAAAAAAACAACTAGAAAAAACACTACCCCTACTAAAGAAAAAACTAGAAGAAACAGATAAAATTATCACAAAAGAGCTAGAACCCTTTTCTGGAGACACTATTTTAGTATCGCATGCTGCTTTTGGCTATTTTTGTTACGACTATAACCTTAAACAACTTGCGATTGAATCAGAAGGAAAAGACCCCCTACCTCAAAAGATTTCTTCCATTATAGACATTGCTCACTCAACGAAAATACAAAGCATCTTAACGCAAGCACAATACAACAACAAAGGTGCCGAGCTTATCGCAGCAAACCTTCACATGCAAACGCATCTAGTCGACCCCTATAGCGCAAACTACCTAGAAAATTTACTACACATAGCCAAAGCCATCGCAGAGCCATCTAAATGAAAAAACACCCAGCAATCCGTCTAGAAAATGTAGCTTTTTCGTATGAAAAAACAGAAATCTTATCAAACGTCAATATTTCCATTGAAAAAGGTGAGTTCATAGGCATCTTCGGTCCTAACGGCGGCGGAAAAACGACTCTGCTTAAAATGCTAATGGGCTTTTTACAACCAGATAACGGAACAGTTTCCATACTAGGACTTTCTCCTAAAGAAAGCAGACCCCTCATTGGATACGTACCTCAAATCACCAAACTAGACAAACAATTTCCTATTACTGTAGCCGAGGTTGTAGAAATGGGCTGTCTATCTAAAATCAATTTTTTCGGAAAACTTAGCAATCACTACAAACAAAAAGCGATGGATTCCTTAGAAAAGGTAGGCCTCGCAGACAAAAAAAACGAATCGTTTGGCAAGCTTTCGGGGGGCCAAGCGCAAAGAGTTCTTATAGCAAGAGCCCTTGCATCTGACCCAAAGATATTGCTATTAGACGAGCCTACAGCAAGCGTTGACCCTGTTGCTGAAGAAGAAATTCTATCTCTACTATCTTCTTTAAAGGGAAAAATGACTATTTTAATGGTCACCCATGACTTACAAACAATTTTGAAAGATGTAGGCAAACTCCTTTGCGTTCACAGAAACGTTCACAGCCTATCTCCTTCCGAAGTATGCGAACACTTTGGCCTAGGGCTGTACCACTCCCCTATAATAAAAAAAACACTATATAAGATAAACGAGGCACCTTGATCCCTATTTTCGAGACATTCCTAACAAACCCTTTTTTATTTACTGCTTTATTAGCAGGTCTTGCCGCGTCTATATCTGGAGGAATCGTAGGCTCTTATGTGGTGACCAAGCGAATAGTCTTCATCAGCGGGAGTATATCCCATGCTGTACTTGGCGGAATGGGATTATTTCTCTGGCTAAAAAGAACCTACGAATTACACTTTTTATCTCCCATTTATGGGGCTTTAGTCTCAGCCATAGCAGCAGCATTCTTACTTGGCTGGGTTCATTTAAAATACAAAGAAAGAGAGGATTCGATCATTGCAGCTATTTGGGCTACAGGGATGTCAATCGGGGTAATTTTCATTACCTTCACACCAGGATACAACGTAGAGCTCATGAATTTTCTTTTTGGCAATATTCTCTGGGTTACTAAAACTGACATGATTTCGATTGTCATACTAGATATTTTAGTTGTCGGCTGCACCCTTCTTTTTTATAGAAAGTTTCAAACAATTTGCTTTGACGAAGAACAGGCTTCTTTACAGGGAATTTCGGTCAAAAAAAACTATATATTTCTACTTTGCTTGATAGCTATATCCGTTGTCATTCTGATACAAATAGTCGGAGCAGTCCTAGTCATCTCAATGCTTACAATGCCAGCAGCTATCGCCTCAACGTTCTCCGCAAAACTAGCCTCCTTAATGAAGGCAGCTGTTTGTTTGGGAGCCTTATTTACATGCATTGGAATTTACACTTCCTACCAACTGAATTGGCCTCCGGGAGCTACGATCACGCTCGTGTCTAGTTTTTTTTATGGAATTTCCCTCTGGGCATCCCAGCTAAAAAAGAAAAAAATTTCCAGATAAAATAATAAATACCTGCATTTTCTTCTTTAAACCAATCTTTTCTACTTTTATACTTGACTTAGAAAAAAAGGTTCTTTTATCATCTTTGCTTTCCTCTCTAAGGAATCTCGTTATATCCCTGCTAAGAAATAAAACCAGGGAAAACCGCTAAAAAAAGCGCGCAACGGGAATCTTTCCTTATCTACAGGTGGAAAAGCAAATCAGGAGGTCCAATGTACGCGATTATTGAAACAGGCGGAAAACAGTACAGAGTAGAACAAAACGATGTTATCGATGTAGAACTACTCGAAACCGCTGAAGATGGAAAAATAGAATTTAAAAATGTGCTCTTTGTGAGTCAAGGATCTGACGCTAAAATGGGTAGTCCATATCTATCCCAATTTACCGTAAAAGCAGAGCTAATCGACGAAGTAAAAGGCCCAAAAGTTATCGCTTTTAAATATAAAAAAAGAAAGAGATATCGTAGAAAAGTGGGACATCGTCAGAAATACTCAAGAGTTAAAATCACAGAGATAGCAAGCTAAAGGAGTAGTTCACAATGGCACATAAGAAAGGTCAAGGCTCAACCAGAAACGGAAGAGACTCTCACTCTCAACGACTCGGCGTAAAAGCTTCAGGTGGAGAGTTTGTCTCAACCGGCAGTATTATTGTAAGACAAAGAGGAACTCGTTGGGTTCCTGCTAAAAACGTAGGAAGAGGACGTGATGACACGTTATTTGCTCTCGTTGACGGCGTTGTTACATACAGAAAAACAGATAGAACATACGTATCCGTCCTACCTGCATAGTTTTTTATAAGCCCTTCTTTTAAAAAGGGCTTATTCACCTCCATTCACAAGATCTTACCCAGAAAATATATGTTTGTCGATTCAACTACTCTTACTCTTTCCGCAGGAAAAGGCGGCAACGGTGTAATCACCTGGAGAAGAGAAAAATTCATCCCTAAGGGAGGCCCTACAGGCGGAAACGGAGGCAAAGGCGGCTCTATTTATCTTATCGCTGATAAAGATACCCGTTCGCTAGAAGGCTATAGAAATAAAAGAATTATTGTAGCTCAACACGGAGCTGCCGGAGGAAGCAATTTAAAACAAGGAAGAGGCGGAAAAGACCTAGTTTTAAAAGTACCATGCGGCACCCTCGTTAAAGATAAAAATACAAAAGAAATTCTATTTGATCTGGTAACACACGGACAAAAAGTTATGGTCTGCCAGGGCGGAAAACCTGGAAAAGGAAACCACCACTTCAAATCACCTACAAATCAAGCTCCACACATCTTCACCGAAGGGACACCTGGAGAGTCTAAAGAAATCGAACTGGAACTGAAATTAATTGCTGATATAGGCTTAGTAGGGATGCCTAATGCAGGAAAATCAACACTCATCTCGACGCTTTCTTATATTCGGGTAAAAATTGGAGCTTATCCATTTACAACCTTATTTCCGAACTTAGGCTTTATCGGCTTTCCGGATAAAACGCAGCTACTTATGGCTGATATTCCTGGTATCATCAAAGATGCGCACGAAAACAAAGGCCTTGGTTTAGCGTTTCTTAAACACGTTGAACGGACATCTTTACTTATTTTCGTTATAGATATTTCTGGATTTGAGCAAAGAGACCCTCTGGATGACTTTAGAATTCTACGGGATGAACTTTTAGCTTACAAAGCTGATATGCTTGAAAAACCATACCTTATAGCTCTAAACAAAATAGACATGGAAGACGCTGAAGAAAATGCAAAAAGATTTCACAAAGAAATGGGAATCCCTAAGGAACTTGTATTTGAAATCTCTGCTAAAAACCGTATAGGATTAGAACCTTTCTTAGCGGCTATTAAAGATCTTTCAGACAAAATGCAACCTTTGCCAGAAGAAATCCCTGTTGAAAAACAAGACTACGTAAGCGAAGTAGAAGAAGAATATCTTAGAAAGTTAGAAGAAGAAAAAGAATAAAGCTCTTCTTGAAAAAGGATTTAAAGCCGATCTAGTTAGATCGGCTTTTTTTTATGCGTTATCTTTTTTCAAAAAAACTCCGCGACTTTCTGCTAACACTTCTTTAGAAAGGCCTATGATTCCAATCAAGTTAATCACAAGCATAAAAGAAATAGAAACATCTGCTAAAATCCAGACAAAGCCGACTTTCATAATCGCTCCAACAGGAATTAACGCCAAATAAAGATACTGTAGGTAAAGAGCTTTTTTCTTATCCCACAAAAATTCAGCAGCTCTAGCTAGGCAGCCTCCCCAAGCAATAACCGTTGTGTAGGCAAAAAGAAACAGTGAAACTATCACTATCGCCATACCGATAAAATCACCAAAAAATTGCTGAAAAGCAAAAACAACCATATTCGTGCTTTCTAATCCAACTTTCTCAAAAGCTCCAGTCACAATTAAAACAAGCCCCGTCATAGAACACATAATCATGACTAAAAAAGGCGCAACCAACGTCAAAATTCCACTATTTACAGGATTTTTCGTCGAAGCTCCTGACTGCAAAATAGGAACGATACCAGTTCCTGCATCAGTAGCAAACACGCCCCTCTCTAACCCAGTAGAAATTGCTTTAACGACAGTAAAGCCCATAACGCCACCAGCAAATGAACTAAAGGAAAAAGCGCTAAAAAAAAGAACACCTAACGCATTCTGTAACTCTGCTTGATATGAATAAAGAATAGAGCAAGCTGAAACAAGATAAACAGCAGCCATAATAGGAACGATCGAAGCTGCTGCCTTTGCGATTCTTTGCATCCCGCCCAACATAACAAGAGCTGCCCCTATTGCCATAAAAACCCCAAGCAAAAGAGGATTACAACCAAGAGATTTTAAAGGTAAAACAACAGAGTTTACTTGCGCAAAATTTCCAACAGCAACAGCGGCAATAATAGTGCAAAGAGAAAAAATTATAGCTAATTTCCGAAAACCTAAACCATTTTGTAAATAGTACATAGGCCCACCGACAAATTCACCAGAAGCATTCTTAACACGGTACTTTGCCCCCAAAAGACAGCTACTATATTGAATCACAGAACCAAGAAAAGCCATAACCCACATCCAAACCAGGGCGCCGGGCCCCCCAGTAGCAAGAGCTACAGCCATACCTGATATATTACCTGTGCCAAGATTTCCAGCTATCACAGCTGAAACCGCCTGATAATTACTTACGGCACCATCGCCTTCTTGCTTAGATTTAAGTAAAAAACGAAGACTCTCTCCTATCTTTGTGAACTGGAGAAATCGAAGTTTTACGGTAAAAAACAATCCTAAAATAACAAGAAGCGGAAATATAAAATAAAAGGTAAATCCCTGATTCACTTCTAAAAGAAGTCTTTGAAAATACATAAAAAATATCCATTACAAATAATGTTCTTATTCTAACAAAAAAAACAGATGCGATCTAGCATTATTTAAACAAAACCTTTTTACCTTCGACTTATGAAATAACTCCTTTCGTTCCTTGAATCAAGACAGAAATTCTCTTTCGATTTTCTTTAGAAAAAATTCTCTTCATAGCGTCTGAGACCTCTTGGAAAGTAATTTTTTCAAGTTTGTCAATGTTTTCTTCCAACCTCTTGATCGTATCTTTTTTGTATGACTTTTTTCTTTCATTCTGCAAGTCAATAATTAGCCCGTTTCGAATCAAATCCATTTGCTCTGGAGAAAAAAACTCTTCGTTTCTACTTGAAAAATCATCCAAAAACATATTTACTCTATCTATTAGATACTGAGGATGATACGAGCTTGACTGAAGAGCAAATCCATAACAAATTTGATCGTCTATCACCTCGCCCCAACTATAGAGCTTATAAGCCATTTGCTGACGTGTCCTAAGCTCTTGAAAAAATGCATTCTGCAAAACGACATTAATTATTTGACTGGACACGCCCCCTTCTTCAACACTCTCCCCTGAAGAAATCAACGAAAGAAGAGCATTCCCTCTTCGATGCGTTTTTCGAAACAAGATAACCTCTTTAGAAAAATCACATTTTTCTATCTTTTTTACGGGAGACTCATAAACAGAATAAGGAATTTTTTGATAAATTGCCTGACAAAGAGATAAAACTTCATCAGCTGATATCTGCCCCAAAAAAGCCCCCTCTACAAAAAACTCATGAAAACGAACCGCTTCAAATTCTCTGTAATCTTCCCAAGCTATAGAAGATAACTGCTGATACACCTCCATCTGTGTATAGGAATGCGAGTTAAAATATGAATCAAAAACTTGCTTAGCAAAACCTAATGGATCAGGATCTCCTGAATAAGAAGCCAAAAGCTCCTTTTTAATTTTAAAAAATTGAGAACAGGAAACCTGATTCTCCCTTAAAATTGAAAAAAAACGCAAACATCGCTCCTCGAAAAACTCTTTTGTAGTAAAGAGTAAAATACAAAGCTGCTGACCTTCTATGCTAATTTTCCACCCAAGTTCTTGCTCCTTAAATTCTTTTCGTAAAGCATCTTCAGAAATACCTATGAAAAGCTTATAAAGAGCCTCTTGGATTAAAGACTTCCCCAGATCTTTCATCGTCAAGCAAAAAAAAGCCTCTATATTTTCGCCTCTTTCAGACGACTCCACAAGACGAATTCTCGCCATATCATCATCTATGACAAAACAAGGCTCAGGTAAAGAGACCATTTCTTCCGGAGGAAAAAAAGGTGCATCAGACTCTTTCGGTTGAAAGTTAAAATGAGGATTCGGCTCAACTGAAGACCAATATGAGATGTTTTCTTTAGCTATCTGCCGAATCATGTATTTGGTACCCATCCATTTTTCTAACCGAGAAGGTGTTAGCCCCGACTCTTTAAAAGGAGAAACTAAAAAATACAAACAACTTTTAGGATTTAGCTCTTCCAATACTTTAAAAACCTGAAATGACACTTCCAAAGGGTTGCAAGAAAAGACCTTAGGAAAAACCTCTAAATTTTCATCAACTAATCTTTCTGCTATTTCCATAGCACGTTGATGCCCTCTTAAAAAACACTTGCCCCCATTTTCCTGCTCTTGAGAAATTAAATACGCAGGGATAGGATTTTCTTTTAAAAAAGCCAAAACTTCAAAACATCTTTTCACTACTTTTTCATAATTCTTTACGCCCTTTCTAGTTAAGTTCACGGTAATTTTAAAAATACCATGCTCCTTTTCAACTCGCCAAAAATCAGCACCAACTTCAGTAGCAAGACCTTCCCTTTCTAAAATTTTAACCAAACTACTTACATAACCATGAGTAAGAACCCTTTTGAGCAAGTTAAAAGCAAACATCTGTTTAAACCCAACACAAGAAGCTGGGATTTCCCATAACAAAGATAAAGAGCGTTGATTAAAAGTTGCATCCAAATGAATTAAACATTCCTTTTGCGAAGGAGAAGATAGAGAGCCCTTATAAATCACTTGTTCCTCCTTTTCTCTTTCTGGAATAAGTGAAAAAAAAGAAGTCGTCATTTTTACTAATAAATCCATGGGCAGGGGTGATAAAAGAACAAAATACATCCCACTGGGTCTATAATTTTTCTCAAACCAATCTTTAATTTCTAATTGAGTCAAATTTTGTAAAGACTCCAAATTACCACAAGAAAAATTCACATTCGGATGATTTATATTACCTGTTTCCTTAAACACCCTCCAGATACGAAAAAACTCATCTTCAATTGTATCTTCAAACTCATGGTGGACTGCGTATATCTCCCTTGCAATTGCTGACTCAGAAAACAAAGGATCTATAAAAAGCTGAGAAAAGCGATCTAAAACCCCTTCTAAATCAGCTTCCTTCCCTATTGAAAACCCATAAATACTACGATCTCTATAAGTAGCAGCATTACACTCGCCCCCCCTTTCGTGAATATACCGCATATACTCCGATTCGACAGGATATTTTTTAGTGCCCAAAAATAAAAGATGCTCTACGAAATGAGCCATACCTGGGTGGTCTGCGGGATCATCCCATGAGCCTGTTTCTACAGAGACGGCTCCGGAAGATTCCATAAGATCTGGATCTGAACATAACAAAACCCTTACACCATTAGGAAGTATCAATTTCAATAGTTTTTCTTCATTATTATCAAATCCAGATAGGTCCTCAAGAATTTTATAAGCGCAAGAGCTACTATCATCAACCGCAAATAAAAAACCTTGAGTCATCCAAATAAGACTCAGACAGAAACTAATCATCCTCTTCACCACGCGCCCTCCTTAAAAACCCCAAGCCCAGCTATACCAACTCTTCATCATTTTTATACAAAAAATTTTTCAAAAAAACACGAAAATTAAATAAAAAAAACTGAAAAAAAATGAAAAAACAATAAGAAAGTGCGCCCTATAAATAATTTAACAGATGATTACTTTAAATAAAAATGCTGAAAAAATCCAGACTACTAATATAAAAAATAGAAAGAAATAAGACCTCAAAAATTCGTATTTTTAAGAGATCTACAGCAATAAATTCGCTTCAACCAAAGGATAGTGACCTATCTCGATCACTAGATAAAGCCTCTCAACACTGCTCAAACCTCCTTTTACAATCAGATATCACCCTCGATTGCTTTCATCCTTTCCTTCGGACTTATTTTGATGATTTGCCTACGAAAATCTGGCACCTCAAGTGGTCCAACTCCTTGTTTTACCAATATAGTTATCCATTCAATTAAGGCGGAAATAGATAATACGAAGATCAAAAAACAGCTCCCTGTTTGCAATTTATGGGCAGTTTTAATCAAAAGAAAAGAGGATTAGCTAACTGAATCTATGACCAAAATTAAAAATTTTTCCAAGCTAAAAATACGTAAAAGACACGATAAACCCTAATAAATGTTACCAGATGCCTTAAAAAGGCGTTAACTGCAGAACAGTTATTAGCATTCAAAATTAACAATAAATTTATTTATTAATTAACTTACTTGACCCTAACGTATACGTTATTCCTTATAATGAACGTATCCTTTAAAATTAAAGAAAGATTAGAGGATAAGGAAATCGATGGCTTATACAGTTAAAAAATTAAGTGAACTTTCTGGAGTGACGATACGAACTCTTCATTTCTATGAGGAAGTTGGCCTGCTAAAACCAGCTTATCACGGTTCTAATGGCTACCGCTATTATGAAGAAAAAGAGCTGCACCAGCTTCAGCAGATTCTCTTCTTTAAAGAATTAGGGTTTTCGTTAAAAGAGATCCAAAAAGTTCTGGGACGAAATGACTTTGATCAGCTTTCTGCTCTCTATTCTCACAGAAAATCTTTAAATCAAGAATGGGAGAAAATAGAGCAACTGCTTAAGACCATCGATAAAACGATCAAACACCTAAAAGGAAAGAAAAAAATGAAAGACAAAGAAATTTTCGATGGTTTCAATATCGCTCTCATGAAAAAATCAAAAAAAGGGACGTCCTATTTTGCAGCTGAAGAAATCGTCGGAAAGAGCGTTAAAAATCCAACAAAGAATGTTCAAGATATTGAAAAAAAAGGAAAAGAATTTTACGAAAAAACTACCGAGACCGCTCAATCGATTTTTAAAGAACTCGTTCACTGCGTTGAAAAGGAATTAGAACCCTCTTCAGCTGAAGTACAACGAATTATCACAAAGCACTACGAAGTTACTAAAGAACTTCAAAATGCTACGCAAGAAGTATATATAGCAATGGCTCAACTCTATGAAGAGCACCCTGAATTCAGAAAACAGCTAGATCCATTTCATCCGCAGCTAGCTGAGTTTATGGCAAAAGCAATGAGAATATTTACTAATCAAAACTTATAGACACCACCCCCTCCATCTTTCGGCAGGGGGAACTCTAAAGATAGCTTCTTCTATTCCAAAAGAAGAACCTGTTAATATACGACTTTTATTTAATTCGATTGAATTTCGCCAAAAATCACATAAAAAACCCGACTATTTAATCAATAAGCTGAATACTTCGAATATATTTCGGATCAAAACAGGAAAGCTTTCAGTACTCTATTAGACTAAAAAAGATATTATTTTAATTTGAAACCTCTAAACACCTTACCTCTAGTTAGTATCACTAACATAAAACATAAAAACAAAAAATAGAATTTTTTAATACTTTTATTATATAATGTGTTCTATTAACTAATTTAACAGTTGTAAAATGACAATTAAATCAAAACATTCATTGGATCCTGGCTTGTTTTTCATGAACGAGTGCGGAAGACAGAGCACTCAACGAAGTTATTTTTGTTATGAAAGCGCTCTTCCTTTAGGAGTTAGGTATGAAATGGTCAAGGCAATTGCAGATAGCCTTGGTAATGAGTTGCCTGGAATGTCAGCAAGTCAACAATTTTCCTGGCTGGCGCATTATTAAACTTATTAGCACAAAAACTACTAATGAAAATACTATCCATAGTTTATTAAATTTCATATTTTTAAGGTTCTTTTTTATTTCAAACCTTTTCAAAAATATCGATGTTATGACCTACAAGAGGTATGTATTCTTCAAAAGAAAAAGATATTTCTTCTGCCTCCAAAGCCTCTTTCCATGCTAAAAACTTGAAATACTCTGTATCCACTAGCACGCATCTCAAGCAAAAATGATTGCTTGAAATCCACGCTGAGCAGCATTAGCCTGTAACAAAGAAATCCCTCCCCCAGAAATAAAAATTAAATAAGCAACAAGTTTTAGGGTATAACGCATACGTTTCCTTCAGCATCAATTGTATATTTCCCATTCAAAGCCAACGGATTCGTCTTTGCAACTCCTGCTACTTTATTGAAATTGAGAGGAATAGAAGCATCCGCTTGTAAAGAAGCTAAATGGAGCTTGTGCGTTTCTAGTACTCTTGCAATAAAGGGTAGTCCTAAGATAACTGCTTGGGAAATCATTTCTTCTTTCGATGAACCCAAACTTGGATTATTTGCTAAATTCACGAGTACTGCAGGCATATATGTAGGAGTTCTTTCTAATTCTTCACCTTTTCGGATGTCCAGCTGCTCAATAATTTGAGCTCGTACCTCAGATGGTAATTTTGAAACAGCTTGCTTCAAAACAGCACCTTCTTGTGGGGTAAATAATCGTAACATTGCTCCCATTCTTGTTAATGCACGGTCTGTTCTATCATTAGGGTTTAAGCCGAGCCAACCAGATCTAATCGCTAGATATGCGTTATATGCATCAATTTCCGTCTTATCAGGATTAGCTAGTACTTTACAAGACTCAAATACTGCTTGCATTGCAAGATGGGAAGATTCTGTATAAACCAAAGAAGATTGGTTATTGACATGACCTAAAGCTCCTGCAACATCACAAGTATGAACAAAAAAATCAAATGCCAATGCAACTGGAGAAGTGCTTGACAGATTACTTTGTTTTAATTTGGAAAACATGCTCGGGCCCCCTTCAATATGAGTGACGTGTCCATAATGCGCTAGATTAGCAGTATCAATAATAAGCTTTTTTCCAGATGGCGAGAGCCTGTTAAATGTTGGGCATAATTCTGGATTTTTTTGAAGAATCTGAATTACTTCCCCGTGAAAATCATCATGATCCGGCGCTTTTGCTCGATAGGGTTTGAATAGGTCTCTTGCTTTTTCGCTCTTTCCAATATCTCCTAAAACAAGAGATGCTTCCATAGCTTGAATTACTTCTAATTCAGACATTTCTGGCATCGATTTGAGCAAAGAGGAACTCTGCTCATGTAACTTACTGAAGCTTTTTCTGGAAAGCTTGGCATCTACAGGCTGCGCTTTAGTAAATTCTTGATAAGCTTGCTGCCCTCCGTCGAGAATAAGTCTAAGACAGTGAAGCGTCATGATTGTACGATCGAATTCGATGAATTTCTTTCCAAACAACTGCTCTGAGTAGGTCCCTTGTAGGCTGGCCTTTCCTTCTTCTGTTTTTCGTACATTTTCATCCGCAAGCCAGAGAATTTCTGGATATTGACTTGTACAAAGGCGCACCCACTCAACTTCTTTTATAGACGAAGAAGTAACAGGTTGTAATTGTTCTAATGCCTTAGAAGAAGTTTCTTCGTCTGCACATAGATAAGAGCCCACTCCTAAAAAAAGCGCTACTAGAAGATGCAATCCAATTTGTCTAGTTTTTTGCATAACTGATCCTCCTTGATTTAAGTAAGCACGGTAACAAAATTTTCGTTTGCCCGAGAGTATTCCACCAAACTTTTCCCCATATAACGATAATCCTGTGTAAAAGGCTAAGGATACCCTCTAGAAAGAACGTTTGTAAAAAAAGAAGGATATTATCATAAATTAGTATTTAAAGTCAGGCTTTTATCCCCTTCAAAATAGATCCATTTTTATTAATATATGTCTTATTTTGGCTCAACAAAACGGATATAAATGAATAAATTCTGCAAAAATCACGAGTGCTAAGCTCTCAACTTGGAATGTGATTTTTTTACTTTATTTAGGGTAGCCTCATGTGCCATTATTGCGTAGATAGAAAGAGAAATTTGATAACGAGATGATTGAGCTGATATCTTATTTCAACCGTTTCGGGTTAAAATAATAATTTTATCCTGATTTTTTGGCATTTTTCAAGAGAAAATCGTTCTTAAATCTACCTATTAAAACCACAAAGTAGTTTATAGAAACTTAAAAGAGGTTTAATTTTTTATGCTAGAAGCACTATGTGGGAATAAAAATGTCCAAAGAATTCTCATTTTCCTATTGGTGCATGGAAAATGTTACAAAGCCGAATTACATCGATCGTTTGGAACGCCACTAACACCTCTTCAAAAAGCTTTAAATCGTTTAGAAAAAGGCGGCCTCATCAAAAGCTATTACGAAGGAAAGACTCACCTGTATCAATTTAATCTTTCTTACCCTTTGATGAACGAACTTGAACAATTGCTAAAAAAAGCATATACCCTCCTTCCTCCCCACGACAAAAAAGACTACTGCATTGCAAAAGAAGATCCTAAAACTTCAGCGGCCTATCAGGAAAATAAAGGCCAAGTTCTTCTTGCTTTCTGGGATAAACTCACGGAAGTTACTAGCCTAACCTTCCAAGCAAAGACTCTCTCAAAAGACGAAAAGGGATGGACTGGAAAAGGACAAGGAAAGGTGATCCTCACAAAAAAAGATCCTAATTCTTTGATCTTTACCGAAAAGGGAACTTGGCAAGGTCTTCAGGGTGAAGAACTCAGTTTTAGTAATATATTTCGTTGGACTTTAGACCTTAATATAGGAGTGATTGCATTGGAACATTTGCGTCGAGGACCCGAACATCCTGTTTTTCTTTTTCATCTTGAACCTTCTGGCAAACAGTCTCTATCCTCTATCGATTCACATCTTTGTGGGGGAGATAGCTATTTTGGGCAAATCCATTTTAATGATCATAATTTCCATTTGAATTGGAGAGTAATCGGCCCCAAGAAAAACGAGAAAATAGACTACTTTTATTTTTAATACTTGCAACTTAAGAAAAGAGGCTTACGATCAGGAAATTTTCAGGAAACTCCTCGTGAGACAACCTCCCTAAATATGGCTAAAAAGATAAAAAAGTTAGAAATGGTTCTCTATATCTGTCCCTTCATAAGATAGTGTTGGCTCAATTTATTCAGAAACGTTGTTCTTGTTATATTTATCTCTTAGCTGAGTTGCAAGAGCCCAAGCCTTCTCGACCCAATTTATGGCAGGAATGGAGCTTGTCTATAAAATAGAACCTCTTGTCAAAGTAAAACCCCACACTCAAATCCTCAGAGAAAAAATGCTTCAAAAGTAAAAAGAGTTTCTTGATCGAGATGTCTTTTTTTTCATCTAGTATCCAAAAATAAAGTAAATCGTCCTCATTTTTATTACTTTTTGCTAAATTCCTTGAATGATGCTCTGCCTAGATATTGAACATATTTAGTTGAAAAATTATTTTTCATAGATGCAAATTAATACTACAGTTTACAATTCGTATTCCTTTAAATAAACGAGTTGTTTTTTTTAACCAAAAAAATGAGATTAGTATGAATATATTGACAGAATGTGGCCCATCTAGATGGACTGACTTTTTAACTATTCCAGACGACGCTATGCCGACTCACTCAGGTGAGGATTTCGATCTTTTTGTAGGGAGAAGCCAAATAGCAAGAATCACCATTAAAAATGGCACAGAAGTAACATTCAGGGATGTCGTTGTTTTAGGCAAACTAATCATTGAATCTTCTGATCCTGAAAATACAGCTATTAAACCTAAGCTAATTACTCGCGATTTTTTTTCTGCTGGAGATCTCTCGATAAATAATATAAGCCTTACAGGGAGAAATTTCTATACAGCTAAAAACATAGACACGTTTACTGGTGAGCTTCAAGAACTTTTGATGGGATGGCTAGCTGTTCAAAGAGAGGCTGTAACACGAATTGGTCTAAAATCTATTCTCATGTAGCCTTTACAAGGCTTTTTCAGAATACTTCCATAGCAATGACCGAAGACGGAGTCTCTGTGATAATACGGACAGTATTAAAACTCCTATAAAAAAAGGCAATTTGAATGGGCTTTATTGAACTCACTCCAAATTTATAGAAAGACGTGCTATAATTCGACTTTTCTTAACTTTATCCAGGGCTTTTATGAAAAAATGGGTTTTACTGTTCGCTATCTATCTTTGCAGCTCCACCTTTGCATCACCTATTCAAGATCGCAAAATCGATCCTAAGGCACTTTCTCAACTTGGATCTGCCTTAGATATCCCGCAAGATACAGATATCGTTATTGAAACTCAAAAACGCTGGTTGCGCAAACCCAATCAAGAACGATGGGAAATCTCCGAGCTCTCCCCTAATCAAAAAAATTTTGTATTAAACTGGGCGAGGGATCTGGGGTTGTTTGCTGCGTGGAAGCCTGCATGTAAAGAATATGATAAAGCCTTAATCCTTGGGGGAACAACTTCTCGAATGCAGATGCGGCTTGACTATCTTAAACAACTTTGGGACGAAGGGACGCGCTTTAATGAAATCGTATGGCTCACAGGAGATAGGCCTCTTGATAAACGAGTCGATGAACTAACAGATCGTTGTAACAATGAATCTGAAGCAGCACTCATTCTTTGGGAAGAAACAAATCTTTCTGAAGAAATGCGCTCTCTTCCCGTTGTTTTTGTTGCAGTACCTATAAAAACAGAGGGGTCTTCTCAAAAACGCCCTAACACAGAGGATACTATCAAAGCTTGGCTTAAACTATCTCCCGAACCTTGCAAAGCTCTCTTTGTCTCTGATCAGCCCTTCTGCGGCTATCAATTCGCAGTCGTAAAAGCTAGCCTACCAAAGGCGTTTATATTTGATCTTGTAGGCCCAGGAGTTGACGGGACCAGCCATCCAGCGGCAGCGGCCATTACCCTCGATTCCATTGCTCGTTGGATCTATCAAGAAAACATAATTGCTAACAAGGAGTCCGAATAGAGTGCTAACAATGGCTTTATTCGCGTTCCTCTTTTGCTACCTCTTTCTATTGCCTGAGTCAATCTCATTATTCTTTAAGACCACTTCTTCTAAAAGATCGACATCAAGATTACAGATCAATTTCAAATTCTGATTGATTTTCTCTATATCCCAATCCCACCAAGCTATTTTTTGCAAACGGTCGATGGTCTTGTCATCAAAGCGCATCTTTACGACTTTTGCAGGATTGCCAGCGACAATAGAGTATGGTGGAACATCTTTAACAACGACTGATCTTGCAGCAATAATAGCTCCGTTACCTATAGTAACGCCGTTCATAACTAATGAGTCATAGCCAAACCAAACATCATTTCCAACAACAATATCCCCTTTCACTGGCAGATCATAGACGTTAAAAGCATTTTCCCACCCATGGCCAAAAATAGGAAAAGGGTAAGTGCTGATTGCATCAAGCTTATGATCGCCTGTCATAATAAATCGTGTCTCTGCTGCAATTGCACAGAATTTCCCAATAACAAGCTTTACTTTGGAAAAGTCGTAGTTATAAAGAACGTTATACTCTTCAAATTTCTCAGGGCCATTTCGAGGATCATCAAAGTAGGTATAGTCACCAATCGTAATGTTGCTTGCCTTAACAAAATGTTTTAAAAAAATAAGACTTGTATATTCTTTGATCGGGTAAATAGTCTTTAGATCAGGACCAGTAGTTTTCATAAATTCTTCCTTAGCATAAACATCTTTGAATCTTTTTCGTATTCTTTAAAAATAGTCTCACCATGTTTTAAATGATAGAACCCCATTTGGTAATTCTCCAATTCCATCATCAAATTAACCAATTTTTGATTCTTTCAGCAAAAACCTTCCAGATCCCTAACTTTTTCTTCTATCTTTTTGAGGTTATTCCATTCTAAAACTAATAGAGCCGTAGGATGAGTATACTTCTCTTGACACCAACGGTACTTATCTAGCATAATTTGAGGAATAGATTCAAGGTTTAAACAGTTTCCAAAACCACATTGTTTGTAAAACTGGAAAAGATGCTCAAAAGGAATGCAATACACGTTTTGAGATGGTTTTACATAAGTTAATAGAAAGTTTACAATCTCTTTAGCTATTCCCTTCCCTCGAAAAGATTCAAAAACATACATCCCACCTAGTTCGAAATTTTTTTCATCTACTTCAACAAGTCGACCTAAGCCCGCTTTTTCTCCATTGAATTCAGCAATCGCAATAATTTCACTGTCGAAATGAGAATGCATGAATTGAACTTGATCATAGCAGTCATTTATCCAGCTAATTTCTTGCTTTTCCGCAGCTCTTATATTCAAGCCATTTCTATCGTAATTTAATTGTTTCCTACAATTGTTAACATGAGTCTTATTTTCATCTTCGGGTACCATAGATGCCATCCTCCATTCTAAAGCCAATAAACCGATAAACTAAACCATATCCAAACGCAAATGTATAAAATGAGATAAAAAATATTAAAAACGAAATTGTATTCTATTAATCGTAAAAAAAGTCCGTATGCTAATACTCTTCTAACCCTGCTTTGTTGCCATGTACCTAGTATCCAATTCCAAAACAGAAAATCCATAGATTTATTTGCTTTAACAAGTTCTCTTTTTCTTATTTCATCGGAAGGTATATAAGAAGAGAGTATTATTTTATACCCTCTAAAGGGTAGAGAAAAATTTGGAACTATTGGATTTCTTCAAAGTTTACTTCCTTCTACAATCAGTACATATTCAGCCAAAGGAACTGAACTGAATCTTTCAAGAGAAAGACCTATTTCAACTAAATAATTACCAAGCAGTTCATCCAGAAAACCACCCTCTTTACGAGCAATATAGCCATGAATGTTTGCAGTAATGTAGATAGAAACTTTTGACCGTGAAAATTACTTTGTAATGGATTTTATTTTTCTAATTCCTGAGTAGAAGCTCCATAGATATAGAATGGAAACTCACACCCTGCTTTAAAGCCCATCTTTGTAAATAGTCCCCAAGCCATACCTTTAGGCATCAAAATAGCCATTACTTGGCCATAGTGCCGCTTCTTCGCTTCAACAAGTGCCGCATGAACAAGAGCTCCCCCAATACCGTGATTGCGGTATTCTGGCAGGGTTGCTAAGTTCCAAATTCCAGCTGATGATGGTGCTACTGAAAGAGTAGCAGTTCCGACGAGAGTCCCATTTAAGTAAGCCATGAAGTGCACTTGTTCGTTTTTCTTCATCACCGAATCATTTAAAGCTAGCCATTGTTCTGTTGCTTTGGGACTCATAGCAAAAGCATTCCCTGCGAGATTTGTAAAAGACTCAAGCTCCGAATCTGACTGAACAATCTTAATTTTTAAATCAGAGGATGATTCTGGCTTAGGAGAGCCTCCTTGAGAAATATCAAGGCCAATACCAGTAAGAACTCCTCCGAATTGAAAGCCTTTTGTTTCTAAAATCTTAGCAGACGACCACCACATGAAGGGAAGATTTTTAGAAGAGAAATACTCAATAGCTCTATCGATTTCTTCTTCTGTTGGAATGCGCTCTCCATTTTTTTCCATAACTCCATTGCCACAGACATAATCCATGCCCCAAGCGTATAGGCAATTTTGGTCTGTTTCTCTAAAATCAGCTCCAGGCAGCGGACTGCAAACAGAACCTGAACGAAAAGTGTCAAATCTTCCTTGAATCACTGATTGTAAAAGAGAATATTCTTTGCTATCGATCCCAATGTAAACTTCTACTTCCTTAGGCGAGCCCGATACGAATTTGTCCCCATAGAGTTCAAAGTCGCTGGCATATGTGCGTTCTAAGCTTGGCTGCTTCCAAATATTACCCCAAGTTTCAATCAAAGCTTTAGGATGATCTCCAGTTGCGCGAAAGACAGCATACGAGCTTGCTGGGATGGTTTTTGCTACCATTCCTTCGGGAATTGTATCGATGGAACTAACAGGACAACCAATGACTACTGAGTAAGGTTGAGTGTAGTCACCTTCGTAGTCACAATATAGGGCGATGACTTCACTGGAAGTCTTGTTTGGAATGCGACTTAAAATGTCTTCTCCATAAAACCTTCCCCACAGCTTTGGGATGTCTTGGGGCCCTGCTTCTGGGGCATTTGATGTTCGGCAATCGATTCCGATTAGTAGTATGGCGGGTTTCTGTATAACCTCGTAGCTTCCCATCGTATTTTCCTCCGTAAAATTTGTTTTGTCGCCGCTATGAGGTGTGCTTTGCGCTAAAAGCGGACTGCTTACAATTACCGCTCCAAGTAATAGTATTGTCAAAGGGATTCTCATAAGGCTCCTAAACTTGAAGTATTGAGAACCAGTTATACCACTGTTATCAATATTTCTCACTCTATTAACAAGAAACCCATAAAGTTAGACAGGCGTATATAGCAAATCCAGAGAAAAAGATGATCCTTGCAGAACTCATCTAAGTGCCCGATATTGTTATTCTAAGACTTTCAAAACATCAACAACTGAAAAACTTTCTCAAACCTAATCTGTTTCAAAATTGTGATTTTTCTGATTAAGAGAGATTACGTGAAAACAACCCAAAACGAGGCTTTTTTTGAAGTTCTTGCATATTGACTACTTACGTTGAAGGACGTTTAGAATCCTTGCTCGAAATAGTTAGAACTCGTGGCCAGAAATGGAATCGAAACAGCGAGAGAAGGATTTTCAGACTTAAAAACCACCTCTTTCTATTGCCTTTGATTGAGCTTAATCAACCAAGGTGAAAAAAATCTATAGGAAAATTTAGATTTTTTCCTGGAAATTTTAGCACCCCAAAGCATCGAAGGGAATATTGCGAAATTGGCAACTCCGTTGAATTTCAATAATTTTTCAGCAACAGAAGAAAAGAAAAAAATGCCATGGATTCAAAATTCACTCGTTAAATTCTCCATAAAGAGGCGTGGATGTCAAAAATCTCATAGATATAAAATATTTCGATTAAAACCTTGAAAACTTACACCAGAACATTTTTCATATAAGCAGATTAATCTAAGGCTGATTTAACATTGAATTAAAATCGAATATTTTGCATAATTGTTATAATTAATTATTTAGGAAGAAAAACCATGCCTACTCCTGCATCCGCCGCTGCGGCAAGACCTTTTTACGCAATCTGTACAGAGGACATTCTGCCAGATGCAATTATATCTAAATTGAATTCCAGCCACCAATACCACCGGCATTGCTTACAGCCCTGGTTGGATTCAAATAATACTACTCGTCCCTTACACAGAGCAAGGATCACTTCAATAAATGGGGTTGCTATAGAAGAACCAAAAGTAAAACATCATGTTCTCATCACGGCAGTTGAAAACCCTCTAAGAGAGGCTCAAGCTCGATATCAAAGAAGCATAAGAGTCATCGAAAATCCGTCCATTCATTCAGCAGACCCTGTTGAACAAATAGCAGCGAAGATTCAACCAGTCCGTTTTTCTAGATTCGGGGGAACTTAGATTACTTTTTAAAAGTCACCAAGCAATTCTAACGCTAATCCTCGAACCGAAAGGAATCTCATGTCAGTGTTTTTTGAATTGTTAATAGTGATTCCCCCTGATGAAGCTCTAGATCGGTCCACCTTAGACGGCAAATCTCGTTATAACGACCCCCTGTACTTAAAAGCAGAACTACAAAAGTAAAAAAGTAAGGATTATCGCTTATGCGACACACCTCAAGAAAGCGGCTGACTTCTTTAGAACTTAAAAAACGGGTTCTTTTTCTCTTGTGATTTTGCGAACAGGATTCTCTGGCGCCCATCCCACTTTGTTACAAAGATACCCATTAAGTGCCTTAAACCGCATTTCCTTCGTTAGCTTGAGATATTGGATTACTCTATTTGTATTTTTTGATCTCAAGGATGTAACGAAGGTTTTTATAGCAACCTAAGATTTGCATAAATTTGACATGAAACTAAAGCGTTTCTTTATATCTAATCCTAAGACACTTATTACTAGTTTAAATACTCTCTATCAAGTTTAATAGATTCTGAACCTATACGTTGACTTTTTCTGGTCTGTATCCACAAAGCAAAAGGACATCATCAGAATGGAGTTCCAATATTTTTTTAATTGTAGCTCACAAGAATGCTATAGCTTCATTTTGAAACGCCGAAATATTCAAAACCGTAAGAGTAATTTCATTTAGATAGCTGTTATGAGATGCAATTTTTTTAATGAATTTTTAAGAGTCTAATTTTGTTGGAATTTAGCTTATATCTAGAAAAAGAAATGGTGGCCAGAACTGGAATCGAACCAGCGACACAAGGATTTTCAGTCCTCTGCTCTACCGACTGAGCTATCCGGCCACACTAAAGCTCAAAACTTTAAAGCTCTTCGGATTTTTACACAAGCGATTTCTGAAAAAAAATCATTTTTTCGCATATTTTCGCAAAAGAATCATATCCTTCACAATGCCTACGCCTTCTAGAACCTGTAAATCCTCTACTCCAAAATTTAAAGAGGGGTTCCATTTTTTAGCTACAGGGCTTTCTGTATTTTGTAAAAACTGCAAAAAGCAAAGGAAGTTTTTATCATGACTTAAACGATACTCACTATTTTTCTTTAAAATAGGCAACACCTCAGTCCAAAAAGAAAATTTCTTTTGAAGATTCGGAAGATAATTTTTCTTAAGCCAAGCCCGACTCCTAGCATCTACATCTAATAAAGGATCCCTAAAAGCATCCGGCACTTGATCGTTTTTTAGTGCATAAGGAAGATATTTTTCTCCTATATTAAAAGAGGAATACTTTGTCGGCACAACAATATCAGCTTTAACACCCTCTATTTGAGTAGACCTTCCAGAAACTGTATAGTATTTACCCACCGTAACTTTGAAATACGTGGATGCATTCTCGTCAGTCACTGTTTGATGTTGAATAGTCCCTTTTCCATAGGTTCTTTCATCGCCAACAACAACAGCAATACCATAATCTTGCAAAGCTTGAGCCACAATCTCTGCAGCGGAAGCCGACGCTTTAGAAGCTAACACAACAAGCGGCCCATCATAAAAAACCTTACCATCAAGCTCTCTTAAATAACGCATTTGCCCTTCTGCATACTTAGAAATAACAATAACACCACTAGAAACAAACAAACCTGCCATTTTAACGGCTTGACTTAAGAAACCTCCAGAATTAGCCCTCATATCTAAAATAAGCCCCTGAAGATTCCCTAAAGACTTTAAACTTCGTAATGCATCTCTAACATCTTTCTCACAGCTGCGCCCATCAGCGCTTTCATAAAAAGAAGGAATGTCAATAATTCCTATATGGCCATCACCAAACGGCACTGACCCAAAGCGAACAAGCTCCGCTTCAACAGCAATCTTATCCCTGATTAAACCAAAAGAAATAACCTCTCCTGTTTTTTTTCGAACAGTTAAGTTCACTCCTTTTCCCACATCACCTTTAAGCCAATTCATAACATCTAGATAAGATGATTCTGAAACAACATTACCATCAATGGACAAAAGGGAATCTCCTGAAGAAAGCTTCCCGCTTTTATCTGCCGGACCACCTCGAACAACGGTTTTAACAACAACTCCTCCTAAAGACTCTTTTAAAACAACCCCAATTCCCTCAAATTGCTTTTCCAAACTAGCCCTAAGCTCATAAGCCTCCTCTGGAGTAAAAAAAGAAGAGTGCGCATCTAAACTCTTCGCGAAAGCCTTCAAGGTATGCATAGCTAAAAAATGCTCTTTATTTGAAGACAAATATGGAGCTTCAAATCTCTGCCACTTCCTCTCACAAAAAGCTAAAATCTCTTGGACATTCTTAGTGGTAAGAATTTCAATCCTCTCTTGCTCTTTTTCTAATTGAAGCATGGCAAGCATCTGATTTTTTATTCTTTGATACAACAGCTCTTCGGTCTTTACAAAAGCAACACCCTGATAAAAGGGAGCGCCTGTCAAATCAGGATTACCAATCAACTCGTCGCGGATCTTTTTTCTATATTCCCTTGCTCGTAAAATAGAAGATCTAATAAGAGAGCTAGCTTTTTCATAAAGAAAATACTCACCATGGAGGTGCCCCGTTACAACCTGCTGTAAAAGATCTTCTTTCATACTCCAGAATGGAGAAACTTCCGAGTCGAGCAAATACATCTTACCAGGATCAAACTGATCAAAAAAAAGTTTAAAACTTCTCTTAGCTAAGACCGAAGAAAAAACCTTATGCTCGACATGATAGGCCAACATCTCTTCAATGGAAGTGTGTATGTTTTTTTTAGAAAGCTCAAAACCCTCCTCCCGACTAAATACCTGAACAGAAGAGACTATAAAAAAAGAAAATAATAAATATTTTAGCACAAACCCTCCTCTTCCACGAATATCAAGCTAAGCCTTTTTTATTCCTCTAAAGAAAATAAAACACCAGAAATTTATAGAAATTCATGTCAAAACAAAAAAATACATATACACAAAAAACAAATAAGCTTCTACCAACACTAAAAACAAGCTAAAATTCACAATGACACTTTTGGGTTGTTTTGAATACAAAAAAAGAGAAATGGTTTTGCAAATAATTCTACAATCCAGTTATAGTTTTCTTATCGTGTAATTTAAAAAAAGTTTTTCAAGGAGAAAGGCTAAGATGCCTACAATTAATCAACTCGTTCGAAAAGGCCGTATCAACAAGGTACGAGCAAAGAAATCACCTGCTCTACAAAGATGTCCTCAAAAAAGAGGGGTTTGTTTACAGGTAAAAACAAAAACACCTAAAAAGCCGAACTCTGCTCTTAGAAAAGTAGCTTGGATTCGTCTTTCTAACGGTCAAGAAGTTATTGCATACATCGGCGGAGAAGGCCATAACCTCCAAGAGCACAGCATTGTTCTCGTAAGAGGCGGAAGAGTAAAAGACCTTCCAGGGGTAAGATATCACATCGTTAGGGGTGCTCTTGACTGTGCTGCTGTTAAAGACAGAAAAAAATCCAGATCCAAGTATGGGGCAAAACGTCCTAAGTAATATTAGGATACCTTCCATAATGAATAGGGTATCCTGATTCGCGATTCTTTCTGCACACCTAATCGCCTGCAGAGACAATCTCGGATCGGTTTTTTGTACACACTAAACAAAAAGCCAAGTAAATAGCCTTTGGATCAATACAGAAAAAAATTTTAGGAGACTACAAAATGTCAAGAAGAAGAGGCGCCGTAAAAAGGCAGATCGATCCCGATCCGATATATAAAAGCGTAACACTCGCAAAGTTCATTAATAAAATAATGTACGGCGGAAAAAAATCCACAGCTAGCAAGATCGTGTACAATGCTCTTGAAAAGCTCGCTAAACGCGTTAAATCAGAAAATCCTTTAGAAGCTTTCGAACAAGCTCTAGAAAACGCAAAGCCTGCGTTAGAAGTAAAATCCAGAAGAATCGGCGGAGCTACATATCAAGTTCCTATGGAAATCCCTTCTGAAAGAAGAACTGCTATGGCTATGCAATGGGTAATTAAATTTGCTCGAGACAAAGCTGGACGTTCGATGGAAGATGGTTTAGCTGCAGAGTTAGCTGACTGCTTTCAAAACCAAGGATCTACTATTAAGAAAAAAGACGACACCCACAGAATGGCTGAAGCTAATCGAGCATTTGCTCACTATAAATGGTAAACCAGGGAGAAGTAGATGAGCAAAAGAGCAGATACTGATAAGTTAGCAGACGTCCGTAACGTCGGGATTATGGCACACATCGATGCCGGTAAAACAACTACTACTGAACGTATTTTATTTTATTCAGGAAAGTTGCACCAAATCGGAGAAGTACATGAAGGCGCTGCCACAATGGACTTCATGGAGCAAGAAAAAGAAAGAGGTATCACAATCACCTCTGCGGCTACCACAGTTCACTGGGAAGGTCAAAAAATCAACATCATCGACACACCTGGACACGTAGACTTCACGATTGAAGTAGAACGATCCCTCCGCGTTCTTGATGGAGCTGTCGCTGTATTTGATGCAGTTGCTGGAGTGCAACCTCAGTCAGAAACTGTTTGGAAACAAGCTAATAAGTACAACGTTCCTCGTATTGCTTTCATTAATAAAATGGATCGTACTGGAGCAGACTTTTTCAATGCAGTCCAAACAATGATCGACAAACTAGGAGCAAATGCTATTCCGGTGCAATACCCTATTGGAGCAGAATCCGACTTCAAAGGAATGGTTGATCTAGTATCTATGAAAGCATATCTCTTCCTTGATGAAACAATGGGAGCAAAATATGACACAGTAGAAATTCCTGCGGACTTACGAGCTGACTGTGAAAAATACAGACTCAGACTTTTAGAAGAGCTTGCGACTATTGATGAAGAAAATGAAGAGTTCATGGTTAAAGTTTTAGAAGCTCCAGAAAGTCTTACAGAGCAAGAAATTCATGCAGCGATTCGTAAAGGTGTTGTGACCAATAAATTCACACCTGTCCTTTGTGGAACAGCTTTTAAAAACAAGGGAATCCAACCTCTTTTAGATGCTGTTGTAAGATGGATGCCTTCTCCTTTGGATAGAGGCGTCATTAAGGGAATTAACATTTCCACAAATGAACCTATGGAAATCGTTCCTGCAGATGACAGTCCGCTTGCAGCTCTTGCTTTTAAAATCATGTCTGACCCTTACGTCGGCAGACTCACGTTTGTTAGAGTATATGCTGGAACTTTATCTAAAGGTTCTACGCTTATCAATACAACAAAAGACAAAAAAGAAAGAGTTTCTAGACTTCTAGAAATGCATGCAAACAAAAGAAACGACCGCGAAGACTTCTTTACTGGAGACATCGCAGCGTGTATCGGTCTTAAATACACAAGTACCGGAGATACGCTTTGTTCAGAAAACAACCCTCTTCTTTTAGAAAAAATGGAATTCCCTGAGCCTGTTATTTCCATGGCTATCGAACCAAAATCTAAAGCTGATAGAGAAAAACTCTCTATGGCGCTTAGTTCATTATCTGAAGAAGATCCTACGTTCCGAGTAAATACTAACGAAGAAACTGGCCAAACCATCATTGCTGGTATGGGAGAACTTCACTTAGAAATTCTTAGAGACCGTATGTTCCGTGAGTTTTCCGTAGAAGCTAACGTCGGTAAACCTGAAGTAGCTTACAAAGAAACAATCACGGTTCCAAGTTCTACAGAAACAAAATATGTAAAACAATCTGGCGGACGCGGTCAATACGCTCACGTTTGTTTGGAAATCGAACCTAATGAAATGGGTAAAGGAAACGAAATTGTCAGCAAAATTGTTGGCGGTTCCATTCCTAAAGAATATATCAATCCTACGATTAAGGGAATTGAAGAAGGAATTGCAACAGGTATTCTAGCTGGATATCCTCTTGTAGACGTAAAAGTTTCAATTACCTACGGTTCTTACCATGAAGTAGACTCCAGTGAAATGGCGTTTAAAATTTGTGGTTCTATGGCTTTAAAAGAAGCTGCTAAGAAAGGAAAACCAGTCCTTCTAGAACCAATTATGAAAGTCGAAGTGACAACTCCTGATCAATTCATGGGTGATGTCATTGGTGACGTGAATAGACGTAGAGGAAAAATCATGAACCAAAAAACTCAAAGATCTGATGTCATCGTTGATGCAGAAGTTCCTTTGAGCGAAATGTTCGGATACTCTACACAGCTCAGATCTTTAAGTTCTGGACGAGCTACCTACACAATGGAGCCTAGCCACTTTGAAAAAGTGCCGACTAAAATACAAGAAGAAATTTTAAAGAAATAACACTTTTAAGGAAACTATTTATGGGAAAACAATCCAGACAAAAAATTAGAATTCGCTTGAAAGGATATGATCAAAGAGTTCTCGATCGCTCCATTCAAGACATCGTAGAAACAGCAAAAAGAACAGGTGCTCGTATTGTAGGACCTATTCCTCTTCCTACTAAAATAGAGAAGGTTTGCGTTCTAAGATCTCCTCACGTGGATAAAAAATCTCGCGAGCAGTTCGAAACACGTACACATATTCGTATGTTAGACATCCTAAGCCCAACACCAGACACCATCGATAAATTGAAGGTTCTTCCTGTTGCTGCAGGCGTCGACATTAAAATTAAAGTAGCTTAACGCTAATTTTAAGGACCGCGTTTTACACTCGGTCCTTTTCTTTTCACTCTATTTTCTATTCTTATTTTCACGATAAAATCACAAAGTTCAAGATCACTCAAGACTTCATCTAGTTGTTTTTAAGAAAAGACCAACTGTCGCAGTCAGTCTTTATAGGGCTACGGATATTGATTATGATTTGGATCATCTTGATAAATAAGATCAAAAGGAGGAACTTTTTCTTGCGTAGTTGTTTTTCCAACAACAACTCCATCGCGAACATATAAAATAAAATGATTTTCATAAATCAATTGATTTCCGGCAGTGATCCTTTCAACATAAACGTATTCTTCCATCCCATTTTTATAACGAACGGTATAAGGTTCTCCATTCGCATCAATGACTCTTTGTACAGGAAATCCAACCTGCACATTTGTAAATGTTTCTTGGGTCATCATAGCTGATTTAGAAAAACAACTACAAAACAACAAACAACAACTCAATAAAAGATTTTTCTTCATCTAACCATCCACCTTACAACTGATTTTGACGCCAAATTTTTCCACTTATTTTTGTACGAAGATCATCTGGGGTAGAAAATTCTCCGTGCATATGATAAAGCTCGCGAGTCTGCTTTTCATAAAATTCAAAACCCTCAAACCCTGTTTCTTTTACACGAAATTCCCACCCAATTTTATCTTCCTTAATAAACCCTTTACCGCTCACCTTTCCGACAGCATAATTTTCCATACCAAGATGAAATTCAAAAGGTGTTATGTCAAAAAACATAAACTGATTAATCATAATATCCGAAAGACCCTTTACTTGAATTTCTTGCGTACACTCAATACAGCCCTCTGCATTTTTTTCCTGTATTTTCCAACGAGTAAAAAAAACAAGTTCTTCTTCTACCATATTCAAGTGAATCTTTCCTTCTCCTAACCATGTGCCAGGAGAAAATAAAAATAAATGCTTTTCCATTAAAACATGAACCTTCTGCTATAAATACTCTGAATAATTCCTAATGCCGTCATTGTAGATAGAATAGATGACCCTCCATAAGTTATCAAGACTAAAGGAACCCCTGTAATAGGCAAAAAACCAGACATCATGCCCATGCTGACAATCATATGCATTGCTAAGTAGACCGTAATACCCGCAGAAAGAAGTCTGCCAAACCTATCCTTAGCTACAGCAGTTACCTGAAAGCTAAAATAAATTAAACCAAAAAAAAGAAGCAGCATCAAAAAAACTCCAACTAACCCGAACTCCTCACTATAAGCTGCAAAAACAGAATCTGTATGAGCAGCAGGAAGCCACTGTTTTCCAGTAAACTCACTTTTCCTCCAACCGCTCCCCCACATACCCCCCAAAGAAATAGCAGTTTGAGAAGCTTTTTGATGATATGTATTGGGATTTAACCTTTCATATTGATACTCTTTGATGACTTTTGTCACATAAGGCCTCATCTCTTCGTACGGTAAAATTCCTAAAAACAAAGAACTCACAAAAAGAAGCCCTGCCATAGCAAGTCCTGACATCACAACAAGAACACGACGCTTAATCCCTCCAAAATAAAACATGACCAGTGCAATAGGAAATAAAACAAGAGCCGTGCCTAAATCTGGCTGTTTTAGAATAAGCAAAAAAGGAATAGCGACGATTACAATTGCTTGAAATGCTGTTTTACGACTTTGAATATCTTGTGTTTTTCTTTCTAAAAAGCCACTAAGAGCTATAACGACACAAAGTTTTGCGTATTCAGAAGGTTGAAATGCCAATCCAAGACCCGGAATTCGATACCATCTTTGCACATTTTGAATAGGATCAGTAAAAAACAGCCCAAAAAGCATGACAGCAGTCACGACATATAAAAAAACACTCCACTTTCGGAGTTTTTGATAATCAAAGGTAGCAAACAATAAATAGACACAAAAGCCTATACCATACCACTTGATTTGGCTAATAACAAAAGGAGTAAAAAAACTTTCTTCTATTTTATCCCAACTATCACAGGTTGTTGCTGAAATCACTAGTAGACTCATTAACATAAGGCCAATAAGTATAGGGATGGTTCTAAAATCGATTCTAGAAAGGTACTGAAAACTCCACATAAACACCTGTATTAAAAGAAAACTAAAAAAAAATAGATTTTTTTCTATTTCAGGATTATACTCGATCCAGCAACTTCCCGACAGAAATATTTTATTTTGAACGTAAAAAAACATGAATAAAACGACACTAGTTAACTACATACACTTTGACTCTATTCATTCAACAAACACATGGACTAAAGAAAACGCCTCCATACTTGATCCTCAAAAAATATCCTGCATCACAGCGAACGAACAACTTTCTGGGAAAGGACGACTTCTTAGAAAGTGGATCTCACCAAAAGATTGCAACCTTTATGCTACGCTCTTTTTCTGTTTACCGAGGCAGTTTCCCTACACGCAAAACCTAGCCCAACTTCTTTCTATTTCGTGTTGCAAATGCTTGAACAAACTAAACTTCGACGTAAAAATTAAATGGCCTAATGACCTCCTTTTAGATCAAAAAAAATTAGGAGGAATTCTTTGTGAAACTACCCAGGTCTCTAATTTTTTAGGAGTTATTCTCGGAGTTGGATTAAATATAAATATGCCTGAAGAACTTCTTGGCACTATTGACCAGCCCGCCACGTCTCTTCTTCAACACGGAGGAAAAAGCTGGCCTGTTTCAGAAATTTTAGCATCTTTACTGGATCAGTTCATAGACGATTTAGCTCTTTTTAAAACAGATGGATTTGCTCCATTTCAAACGCAGTACAATACAAAACTACTTTTTTTAGGAGAGCACATCTCTTGGAAAGTCGGAGACGAACTTCTAACAGGAATCTGCGAAGGAGCATCTCCTGAAGGACAACTTTGCGTACGTCTTCCCTCTGGAAAGACTACCCAACTGTTTTCTGGAGAAATTCAAAAAGGGCTCATCAAATGAAGCTATTTATTTAATAGCTGTCTGTACTACTTTTTTTATTACCTCTCAAGTAGAGCACCATCCCTTCCTTGGAATCCTTTTTATGGCTAATTACGGCAACTGCGACCTTTAAGCCTCAATCAATATAGAAATTACTAGAAAGACTCTTGTTCACAAGGAAGATATAGAACAACAAAATTAAGTCTTAGTGGCCTCCGGTAAGAAAACTACTATCCGGAACAACCTTAATTTCAGGATGAATTTTAGCAGATAGGATCTGCTGAATCGCTTGTAATGTGGATCCAATAGAAGAAGGACAAGTTGTACAAGCTCCTTTATATGCAATCACAAGCTCTCTCCCATCTGTCAAGCTAACAATTTCAATCCCTCCCGCATCCAATTCTATATAAGGACGAATGTCAAGGGCTATAACGTCTTCAAGAACTACAATTTGCTGCTTTAAAGAAAGCTCATCCCATCCTGGATAAGGCCCACCCTCTAAAGAAGGCTGCATAGGAGTTGGCACATACTCTTCTGAAAGTGGAATATCAAGACAAGCCTTAGCTGCATCTTCAATTGCATCTAATACAAGATTTAAACAACGATACTCTTCCTTAGGAAAGGCTTCTTTTTCTTTTTTATCTCTTAAATGCTTATCTATGAGATCTGCTCCAATCTTCTGGGCTTGATCATAATTTTTACGCATGAGAACCTCGCAACAAGCTTCTGCTGCCCCTAAAAGAGCAGAGGGACCTATAGCGCTAAATTTAGCATCGGCAATAACACCGTCCCACTCATCTACCAACCAAAAAATTTTAACCTTAAATCCTTCCGAATTTTCCGCAAATCCCACTGCCAAACGCATGTTTCTTTGCTGAGCATCTTCTAAAGAAAAACTGCCAACGAATTTAGGCCTTTCGATTTTTTCTGAGAGTTTTCGACTAAATTGCATCCACGAATTCATGATAAAACACCTTTAGAACATTCTTTTAACTGGTTAACAGAAGACACAATCGCTTCCACTGTCTGGACCACCTCTTCCTCTGTGGAATCCCAAGCTAAAGAAAAACTGACAGCAGAACCCGCTATATGAGGAGGATTTCCCATCAGTAATAAAATTCTCTCTAGAGATTGAAATTTTCCTCCCCCTATTGAAGCATAGATACCTTTTGCATTTAAAAGATAAAGCAACGCCTCGGCATAAACACCCGGAAATGCTATAGCAGAACAGTTAGGGAGCCTGTCTGCCTCCTTACAAATAATAACAGCGTCTGGAAAAGCACTTAAAACGCTAGCCTCTAGCAAATCTCTCAATCTTGCTATTTCCATAGAGTAACATTCAAACTTCTCTTGAATTTCTGAAACTGCGTAAGCAAGTGAAGAAACTTCAAAAACCGGATCCTGAATTTTACCTGGAATAAGAGGATGAATCGGGGTTCCTTTCTTGACAACAGCAAGTCCAGTTCCCTGAAGCCCGTGAATTAAAGAACCATCCAGACTCATAAAGTCCAAATTCAAATCCTCAAAACGAAAAAATAATTTTCCCATCACATAGCTAGCATCAAGATGAAAAAGAACATTTTTTTCTCGACAAAGCTCTGCTAAATCATGAACAGGCTGAATTACGCCTGTAAGACCATTAGCCCAGGAAATAGAAAACACAGCGGTCTTTGGAGTAATCGCTTTGGCTAAAGCTTGTTTCGTAATCTGTCCTTTACTATTTACTGCTATTTCTTTTACTACACAACCCAAAGATTCCATCTGTTTAAACGAGAGCCCTGTAGACACTTCTTCTATGGAACCCGTTAGAAAAAGAGTTTTTCCTGTCTCTCTTGTTATCTGCAAATAAGCATTAAGCAAAACATGATAAGTCGCTTCAGCAGATCCGCTATTTAAAAAAAGAGAATCTCCTTGAGCAGCTCCTAACGCAGCTAGCAAACCAGCGCGACTTTTTTCTAATGGGTAAAGCTGCTGCTGCCCAACAAAATGAGATGAAAAACTAGCACCCCAATACTCCTTAGACGCGCGTTTAGCAACATCCAAAACTTCCATAAAAGGCCTAGTAGCACTATGATTATCCAAATAAACAGACTCGCTCATATCTTGCAAAAAGTCCCCTGTTCATATTCATACGAAATTAAAGCTCCTGTGGCAATTTCAAGCTGCAAAACGGCTTCTTCTGAAAGACCTTCTATATGCATTACAATAGCCCTTAAAGAATTCCCATGAGCGCAAACAAAGACATTTTCTCCTTTTTCCAAATGAGAAACGATCACATCTTTAAAAAAAGGAATCGCTCTTGCTGCAGTGTCTTCTAAAGTTTCTCCTGCAGGGGGTGCTACACGATAACTTCGCCTCCACAGCTTCACCTGATCAACGCCAAATTCAGCAGCAACCTCTTCCTTGTTCTTCCCCTGTAAATCACCATACATACGCTCATTAAGCTGCCAAGCAATATGGGTTGGAATAAGATCTTCTCGTTGACTACCTTTAAGATACCACTTTTCTAAGGAAGAATCTGCAGAATGGATTCTGCAAGGAACTTTTCCTAAGCGATTTTCTGCCATAACGAGAAATACAGTCATTTGAGAGCGAATAAGCTCTGAAGTGTAAATCACATCAATCCGCGTGTCTGCGATTTGCTTTCCTGCTAAAGATGCTTCTGTAATCCCCTCCAAAGAAAGTGGAATATCAACCCAGCCCGTAAATATATTTTTTTTATTCCACGCAGACTGTCCGTGACGAAGCAGTATTAGTTTTGCCATACAATTACCCCTTAGCTATTTTCTTCAGCATATCAACATTCTCTTAGCAAAAAAACAAAAATTTGCAAGACGCTACAATTATTACAAAATTTAATCTTTTAAACCTAAAATAAAATTAGACAAAGAGAAACTAGCTTTATGAGTTTTTCCATTATACTAGTAGGTGCCCCCTCTTCCAGTCGCAATAAAAAGACTTTTGAATCCACTCTCTAGGACCTAAAGAAAAAAGACAAAAACAACTTTTCCATAGAAATCACCATAAAAATTTTAAACTAAAAACAAATCCCAATAGGAAACCAAGGGAAAACAATTCACCAACTAGAATAAATCTTCTGAGAAGAGGAACTATTCAAAAAAAATCAGCCATTTCTTAAAAAAAGTTCTGTCTGCCTGATTTTGCCCCGAGAAAAAGGTTATCTTTATAGAATTCTTGCTTTTTACTTCCCTGCCGGGTATTATTTACCACATGGAACAAAAAAAAAGATTAAGTAAAGCCCTCGCAGCAGCAGGCGTAGCTTCAAGAAGACAATCTGAAGAGCTAATTTTCGAAGGAAAAGTTAAGGTAAACGGTGTTGTGGTCAAGACACCCCAAACCCTCGTGTCCTGGGGAACAGATGAAATTATCGTCGATAAAGTAAAACTTTCCAAGGAACAATCTAAACTATACTTTCTTCTCAACAAGCCTAAAGGGTACATCTGCTCTAACGCACGCGTTGGAACAAAAAGAATTGTTAGAGATTTATTTGGCGCTGTCCCCGAACGACTTTTTACAGTAGGAAGACTCGATAGAGAAACAACAGGTCTACTTATAGTAACAAATGACGGACACTTTGCAAACTCAGTGATACACCCATCTGCCAACATCACAAAAGAATACCTCGTAAAAACACAAAATGAACCATTCCACGAGCAGCTAGTAAAAATTTCGGCAGGAGTAGACATAGACGGCGACTGGGTTAAACCTGTCAAAGTAACCAAAGTCCGAAAAGGCACCCTAAAAATTGTAGTGCGTGAAGGTAAGAAACGAGAAGTCCGATTACTTGTGCAAAATGCAGGACTAGAGGTTCTAGAACTCACAAGAATTCGCATAGGAGGTCTTCAACTTGGTGACATTCCAGAAGGCACCTACCGAGAAATGACAGAAGCAGAAAAAAAAGCGATTTTCTCATGAAAAAACGACCTAAAACCATCAATCCTGAATGGGACATAATCTATCCACTACTGATTGCAAAATGGCGCAAGCTTATGGAGCTTCCTCTTGGGCCTGAAGATAGACTGCAAACTAGAGAATTTCAATCTTTAGTCCAGAGCCTCTTAGCTTATAGAGAATCCAAAGAACTTTTTTCTAAAGACGCGATCGGAGCCTATTTGATGTACGAATGGCCTATCCAGTACGCGGAAGCTCTCAGCTTATTTAAAGAACTACCGAAAAGACCTACCAGGGTCTTAGAGCTAGGAGCCGCAGCCTCCCCCTATTCACTAGCAGCCGCACAACATGGGGCGACTGAAATTTTCGCTCTCGACGACCGAGAACCCGTTCTTAGACACGGAGCTGACATTGCTGGAAATTTAGGACATCCTATATCTATTAGAACCTGCGATCCTAGAAACGTGAGAGCCTTTCCGGTAACAGGGAAATGGGACCTGATCGTTCTTTCTCACTCTCTTTTTGACTTATTCCCTTCTGAAGGTGAGCAAATAAATTATATTCAATGGATATTACCTCTTCTTTCAGAAGATGGACACCTTCTAATTGTCGAATCGTCAGCCACCGAAATAAATAAAAAATTCCTCTCTCTAAGAGATAGAATTGCAGATTTAAAAATATCAATTGCAGCTCCATGCCTATGGAAAGGAAACTGCCCTGCTTTAAAACACGGATCTTCTCCTTGTTTTGCGCAAAGACCCCTTGAAAAGCCAGCGATGCTAAAAGAAATCCAAAGAGCCTGTCAAATCAATCTAAGCTCTTTAAAAATGTCTTACATCATCCTTCGCTCTCCAGAAGCAAAAGCTCCCGTTTTACCGGAAAATTTATATCGAGTAGTTAGCCCTCCAGTTGACACTTTCAAAGGACAAAGATTCTTTCTTTGCGGAGTAAAAGGCAAAAAAACATTAGGGTCAACTCTAAAACTACACCCCAAACACTCCAAAGCTTTCGACTACCTACAAAGAGGTGATGTAATCGCTATAGAATCTGCTTCCGAAATAGACAACGATATGCAGATTACAGAAAAGACTGAAGTTACTCTGTACGCTCCTTGCAGCAAACCAGTTCCTTCATAATCCCCAACCAGAGAAAGATGTTTACAGAAACAATTCTATCTAGCTATAGTCATTACAATCTCTTTAACTGGAAGCAATGTATATGATTACGATAGCTAGACTCTTTGGAAAATCCCCTTTTGCGCCATTACAAACTCACATGAAACGGGTGAGCCAATGCATAGAAAAACTTAGCACAATTTTCGATATCCTTCCAAAAGCAGATTTAGAAAGAATAGAAAAACTCTCTAAAGAACTTTCCAGTTTAGAACACGAAGCTGATTTAACAAAAAACGACATACGAAACCACCTCCCTAAAAGCTTATTTCTCCCTATTGACAGAGCCCATTTTCTGGATATTCTTTCAATCCAAGATAGCATTGCAGATAAAGCAGAAGAAATTGGAATTTTACTTTCATTTAAACTCCTTGAAACAGATGCTCTTCTCAAGGCCAGCCTTGAAGAATTCTACAAGAAAAGCACTGCTGTTTTTTTCCAATCTAAAAAAATCATAGAAGAACTCGATGAGCTTCTTGAATCTTCGTTTGGAGGGATTGGAGCCGAAAAAGTAAAAAGCATGGTAGAGCATACAGCGTTCCTAGAGCACGAAGCTCGCCAAATGCAAAGAAAACTTATGAAACAAATTCTTTCACAAAACCCGTCCTTTTCAGCGCCTTCTTTTTATCTCTGGGAACACCTTATCCAACAAATAGGGACCATCGGGGAATTTTCAGAGAGGCTTGCAAACAGGATTAGAATGATATTGGAGTTAAAGTAACGATCATATGGAAGTAGAGTTATTTTTTAAGATTCTCGTGTTAGTAGTCGGATTTTATATGGCCTGGAATATTGGGGCAAACGATGTGTCTAACGCGATGGGAACCTCCGTAGGATCCGGAGCATTAACTCTACGAACAGCTGTTTTACTTGCTGCTGTTTTAGAATTCAGCGGAGCTTTTTTTGTAGGATCTAATGTATCCGAAACTATGCAAAGAGGCTTAATTGATACAGACGTTTTTTTAACAGACCCCACACTTTTAATTCTAGGAATGTGTGCGGCTCTTCTTGCCACAGGAGCTTGGCTTCAAATAGCATCTTATTGCGGATGGCCTGTCTCAACAACTCATGCTATTGTCGGATCTATTGTTGGATTTGGATTTATCGTAGGAGGAGTAGAAGCAGTCCAATGGGAAGAGCTCTCTGCGATTGTCTTTAGCTGGGTGGCCTCTCCTGTAATCAGTGGAATTCTTTCTTACTTACTTTTTAGTTTGCTCCAAAAAAAGATACTCTTCGCATTAAATCCCGTCGAAGCGACAAAAAAACTTTATCCGTTTTTGATGTTCTCTGTATTTTTTATTTTTTCTCTTATATTAATGTTTAAAGGCTTAGAAAATCTCAACGTAACTCTATCTTTTGCTCAAGTATTCTTTCTTTCTATATTGATTGGACTAGTCGCTGCCTTTACAGCAAAGTTTCTTGTAAAAAAAGTAGAAACCCCTGCTGGCTATCCTAAATCTGCATCTACTACACCTCAAACAATTGTAAGTTTAGAAAAAGCAAGTAAACATCTACTAAGGGTACAAGCGAGTTCACTAGATGATGTTCATGATAAAGCATCTACACTCCTGCGTGAAGTACAAGCCCTAACTCAAAAAGCGAAGAAAGAAACATATTTTTCTGAAACAAATACCGAATATAAAACAGTCGAAAAAATGTTTGTGTACTTACAAATTCTAAGTGCTTGTTTTGTAGCTTTTGCCCACGGAGCAAATGATGTAGCTAACGCGATTGGTCCTGTTGCCGCTGTTTTAGATGTTATTAAAAACGGAGCCATTTCAGATGTTGCAATTGTCCCCTCCTGGCTTTTAGCTTTTGGAGGAATCGGAATCGTAATCGGACTTGCAACTTGGGGATGGAAGGTCATCGAGACAATTGGAAAAAAAATTACCGAATTGACCCCTACAAGAGGGTTCTCCGCAGAATTTAGTGCAGCTACGACCATATTACTAGCTTCTAAGCTAGGACTCCCTATATCTACTACACACTGTATTGTAGGTTCTGTATTAGGCGTTGGAATGGCTCGAGGAATGAGAGCTTTAAATCTAAACATGATCAAAGAAATCGTTCTTTCCTGGGTAATCACTATTCCAGCCAGTGCGATTATGAGCATTTTAATTTTCTACGGCCTCAGAAGTTGCTTTTTGCAATTTTTCACAGGGCACTAGGAAGTGCGAATTAGAGCTTGGTTTGAAGTGTGACCACCTTGCTCTATGATACCTGCTGCGGAAGCGACCCAATCCTCTCTTCTACCTAAAGCCGGACATCTATAAGCAGAAATCCCCAAAAGACGCAAAGAGCTAACATAAAGTTGCTCTATCTCAAATAAGGTTTCAATGTGATCAGAGGAAAAGCTTAAAGGAATAATAACTACGTGTTTTTTATTACCAAGCCAGTCTTGCGGTTTTTTACAAAGATCCCCAGTAGAAGGCTCAAGCCACTTTCCTCGGCCAAACTTTGATTGATAAGCTAGTAAAGAGCTAGCTAAGGGGAAAAATTCTTTTATTAAAAGAAAAGATTCCTGACATTCTTTCTGATAAGGGTCTCCGTCTAAAATATACTTAACTGGAAGACCATGAGCTGAAAAAAAGAGCAACGTATCTTCCTCAGAAAGCCCCTTTTCAGCAAGAAAATCTTTAATTAAGGAAACGAAAGCTTGAATGTACAATGGATCTTTATAGTACGATGGAATCCATTTCATACGATTTACATAGTTAGTATCAACATGTGAAGAAAACCATCTAGCAATGCTCCCTGTTGTTGCATAACTAAATTGAGGAAATAAAGGAAAGACAACGATTTCCTCTGGGGATAAAGAATAAAGGCTATTTACAAAAGGCTCATGAGTGCTTTCTATATAACGATGAAATGCCAAAGCAGGTAAGTTCAGCCGCTTAGAAAGGGCCTCCGTAATCCATTCTGTATCTGCAAAAATAGGAGATCTTCCCCCTATTGTTTCATAGTCTTCCGCTACATTAACAGATCTTTTTATAGCTATCCTACGAAAAAACCATCTTTGAAAAAAAGCCGGAAAAGGCGTTCTAATTACATCTTCGTCTGTTAGCAAAGAAACTAAAAAACTAGGCACTTCTAAAAGGTCTCGCGGACCTCCAAAATTAACAACCAAAAGAACTTTTTTTACAATGTTAGACACTATGTTTTTTTCCTTAAAAAGAGTATGATCGATTTTACTCCAAAAATAAAGGATTTGCCACATGTTTGCTAGACTTTTTCTTCTTGTATCGCTTTGTCTTATTTCACTGACAGGGTGCGAACCAAGACAACCCAAAACCTACAAGGTAGCAATCGACCCGCTTTGGTATCCTTTAGATTTTATGAACAAAGAAAACAACATCATAGGATTTTCAACAGAACTTTTAACTCTTATTGGGACAAAAGAACATCTTAACCTCCCAATTCAAAACACAAATTGGGACTCTCTTCTTCAAGGGCTAAAACTAGGAACATACCCTGCTGTTTTAACTTCTTTATATCCCTATAGTTTTAACGCGTCTACCTATGATTTTTCCGATTGCTATCTTCCTCTTGGCCCTGTATTAGTGGTTGCTTCGAACTCCACAAAAACATCCCTATCTGATTTTAAAGGAAAAGAAATTGGAGCTCTTAAAAACAGCTCAGCAGTTTTACTTATAGAAAAGGATCCAGAAATTTTCATACGCACATACGACAAACCCTACTCTCTAATTAACGATGTTTTAACAGGAAGAATCGATGGAGGACTACTACCCATCTTAACAGCTGAGTCTTTTACAAGAGGCTCGTTTGTAACTCAACTAAAAATAGTAAGCCCGCCCTTAAATGATGAAGGACTCCGTTTAATAACCCTTAAAGGAAAGTATCCTGATTTAATTGCTCGATTTGATAGCGGTCTAAAAAAAGCACAAAAAAAAGATGACTATGAAAAACTCCTCTCTAGGTGGCAGCTAATACAGTCAATTTCAAAATAAAAACAACGTTTGATATTAAAATAAAAAACTCTCTTCTTTAGTAACATGTTTAGCAATTGCTTTAGAAAATGCAGGACCATACTTCTTCCACTTAAGAGCAGAAAAACCATTTATCTTCATCATTTCAGCTTGTGTAATGGGATATTCTTGCGCCATTTCAATCAATGTTTGATCTCCAAAAACAACATATGCAGGTTCTGCATATTCTCTAGCAAGCTTGGCTCGTAATTTGACAAGTTGATTAAATAAGGACTTATCATATTTAGTTTTTACTAAATCGACCCCATAAGTAGATTTTCTTACTTTTTTATGAATATAGACCTTCATCTTACCTTGTATAACCAAGGCCGAGGATTCGGTCCAACGCACAATCGATTTACTTTCTCCTTGGAACAATTCTAAAAATCCTAATTGAATTAAGGAGTAAATAAAATTATGAAGCTCAACTTCAGAATACTCTTTCATCAAACCATAGGTAGAAATTTTATCGTGTTCTTTTTCAAAGATTTCTCTTTCTTTAACGCCTTTTAAAACAGCAATCAAATAGGAAAAACTATACTCTCCCTTTAATTTATAAACACAAGACAGTACTTTTTGTGCTGGAATTGTTTGATCTGTAAGCTCTGTATCATCTAAACAATTATCACAACCATTACAAAGAGCGACAGGAAAAACCTCTCCAAAATAGCGTAAAATTTCTTTTCTTCTACAAGTAGAAATGTGACAAAGAGTTTTCATCTTGTCGATTTTTTCCTTAGCACTTTTCTTTAAAATGGGATCCGCTATCTGAGTTAAAAAAAACTCATACGTTTTCATCTCTTGCCAAGAATATAAAAGCAAACACTCCGCAGCAAGTCCATCTCTTCCGGCGCGCCCAATCTCCTGATAATACTGCTCTATCGATTGAGGCATATCTAAATGCACAATAAATCGAATATCAGGCTTATGAATACCCATACCAAAAGCTACAGTCGCCACTATAAGGGAAAGCTCGCCATACACAAAGTCTTGCTGGACTTTTTTTCTTTCTTCTGAGGAAAGACCAGCATGATACTTACCGACAGAAACACCTAAAGACTGTAAATTACTATACATGGCATCAACACCGCTTCTTGTTGAAGCGTACACAATACCCGACTTCCCCTCGTTTTTCTCTAAAAAATCTAATAATTGCCTTAAAGGATCTGTTCGAGGATACATCCTAATTGTTAAATTAGGTCGATCAAAGCTACTCCTAGCCAGGTAATGTTCTTGGAGGCCGAGTTGTCCTACAATATCTTTTTCTACTTCTTTCGTTGCCGTTGCCGTTAAAGCTATCACAGGAACCTGAGGCCAGATTTTTTTTAATTTAGAAAGCTCTCTATAGTCTGGACGAAAAGAATGCCCCCACTGAGAAATACAGTGAGCCTCATCTATAGCAAATAAAGAAATCGTTGCGTTTTGAAGCTGCCTGATAAATTCTTGGCTTGTAAAGCGCTCTGGCGCTACATATATGATTTTATACCTTGATAAATTTTGTAAGATAGAATTTGCTTCTTGAAACGATAGACTACTATTTAAATACGCTGCAGCAAGACCGT
The DNA here is from genome assembly GCA_964455905.1 of uncultured bacterium. Classification (GTDB taxonomy): domain Bacteria; phylum Chlamydiota; class Chlamydiia; order Chlamydiales; family Rhabdochlamydiaceae; genus CAIJXB01. Next base: position 57,502 of record CAYVYN010000001.1, read on the forward strand.
TTTTGGATAAACTTACCACCTGATCTTGCATTAAAGAAATTAAGGGAGAAATAACAACAGCAACACCTTTTAAAAGCATAGCAGGAAGCTGATAACAAAGAGACTTTCCTGCTCCTGTTGGCAAAATAGCCACAACATCTTTACTCTCTAAAAGAGTTGAAATAATAGCTTCTTGGCTACCCCTAAAACTGTTATAGCCAAAAAACTCCTTCAACTTTTGGTGTAGCTTATGCTTCATAAAACGAACTCTAATAAAAAAATTAAAGACGATTATAAAGCAAAAGAAAAATACACTTCTACTACAAAAAACTCATCTAAAAAATTCTACACTTATCATGTTCGATATACTCAGCTCTAACTTTTTGTAAGTACTCCTCACTGACAGGGCAAGGTGTAATATCCCACACATCTTTTGCATAATTATGAATAGACTCATCAGTTGAAAAAGGTCCCATAGAAGCAATATTAGACAAACTATACTTAGCCCAAAGCAGAGGGTCTTTATAAAGTTCCTCTACCTTTTTTTGCATTTCATAATAACTCATCAGGTCATAAAGAACAAAAAAACGATCTGCGCGCTCTCCTGGCTGAGCCTCTAATAATAACTTCGCTAGAAAAGCAAAAGACTCCTGTTCGATCTGAGTTTCTGCAAAAAAATGGTCTCGTAAAGAGTCTACGACCTTTCTAACCAACGGTTCTTTAGAATAAACATCCCATGGATTATAGGTGCCATTTTGATTTAACGAATCAATCTCCGCAGAGGAAGCTCCAAAAGAAAAAGGCCACCAAGCATCCGTTACACTCTGATGCATTTCAATGTTGGCGCCATCTTCTGTTCCTATTGTTAAAGCTCCATTCATGGCTAGCTTCATATTACCAGTACCAGACGCTTCCATTCCTGCAGTGGAAATTTGCTCTGATAGATCTGCCGCAGGAATTAAAATTTCAGCCTTTGACACGTTATAATCTTCTACAAAAATAACTCTTAACTTGTCGTTAACACTCGGATCATTATTGATTTTACGAGCAATACAGAAAATCATTTGTATAATATGTTTAGCCGCTTGATATCCTGGCGCCGCCTTACCTGCAAAAATCACCTGCCGTTTAACTCTATGAAGATCTGGTGATTCTTTTATTTCAAAATACAGCATAATGACATGCAATGCATTCATAAGTTGCCTTTTATACTCATGAATTCTTTTTATTTGAACATCATATAAAGAATCCTCATCAAGCGCATCAGTAAAATAAAGAACCCTTCCCTGAAAATCCCGTACTGGGTTTTCATTTTTCAAAAATTCTATGAGCCTTTTTTTGTTTTCTTTTTTTATATGCATAAGCTCTCTTAACGACGTTTCATCATTTACGAAAGCCAACAACTTTTTCATTTCTTTAAAATCAACAATCCAACCTGGGCCAATTTTTTTGGTAATAAATTCTGCTAAAAGAGGATTAGAATATAAAAGCCACCTGCGCTGGGTAACACCATTTGTTACATTTGTAAATCGCTCAGGAAACATTTGTCCGAAATCTTTAAATAAACTAGTTTTTAAAATCTCTGAATGCAACGCAGCAACGCCGTTGACCTTATGGCTTCCATAAATAGCCATGTGAGCCATTTTGACCTGCCCACCTTCTATAATAGACATTCTACGAACTTTATCTTCGTCTCCTGAAAATTTTTTTCGAATAGAGTTACAAAACTCCATATTCATCTTTTCAATAATTCGATATTGCCTTGGCAAAAGCTCTCGTAATCGATTTTGATTCCATTCTTCTAATGCTTCTTTTAAAATTGTGTGGTTTGTATAGCCCAAACAAGCCTGAACAACGTCCCAAGCTTCCCCCCAAACAAAATCATGCTCTTTCATTAAAGCCCGCATAAGCTCAGGAATCACAAGAGCTGGATGCGTGTCATTAATTTGAATCCTAACCTTATCTGCAAAAAAGGACATATCTGGATGATGTCTCATATAATTAGCAATAATATCTTGTATAGAAGCCGATGCTAATAAAAATTCTTGCTTAAGGCGAATTCTTTTACCGACCTCATTATTATCATTAGGATAAAGAACGTCTGTTAAGCCTGTATTTTCTCCCGCTTGATCTAACTGACCTGCATTAAATCTTTGAAGCTGAAAGTTTCTAGGAGACTCCTTAGTCGTCCAAAGTCTTAGTGTATTCACGTTAAAGTCGCCAGTTTCCTTATATCCTATAATAGGAATATCATAAGAAAGAGCTCTGACCTCTTCATACCCTGCTAAATCATAGACTTCTTCTCCTTTTTTATTTAAAGAAGGAATCTCCCTTCCTGCATAATACACACTAGCAGCATGCATGTCGCGCCTAAACTCCCAAGGGTTTTCATGAAGTAACCAAGGATCAGGCCTTTCAACTTGAACTCCCCCCCACACCTCTTGATCAAAAATTCCATACTGATACCTAAGCCCATACGCCATTGCCGGATATTGTTGAGTAGCTAAAGAGTCCAAAAGACAAGAAGCGAGCCTGCCTAATCCTCCATTACCAAGCGCTGGATCCGACTCATAGAGCAGTTCTTCACCCAAAGAACGATCCATCTTACGCATAACTCTCCTAACAAGCTCTAGAGCATGTATGTTTACAATATTGTTGCCCATAAATCTTCCAGGGAGATACTCCATACAAAGATAATAAAGCATACGTACTTGCTTATTGCGATATGTTTTAAGAGTTGCGGTCCAATTGATCATCAGCTCCTCTCTAATTGTAAGAGCAAAGGCCCTATAAAACTCTTCAGGATTAGCCTCGTTAACGGTAATACCCATTGAAGTAATCAGGTAATGCTTAATTTTTCGAGCTATCATTTCTGCTTTAGCGTCCAACTCTAATCCCACAAATCCCCCTTGTGTCCCCATAAGATACGTTTCTATATATATATTGATTTTTTACTTTTTTCTTTCAATAGATTAGTTTTTTTAGTATGAGATAAAAAAAACACGACAAGGAATTTTTATGGAAAGAACCGAAGAGCTAGATTACGATCTTATCGTTATAGGCACTGGACCTGCTGGAGAAAAAGCAGCTGTAAAAGCTGCATATTTTGGTCATAAAGTAGCTATTATAGAAAAAGAAGCCATCTTCGGGGGGGCAGAAGTCATTACAGGAACCCTTCCTTCTAAAACATTAAAAGAAACAGCCTTATATTTTTCTGGAAAATATCAAAAAGGCATTTTTAGCGTTGACAGACCTCTTATCCACGAAGCCTCTTTAGATGATTTTATGTTTCGAAAAAACTACGTTGTATCTGATGTAGCAAAAGAGATTTACGAAAATTTACAAAGACACGGGGTAACTGTTTTCATAGGATCTGCTTCCTTTATTGATCCTAACACGTTAAATATCACAAAAACAAATGGAGAAAAACAAGCCATAACGGGAAAATACATCATTATTGCGACAGGCTCATACCCGTTTCATCCAAAAGACATCCCTTTTGACGGAATACGAGTTCATGACTCTGACTCCATCTTACACATACCCAGGCTTCCTAAATCTCTTTGCATAGTCGGCGCTGGAGTAATAGGCTGTGAGTATGCAACGATTTTTTCTACGATGGGTATTAAGGTATACCTTATCAATGACAAAGAAGAAATTCTCCCACAAGTTGATCAAGAAATAGCAAGAAATCTTATCAATCAAATGCATGATGATGGAATTGAAATTCTATTTAAAACATCGATCCAATCTATCGAAGTGCCTAATGACCCGATGGCTCCACTCAAGCTTTCTTTACAAAGTGGACGAACTCTCGAAGCAGATATGTATCTTTTTGCAGCAGGTCGAAGTGGAAATATTAAAAATTTAGGCTGTGAAACAATCGGAATTACGGTCGGAAAACGAGATTTTATTGTTGTAGACAAGCAATATAGAACAAACATACCTCACATTTTTGCTGCCGGCGACGTAATTGGATTTCCAGCTTTAGCTAGCACAAGTATGGAACAAGGCCGCGTGGCAGTTGCCCATATGTTTCAAACACAAGACTTAGAACACCTACCAGCATTTTTCCCTTATGGAATTTACACAATCCCTGAAATATCTATGGTTGGAAAAACAGAAGAAGAAATGATAGCATCGGGAATCCCCTACTGCACAGGAAAAGCCCGCTATCCCGACATGGCTAGAGGAAAAATCATGGGAGCAAAATCTGGATTTTTGAAAATAATTTTTGATAAAAAAGACATGAAAATATATGGAATCCACATCATAGGAGCTCTTGCAACGGAAATTATCCATTTCGGATTAGAGCTAGTTGAAAGCGGACAAACCCTACACGATGTTATTGGAAAAGTTTTTAACTTCCCAACCTTGCATGATTTATACAAATACGCAGCCTATGACGGCCTAAGCAATCTTTCAGGACACAAAATCAAACCGTAAAAATTAAAAATTAAAATAACAGCTAAGCAGAAAAATTTTGTAGCAAATTTTAAATAACATTCCTTATAATGTTCGTTTTATTCTAAAAACTTGCTAACAAAACAAGGCTATCAATGATTTACCTCTTGCTCATTTCCTGTGTATGGGCTTTTTCTTATGGTTTAATCAAAGGGAACTTAACAACACTAAGCCCTGATTTTGTTGCTTTTACCCGAATGGCCCTAGCCTTCGCGGTTTTCGCTCCCTTTTTCAGAAAAAACTCTTTAACAAAAAAAGAATTTATATCGTTTCTTGGAATTGGAGCCATTCAATATGGACTCATGTATGTATTCTTTATTCGATCTTGTCAACACTTACCGGCCCACTTAATAGTACTTTTTACAGCGTGTACTCCTATTTATGTGACTCTCCTTGACGATCTTGTGCATAAGCATTTTCAAATAAGACACTTCATTGCCGCCGGCGTAGCTTTTCTCGGAATAGCTGTATTGCAATACCAGAATCTTTCGTTTAACGTTGAACTAAAAGGTTTTTTTCTAGTACAGCTTTCAGACCTTTGTTTTGCATTTGGACAAGTGTTTTATAAAAAAATAAAAAAACAAGAAACAGCAGACTCTAAAATTTACGCAGTTCTTTTTTTAGGAGGAGCTCTCATGACAGGCCTAACGACCACACTATTTAGTGGATGGAATAGTTTCTTTAGTGTCTCCATAAAACAGGCAAGCCTCCTTGTTTATCTTGGAATTATCGCTTCAGGACTCTGCTTTTTTGGGTGGAATAAAGCCTCTTTACAAGTAAAAACTGCTACACTCGCAATATTTAATAATGTAAAAATCCCTCTAGGGGTCCTTGTGTCTATTGTTTTTTTTAAAGAACAGGCAGACATCCCCTCTCTTTCTCTTTCTTGCCTCTTTTTACTTATAGCTTTTCTTTTAACAAACAAAAAAAAGAAAAATCCCCCTTTGCCACAAAGAGACACTCCTGATATTCTTTTCATAAAAGAGCAAAATAAATTAGAAGCTAGGAGCTAGAAAACGCATCAGCAATTTTCTTACTTTTTTAACAGCCATAGACTCCTTCTTCTGGACAAACGTAGCTTTTGTCTTAATTTTCAGTATTGGAATTTACCTCTCCATACATCTACGCTTTTTACAAATACTGTCGATTCCAACGTTTTGTAAGACATTTTTTCACTTCCTGAAACACCCATCTAAAGACCAAAAAGGGATTCATCCCCTACAAACATTTTGTGCGACAATGACGGGAATGTTTGGGGTTGGTAACATCGTAGGAATCATTGTCGCGCTCCAAATTGGAGGGCCTGGGGCTTTATTTTGGGTCTGGATCGCGGCTTTTTTAGGCTCTATTATCAAATACGCTGAAATTTTTTTAGCTCTCAGATACCGGATATCGAATAATAAAGGAGGCTACGATGGAGGCTCTTTTTATTTTTTAAAAGCATCTTTTAAAAACACATGGATCCCTATCCTGGTGGCTTGTTTATTTTGCGTTTACGGAACAGATGTTTACCAGTTTAATGTGCTAACAGACTGCCTATCTAAAAATCTGCAACTTCATAGAGGAATCGTTAGCTCAGGCCTGCTTGCCCTAGTTCTTTTCGGAGGAATTAGTGGAATAAAAAACATAGCCAAAGCTTGTACATTTATTATGCCGGTCTTTCTAATTATCTACACATCCATGACCTTGTGGATTATTTTCCAAGAATACGCCCTGCTACCTTCCATTTTTTCAACAGTATTCAAGTCTGCTTTTCAAGGGCATGCGGCAATAGGCGGATTCGCAGGAAGCTCTTGCTTTCTTGCTTTACAACACGGCATCGCTAGGGTGGCCTATTCTTCAGATATTGGGGTGGGTTATGCAGCAATTGTCCAAAGTGAATCAAGAACAAACCACCCAGAAAAACAAGCCGGATTAGCCGTTCTTGGTGTCTTTATCGATAACCTTATTTGCACAATGAGCATTCTTCTAGTCCTTATCTCTGGTCTTTGGACTGGGGCTCCCGGAACCACAGCTTCTGAGTTAGTACAAAAATCTCTTGGATTGTATTTCCCTCATATGCCTATTTTTATGCCCATTTTCCTCCTTATTACTGGATATACTACTCTAACAGCTTATTTTTGCGCGGGACTTAAATGCGCTCGTTTTATAGGCCCTCGAATAGGTCAAAAAATATATATCAGCTATTCAATTTCAGCCTTTGTATTTTTTTCGTTCTTTGAACAATCTACCGCCCTACTAGTCATGTCGATCTCAGGAGCACTACTTTTAATTATTAACTTGATTGGAATTCTAAAACTACACAAACAAATCTCTCTTCCTGAAGGCTTCCCTCCCCTCAAAAAGCAAAAAACTAAAAACGCTTTTTAATTACAAAAACAAAACAATCAAACAAATTAATTGTTTTTAAATTAAAAACGATATATGATTTTACTTTTATATTTTTAAGGCGATGCATCCAATGAAATTACCTACTATCACGTTTTTTACCGAAAACTTAAAACTTCCAAGCATCGAGCTTAACAAAAAACAAGCTACAATCACCCTCCTTGCTCTTTCTGCTATTTCTGGATCAGCCGCTATTTTCTCTACAACCCTTTTAGTTGCAGCTCCAACAGTGGTCACAGCTCTTACAATTTTAAGTGGAACACTCTGTTTGATTTCTATATTAGCAAGCTTGACCCTTAGAGAAGTGAACGAACCTTCTTTAAATAAAGACGCAACCCCTTCAAAAAACACAAAAACAGTATCCGACCCAATATCCCAACTCAAAAACCAAGAGCTATCCTTTAGCGAGTTCATTGAACAACCACAAGAAAAGCTTCTTCAATTTATAGCAGATGGTTATAGAAACACTTTATTAAACATATTCTACACACAACCCTATGAAAAAATGATCGCCCAAAAAAAGCACTGGGCACTCTTAAAAGTTACAGAAAAAAGCATAACATCTCTTTTAGACGAGCAAGCAAAATGCCTCAATCTAACCGATTTTTTTCAGATGCACAAAAGCATAGAAGCATTCAAGAAACTCTCTAAAGAAAACCAACTAGAATACAAAAAAGAATTTTTAGAAATACACAATATTAAATCGATTATATTACCTGACCTCCTATCATTTAAAGAAAATCCAAAGCTCCTTTTTAAACAATTGAACTGGTTGGAAAAAGAAAGCAATGACATGCAAAGTCTTTTTAAGACAACCTATCAAATTACTAGATCCAAAGATGCATGGAAATCATTAATTCCGATCATGGGTCTAAGTGTAGTCTCTCAAAAATTCTCGGATCTATCGCTTGAGATGAACTCTTTAGAAACACAAAAAGCAAACAATTTAAAAGGCAACAGAACAACAGAAGAAAAAACACTCCTAGATAGAACTCTAACCCAAAAATACGAAACCCTACTTGGAAAAGTTGAGTCACTTATACAAGAGATCTTACGTCCCGATACATAAAGTATTGGCGATCTCAAACCACGTCTCTCTTTATTTAGAAGGTTTACTTAACCTAAACTCGTCAAAATAAACAAGTCTCTCTTTACAAAAAAACAGTCCTTTCAATTAAAATAGTTACTCGAAAATACCAAGTTCCTATATAAGCAAATTAAGAGATAGCTCGACAGATTATAGCCTAGCAGGTACAGTTGTAAACCAATAGTCAAGAAATCCTAACCCATAGTGAAATGTATGCACAAATTCCGATCTACTTTATTTTGTTTACTTACAGCATTCTTTGGGCTTCTCCTGCTCGCTGGATGTCAAAAAACCACTCTAGTTGTCAGCGGCGTTGATGAACGAGAAGCCAACGAAATCATCGTTTTCTTAGCAAGCAGTGGAATCCCCTCTATTAAAACCCCAGGATCTAGCTCTTCTCCAGGTGGAGCGCAAGGCGCCCCAAAATGGAACATCTCAGTAGAAGAAAAAAAAGCAACTGACGCTATGGCTATTTTAAACCAAAACGGCCTTCCCAGACTAAAAGGAGTTAACCTTCTAGACCTTTTCGGAAAAACAGGAATGATGTCTTCTGAAAAAGAAGACAACATACGCTACCAGGCTGGCCTAGCAGAACAAATAGCTAGTACTATTCGTAAAATTGATGGCGTCATTGACGCGAATGTGCAGATTTCATTCCCTGCAGCCGATACCCAATCTTTACCTTGGGAACAAGCCACCCCTCAAAAAATTACAGCAGCTATTTACGTAAAGCATCAAGGAGTTCTTGATGACCCAAATAGCCACCTTGTGATGAAAATCAAAAGGCTTGTCTCTGGAAGCGTACAAGGGCTCGAAATCAATGATGTGACAGTCATTTCTGATAGAGCTCGCTTTACAGATATTACAATGAACCAAACGCCTGAAATGCTCTCCTCTCCACAGCAAAGCAAAGAGTCAGTAAGTATTTGGGGTGTTGCAATGAGCAAAAGCTCAGCAGCTCGCTTTCGCGTTCTATTCTTCTTCCTATCTCTTTTCGTGGTGCTATTCGGAGTTTTCACAGGATGGCTTATCTGGAAACTATACCCTACTCTCAAAACAGCTGGAGGATTAAAGGGGCTATTCAAAGCAGAACCATTTTCCTTAAAAGAAACGGCTTCTTTAGGAGATGAAGAGCCAAAGATCCCTGGAGAGGAATAAGCATACTTTATGGGAAAACTAGCGCATTTGGTCTGTAATGCATTTATTGAAGCTAAAGATAAGGAGGCTAAAGCCTCCTTTCTCAGCTTTCTTCCTAAAAAACAAGCAGACCTCTACAGCTCTCTTTACCTTCCTTCTCTTGATTTAAAGAGTGGATTTAACCTAACAGACCATCTACTACAATCGACACACTACACATGGTTTACTCCCTTTTTTAGAACGCTTGTTGAAAATCAAATAAAGCTCTTCTTATCGGCTCTTCCTAATGAAACAGCAGAAAAACTACAAGAAACACTTCTCATTCAAGGAAAACTCCCCGAGATAAGCCCTCTAGCAAAATCATTCCTACAAAACAAATTAAAAAAAATCCTTCTAGCAGATAAACCGGACCTACTTCCTATAGAAGCCCTCCCAGAATCTCCTCTTAACGTATTATTAAATATCCAAATAAAAGAACTGAGGCTTTTAATAGAGTTTTTAGGATTACACGACCTTGCCATCGAAATAAAGCAAATTATCGACACTGTAAAATTAAAAAAAATCCAATCCATACTGTCTAAAGAAAAAGCTTTTTTCCTCCAACTTCTTTCTCATAAAAAAGAATCCGTTGTCTTTAAAAAAATGCAATTAAGCAACTGGGATGGAGAAACAGACCTTCTCATAAAACTCTTACAAAAAAGAGGAATGAACAGACTTGCCAAAGCGCTTTTCCCAGAGGACCCTAATTTGGTATGGTACATTCAACATCAGCTAAGCAACGAAGAATCCCTTCTTTTCTCTTCCCTTCACAAAAAACTAGAACAACCAAAGGCATATTCTCTTCTTGCTGATCAAATCATTGAAATTCTCGCTTTTTTCCAAAAACACAAAATACAGGTTGATCCATGACTTTTTTTTCTTATATCTCACCAGGTTCTTTATCCATACAATCTAAATCAAAAATCATACCTAAAAGCGATTTTAATAATTTACTCACAAGCAAGGAAGCTTTAGAAAAAGCACTTCTAGAAATAGAGCAAAAACATGCTGAAACAGAAATCGAATGCGAAAACCTCAAAAAAAAAGCAACCGAAGAGGGTTTTCAACAGGGTCTAGAAGAGTTTAATAGCCACATTCTTACACTAGATGCCTCTGCAAAAAAAATCTATCTAGACACTCAAAAAGTAGTTCTTTCGCTAGCGCTGACAGCTGCAAAAAAAATAGTAAAAAAAGAGCTAGAAACATTCCCAGATACAATCGTTGACATCGTCAGTCACGCGCTAACCCCAGCAAAACATAATAAACGCGTTTCTATCTACGTTAATAAAGCAGACAAAGAAGCTTTAGAAAAAGAAAAACCTCAGCTCAAAGAACTCTTCGAGCAAATTCAGGTTCTTTCTATCCAAGAACGGTCTGATGTTTCTCCTGGTGGTTGCATTATAGAAACAGAAACAGGCATTATTAATGCTTCCATTGAAAACCAATGGAAAGCTCTCGAACTTGCATTCGAACGATATAAACACTGATCTTTCTTTTTTAAAAGTAAGAAATAGTGTACAACTGGAACAATACTTGCAATAGGTTCACATATGTTATCGCAATTCAAATTTTTGAAAAAAATCTTCGTCTTACTATTGATCATTTTTTGTAGTAGTCCTGAGCTTTTTTCTGCAGAAGCAGCGCCAGTTCTCCCCTCTGAACAACCAGCCCCCTCCATGGTCATACAAATGGCTGTTTTAGCGGGCTTTGCTCTACTTCCTTTTTGTATTATGATGCTGTCTTCTTATATGAAAGTAGTCATTGTTTTATCCTTACTTCGAAATGCGCTTGGAGTTCAACAGGCTCCACCAAACCAAATTCTAAACGGGATTGCTATCTTAATCAGTATCTACGTCATGTTCCCAACTGGCACAGAAATGTATAAAGCGGGTCAAGAACTTATCAAAACAAAAGCTCCAACAGAATTATTTTCAGCACCCTCTGCAGGTTTTGTCGTAGAGCTCATCAATGAAGTCAAAGAACCCTTGCGAAATTTTCTGCAACGAAATTCTTCGATTAAACATATTACGGGATTTTATCAACTAGCGTATAGATCTTTTCCAGAAGAGTATCGTAAGGAATTAAAACCAGATAACTTTATGGTCTTAATGCCCTCTTTTATTACCTCACAATTAAAATCGGCTTTTGAAGTTGGAGTACTTATCTACCTCCCATTTTTCGTCATCGACCTTGTAACTTCTAACATTCTTTTAGCTATGGGAATGATGATGCTGTCTCCCCTAACGATTGCACTTCCCTTAAAACTTTTGCTTATCGTGATGATTGATGGCTGGACGTTAATCATTCAAGGACTAGTTCTTTCTTTCCGTTAACTTAACCGAGGGTCATTATGTATAGCTCAGAAATACACCAACTTAGCTACCAAGCTCTTTTACTCATTCTAATCCTTTCCGGGCCGCCTATTATTATCAGTACAACACTTGGGCTTTGCGTAGCTATCTTCCAAGCTGCGACACAAATTCAAGAACAGACTCTTTCTTCTATGGTTAAACTAGTAGCAGTTATTGCTACCCTTTTTATCTTGGGTGGATGGTTAGGGGCTCAAATTATGCAATACACTTCGAATATCTTCTTAAACTTTCCGAAATGGTCTAGTTTTTAATGAATCCAGTTCAAGAATATACTCAATTTTTCAACCATCTCTATCACTTTGCGCCTTCTTCTATTATTCCTATATTCTTGCTATCCCTATTTCGACTAGCCCCCATCATAGTACTAGCTCCTTTTCTAGCTTCAAAGCTCCCTTCTCAAATCAAAATGGGAATGCTTATTTCCTTTGTAGTAATTTTATTTCCTCATATTACGATGACAACAAAAACGGTCGTTGACTATAACATGCTTTTTGTCGGGTATGCGATCAAAGAAGTTTTCATAGGATTTATCTTAGCTTTTTTAGTGAGTGTTCCCTTTCACTTCTGCCAAACAGCAGGTTTTTTAGTAGATTTTTTACGAGGAGCTTCTTCTCTTCAAGTAAGCGACCCATTTTCTCAAGCGCAAACTTCTCCCATAGGGAACCTATACAATTACATCCTTATCGCTATGTTCTATAGTATTGGCGGTTTTTTTTATTTCTTTAATAGTATTTTCACGTCGTATGATCTTATTCCGATCGATGGATTTATTAACCCTCTCTTTTTTTCATTCCAACAACCCTTCTGGCAAACCATCACGGCGATTACAACGAAAGTAATCGCATTAGCAATTCAACTTTCAGCTCCCGCTCTGATGGCAATCCTCATGACAGAGGTATTCCTTGGAATCGCTAATAGATTAGCGCCTCAAGTGCAAATTGCCTTTTTAGGAATGTCCGTAAAATCCCTTTTAGGACTAACTCTTCTTTGCGCAGGCTGGTTTTTTATCTTAGAGCAAATGGAAAAGCAAACACTTCTTTGGTTAAAAGAGATCGATAAGCTTTTGGTGCTAATACCACCAGCTTAATCAACGTAAAGATCTATCCAATCATCTATCTCTTTAGTCTGATCTGCTGTTAAAGAATATGAAGGCATATGTCTATACATAAAAAGAAGAGATGCTCCGTGATCTACTTTTCTTCCATAAACACGACTAATCATCTCACTTAACTCATCTAAGCCTAGACTTAACTTGGGATATAAATAGCCTAAAAAATCACGAAAACAGGTTCCTTCACTAAATGGAAATGACCTGATATGAGCTAAACGCTCAAAAAAACCCTCCTCAATTACAACACCTCGGCAGCGCTCATATTCAGCTATCCTTTCCTCTAAGGAAGATAGCCCTTCTATAAATTTTTGTATCCACTCCGCACTTTGAACATCTAATCCCATTCTATACTGAGGCCAGTCAAAAGACTCCGACATAAACCCCACTGAAATATTATGGACCCCAACCCCTCTTGATGGCTGCTTTCGGTAGCGAAAAGTTGCTTCTGTATCAAAAAAACGAATAGTTCCAAATGGAGTAATGCCAATATTTCTTCCAAGAAGATCTTCTAATCCCAAAAGATACGCTTCCAAATGCGCTTTCCAGTACTCTTTAAGCGATACTTTTTTAATCACGGAAGCAGGAGGAAGCTCTTTATAACCATGACCAAAAATAAAAGGTTCCATTTGCTGAATAATCACTGTTTTCCCATCTACATTGATAGGAAAGGAGGGAACAAAACACGTGTCTGGATCGACAAGTAAAGATAGCTCCCAAGCCATAGATTCTAAGTAACAACACCTTACCCTTTTTTTAATAACAAGCTGATCTCTAGGCCGTAAAATCATAAACTTGTCTAAAAAAGAACTCATTTCCATTTTTTTTTTGAACATTCTATCTTGCAAAAGAGCCTTTCTAATAAAACGAAACTTCTTTTGCTCTTGGTAATATTCCTCTGTTTGAAACGCAGGAACATCTTTCATTAAAAGATCACTCCCTTTATCAAAATCCCTATTCCAATCGGCATAAATTACACAACTGCCAATTAAAAATACGGTGAATACTTTAATCCACATACTCATGAATCCACTCTTTAATAGCTTTTCGCTGTGCCGAAGTTAGTTGTTTTATTCTATGCTTGCCCATAGCATGAAATAAAGCAGCCCCGTGATCAACATTTCGATTTAAAATTCCACTTACAATCCAGTTCAACTTATCAAGGCCTTTGTTCATACGAGGGAAAAGAAAACCATAAAAATCTCGGAAACAAAGCCCTTCCTTAAGAGGAAAATATGCAACCTGATCTAGGCGATTTAATAGATCTTCTAAATTACAATCAACATCCCTATAGGAAAAATAGGCTTTAATCTCGTCTTTAGCCGCTAATAATTTCTGCTGAAATTCCCAAAGCTCTCTCCAGTTTTTTTCCTCTAACTCCTCTCGATACTGAGGCCATTCAAAAGCCTGTGTGAGAAAGGGAACATAAAAAACACCATTTACGTTAGTAGGTTTTTGGCTATAACAAAAGCTATCTTCTGCATCAAAAAACCGAATATATCCTTTTGTATTTACCCCAATATTACGCCCCACAAGATCTCTTTGACCTAGAATAAAAGCAAGCCAATGAGCCTTCCAATAGGTTGTAAGAGGCACCTTCTTTACAAGATCCATCGGAGGAATTCTTGGAGGGATATCCCCTATAAAAAAATCTTCCATTTTTTGAATGACCACTTTTTTATCGCCAATTTCCATCGCAAAAGCCGGAACCATTGATTCTGAAGCGCCTAATAAACAAGATAGCTCCCAAACAAAAACTTCTTTTAGGTTATTATTACTTCTTTTTTTCAATATACAGTCATCTCTTTCTCGAATCAGCATGATTTTCTCTTCCAAATCAGCCCATTCCATTTCGGCGCGAAGAAATCGATCATGCAATAAACGGCTTCTTACTTTTAAAAAAAAAGCATAGGGCTCAAGATATCGTCTATTTTGAAAAACAGGAAAATCCTCTATAAGAGCATGGGTTTCTTGGCTAAACTCCCGATTCCAGTCAGCAACTAGACATCCTTGAACTAGAAATAAAACAGCTATAAAAAAACCAAATAACTTACCTAGCATATGTATTTACCCACTCATAAACTGCTTGTTTATCTTGACTAGAAGCCTTAGCAAATCTGCAGTTTCCTGCAGCAAAAAGCAAAGCTGTTCCATATCTTACTTCTCTACGAAGGCTACGACTAGCAATATGGCGTATTTTAGGAAGACCTTTTTCCATTTTTGGGAAAAGAAATTTATAAAAATCCAAAAATGAAACCCCCTCTTTTACAGAGAAAAGTTTTATCCTATCAATTCTATCTACGATTTCATCCAAACGAAAATCCACCTCTCTAAACAGTTGATACGCGATCAAATTTTCTTTTAGCCCCTCTAAAGAAGAGATAAATGTAGACAAGGCAACCGCTGCTTTTTTAGATAGCGGTCTTTCAAAGTGAGGCCAGTCAAAAGCCTGAGAAACAAATTCTATTTTATCCATAGGCCTTCTTTTGGCAGGTTCATCTCCATATAAAAAGCTATACTCTAAATCAAAAAAACGCATTTGTCCGTTTTTATTAATCCCTATATTCCTTCCTAACAAATCCTTAAAAGCAAGTAAATAAGATAAAATGTTTGCTCTCCAATATCTTTCTAAAGAAACCCCCTCCATTACCTCTAAAGGGAAATTTCCTTTTTTAAGAGATCCTGTAATAAAACTTTCTTTTGGTTGCAGAATAACTTTCTTAAAGCCAATCTCAATAGGAAAAGAGGGCACTACGCACTCTGGGACTCCTAAAAGACAAGAGAGCTCCCAGGCAAAAAATTCTCGAATGTTACCATTTCTTCTTTTCTTACAAACCAAGCCCTCTTTTTCTTTTAAAAATTGGATTTTATCGGTTGGAAGAGAGCGGTTTATTGTTTTTTTTAAAGAATCATCTTTTAAAACAAGACTTCTTGCAGTATGAAAATCATCATAAGGCTTCAGGTAATAAGAAGCCCTCATCGAAGAAATAGACTCTACAAGCAATTCTGAAGACGCATCAAAATCAGTGTTCCAATCAGCGAACAACAAAGATGAAAAAAAACACACACTAGAAATTAATAAAAATTTCATTCTACATATCGCTTTTGCCATTCCTTTAAAGCCTTCTTTTGTTTAGATGAAAGGTCGTAAGAAAACTGCCTTTGACAAATAAAAAAAAGAGCAGTTCCATGATCAACCCGGTGACCTAAAATAGAGGAGACCATCCTGTTTAATTCGTCTAACCCTTGATCAAGTTTTGGATAAAGAAAACCATAAAAATCAGCAAAACTTTTTCCTTCTTCTAAAGGAAAACTCCTGACTTTTTCTAATCGATAACGCAACCCTTCTTCATCTATATCAACCGCTCGAATTTTTGCATATAAAGCTAGTGCCTCTTCAAGATTGTCCAAACTCTGAATATAAGCATAGATGTCCTCTGCTGTTTTAGCATCTAAAGGCATTCTATACTGAGGCCACTCAAAAGATTCCATTAAAAATCCTACCTTAAAAGACTTTTCATTAGGTGTTGGCTCATTATAATATTTAAAACTTGACTCTGTATCAAAAAGACGAACCGTTCCTGTTGGGCCTACTCCAATATTTCTTCCAACAAGATCCCCTATACTTAGGATATAACAAAGTAGATGAGACCTCCAATATCCACTTAAAGGCACTTTATCTGTAACTCTTTTAGGAGGTGTCCTTTTATCTTTTTCTGCAAATATAAAAGGCTCCTTTCTCTGCATAATAGCGACTTTACCAGCTACTTCTACCGGGAAAGAGGGAACAACAAACTCAGCAGCATCTAAAAGATAGGACATTTCCCAAACATAAAGCTCTCGAATGCAATTTCTTTCTCTTTTTTTTAGGATAATGTCTTTTCTAGGAAACTCTTTGAAGAAAATCTTCTTTCTAAGATCTGCTATTTTTCGCATTTGATACTCTAAAAGAGGATCTGTTTCCAAAGAAGTCCTTCTTTTAATAAAAAAAGAAAGATTTTTCTCATACTCTACATTCTGAAACTGAGGCAATTCAGCTATAAGACTGAAAGTTTGCCTATCGAACTCTCCATGCCAATCAGCATGCAAAAACCCACTGAACAAGCAAAAAACCAAAAAAAATTTAGACATCGTCGCCTTTTGAATTATAAACCAACCAAATCAATATAAATAGCATTAAAATAAAAAAAAAGAAAAGAAAATTCAGACAAAAAAACTTCAAATATTCACAATTGCAAAAACCGATTCATGAAAATTTTGAACAAAAAAAAAGAGGAAGTTTCCTTCCTCTTTTTTTTATAAAGCTGAACAATTCGATTAGAAATCGAAACGTAGTCCAACGTTAAGACCATGTAGGTAAACGTTATCAAAGTTATTACCCTTTTGAGCAAACTGATTCCAATATACGTTGAAATCATAAGATACTGTAAGATCAAAATGGAAATCATTGCTGTCTCCAAAATAAGATCCCCAACCTAATCCAAGGGAGCTCTCTGTAACAGATCTTAAAGTGTTATAACCATCAGCACCAGGTCTTTGTGTATAACGAGTATATAGAACGCTCTGAGCAAGATCACCCATTAAACGGAAACCGCTTCCGAGTAACCAGTTGCTGTCAAAGCCAAAACGAGGACCAACAGCCCAAGATTTTTGGTGATCGCTCTTGAACTGATCAGAAACCCAAAGACCTCTAAGAGATGTACTGAAATCTGCTGTTAACATTTTACCCAAGTAAAAAGGTCTGCAGAATCCAAGATGCGCATCATTATAGCTATACTGATGAGAATCATCGTTTCCAGAATTTTGGAACCATGTGTACTGGCCAGCGAGATTCCAATTATCCATTTCTTTCATGTCGACGCCAAGGCCTACTTGAAATCCACTTGAATAAGAACCGTCTTTAGCTAGTCCATCACCTTCTCTATTGATGTGCCAGTAAATGTAATCAGCTGAAAGATACATATCATATCCATCTGCAATTACATAGTTAGCGCTTTGGCTGTATCCACCTGGTAATTGACCATCCATAATTTCTTCGCCAGCTACATAAGTAGATACTGGTGCTGCTTGGCTTCCTGCCATAGGCTGATCTGCTTGTGCAGCAAATGGAACCATTGCCCCAACTACTGCTAAAGCTGCTTTCAGTTCTTTTTTCAACATACTTTCCTCCTAGGAAGTTTTTTTTATTCGTAATCAAATCCAGAGTTAGCCACTTCTTTAAGTACCGGCCTAAAGAACAGTTTTACAGCATCCCTCTTTCAAATTTAGAAGGTAAGAAATTTCGATTTAAAAAAAAACAAAAAAATTTTCAGAATTCATTTTTTTTTGAAAAATCACGCATAAAAAAAAACGCATTTTTTTGAAAAAACCTATTTTCTTAGTGCTGAAAAGGCGTATTTTTCGTATTCTATCTGTGCTTGATTTTTTTTAAAAAAAATTGAATGATCCAAAATTAACAACACAAAAATTATACTAACTGATCAAAAAACAAACTTTTAGAAACAAAAAAAGTCATTTGCATTTAATGAACAAACTAATTAAACAGAATCTTTAGACAGCAAGAACGGAAGGGGTGCTCATGTCTCATTTTTTTAAAAAAAGTAAATTTCTAGCCTTATTTGCAACGTCTATGCATCTGCAAGCTCAAATAACCACACCTCAAGATGCTCCAGTACTACCATCTGCTAGACCCGAAGCACTAAAAAGCCACAATGTTTTTCTAGAATTAGATTTCTTGTACTGGAAAGCAAACGAAACAGGCCTTAGCTATGCCATGAACCAAGTCAGCTTTAATGAAAAAAATCCAGAAATGCTGAGCATCGGAAGCGTAGCAAATCCTAAATTCGACTGGGAAACAGGATTTCGTATAGGATTAGGCTACAATATGCCTTACGACGAGTGGGACCTTAGCGTACTTTGGACATGGAACGAAGGAAAAGCGCAAGACTCTCAATCTTCCAGAGATCAAACGCCTACCATATATCCTTCCTACATACACCCCAATGCATTCAACGATGAAAGTATTTTCTCTTGTTTAAACGCAAATAACAATCTACTCATTCATTTGAATATGATCGATCTTGATCTAGGAAAACAATTTAAAACAGGGAAATGGCTTTCCTTAAGACCCCATATGGGATTAAGAACTGTCTGGCTAGACCAAGCTTATGATGTAAAATACGAAAACCTATACGCGTATAACCTAGAAAAAAAGGAACTTAATCCTGTTTTAGATGAATACCTAACGCATATGATTAATAATTTTTGGGGAATAGGCATTCAAGGTGGCGTAGACTCTCAATGGCGAATAAAAGGTGACATTAGTCTGTTTGGCAATTTAACCACAGCTCTACTTTACGGTATTTTTGACACATCTTATACAGAAAACTATTTACTGAAAGACATCGCTGAAGG
The DNA here is from genome assembly GCA_964455905.1 of uncultured bacterium. GTDB lineage: Bacteria > Chlamydiota > Chlamydiia > Chlamydiales > Rhabdochlamydiaceae > CAIJXB01. The sequence goes on from CAYVYN010000001.1 coordinate 76,490, forward strand.
CGTGACCCTTTCAGAAGAAAACAAATTCCACGCAGGAAGAGCTATTCTTGATTTACAATTAGGATTACGATGGAGCGCCAGCTTCTTTAAAGAAAAAATCCGTTTCCTAATTCAAGGCGGATGGGAACACCATGCATTTTTTTCACAAAATCAGTTTATGCGATTTGTTGACGGCCAAAATTGGGGTAACTTCACACAAAACCAAGGTGATGTTTACTTCCACGGCTGGACTGGGACAGCCCGCATATACTTCTAATTATCATAAAACAGAGACTGAAAAGCTCTTCCTAGAGCTTTTCTTTTGAAATCTAAAGTTTTAATCTCGCTTTCCGATAAAAGAAACTACCTTTTTTTTCGCCTTTTCTGTAGATTCGTATTATGCTAACGTTTTTTTGTTAAGCAGACAAACTTATCTGGAGGACTATTCCTATTATGAAAAAAAATACAACTGTTATGGGCTTACTCTCTGCCCTATCTTTTGCTAACATTGGACATTTACAAGCTGACGTAAGTGATGCGCAAGTACGCAATTTAGAAAATAGAGTAAACGTACTTGAACAAAAAAAAGGCGCAAACGCAATGGTTAACCCATCAGGGCGTCCTCAGGTGCGCGATGGTGCAGACATTTTCTTCACTGCTGACTGGCTCATCTGGCAAGCACATGAAAACGGCCTTGGCTACACTGTAAAAGGCGGAGCAGATCATTCTATCTCTTCAGCTCTTTACAACTCATCCGTAAAAAACATGCATTTTGATTGGGATTTTGGATTCCGCGTTGGACTAGGATGGAACACTCCTCATGATGGTTGGGATGTAACTACTAACTGGACTTGGTTCAGAAATAAAGCAACTGACAAACATGCAGTAGATGCTGATAAAATACTAAGACCAGTTGAAACATACGCTCCTGCAGAAGGAACTGTTGATACTCCTATAATGGGGTACCTCCACACAAACAGCCAATGGAATCTTCACCTTAACCTAATTGACCTTGAGCTCGGAAGAGAATTCTTTGTCAGCAAATGGGTAACTCTCCGTCCTTTTATTGGTTTAAGAACTGGTTGGGTAAATCAAAAAGAAGTCACTAAATTTACTCATGCAACACCTGAAATCGATCAAACAGGCACTTTACTCAAAAGAGTAAACAACTACTGGGGTATCGGTCCTAAAGGTGGACTCAACACTCAATGGGGTCTTGGATACGGATTCAGCCTATTTGGTAATGCTAACTTCTCTTTACTATATGGATTTTTCCACCTAGAAAACCGTCAAGACAAGCTATTTGCTAATGGAGATGTTGGCGTGAATGTAAACAACAAAGACGGAATCAGAGTTGGCAGAGCGATCTCTGAAATGTCTTTGGGGCTACGCTGGGATACTATGTTTGCGGATGACAGATGCCATTTTGGAATTCAAGCTGGATGGGAAAACCTCATGTTCTTTGGATTTAACCAATTTAAGCATTTCATTGGCACAACAGAAAGAAACGCTGCATCTTTTGTAGCAAATCAAGGTGATCTTACCCTTCAGGGCTGGACACTTTCTGCTAGACTAGATTTCTAAAAAGCATTCTCTCCTCCGAGCCTTCGGAGGAGAGCTTTTTAATGTTATTCCCTAATCGACTCGTCAGAATCAAACACGTTAAATATTCTTATTAGATTTAGAATCAAAAGAAAATTAAAGCCAAAAAAACTGTTCTAAGAAAAATAAACAGACGGTCTATTTTAAGCGGTTAAAATGCTTAAAACATCTTTTAACGATTGAATAAAAACATCAATTTCTTGCGTTGTATTATACATCCCAAAAGAAACTCTAATTGTAGAAGTAACTCCAAGCCTTTTTAAAGCCGGTTGCGCGCAAAGATGTCCAGTTCTAACTGCAATACCTCTCGTGTCTAAAAGAGTCCCCACATCAAGTGGATGACACCCCTCGCAATTAAAACTAATGATAGAAGAACGATGTTTTGGTTGTGATAATAACTTCACTGCTGGAACTTTTTCTAAAGCCCTAAGTGCATAACCTGTTAGTAGTTTTTCATGTGCTTCGATGCGAGCAACACCTACCTTCTGAATGAAACAAATAGCAGCATGCAAACCCATGACCCCAGAAATATTTGGAGTCCCCGCTTCAAATCGCAAAGGGGGCTCTTGATACGTTGTTTTTTCAAACGTAACCGAGCGAATCATATCTCCACCACCCTGATAAGGAGGCATTTTCTCTAGTAATTCTTTCTTTCCGTATAGTATACCAACACCAGTTGGACCATATATCTTATGCCCTGAAAACACAAGAAAATCGACATCAAGAGCCTGGACATCAATTGGCATATGAGAAGCCGCCTGAGCCGCATCGACTAAAACCTTAGCACCATGTTGGTGAGATATTCGAATGACCTCATGTATTGGATGGATCACCCCTGTAGCATTAGCAATATATGCTATAGAAACTAGTTTCACCTTAGAAGAGAGCATTTTAACAAACTGCTCTACAATAATTTCTCCTTGATCATCTACGGGAATAATTTTTAAAACAGCCCCTTTTTCTAAAGACAGCATCTGCCAAGGAACAATATTCGAATGGTGTTCAGTTTCTGTGATAAGAATTTCATCTCCTTCAGATAAAAAAGATCTCCCATAAGAAGAGGCCACCAAATTAATTCCATCTGTGGTTCCCTTTGTAAAGACTATCTCAGAAGATTCGCTTGCGCCAATAAAATCTTTGACAAGCTCTCTTGTTTCATCATATTTAGCTGTAACTTCTCTCGCTAAAGAATAAATAGCTCGATGCACAGTCCCGCACTCTTGCGAAAAATATAAGTTCATCGCATCAATTACTTCCTGAGGTTTTTGTGAAGTAGCTGCTGTGTCAAAATAAATACAAGTGGCTGGATTTTCAATTCTAAAAATAGGAAACAAGTTTCTTACATCTGCCAAAAAATCTACTTCAGACATGCTAAACTCAATAGTAAAAGTTTAGAACGAAGCGACTCTATCTCTATTTTATCTAAAATCTCTCCACAAAAACCCTGGGTTAAAAGAGCCCTTGCTGTATTTAAGGAAATACCTCTAGCTCTTAAGTATAAGAGTTGATCTTCTTCAAGCTGCGAAATCGTCGATCCATGAGAGGCTTTTACATCATCTGCAAAAATTTCTAAATTAGGCTTAGAAAAAACCATAGCAAGATCTGATAAAACTAGGTTTTTATTTAACTGATACGCTTCTGTTTTTTGCGCTACGCGTTGCACGTAGATTTTCCCAGTAAAACTTGACCTACTCTTAGACAAAAGAACATTTTTAAATAACTGATAAGACCGGCAAGACTCCGCTCTATGTTCAACATGAACATTTACATGCGCCTGATTAGATCCATTTAAAGGAGATAATCCGACTAGCTCCGCCTCAGCCCTTTCTCCCAATAAAACAACCTTATAATCATAACGCTGAAGATAGCCTCCAAAAGTCACTAGGTGTGATTTAAAAAAGCTCCCTTTTTTTAAAGTTGCTCTAAGAAAAGAAAAGCTCCCCCCTCGAGTATCTATTGGAAAGTGGGCTGTATGATGACAAATTGCTCTCTCTTCTAAAGAAACATCTAAAAAGCCATTATAAAAAGCTGCATCGCCTTGAACAGAACTCACAACCTTCACTTCTCCCTGCGCTCCGACAAAAAAATGCACGCGAGGCATGCAAACAACCTCTTTTCCTGTCTGTAAGAAAATGCATTGTATAGGGACTTCTACTCTAACCTTAGGAGGCACATAGAGAAAAAGACCTTCCTTGTATAAAGCACCATTTAAAAGAGCCAACGGGTCCGACTCTTCTTGGACAAGCATCTGCATACGGTGTTTTAAATAAGCGCTATAAGAACCTGCTAAAGCAGTAGATAAAGGAAGTACAACAACTTGCTTAGGAAGCCCTTCAATAGCAGAATACTCTGGAGCAAACACCCCATCGACAAAGACAAAATAGCTATGTGAACTTTCTGGCAGTAATAATTCTTTAATCTCTTCGACTAAATTTTGCTGCTTCCCCTCAAAAACCTCGTCATAAAGCCTAGCTAAAGGCACATATTGAAAATTTTCTTTGGTTTTATCTGGTAAGCCTAAAGATAAAAACTTATCAAAACACATCTTCTGGAAGGAAAACAAAGAAGTGTCTGGTTTTTCCAAAAAGAGCTGTTTTAATCTATCTAGAAAAGCCTCTTTACCCACATCAAGTAAGTCCACCGTCATAAAAACACCTTTCCATCTTCTAAAGAAGATTTAAACTGCTCATACCCTTTTTCCTCTAGATCAAGGGCTAAACTCGCATCTCCAGATAAAACAATCTTCCCATCTACAAGAACATGAACAAAATGAGGCCGAATATAGTCTAGTAACCTTTGGTAGTGCGTAATTAAAAGAAGTGATTTTTCTGGGTTCATAAACTGATTCACACCTTCTGCAACTATTTTCATAGCATCTATATCGAGGCCAGAATCTGTCTCGTCTAAAATCGCAAAGAAAGGATCTAAAATCGACATCTGGAGAATTTCATTTCGTTTTTTTTCCCCACCCGAAAACCCCTCATTAATATTACGCTCAACAAACTCTTTACGAACCTGGCAAAGAGCCATTTTATCTTTTAAAATTTGATTGAACTCTTCTTCTGCCAACGGTTCTTGGTTTAAAAATTTCCGTTTTGCATTTAATGCAGCGAGTAAAAAATTCACATTCGTGATGCCGGGAATTTCTACAGGATACTGAAACCCCATAAAAAGCCCTCTATGAGCTCTTTCTTCAGGTTCTAAATCTAAAATATTTTCACCGCGAAAAATAATCTCTCCATGTAAAACTTCATACGAAGAATCTCCCGCTAACACTTTTGCCAAAGTAGACTTTCCAGCGCCATTAGGCCCCATAATTGCATGAATTTCTCCAGGCTCTATTTTCAAAGAAAGTCCCTTTAAAATCATTTTGCCTTCAGTTGCAACTGTTAAATTTTTAATCTCTAGCATATTCACAATCCTCTTTTTACTTATCCAACTGAATGTTCTAATTTTAAAGCGAGCAACTTTTGCGCTTCGATAGCAAATTCTAACGGAAGTTCTTTAATCACTTCCTTACAAAAACCACTTAAAATCATGTGAATCGCATCCTCTTTTGCAATACCTCTTGCCTGAAGATAAAATAGCTGCTCTTCACTCATCTTCGAAGTAGAAGCCTCGTGCTCTACTTGACTTGTTGCATTAGCTACTTCAATATACGGGAAAGTGTTTGCTGAGCAAAGATCTCCGACAAGCATCGAATCACATTGAGTATAGTTACGACTTTTTTCTGCCTTAGGAGACACCTTAACAAGGCCTCGATATGTATTATGTGAATGATCTGCCGATATCCCCTTAGAAACTATCGTAGAGCGAGTCCCCTTACCTAAATGAATCATTTTGGTGCCAGTGTCAGCCTGCATGTAGCCATTAGTAAGCGCTACAGAATAAAACTCTCCAATAGACCCATCGCCTTGTAAAATACAACTAGGGTACTTCCAAGTAATCGCAGCACCAGCCTCTACCTGCGTCCAAGAGATCTTTGATTTAACCCCTTGACACCTACCCCTTTTAGTTACAAAATTATAAATTCCACCTTTTCCTGTCTTAGGATCTCCCGCATACCAATTTTGCACAGTGGAGTATTTAATTTCGGCTCTATCAAAAGCAATAAGCTCTACAACTGCCGCGTGCAACTGATTTGTATCATAAGAAGGCGCCGTGCATCCTTCAAGATAGCTTACGTAAGAGTCTTCTTCTGCAATAATTAACGTACGCTCAAACTGTCCGCTTTTTTTGTCATTAATCCTAAAATAGGTAGATAACTCCATAGGAGATCTCACCCCCTTAGGGATATACACAAAAGAGCCATCCGAAAACACAGCAGAATTTAATGCTGAAAAATAATTATCTCCAGCAGGAACGACACTTCCTAAATATTTTTCTAAAAGTTCAGGATATTTCTCGACAGCTTCTGAAATAGAACAAAGAACAACACCCGCTTCTTGAAGCGTTTTTTGAAAGGTTGTCCCTATAGAAGTTGAATCAAAAACAACATCAATAGCTACATTGGTCAGGCGTTTTTGCTCATCTAGAGGCACACCCAACTTAGCAAACGTCTTTAAAAGCTCTGGATCAACTTGATCTAGACTGTCAAGCTTCTGCTTCACTTTTGGAGCAGAATAATAGGAAATCGACTGAAAATCAATGGGTTGAATTTGTAAATTGGCCCAATTAGGCTCCTTCATGGTAAGCCACTTTCTATAAGCCTTTAAACGAAACTCCAGCAAAAAGGAAGGTTCATTTTTCTTTGCAGAAATAGCTCTTACTACTTCCTCACTTAAACCTGGAGGGAAGCTTTCTGTTTCGATTTCGGTAGAAAAACCGTATTTATACTCTGCAGCCTGAAATTCCGACTGGATGGCTACTTCTTCTAATGACATAAATCTACTCAAAAAAAATTCTGATCGCCTTAAATAATAGCTTAAAAGAGATTATAAAGATACCCTATCCTCTTCTAATTAGAAAAAAAAGAGCCTGTTTTAAGATGCTTTTCTGCCAGCACCAAGTGCTCTAAAAGATCGATCCCTATAGAGTTTTCTTTAGTCTCGTGCACCCTAATCTTTAATCCATTGAATAAAAAGCGAAGCTGCTCCAACATTTCAGCACTTTCGATCTCACAAGGAGGCATCTTTGCGATCTTTCTTAAGGCCTGATCCGAATACGCATATAAACCAACATGCTTAAAATATTTTACAGGAACGCCACCTTCTCTGACATACGGAATAGGACTCCTTGAAAAATACAAGGCGTCTGCTTTTTGATCACAAACGACCTTACAAATACTTGGATCTGAAGCTCTTACTGAATCAAGTTCTTGCTTTAACGTCCAAATATCTACTTCACTACTTTCACAAGACTGCAAAAGATCTTTTATGGCGCGTAAAGAAAGGAAGGGTTCGTCACCCTGCCAGTTGACCCAAACATCTCCTTCAAGCAAGCCCCTTTTCTGAATCTCTATTAGACGCTCTGTTCCATTTTGACAATCTTCAGAAGTCATAACAAAGCGAGCCCCAATACTCTCAGCAACAAGAGCAACCTCTTTAGAATCAATAGCCAAAACTATCTCATCAAAAAAAGGGATCTTAGAAGCAGCCTCCCAGGTTCTTTGAATCAAAGGCTTACCACCAAGAAGAGCCAGGACTTTACCTGGAAACCTGGTAGATTTAAGCCTTGCAGGAATAACGCAAATAATTTTTTTATTTCCAATCATACTTCGATAATAGCAAATTTAACGGTAACTAAGCAAAAGTTTTTTGCAAAACAAAAAAGCCAAGAAACTTAAAAGACAAAAATAAAAAATGACAGGTTTGTAATTTAAACAAATAGGAGATTACAATCATAAAAGGAGCAGACCCTCAGCTAAACTTTACTACCCTAAAAAACCTATACAGACACCCTTTTCTGTAAATATTTTCTATATTTCGGTAGATACCAAACAAAACAGCCGTAAGAAACAGCCATCACCAAGACCAAAAAGATAATACTATTTAGGCCAATATATCTATCTATCATAACGCTAACAACATAAGTAGCTAACATCTGTAAGACAGCCGAAGTTAGACTAACAACAGAAAGAGCTCTTCCCATGTATTCATTCGAAACATTTTTCATAAGGATTGAGTTTAAAATTATTTTAATAGAGGAATTAGAGAGCCCAAAGAAAAAAAATAGAGGAGAAGAAACCATCGCATCTCGATTAAAAAATAAAAACATCAAAGCCATCACACCAACTGATAAGCATATGTTAATAGACGCGACATGCGAGTACTTCGAAAGAACATACATAATAACAAGGCCCGCCATTCCCCCTCCCACCCCATAACTCATGTTCATAATTCCATACATAACGACATCTGAACCTAAATGATTCGAGACATAGTGTGGCATAACAGTATTCAACATAACAGTAGCCACATAGGGTAAAACCATGATCACCGCAAAAATAAACATCCAGACATGAGACCTTAAATAGTGGTATCCCTGTGCATACTTGTGAATAAGACGATCCTTAACTGTCTTATAAACCAAAGACTCATGCTCTATGGTATAAAGTAAAATATTGGAAACAAAAAACGACAATACTTCTATACCAAGGATTACTTTTATTCCAAACAAGTTATAAAGAATTCCTGTTAACAAACCAGATACCAACATACTAGCTTGTATGCTGACTTCTATAAAAGACTGCCACCTAACAATGTCTTTTTGGTCTATCAGCTCCTGCATAAAGGCCCTAGAAGCAGACATGTATACATGAAGACCAAGTCCCCCCACGAAAGCGAGCAAATACGCAAAAAGAATATTAAACTGGTTATAAGACATGAAGCAAATTATAACAGATATAAATAAAGCCCTTAAAAAATTAGAAAAAACAAGAATAGACTTTCTGTTAAAATGATCTGAAATAGCCCCAGCAAAAAAAGCTGCAATTACTCCACCTAAAATCCCAAGCAACATAACAATTCCTACGGAATTGCTATCCCCGGTTTTTTGAAAAACGAACCAATTAAGACTAACAAAAGACATTCCTGAACCAAACTGGGAGATCACATCACAAAGCAAATATCTTCTAGCGTTGCGTTTTTTTCTTCTTACCGTTGCAGCCATACAAAAACTCTTACTATAATCTAAATACAAAGGATAGATTGTAATTAAATCTCTTTTTTTTGAAATAGAAAAATATATATTTTTGAATAACGAAATCAAATCTAAAAAACCATTCAAAAACACAATTTCTCGGATCTAACAATCCTTTCCACAAAAAAAGCTCCAACTGCCCTAAAGTCTCAATTAAAAAAACTAAATAAATACAGGCAAAATTAAAACTAGTTAATTTCAATAATATAAACAGTATTTTATTTAAAAAAATAATTAATTATGACAACATTAAATTTTAACAAGGAAATGGTATGAGTTCGGATTTCAGTATACAAGCAAGACCTAGAGCCTTGAATCTCACCGAAAAACTACCAGACAGCACAGCAAAACGCTTAGAAACTCGAATTTGGGCTCCCACGCAAACTTCGACTACCTCAATCAAGGACTTCACATGGAGCCTAGGAACTGAAGATTGTGAAAAACCTATTCAACAACTATACAAAGCCACGGTTGAATGCTCAACAAGTAAACAACTAAGTCTCTCATGGAGTAGCGCTCAATCTCGTTTGCCTCCGATGACAGAGTCGCATAGCGGCTCCCAAGCCCTATGGGATTCTAGCGTTTTAGCTCTAAGCAGAAGCGCCTCTAGTGAAAATACAACCGATGAGGAAGTGCAGTCACCCCCTATAAATCAATCTCCGGCTGAAACATCTAGAACTCAGCAACAAATAAGTCGTACCAGCGAAGGAATAAAAACTGTAAAAGATACACTCCCAAATAAAACAGAGATAATTATAGCTCTTAGATTGGAAGGCTATACTCCTCTAATACAAAAAAAAATCATAGACTGTTATACATCACAAAAAACAACCCTTGATTTAAGGGGTTGTGGACTTTCAGAGATTCCAACCTGCCTTTCTACCGACTTCCCCTGGCTTTCTAAACTAAATCTTTCTAACAATCAATTAACCTCCTGCTTTTTTAAACATGACCGCCTAATAGATCTAAATCTTTCCAAAAACAAACTAAGCACAGTAGACATAGATTGTACTAAGCTTGAAACCTTAAACTTATCTAATAATAAATTGACTCATTTTGATCCTGCTGATCATTTTGTTAATCTAGACGATTCAATGTCTCCATTTCTTAATAGCGCTAAAGGCTTACCAGCCCTAATCGATCTAAACATTGCTAACAACGAGCTCACCTCTCTACCAAAAAACCTACAATTTCTACACAAACTACGGTGCGAAGGCAACAATTTAACAAAAACACAGAAACCTACAAGCCAATTTAATTTACACCCCACCGATAAAAAAACCATAAGCAAAGCTCTTACAGACAAGGGAACTCTAAGCCAAACTCTTGACTTAACGGGTTATAGCGTTAAAGTACAAACAAAAATCATAGACTGCTATCTTGCTCAAGAAGAATCTCTCGATTTAAGCTCTTGTGGACTTACTGAAATTCCATCCTGCCTTTCGGACTTTCCTTGGCTTTGCGATTTAAACCTCTCTCAAAACAATCTAACTAGCTGCATTTTTGAACATCGAGAACTCTTATCTTTGAACCTTTCGAAAAACAAGCTAACCGTAGTAAATATAGATTGTGGCAATCTCAAAACCTTAAATTTATTTCAAAATCAGTTAGCAGATTTTGATGGAGCGGGTCACCTCAAAGCTCTAGAAAATCTAAATATTGCCAAGAATTCTCTTAGTGAACTTCCCAAAAATTTACCTGCCCTAAAGCATCTACACTACCAAGGCAACAAATTAACAAAAATGCCAGACCTTAAGAACCAATTTCAATGTTTAGAGTATTTACATGTCGATATCACGACAGGAGCAAAAAGAAGCAGCCATAACAAACTTCAAGAATTTAAGGATTTGGCAGAAAGAGCAGAGGAGCTTGGGCTAGAAAACTATAGCTTTGATATTCAGCTAAAAATCATAAATTGCGATAAAGAAAAAAATAAAACCCTCGATTTAAGCGGTTGTGGACTTACTGAAATCCCCCCTTGCCTTTCTACTGATTTTCCTTGGCTAAGCAACCTAGACCTTTCCAACAATAAACTAACCACCTGCTCTTTACGTCACCCAAACCTTTCAAAATTACATCTCAAAAACAATCAATTAACGACCTTTACTGCGCTAATTCCTATGATCGCTCTCTTAGATTTATCAAATAATCAAATCGAAAGATTTCGAATCGATCCCAAAAATTTCACTAAGTTAGAGACCTTAATTTTTTCAAATAATCAGCTAACAAAGTTCACGCTTAATCTCACCAATCTAAAGAACCTGCAGCTTGACAATAATAAAATTAAAACCCTAGATCTAGATTTTCCAATTTCCGAAGAACCCAATATAGATATTGATTTATCTTCAAGTGTTGACTCATCCGAATTACTCGTATTAAAAGACCCAGGATCCTCGCATTCAAATCTCGTATTATTAGATTTGTCTGGCAATCAATTTGATAAATTTGAGGCTCCTTTCGGAATGTTTCCTAAACTAAGAAACCTTTTCATGGATAACAACAAGCTCACAGATCTACCCAAAAACTTACCTTCTTTAGAAGAATTATCTTGCAAAAATAATCAAATAGCAAAAATTGCAGCTCGTCCAAGTCACTTCCCCAACCTAACTTTCTTGGATATAAAGGGCAATAAACTCTCATCTCCTCTAACCACAAAGTTTCCTAAACTAAACTCAGAATCTCTACAAACAGATTTTAATGATTTTTTAGTAGATGTTCAAAGGCTCAAGCTTGAAAACTACAGTTTTGATGTGCAACAAAAAATCATAACCTGCTTACGAGATAAAAGCCCTTCGTTAGACTTAAGTAACTGCAACCTTACTCAACTACCAAGATGCATAGAATCTCATCTATCCCATATAAAGGACCTAAATCTTTCTCACAACAATTTTTCAGGGGTTTTTAGAATATCCAGAAAGCACTTAGGATTAGAAAATTTAGATCTCTCTTTTAATAAAATTACAGGATTTAATAAAGATAAAGTAGCTGATGGAAGTTCTGTCTACACTTCCACTCCGCCAAATTTAAAAAAATTAGATCTGTCGCATAATGAATTTCAAATATTTACATCTCGCCCTGGAAATTTAGATAAACTAGAAGATTTAAATCTTGCAAGTAACAAACTTTCTGTTTTTTCAGCAAGCAAAGACCAATATCCTGAATTAGAACACCTAGATCTTTCTTTTAATCCCGATCTTTCAGAAGATAACATTAATTTTTATGATGAATTAGAAATTATCCCTATCTTCCTAAAAACCCCCTAAAGAAAAAGAATAGAACAACCTTCAATAGCCTTAAAAACAGGAAAAAATCTTTTTCTACTACCGAATTTCCTCCTTGTTTTTATAAGCTCTTTCTCCTTCTACTATCCTAACAGCCTCTTCATATGTCTCTTTGTAAAATGTTATATATGTTTTATTAGGGCGGTCTAATAAATACTTAACCACGCCGTTGAGAACACCAAAGCAAGCTATTTTATCAAAAGGAACATTCTTGCCATCGGGTTCCTTACTCCAAATATCAATCTCTATATTTTGGATAGGAAAGGGATACACATGAAGGTACGGCCTTACCTTTTTATCTGTATTAATCGCAGACAAATAGCATTGCGAAGCATACACTAGTAGTTCTCTTGCTTTTTTTAAATCGACTTCTTGATAATAGTGAAAGCTCATAGCCTTATGGTAAATATCACCCATCATCCCGCCTCCTGTCCCTATACAAACAAGTCCAATTTCTTTTTCAAGTTTTTCTGCGGTTCTTTTTGTAATTTGATTGGCTATGTTTTCATAATCGATATCGACAAATGAAAACACATTCCCTCGACAATAAATTCTGGATCATTTTCTGTAACAGCAAGATTGGAATATACAAGTTTGACAAAAAGACAAAAAAAGAAAATAACGTAACGCACACTTACCCCTCAAAAAAATAAGAGAGCGAAGGTTACTCCTCTTTTTCTTTTGCGAAAAGAAAAAATCTTCTTCCTAATAAATATATCTAAAAGCATTCTTAGCTCTTACAATAATAAAAAAACACTTGAAAGAACTAGAAAAAGGCTTCTTTATGCACGCAAGAAAAACACATGGCTCCGTATTTGGTGGCACTCTACTCATTGCAGCAACTACTATCGGAGTAGGAATGCTCGCACTACCTATTGCAACTGGAGAAGGTGGTTTTCTACCTGCAATTAGCATTTATTTTCTTTGTTGGTTATTTATGCTTTGCACTGGACTTCTTCTTTTAGAGGTATGCTTGTGGCTACCTAAAGACGCTAACTTAATTTCGATGGCAGGGCATCTTCTTGGCCCTATAGGAAAAAGTGTCTGCTGGCTTGTTTATCTATTTCTTTTTATTACAGTGATGATTGCTCACGTAGCTGGCGGAGGAGCAATCCTTGAGTCAATTTTTGGAATAAACTCTGGAACTGCTAATGCTATTTTATATGTTCTTTTATTTTCTCCTGTTGCTTATTTAGGAGCTTCTTCGGTAAATAAACTCAACAGTTTCCTTTTAGGAGGAGCTATTGTTACCTATTTCCTATTCATTTTTTTCTCTCATACCTATACAGATTTTTCACTTCTTTCAAGAGCTAACTGGCCAAAAGCATTCCTTGCGTTGCCTGTTCTTTTTACAGCTTTTACCTATCAGGTAATTATCCCTACTCTTACAACCTACATGGAAAGAAATGTAAAAAAAATACGTTTAGCTATTTTCCTGGGCACAAGCATACCTCTTGTTGTGTACCTAATCTGGGAAACCTTAATTTTATCTATCCTACCGCATGAAGTACTAACCCAAGCGCTTGTCCAAGGCGAGAATGCAGTACAACCCCTCCAAAGAATTACAGGGAATTCCACGCTCTTTCAAGTAGGCAAAGCGTTTGCATTCTTTACTCTGACTACTTCTTACATAGCTTTAGCCCTTGCTTTTATAGATTTTTTAGCCGATGGATTAAACGTCAAAAAGAAAGGGGCCAATAAAGCGGCTCTTTGTCTTATGGTATTCGTTCCTCCAACACTAATAGCTATTACATATCCTCACTTATTCTTATCAGCTTTAAGTTACGCTGGAGGCTATAGTTGCGCGATTTTATTTGGACTATTTCCGCCTCTTATGGTTTGGGTAGGCAGATATCATAAAGGCTACGGCAACGACAAAAAACAACTTTTTGGAGGCAAGCCTATGATTATACTCCTAGCTCTATTCGTCGCTTTTGAAATTGGAATTCAACTATTTAACACGCTATAAACTAAAGAAAGGAGAGATATAAAATGACATCACAAAAAATAAAACTTCTACTCTTATCCTCTTTTAGTATTTTATTTTATGAAAAACTCGATGCTGAATCTATTGAAAACCATCTTCTCACGCCCCATCTAACAGATGAAACAACACCGTGGCTTACAGGGCCACTACTAGCCCCTTCGGGACATACAGTCCCTCCAGGGCATGTAAACATAGAACCCTACGTCTACTTCTTTGCATCAGCAGGATCTTACAATAAAAACTGGGACTACTCTTCTAGCAACAACTTCTACACTCTAGCAGAGCAAAACTATATTCAGGTGGGCATCTCTGATTTTATGGACTTTCAAATAGTGCCTCAGATGAACTACAAATTCACCCAAGGTGTGAGGTCGACTAAATTCGCAGATCTCCCCTTCAACGTAGGATTTCAACTTGTCAACGATTCTGAAGGAACACGATTACCTGCTGTAAAATTATACTTTCGAGGAAGCGCCCCTCTAGGAAAATATAAAAATTTAAATCCTGAAAAACTAGGAACAGATAGCAGTGGAAATGGTTCATGGGCACCTGGAATAGGCCTTGCTTTTTCTAGACTCTACCAGCTGAAAAACAAGCATTTTTTAGCGCCGCGATTTTCTTTAAACTACGTAGCTCACACACCTGTCCAAGTCGAAGGGATCAACACCTTCGGTGGCTCTTTAGATACTAAAGGAACAATTTATCCAGGAAATGTTTTTTGGAGTGATTTCGGCCTAGAATACACTCTGACAAGAAATTGGGTATTTGCTATGGACATCTTTTATTCTCACACAAATAAAGTTCGCTTTTCCGGAAAACCAGGATTTATAGCTCCTGGGGTTCCTGTTAAAATGACAAGTCCGTCTTCTGAATCTATTAGTCTAGCTCCTGCTATTGAATACAACTGGAATATCAACGTCGGATTAATTGCTGGAGTATGGTTTACTGTGAAAGGAAGAAACAGCTCTCAATTTACAAGCGGCGTAATTGCATTAAACATGTACATCTAAAAAAAGGCGTCTTTAAGGCGCCTTTTTTTACTTAAGCTCGTTTACGTATTGTATAATATCTTTCGTTCCTTCTTTTCTTGCTAACTCTTTTCCCTGCGGATCCATACGTAAAACAGTCGGCATAGCACGTATATTATACAAACGAGCAGCATCCTTTACCTTATCCACATCAACCTTGCAAATCAGGACTTTACCGTGCAAGTCTTTAGCAAATTCATCCATGTACGAAGATAAATAAGAACAAGGACCACACCAGGTAGCATAGAAATCAACAAGCACAGGAATCGTACTCGTTTTTAAAACTAGCTTAAGATGGGTAAGATTTTTAATTTCCAAAACCTTTTGAGAAGCAATCTCTACTGGCTGTTGAGGTTTTTCTTTTATAGCAACTTCAGTCGTTTGCCTTAAAGAAAGCAGCATTTGTGCTTGAATAGCAGCCTTAGCAGCATCTCCGGCAGCAGATACAGCTTGTTTAAATCTTGAGTCAGCCACATCACCAAACGCAAACACTCCAGGGATAGATGTTTCAGTAACATCTTTTAATACAATATACCCTTCTTGATTTACCTCAAGCTGAGAAGCAAATAACTGAGAATTAGGATTTGAACCGACTGCTACAAACACAGCATCAAGAGCAAGAGATTCTTTTTTTCCGGAATTATATTTTAAGGCAACACCTGTAACAGATTCAGTCCCTAAAATAGCCTCGACATTTACATCATAAATAATTGTAATATTAGATCTAGATTCTAGTTTTTCAAGCCGTCGAGTCTCCAATCCCTTAAATTTATTTTTTCGCACTAAAACATAAACATGTTTAGCAATTCCCGATAAATAATCCGCTTCAAGAATAGCAGAATCTCCACCTCCAACCACCGCAACAACCCTCTCCTTGTACAAACCTCCATCACAAATTGCGCAAGAATAGACGCCCTTACCACTAAAAGTATCCTCTCCTGGAACATTCAGAATTTTTGTTTTCGATCCCGTTGCAATCAAACAGGCGTCCGCTAAAACAACACGCTTCTTAGAAGAGTCATAAACACTTTGGACTAAAAAAGAAAAAGGCTTAGAAGAAAAATCGACCTCAATCACTTCTTCTTTAACTAAGATAGCACCCTCTCCAATCGCTTGTTCTCTCAACTTATTGGCTAAACTCAAACCCTTAATTACAAACTCACCAGGCCAATTTTGAACAGAATCTGATTGCGTAATAGCTCCTCCTAAAGAGGGTCCTTCAAAAACCAAAGGTTTTATACCGCTTCTACCTAAATATACAGCAGCCGTTAGTCCCCCAACGCCACCGCCGATAATAACAACGTCAACTTTTTCCTTAGGAAAAGATTTTATTTCAGCAAAAGAAGCACCAAATAAAATTTGAGAAAAACAAAGGAAACAGGCTAAAAAAGCCCTCATATTTTGTTTTAGAAGGAAAAACATAACCCCTCAAGGTAATAAAATAAAAGAACCAATATTACCTTGAAAGGGCTTTTTCATCAAAGATAAAACTAATTAACAATCACACTTCCAATTGTCAATTTAATAGATTCACTACTATTCCAATTCTGCATTGCTTCCGCCGGAGAGCGAGCCTGTTCCAAAGAACACTGCACATTATAGATCCCTGGCTCTCTAGGAGCTTCTAAATAAATTGTTTTAATTCCATCTCCGCAACGATAACCTAGTTCATTGAATATGCATCCTCTTGGACCTAAACCCTCATACCCTATAATAATTTGATTTAAGGAATACTGCTCTAAACAAGCTGTATTACAAGAAAAATTCACCATTCCGTAAATTTTCTCACCAGGGCGAGCTATAATCACATTGCCCTGTCTATTTAAATTTAAATTAGCAATAGACATAGACCCAGAACAGACCACACTAGGAATCTCTTTCCTAATAATTTCTGCATATTCCCCAACAGAATCCATAGAACCAGCAATTGCACTGCTAGACAAAATGCTGATATTCAAAAACAAAGCAAACCAATAATTTTTCATAACTTCTCCTTTTTGTTTTTTCCTTTCTAACAAAACAGGCTAGGACCAATCTAAAATTACTTTGCCTGCTTCACCCTCAATCATAACCTGAAAAGCCTTCTCAAACTCTTCCGCTTTAAAGGTATGCGTTATCACGGGCGTAACATCTAGGCCACTTTGTAATAAGCTGATAGACTTATACCAAGTTTCAAACATTTCTCGCCCATAAATGCCTTTTAACAATAAACTCTTAAAAATTACTTTAGTCATAGGTATTTGCGTAGAATCAGGTAAAATCCCTAAAAGAGCAATATTACCTCCATAATTCATCGCTTCAATCATATCTCGAAGTGCATGAGGACTACCCGACATCTCCAATCCGACATCAAAACCTTCTTTCATTCCTAGTTCACGCATAACAGTTGCTAAGTTTTCTCTTTTTACATGAACACTTCTTGTAGCGCCCATTTTATCAGCAATTGCCAGTCGATAGTCATTCATATCTGTAATAACGACATGTCTAGCCCCCGCTTTTTTAGCAATCGCCACCGCCATACATCCAATAGGACCAGCACCTGTAATTAATACATCCTCTCCAACTAGATCGAATGATAACGCGCTATGAACAGCGTTTCCTAAAGGGTCCAAAAAAGAAGCAACCTCATCCGAGACTTCATCAGGTAGAAGAATCAGGTTACTTGCCGGCATAGAAATATAATCAGCAAAACAACCAGGTCTTTGTATCCCTGTACCTAAAGTGTTTCTACAATGATGTTTACGACCTGCGCGACAGCTTCTACATCCCTCACAAACGATATGTCCTTCTCCAGAAACCCTATCACCCGGCTTAAACCATAAAACAGATTCTCCCACTTCTTCTACTATCCCACAAAATTCATGTCCTATTGTTAATGGAACTGGTATAGTTTCCTGTGCCCACTCATCCCATTCATAAATATGTAAATCTGTACCACAAATAGCCGCTTTTTGCACTCTCACAAGAACATCCTGCGCACCAATCTTAGGTTTCGGAGCATCGTACATCCAAAGACCTCTTTCCGCTTTCAACTTTCCTAATGCTCTCATCGTATGACTCCTAATTGTTTTCCAATTTTTGAAAACGCCTCTAAGGCTCTATCTAAATGTATTTTTTCATGACCTGCACTCATTTGCGTTCGAATCCTTGCTTGGCCCTTAGGAACTACAGGGAAAGAAAAGCCTATTACATAAATCCCCTCATCTAAAAGCAAAGTAGCCATTTCTTTCGCTAATTTTGCGTCGCCTAACATCACAGGAATGATTGGATGAGAATCTCCTGCAAGAGAAAAACCAAGCTGAAGCATCCCCTTACGAAAATACTCACTGTTTACTCTTAATTTTTCCCTTAACACGTTTCCTTTTTCTACAAGCTCTAAAACAGTCAATGACGCAGCAGCAATACAAGGCATTAGTGTATTAGAAAATAGATAGGGCCTTGATCGTTGCCTTAACCATTCTACAATCTCTTTTCTTCCACTTGTATATCCTCCAGAAGCACCTCCTAGAGCTTTTCCTAACGTCCCCGTTAAAATGTCTATTCGCCCCATTACTCCGCAATGCTCCGGAGTTCCCTTACCACCTTGTCCTATAAATCCAGTAGAATGGGAGTCATCTACCATCACAAGAGCTCCATATTCATCTGCAAGGTCACAAATAGCAGATAAATTAGCAATAACACCGTCCATGGAGAAAACACCATCTGTAGCAATCAACTTAACAGGAGAATCTCCAGCTGCAATCAACTGTCTTTCTAAATCTTCCATATCATTGTTCGCATAGCGAAACCTCTTTGCTTTGCAAAGTCTAATTCCGTCAATAATACTAGCATGATTTAAGCTATCGCTAATGACAGCATCTTCTTCTTTTAAAATCGTCTCGAAAAGTCCACCATTAGCATCAAAACACGATGTATACAAAATAGTGTCTTCCATCTCTAAAAAACGGCTAATTTTTGCTTCTAAATCTTTATGGACATCTTGAGTCCCACAAATAAACCGAACCGAAGAAAGTCCAAAACCATGATCTAATAAACCCTGACGAGCAGCCTCTTCGACCTCAGGATTATGAGATAAGCCCAGATAATTATTCGCACAAAGATTAACCACTTCCTTACCGCCCACTTTAATTAAGGCGCTTTGAGGCGATGTAATCACTCTTTCTTCTTTATAAAGACCTGCAAGACGAAGCTCTTGGAGATCCGCTTCAATTCTACTCAATAAATTCTGCTTTTTCTTCATACAAATACTCTTTTAAAACTAATACGAAGGTTATGCCTTTTTCCTTAATAATTGTACAACATTTCAAGAAAACAGGAAAAACCCCGTTAATAGCCTATGATAAAAAATCATGGAAACAGATTTACTTTTTTGCTAGAGTGTCTACGATGAGGATCTCTATGAATCTATTTGCAAAATTTGTACTCTACCCGTTAAAAGCTCACCTCCCGCAGAAATACACCCCTTCATCCTTCTTATTAAGATATAAACTATATATTTATCAAGCATTATTATTTGTAATAAAAAAAATAAAACTTAATTCTGTAAAAAAACAATTCGCAATCACTTTTTTAACTGTGATTTTATCTTCATTTACTTACACAGAGCAAACACCCAAACCGCAAATTGATAAATTCTTAAGATCTCTTGAAACAAAAAAAACAGACACTGGGCTAAAAACCATCGAAAAAATCTACATTATCAATCTAGATAAACGACCAGAAAGGTGGATTCGATCCTTAAACTTTTTTCAAGAATACAACCTAACCCCAGAGCGAGTACAAGCTGTAAACGGCTGGGAAATACCGAACTGGACTAAACTTCAGTTGGGAGGTCCTTCACATCTTTTCCTCTCTGGCGGAGAAATAGGGTGCTTTCTTAGCCATCTTTCCATCTACCAAGATGCTTTAGAAAAAAACCTTAAAACAGTTTGGATTTGCGAAGACGATATCACCTTTATAAATGACCCGCATTTACTAGATGACTACATAGAAGAATTAGAAAAACTCGATCCTAGCTGGGATATGCTATACACGGACCACTCGACCCATGGTATGGGTGATCAAAAAACAAGACCTTATCAAGAAAACTACACAGCCCTACACTACCCGGTTAGCGATAATCTTCTAAGAATTCATGGAAGACATGGATTACACTCAGTGATCTTTTCTAAGTCTGGGCTTCTAAAAATCATGAAGTATTTTAGATCGAATTATCTGTTTTCCCCATTGGACGTAGATATTCACTACGTCCCCGATCTACGAGAATATTCCGTAATTACACCGATCGCAACAGCTTTAAATACGACTTCTGATACTTCCGTCGGAAGTTCTCTAAACAAAAAACGTTAGTAATTAATCCTCTAGGGCTCTTTGATAGCTCAAACGAGAGAAATCACAAAAATACTGAGAAAAAAGCTCCTCTCTATTATCAGCAAAAACTTTTTGATAATAACCCCATGTATTTAAAGAAGAGTTTACGTCAACATAATTAGCCTCTGGTTTTTTTTCACACAAAGACTGCGCTAGATAAAGATGCGTAAGAGACCAAAAAGCTAAATGTATTTTCTTATGGAGATGATAGCGAATCATTTCTTGACCAGTTAGACTCCGATCAAAATACGATTCTAATAATAAAATCTCTTGCGCAGGATCGTAATCCAATTTCAAAGCAAGGTAGCTCAAATCATACAAGGGATCCCCCAAGCTCGTTTCACTCCAGTCAATAAAAAGAGCTTTACCCTCTGCTAAAAATATATTTCTAGGGTTCAAATCTCCGTGAAGGCGCACCGGAGAATAGGGATACGAAGACAGCTCTAACTCATATTTTTTAACTAAACTAAGAGCATCTTCAGTTTGAGATGACGAAATCCAATTGTTTTTAGAAACAGCTACGACACATCTATCTGCTTTAGAAGAAATCGATTCTCCGCTTGCGCCGCCTGGAATTTGATGTACGAGTCTTAAAGACTCTGCGAGTTTTATTATGTTTTCAGGCAAATGAGACTCTTCTAACGAAAGAGTTTTTTGGTCTATGTATTCCATTAAGACGAGTCTGCAATCCGCTCCTGTTGCTATAACCTTTGGAGCAACGCCGATCTTTGACGCCTCTAAAAAAACAAAAAGCTCTAACTCTTCCTGGAAAGACCTACCCCCTGAGCGCATGACCCGTAAAACATAATACCTATCTCCAACAGATACCTTATAAATAGAATTTGCTGAACATCCTCCAAGAAGGGGCTCTAAAACAAAGGTTTCCTTCTTTTCATCTGGGAACACCCTTTCAAGAAAAGAGTGCACATTAACAGGTTTTTTTTCATTAAAAGGAGGAGCTATCAAGCCAAAAGAAAACAACGCCGTGACACTCAAAACTGCCATCAAGAATTTACGTTTCACAAAAAACTACCACACTGAACTTTTTCGATCTAAATGATAAATGAAAGGACCCTCATCAAATGTCCCATAGAGGTACGTTCCATAATCTAAATGCAGTCTTTTATCCTTAGCTAAATCCTCAAGTTCCGCTGGATGCATTACATGTTCCATAAAAGTTTTCTCATCACCTATTTTAGGAAGTACAAACTGTTCATAGTAATCTTTTCGAGCAATATGATCATTATCACTCCAACCACCTGTTCTAAGAAGAGGAAAATCGCAGCCTCCCTCAATATAATCATCTATTAATCTATCAAAAGAATTGCTTTTACCTAATGAGTTCACTCCTGAATTAAGCCTTACATGTTTAATATTGTGATTTTTATCCATAGCGTCGACAAGACCCTCTAAATCCAAAGGAACAAGGAGCTCAAAATCATCTTGATGCAAAAAAACATACTCTGTTTTTACACTTTCAAGAGCTTCTTTGACAGCCCCAACTAAACACTTATGTTCTTTACAAAATACAAGAGTAGTATTTTTAAAATGAGGATGAGTAAGGACTAATTTCTCAAGTCGAGATTTTAATGCTTCATAAGCCGGAATATCCGCAGGGTTTCTCGCTCCATCACAAACAATTATCTTTGGCATATCGATGAAATTAGGAATATTTCTCATGAAACTGTACTGCGTCATTTCCAAAATAATTGTTCTTGGATAAGACTGACAAGGAGAAAGCGTTGTAATCAAAGTAACGCGTTCTGAAGAAAAAAGTCCCAAAGGCAATAATAAAAAACTCAATAAAAGAAATACTATTTTTTGCTTCAACATAAAGTACCCATTAAAATTTCCTCAACAAAAAAGAACTCCTATCATCAATAATAGAAACTATCTTACAGGAATCCAAAATTTTTTGCATTGCTTCTCTTCTTGTTTGATTACCATTAACAACCCATGGAAAATTAGAATATAATACATACCCTCCGCTGCGAAGCTTCGGAAGAAATAGTTCTACATCCTCTAAAGAGCTTTCTTCTGAATAATTTCCATCTATATGCAAAAAATCAATAGATGGGATATCCAAAACCGCTTCTCGGGAAGGCTTTTTCAAAATTTGACAAAAGCCTTTTAAATTCCATTTTTTATGTAGTTTTAAAAAAGAACGATACACACTCCTCATATCAAGGCTTGCCCACCACTCTATGTTAGGATCTAATTCCTCGTAATTTTTTATTGCCTCTTGATTAGACCAAGGATCAATTGCATAAACAACACCTTTACCTAAATGCTTTAAACTTGCTGCAACAGGTAAAACTGTTGCTCCCATAAAGACACCTATTTCTACGCAAACAGAAGGTTTTTCTAAAAGAACAAGCTCCATAAGAAGCTTCGCTTTTTCTTCAGAGCACCAACTGTTTTCTAAATAATCAATTACAGAACGTTCCAAAAATTGAAACTTAGGATCTTCCACTAATACTTTAGAGCTTTCCTTTTCTAAAAAACGATAATCCCAATCGGCATGTACAAAAAAGGAAGGACAAATCGCACTTAAAAAACCAAAAACACCTACACAAAATCGACTCATGAGTTACCCCTTATCGCGACTAGATTTTTTTAAAAGACATACATTTCCACCTTCTATTTCTTCAATGAGCTCATAAGAAGCAAAAAAATCAGAAATAGAAAATAAAGCTTCCACCTTTGGTAAAGTAGAGCCCTCTGAAACAAGCAAATTAGAAAAAAGCACATACCCTCCTACTTTAACCTTCGGAAGATAATCCAAAAGATCTTGCAAGAACCCTTCTTTGGAAGGATTCCCGTCTATATGGATAAAATCAATAGATGGCACAAAAAAAACGGCATCTACCGACGGCTTTGCAATTATGCGAACATAGGAATTTAATTTCCATGCATCTATAGACTGACTAAAAGCACGCAAAGCAGCTTTCATATCGATAGAAGACCACCACATTTTATTTGCATCTTCTTTTTTTGAATACCTAACAGCCTCTTCATTATCCCATGCATCCACAGCAAAAACCTTTCCTCTTTTAAGATGTTTTAAGGTAACTGCGACAGGTAAGAGGCTAGACCCAGTAAAAACTCCGACTTCTACACAAACCTTTGGGCGGGTCAAAAAAACACAATCCATTAGAAGGGAAGCCTTTTCCCTAGAACACCAACTTCCTTCCAACTCCTGAAACACCTGATTTTTCAAAAGTTGAAAAGAAAGATCGTTCGCTATAAGACTCCTCTCTTTTTGAAATCCTGAAGAAACATAGCTAGATAATAAAACCAAAAAAGAGCAAAAAAAAACGACTCTTAGGCAGGATTTTATCACTTCTTAACCTTGCTATAATTAGGAGCTCCATTATCTGAAAGAGCCTTCATTTGATTAGAGACGACATCCTCTTGCAAAGAATACATGCGAATACCAGGAGGTAAATAGTACTCCATATCATACGGTAAAAAAACATTGTACTTTTTGACAAAATCTAAAATCTTCTTGATGCCACTTCTACGTAAAATCATAGAATGCGCCCCAAAACGAGAACCTTTTAAAATAAAAGCATCTCCCACTTTTTTATTCACATAATACTGACTTAATGACTTGGGCTGAAAATCCGGCCTTTGAGCCATCCCTCTGCTTGGGACATACGATCCATCAGCTGCACGGATATCTTGATCCGTAAATAAAACATCCCATTTTTTAGATCCAACCAAAGAATCCAATTCATCTATAAGATCAGAGAGTTCTCTTGGATCTCTTATTACCTCAATATCGTCCTCCATCACCCAAATCGTTTGGTACCCTGCATTATAGGCATCTTGCAACACAGAAAGGTGACTTAAGGAAATGCCAATCGTTCCACGAGCTGTAGAGTGACAAAAATAGGTTTGTCCATAATTTTGAATGATTTCATGAGTTGGTTGAAAATTGTTTTCAGGCAAATAACTTGTCGCCCAAAATCCCCCTTTCATCCCAGGAGCAAATTTAAGACCAACATCATTAATAGTTTCTATAGAAAGTTCCCACCCATTTACAGCAGAAAATCGATAGGGATATATTCCATAAGGGTTCAATTGATCCTGGCACTTTTGGAACTTTTCCGGCCTTTGATCTAAATTAATCATATAAATAAAATCAACATTTCTCATTTTAGATATGCTGGTTTTACCTTCTGCTTTTTTAAAATGATCCTGTAATACGGCGTTTCCCTGCGTACCAAGACTAAAAGAAAAACATAACATCATCAAACTTGTGCATAGAATTTTCACAACATCTCTCCCAACTAGAAAATCTAAAATACTATCGTTTTGCCCCCCTTTATTGCAAAGCTTCTTGAAAAAAAACAATTCGATTTCTAAATAAAAAAAACATTATCTCTTGCATAAAAAGAGCTTCAAGGAGCATTATTTTGGGTTTGCTACCACCCAAGAGACTTTATGGAATCGCCTTACAAAAACATTCTTTACTTTAGATTTAGTTCATACTTTATACCTATTCGAAAAGACGTTGTAAAAAAAAGCAGCCCTCCGAAAAAAAACAAACGAACCAAATAGATCAAGATATGCGTTTTATGATTCTCGTTTGTAGCCTGCTGCTCTTTACTCCAGAAAACCAGTATGCCGAACCGATCAAAACACCCCAGCATGTATTCTCCTCTTTAAACCAAAGGATAGCAAATCACAAAGGGCAATACCCATTTCCAACAGACATGACCTTTCGAGCCTTTGCCAATCACACCATTGATCAATGCACTAATTTTTTCGACCCTAGTACCGTCAAAAAAGGAGATACCATCTATCTGGCGGACTTTTATATTTCATGGTTTGTAAAATACGTGCATCCAAGAATCGAACACCCTTACATTATTATTTCTAATGACTCCGACAGCTCTCATCCTGATCCAGGAATATGGGACTATAACGAAGCTAATGGGTGGCCTCTTGCTATCGATGCAACTAGAACCCTTTTATACGATCCTAAAGTTGCAGCCTGGTTTTGCAAAAACATGGTGATTTCCAAACATCCGAAAATTGTACAAATCCCAATAGGACAACAAATCATTTACTGGAACACTCCTCTATTTCAAAAAAATCTAATAACTGCGATGGAAGAAAAACCAGAGAAACAACACCTCCTTTACATGAATATGCAGCTAGCCTCTCATCCGGTGAGACCTGTTTTATTTTCTTTATTTGAAAACAAGCCCTACTGCATGACTAAAGGCTCCACTATTCTAACAACGTTTTATTCCAACCTAAGCTCTTCAATGTTTGTTTTAGCCCCTCCTGGATACGGACCTGATACAGTGCGTTTTTGGGAAGCTATCGCATTGAACTGCATCCCTATCGTCGAACATTCTGATCTAGATGACCTATACGATGACTTACCCGCTCTTTTTGTATATGACTGGAAGGAAATAAACGAAGATCTTCTCATCGAAGAGTATGCTAAGATAAAAAAAACAAAAAACAATAAAGATAAAGCCTTTTTCGACTACTGGGCCAAAAAAATAGAAAACTATCAAGCGAAAATCAAAAAAGAACCAGATGTTTTTTCGTCTCTTTCAAAAACAAAATTCCCTACAAAAACGCTAATCACCCTTATAACCCTTTTAAAAACACACACAACCCCTCAAGACTCCCTACTTTGCATAGGAAGCGTGCTTGGACTTAGACCGTTTGAAATAGCAAAAAACACTAAATTTAAGAATATTTTCGTACAAGATCCCTGGGGCGCTTGGTCTCATGAAAAAGCAGATGCCCACCTATCTCCGTATGAAAATAGGTCGCTACTTAAATTTAGCAAAAAGATTACCCCTATTACTTACTACGAAAATCCCTATGCGCTAATTCCTTCAGATACAATGAATAAGACACACATCTTTTTAGACATAACGTATCGGCGCCATAGTGCAATCTCGCTCCTAGACGAAGCTTATAAAAACGCAGCACGTGGGACGCTTATTATAGGAACACTAGGAAAAGATCCATTTATTAAAGAAATGATCATGCGTTTTGAAAAAAAGACAAATACTCCTATCAGCTCGACAGGAGAGCTTTGGTATCTGATAAAAAAATGAACCTATCAAAAATTTAGGGATCTACTGTCTTATACCCAGGCTTTCCGTTATCACTTAATGAGTGCAGCATGTTCGTAACAAGGTCATAGCAAAGACCATACCTGTTAATCCCAGGAGCCAAATAGTTATCTAAATCATACGGAAGATAAATTTGATGAGCCTCAGCAAAGTCTAATAATTTCTTAATGCCAGAACGTCTAATAACCATAGAATGTGTTCCAAATCTGGCCCCAATCTTACAAAAATCATCACTGATTACAGTATTTACTGTATATTTTTCACTGTATCTTTCTTCATAACTACAATCCATATCAGGTCTTTTAGCTGCTCCATAAGCAACAACATAACCACCAGAAGAACTGCGATAATCTCTATCCGTGAAAAAAACATCCCAATTTTCTTTTCCAACAAGGGCATCTAATTTTTCAATCAAAGTTGAAATTTCTCTAGGATCTTTTAAAGCAACTACATCATCTTCTAAAACCCATATAGTTTCATATCCAGAGTCCCAAGCATCTTTCAGAACAGAAATATGACTTAACGCACAACCAATTGTCCCATAAGCCATACAATGAACAAAATAAGCACCCCCGTCTTCCCTCATAAAACCATGACTTGGAAGACCTTCTCCTTCTAAAGGATAAGAGGTCGCAAATAAAGAATTCATTCCTGGCTTATATCGCAAACCCACATCATTAATAACCTCTAAAGAAAGTTCCCAGCCATTTACAGCAGAAAATCTATAGGGATGAATTCCGTAAGAAGTGAGTTGAGAAGAAGCTTGTAAAAACTTTTCCGGCCTTTTGTCTAAGTTAATCATATAAATAAAATCAATACCTTCCATTGCATGATTTAAAGACTTACCTTCTGCTTTTTTGACGTGGTCTAACACTCCAGCAAAAAATAAAGAAGGAGAAATCAGAAGTGAAAATATAATTTTAGAATATAGCATCATATATCTCTTTTTTAATAAAAATAGCTTGTCCAGATAACTTCCTTAAGGATCCTGGCAGTAAAACAAAACCAAGCTTATTTAGATATCTATCAATAAACGTATCTTCTGCAAAGCTAAGACCATGGCTCCCTTTTTTAAGAGAAACAACAGAAGCTCTCTGAAGAACGGACCAATACCTCATTAAAGTTTTCCATGCAGTCCTAGAATCATCTACAGAGAGTAAATCTATAGTAAGAGGAATATTCTCGAAATTTAAATCAAAATCTTCCCAATAAAAAAAATGAGCTTTTGAAAACTTTTCTTTTAAAGCGAAAAAATGATTTTCTTTTTTTTGAAAAAAAAGACAAGGATTATAAGGCAAAAAAGAACACAACAAGTTGAAATGTCGCTCTTCTTCTTTTGCAATTTCAGAACTATAGAGCTCTTCCTTTATTTCTAAGAAATCAATCGGATTTGCATAACAAAAACACCCAAGAGAGCAACAAAAAACTGAAATCCATCGACAAAGTTTCAACAAGATTAGTTCACCAATTTCATGTTCTTCTTTAATCTTTCATAATCAAATGTAACAATCTTTATATGGCCATCATTCTCACCACAAGAGACATGCAAAAGAAGCTTCTTGCCTTTTTCTTCTAGGGCTAATCCAGCTGGATATATAATATGCTTTTGCGCATCGGCTGTATTGATATAGGAAGACTCATAAATTCCTGGAAACAAAATTGGATACGGGGTAATTGAGGTAATTTTATAGGGGGCTTTAGCTTCAAATGTATAAGCTCCCATCGCATACCAAACCTTGCCAGCTTCTTTAAACCAAGAATGAAAAAAAGAAATATACTCCCCGTTTACAAGACGAGCTTGAGTCCCTCCATATACGGAACCCCAAGTTTTCTCCCATTCGAGGGTCTGTTTCAACGGCCCTTGTTTACCAGGCAAGTGGATTATTTGATTTTTTTCAGGGGACGGCAGCTCTAAAATTTTATGAGGATGTACTCCGTACACAAAATTAAAAACAGACTTTCCGTCTTTCTGTGATTCAAAAGGAACCCAATTTTTCTCTACAGGCTTTATTCTTTGATCTAAATTTGTAATATACTCTAATTTTGCCTCTGGAAATCGCAATTTGCCCGTATGCATAGTTCTACTATAGACATCAGCCTTAATCGTATCATTCCAAACAAGAAAATAGCCTTCTCCAACTTTAACTATTCTAGGATCTTCCGAACTCTGACTATCAGTATCGATTTTTTCAACAACGCGTAAAACTGAAAATTTATGATCAAGTTCGGCATAACCAATGTGCGTATAAAAAGGACTTACTTTCCAAGGATCTTTAGGCTCATCGTATCGAAAAACAAGATGATAGCCCCCCTCGTCATTTTCAATAATCGATCCATTATAAGGAGCAAACACAGAATCTATAGAAATCTCTCTGACTTTTTTTACAACTCCTAACCTCTCGGAGCACGGGATATTCTCTAGTTTTTTAGGTAAAGCGACAGATCCTTTCCCTAAAAACTGAGTAACTTCTTTCAATGTAGCTGCAGCACCAGCCAGGGCTAATATTTCAGAATTTTGTCTCTTGGCAATAAATCGTTCCATTTTAGAAACACGATCGACTTTTTTCCATAAAATTGCTGTAGGTGTTGCTATGCAAAGAAAAAGAGAACCACATAAAAGCCACAATTTTTTTTTCGTGAAATCCATTATTTTAACAGTGCCAAAACTCGTCTTTTAGAAAAAAAAGAATAAACACCGCTCCCTATATTAAATTAAAAAAAGAACACTTCCCTATTAACCAAACCTAAAAGGGGATAAAAACAGCAAATTTTATTAAACACCGTCTTTTGCTGTCAAGAAA
Organism: uncultured bacterium; assembly: GCA_964455905.1. Taxonomy (GTDB): domain Bacteria; phylum Chlamydiota; class Chlamydiia; order Chlamydiales; family Rhabdochlamydiaceae; genus CAIJXB01. The sequence goes on from CAYVYN010000001.1 coordinate 105,788, forward strand.
AAGACGATGCTGACAAGACAAATAAAAAGAAAATAAAATCTAACTTTAAGAATTATTTCTTAATCCAAATAGCCCACTCATTTTCTACATCTTGAACAGACTCAACTCTTTGACAATGTTGATCAAGCCAATCTGTAGCCTTACTAGTTGTTCCCCAAGTAATATCATCAAAAATAATGATACCACCCTCTCTAACTAAAGGAACCCACTTTAAAGTGTCTGCATAAGAAGCCGCTTCAGAATGGTTGCCATCAATATGCAATATATCAATCCCATAAATCGGATCAGCATCAACAGATGTAGCTTGTACTAGCTTTATATAATTAGATAATTGGAACTGTTTTACTTTAGTTTGCAATCCTGATAAAATCGCTTCATGGTCTATGGATTCCCACCAAGTCTTATTAGCGCCATCCATTCCTTCAGCAGAAGCCTGACAGCTCCAAGGATCTATACCGTAAACAACTCCAGATCCTTTGGCTTTTAAAGCATAAGCCATAGGAACTAAAGACTTCCCTCCAAAAACACCAATTTCCACAACAATCTGAGGATCCATCTCCCAAACGATATCCATCAATCTTCCAGCTTTTCTTTCAGAACACCAACCTTCTAAATAGCGCATAGAATTAAAGGCTAAATCTTTATACCTTTTGTGAGTCTTATCTAATTTAATCGATTTTACAGCATACTCATAATGAGATGGAGGCGGGGCATAATCATACATAAAAACTCCTTTTCAATAACATTTTACGTTTTCAAAGAGGTATGATTGTCTAGAATGTTAACCAAAAAAACAATAAAAAAAAGAGGATTTGCAAAAAAACCAAAGCACTTCTAAAATAACAGCATATGAATACACCTACGCCTTCTTCGTTAGAAGAACTTCTAAAAACGGCAGAAACAGCAACATCTCAGCCCGCAGAACCTCCAGGCGGAATTCCCTGCCAAAAAACCTCGCCCTTATTACGAAAAACTCTTCTTTGTCTGTTTATTCCTTTTCTTCACCTAGAACTCCTTGCTGAAAAAATAGCAAAGTGGATCATAAGACCACCCTTTAAACAAATAGGAACATGTAAAAGACGAGGCAATTGTTGCCATTACATCCTTTTCCCTGAAACAAAAGGACTGATAAAAAAAATATTCCTTTTCTGGAATACGGAAATTCATGGCTTCTACCAAAGAACAAATCTCGTATATACTCACGAAAATCAAAAAGTATACGTCATGGGATGCCGCCACTTAAAAAAAGATGGAAGTTGTGGCAATTATTTCTTTAGACCAAAAGTCTGTAGAAGCTGGCCAATTATTTCGACTTTTGGATATCCTAAAATTTTAAAAGGATGCGGCTATCAAGCCAAGCTTAGAAAAGGTACTGAAAAAAAATATCCAGCTCTTCACATTCTAGAAGACGATAATTTGTCTTGATAAAAGGAAAGCTCCACATCCAAACACTTTTGTATTGTAGAGGCAAATCTAAATCCATGTCCCTCCCCAGCAAATACAACAAGCTCACCTTGCCCCAGTTCTTTAAGCAACCTTTCCGCCTGAATTAACGGAACAACAGAGTCAGCCGCTCCGTGTAAAAACAGAACGGGACAGGTGATTTTTTGAGGATAAGCGACTGGAGACCTTCGCAAACAAGACTCTTTATCCCCCACCAAAAAATCTAAATAGTGCTTCTCAAATTTATGAGTATCCTCTGCCAAAAAAACCAAATCAGTAACCCCATAAACACTTACACAGCCCCTAAGAAGTCCTGACATAGCCATGTGAAGCGCAGTAAAACCACCGCTACTACTTCCTTTAGCGAAAACTCCCTCGGAAAGAACATCTCCTCTTTGTATCAGATAACTAATAGAATCTAAACAATCCTGGACATCTAAAACTCCCCAACCTCCCTCAAGAGCCTGCCTGTAAGCTTTTCCAAACCCAGTACTTCCCCTATAATTAACATCTAAAAAAGCAAATCCACGACTTGTCCAAAACTGGACCTCTAAATTAAACAAAGAAACTGTATGAGAGGTAGGCCCCCCATGACATTTTATAATTAATGGAGGTTTATTATTTTCATCGATCGAGTACGCTGGATTTTTTGGGGGATAATAAAAACCAAAGATAGCCGCTCCATCAACCGAAGAGACACAAGCTATTTCCTCTGGAACCGAAAAATAAGAAGTAAGCTCATTACGAAGGACAAAACTTTCTCTAATACGGACACACTCGGTTGTTTCTAAATTCAAACGCACAATCGAAAGCGGAATAAGAGGGCTGCCACCCACAAAATAGGCATCGAACGCGCCTTCAACATCCAACGTTCTAATAACAGTGTAGGGTAGATCTAAAACATAAAAGCCCTTATCATCCAAAGTAATAACGCATATAAAATCTCTCGCTTGCCTTGTAAAAACACAAAGAAGGGCTCTTTTGCCCTTCCAAGAAAATAAAGAAAAATTCTTTCTGCCAAGAACCCAAAGAGGCGATGCAAAATCTGCCTCAAGAGGGCAAATTGGGGCTATTATCTCTAAATCCCAGCTATATAAGTTCCAAAAACCGCTTCTATCTGACGCAAATATAATCTCTTTATCTTTTGTCCATATAAACTGACAAACAGACTCACTCTCTCCACCAACCACTAAGCGCGATTGAATTCCATCCTCCACGCTCCAATCTGCTACAGTTAGAAGGCAAGACTCCCAAGGCATAAAAGGAAAATCCCAAGAAAGAAAAGCAACCTTTCCTCCATCCGGACTAAACTGACAAGAAGCATAAAAAGCTTTTCCTTTCTCTATAACTTTAATATGACCACTTAAAACATTAACCATCACAAGATAGTTCTCTGGATTTCCCTGAATAGAGTGATCCTCACATACCGCAATCAAAGTTTTCCCATCTGGTGACAAGCTAAAGTCTGCAAACCTTTTAGATTTATCTTCAATAATCATTCGTAAATGACCGAGACTATCTTTTAAATAAACACCTTGGCCAAAAACAGAAAAAATAACCGATCCATTAAAACACTTGAATGCTCCACCCCCATATTCGTGAATCTTCGTTTGAACGTTAAATTCAGAAGTTTCTTCCTTTATTCCATCTGCAAAATCAAAACTCATCAGGGTGTTTCTTCCCTTTTCAAGAGGCCTTGACTCTATCCAAAAGACCTTGTCTTGAAAAACCCTTAGTTCTTGAAAATTCAAAGGGGGCTCTTCAAATAACTTTAAATCTATAAGAGACTCCCAAAAGCCACATTTTTTCAAAATTCTCTCCTGTTATACTAACTGAGCCAAAGTCGCATGGCGGCCAGTGACCCTACCTCTACGATAAGAAAAATAATCTTCTTGGTTTGCGTGTGTGCAAATAGACGCTATTTCTATATGACTTGATAAAATCCCCGCTTGCTCTAATTGAAATGCACTAATCTGCCAAAAATCAAAGAGCACTTCTTGTCTACGAAAGGCCCAAAACTCCTCGGGAAGTTCGTTTTTAAAATGAATAAATTCGGAAGCTAAAGGACCTAAGCTAGGCGAAATACAAACTAAAATATTTGAAGGATGGGAACCATTTAATCTAAAGAGATCCACTGTTTTTTGATATATATTTTGAACACTACCCCTCCACCCACAGTGAATGTTCGCTAGCATATTATTCACTGGATCATAAAAAATAGCAGCTTGACAATCTGCATGTTGAATTAATAAAGGCCGTCCTTTTTCCTGTGTAAATAAACCATCACATGACTCCAATAAAAAAAGACCCTTACAAGCTTTCTGAATCGAAACTCCATGAACTTGATGCCCCATCCAAAATTCAGAACAGCCAAAAACTCGACAAATTCGCGTTCTATTTTCAAAGACCGAGGAAGGATTATCTCCAACCGATCTACTAATATTTAAACTCGAAAAAGGCCCCTCACTTACCCCTCCGTGGCGCAAAAAAACAGCATGTCGCAAAGATGGATATCTTTGTAAAAGCTCAAATTCAAGCCACTCAATCTCTCCTTGTTTTTTGCGAATCACGGCCCCTCCCTAAAAAAAACAAAGATACCAGATTTCTTTTTGTTCAAACAAGAAAAAGGATCAATAAGATTTTAGACTATTCTAAATAAGCCGGTTAAAGCCCCAATCTGCGCCTACTTTTGCAATACATACACTACATATGGAGGATACTGATCTTCCGAAACCCAACCTTTGTTATCCAAAGTAGTTCCAAGAGGGAATCGTTTTTCCAACAAAGCAAAGCCAGCTGAAGCAAACAATTCAGTATAGTCAGCATCTGTCCAATAATAGTTAATGAAATCAACACCTAAATCAACCAGCTGTATTTTCATAGACTTTCCACTTTTTGGAAATTCGTTTTCTGGATAATCTACATTATAAGATAACCAGTCATACGAATACAAATACTCACTTCCGGTTACTATAATAAAAATTCCGCCTTCTTTCAAACAACGATAGGCTTCATTTAAAATAGCTAATAAATCCTTTTTTGTTGGCACAACCAATAAAACAAAACAAGAGAACACAAGATCATACGAACTATCTAATACGGGAATCTTTGCATTTTCAATCGCAATATAGTGATGGTCCTGGTCGTCCTCCAACGCTTTTTCCAACATCTCACGAGAAAGATCTACACCTAAAGTTGTAAAACCACACTCTCTTAAAAATCGAGTAGACCTTCCAGTTCCGCACCCGTAATCTATAGCGCGACTTCCTCTGACATATTTTTTAAGTAATTCAGGAATATCTCTATACCCTAAATAATAAGTATTTTCAAACCCAGAGGCCCCATATTTTTTTACGTTTTCAATATTATTATTTAAACTAAAAACTTCAGATTCCAACAAGCCTTGCAACATAAAAAACCTCCAATAAAAAACAAAAAACATACAACAAACAACAAATTTAAATAAATAAAATAAATTTATTCGAATAACCCACAATCAAGATTGACAAAACAAGGTCTTTTGTGATTTTCTAAACCTAAGAAACAAAATGAATAAAATTTTTAATTTTAAGTTTTTTAAAAAAATTGCAAAAAAAACAGAAACAAGGCTCATATGAATGAAAAATCACTGAAAAGATCTCTTATTCCTATCGTAACAATAGGAAGCATCTTAGAGTGGTATGAAATTGGATTATACATTTACTGGGCATCGTTAATAGAAGGGATTATGCTAGATATTGGTAATCCTCTAAGCGAATTAATAAATATAATTTTAGTGATTTGCACAGGCTTTCTTGCTAGACCCCTTGGAGGGTTCATCTTTGGCCGACTCGGAGACAAACAAGGAAGAAAAAAAGCTTTTGCCCTGAGCGTAATTTTCGTCGCTATTCCCACATTCCTCATAGGAATCACTCAATCCTATGAGGAGTGGAGTCTTTTTTCTGTGATTTTTTTAGGCCTGATGAAGTTTATCCAAGGCATCCCTGCTGGAGGAGAAATTCCAGGAGCCATATGCTACTTATCTGAAAACGCACCCCCTAGAAAAAAATACTACACCCTGAGCTTTGCTTTTATAGGACCTCAAATCGGACTTTTACTAAGCCTAACTCAATGCCTCCTACTACAAAAATACATCCCTGAACATTTTCTAACACAAGGAATGTGGAGGATCTCGTTTTTACTATGTGGGTTTTTAGGTTTTCTCGCTTATCTATTAAGGAACACATTAGAGGAAACTGAAAAATACACTAAAGTAAAAGAGCACAACGAAGTAGAACGTTGCCCAACCAAAGACCTATTTAAATCACACAAAAAACAACTATTCCTTGGAGGCTGCGTCTCTATATTTCAAATAACCGCTTTCAGTCTAATTACTATAGTACCCATATTTCATTTCAAAAAAAACTTCGACTTAAATGACAACCAAAATCTAGTAGTTTGCATCTCTGCACTGATACTATGCAGCATCATTCCTTTATTTATTGGCAAACTAGCAGATAAATATAAATCGGTCCCATTTTTATGGATAAGTGCAATTGGATTTATTGTTTTTTCCTATCCATTCTACCTAAGCATCAAAGAGAACCTATTGATTCCAACTTTGATGACTCGCTTTTTTTTAATTGTTTTCTACAGCATACAGACAGCTCTACTTCCCGCAATTCTAGCAGACCTTTTTCCTACTAGAATTCGATACACTGGAATAGGATTTAGCTTTAATATATGCGACGGTCTTTTCCTAGGACTCATTCCGACATTAAGCTTTTTGCTAATCCAAAAAACACAAGAAATTGCATCATTCGTTTGGTTTTTTCCTATTATACCAATCATTTTCCTTATCTCTTATCACTTCACGAAAAAGGAAATCAAAAAAAACACATTAAATTAAAAAACTAAAAAGATTCCTAAAAAAGCAAAGATCCCACAGCCCCTTCTACATAGATCTTTTTGAGAGAGTCTTCTGTTTTTAAAGTAAAGGCCTATCATTATATCTTGTGAGAGTTCGTTCTTACTCTTATATAGGTTTGATTGAACCTTTCCAAATCTAAGTAGATTACTACATCAGCTGGAATAAAAATAAAAACCTATCCCCCTTTCAGTAACATAAATCTCCCTAATATGCGCATCAAAAAATTGCATCCGATTTAGACGCCGCCACACAAAAATACTTCTTTTAATTCCAGTCGATAAAACCCAGAACTTTCTGAATTGCCGAAAAGAATACTTAAAGGGTTCTTTAGTTTAAATTAGCATGATAAAAAATAGAGCTTTGCAGAACGCAAAGCTCTAGATATAACTTGTTGCTCAGAACAGGAGTCGAACCTGCACGGGGTTGCCCCCAGGAGATTTTAAGACCCGAGTATTTTCCTAACAATACGTAACATCCCCTGACATTACATAGAGCAGCATATCGATTAAAAAAGAATAAAGTCACGAGAAATTACGTGAAATCCCAAGAGATCTTGTGATGTACTGACCCAAAATTGACCCACAAGATTTGCTCTACCGAGAATCTTCAACTCTTGAACCTAAAGAAGAGCAAGGCTTGCGTTTAAACAACATGAAAACAACTGCCGCCTTTTTACTCTCTCACAACCTGCATCTCTAAAAAACGTTTCTTTGCCTTTTCAAGGGCAGCTAAAGCTTCTTCTAAGGAAAATTCCCAATATTTTTGCCTAGGATGAGAATAAAACTGAATCATCACCTCTTCTCCCTCTTTAGAAATTTCAACCCAGTACATGTTATCATAATATATCTCTGCTACCAGATTCTCTCTATCCGGCAAGTCCGCTATTAATATCTCAAATTTATTCATTTTTTACCTTTAAGGCTCTAAAAAACCAATCATTTCACCGTTAACTGTGAACCTAACTCCACCTCTCCCTGGAATCATTATATCAATAACTTTTCCAAACTCTCTATGCGGTCGTTCAAATACGCTCTTTTCTGGATGATTTAAAATCCCTTCTAAAATTTTTTGTCCCTGTTCGTTTATTTGAGCAATACTTCCTGTGGGCTTAGGAAACACTACGCTTTCCCTACCTCCATGCTTTGCCAATCCCCTTCCCGCTTTAGTCAATCCAGCCCGATCTGCAGCTTTGCCAGCCTCGAGCAATTTATCGATATTGGGAATAGATTCTTTCACTATATCAGAGCCAACAATAGAAGCTGAATATAAAGCGCTGTTAGATTGAGAAACAGCCTCTAAAGCAAGAGTCTTTTCTGCCGTTTTAAGCGTTCTGCAAACTGCAGCAACTTCTTTAGCTCCTGCAACTCCTGCAGAAATAAGCTTAGCTGAAGCTCCTGGAATAAAGATATCCATTCCATACTTACCAACTATATATCCAGAAAGCTTTCCCTGTTCTTGAGAAGAAAGAGTATCCCACGTGGAAATAAGTTCACATACTTCCGGAGCTAGAGTTTGACTGATAACAGCCCACTCTTTCAAATACGCTAGTTTAGCAAGATCTCCAAAAGCTCTACTAACCTCTGTTGCAGTATCAATGGGATGCACAGCACAATCAGACACAAAAGAGAGCAGCTGCGTCCCAGAGTCTTTTACTCCAACAGGGAACTCTTTAGCAAAAGCAAAACTAAAGTCTATTACATCAAAAGAGTCTGTTTTTTTATCTCTGTACTGTTGATAGTCTTCTAAAGAAGACTCATAGTCCCCGCTATTCAAATACGCTGTTGCTCTTTCAAGATAAGCTTGAGAATCATTTGGATTAGATTCGATAACCTTTCCAAAATCAAAAATAGCCTGATCATAGTGATGCAATTCAAGGGCTCTTTCTCCTCGTAATTGATATACATCTATTATAGGGTCTATTTTTGAACTATTTGTAGAGAAGGTTTTAGTTCCGTCATTTGGATGGAATGTTCTATCAAGAGCCTCATGATAAACAGGTAGAGCTCCTGGCATAAGACTATCTAACGTTTGATGAGAGAGCACTTGGCCTAAAATCCTTCCATTTTCTTCTGGAGGGAAGCCAAAATCTTCTGCTCTGATCAAATTTTCATTTAAGACTGTTTCCTTAAATAGCACAATCTCATCTTGAATAGTTGCATGCGAAAAAGAGTCTGTAGATGAAGAATCGCTCTTTTCTGACTTTTTTCCCTCATCTGAAGAAGATTCGACTAGACCTACTCCTGCAGCTCCGACTGAGGCAACACCAGCCTCAGCAAGACTAGCACCCGCGGCTGTTGTTCCAACTGCCGCTACCGCAACAACTGCTACAGCCACGACAGCGACAACGACCACGGCACCAATGATTAGCGCTTTCTTGTTTTTCTTTGCGAATTTTTTGATTTGACGGCCCGTCTTTTTTATCCAGCCACAAAATACAATAGGTCTTTCTTCGTTATAAGAACAGATAGCGGAAGAGATCTCGTACTCACAGTCATCATCATAAAAATAACTACTTTCAAAGGGATTAGATAATTCCAAAATGTCCCTTTCTAATTCTTCTTCGTCGGTTTCCCCTGGAATAATTCCATGCCTTCCCAAAAGAGACAAAATTCGTATAGTATCTTCAATCTCTTTTAAAGAGCAGGTATCTTCCCATCCATCGCTTTCTATTTTTTTTAACATATCCATAACAGAATCATAGGTAATAAGACGTCCGGCTTGGATATCTTCCCAAAGACTGTTTTCCTTGACTTCGACTTGCGGCTGAAAGGGAACTATCAAAGTAATCCCTGGAGACGGCAGGATAAGAGAAAAAATAGTTATAACGAGTAAGATGCTAGAAAAAAGGCTAGAATATCGCATAGCAATTCCTTTATTACAGAAATCTTAATTAAAAAAACAGGCTAGCCTATAGTGTTTTTTTCTTCCAATTGAAAATTTACAACGCCTGATAAATAAGCTAAGATCAGATCTCATACTCGAAAATACAACGTCTTAAAACTGAAGTTCTTTACAGTACTACAGCTAAATAACTTGTTTTTTGTGATCGATAGCTATTCCAAATTAAGTAAAAAATACAGAATCACATAAAAATTTCATGGATACCGGTATTATGCTGATGATGTGCGACCTTGAAAACGGGACCATCTCATTGAAAAAACAATGACCCACTACTTATAACAACAAAAGTTCTTATGGTGTGCGGAAAGAATGAAAGTTAACTTTCTTAGGAAGATTCATTTTTAAAGGGTCTGAGACATTTTGCAGGTCATCCAGAAATTGTGGAACGCTTTTTTCCTGAATCATACAGGCGCTTTAGTAGAGCAGAATTTTATAGTGTTTTTTAGGGATTTTTAGTTTTAAAGTGGAGCGTTTTTAAAATAAGTCAAGAAGTCGACCTTGAACAAAAAAACCAATAAAAACTAAACTATTGATTTTTTAATACATTAAAAATTATTCTCTTTAAATCGAACATATTGATGGATACTTATGAGTTTTTTTTCTTGGGTTAGACGAAAAAAATGCAATCCAATTCCTCAGCCTCCAGTCTCAATGAATATCCAAGAATTCATCGAGACCTCTATCGTTGAAATCATGTCCGGGATACAAAGTGCTCAGAAAAAATATAGTGAGGGGAATAGCGCTTTTGCTCCCATAATATGCCCAGCTTGGAAACCGCCAACATCAGATTTATCAGGAGGTCTTGCCGGATTTTCTGATAAGATTTACGAATTAGAATTCGATCTTGCGATCACTGTAGCAGAAGCATCTTCTGCAAACTGTAGCGGAACTGCAAAAACTAGGTTTATCGGTGTATGCTCAGGGGAATTGGGCTATGAAGCAGAATCTTCAGGGACTCAATCAACAATCAGCAGAGTCCGTTTTAAAATTCCTATTAGATATCCTTTAGATAAACTAAGCAAGCCAGATTGGGGAGCTAAAGCATAATCTTGGCAAGTAATTAGAATAATTTAACATACAATTAAAGCTGCTGAACTTCCTTTAAATCAATCCTCGCTTTATGCCCATGCTTCTCCAAAAGATGCAGTAAATTACCGCCATTCAGCAAAGTAAGAAGCTTACCATTTGCAAATGTATAAGAATCTGGACCAAAATCTGATGTAGTGACCAATATACCCTTGTTTGCCCCTTCATTTAATACTGTTCCATACAAATCCCTGACAGCACTTACTCCAACAGGATTGTTATAACGCTTAGCTTGAATTACGATTTTCCCACCATGAATAGGATCTGGGTTAAATATGACAGCCCATGGAAGTCCCTTAAGTACTGAATGCCATCCCCTTTTTTCTCGCAGCGTCTGCAGAGGGAACGATTCTTACCACTCCAAATAATAAACCTATCTTTACCACCACATGCAGGACAAGGACAGTGATACTCTCCGCCTTGCGTGAAGGTAACTTTTTTGGGGTTTAATCCATCCGATTGAGCTAATTCTAGTAATTGCATAGTAAAATTCCTTATTCTCGCGTCCAAGCAGTCCAAGGAGTCCTAGCACTTTTTTCCGGAAAATTTACACTAATAAAAATCCCGGATTTTTTGCCTAGACGCCTTGGACTGCTTGGACATGTATGTAAAAAAGAAGGCTATTCGCCCCAGATACGATTCGTTTGACGAGTAAATTTCTCAAACGCAGCTCTGCCCTGTTCTAAAGAAGGCAGCTCATACCACCACTCACGCAGTCCGTCGATGCTCTTCCTGCATTTCTCTATAGAAAGCAGCTTCTTCATCCTTTTTCCAAACTCAGAGCTAGGCTCAATACGAAGGCTTTCTTTTTTGCACCATTCCCGGTAGCAACCATAGAACTCTTCACATGGACAATCTCTCCAAGAGATCCTTCTTCTGCCTGGCAAAGAAATATCTTCTTCTTTCAAAATTTCGTAGAGGAAGTTTTCTATGCTCCCTGCACTTTTCATTTTAATATCGAAGCCTGAATCGTTAATAGGCATCTGCCTTGGATCAAAATTTGAAATCTCTTCATAAAGCAACTCATATAGAAGAGCTGCAATTCCTCACCCTGGCCGTTGCAGTAACAGATAGGTGACTATACCTTTTTACCATGGCCAGCGTTTTATGTCCAAGGATAGCTCCGACCTCGAGCATGGAGGCTCCTCCCATTGTTAGGTGGGAAGCTGCGGTATGCCGTAGCGTATGAAAACACACGGAAGAAAGACCTACTTCTTCGATGGCATTTTCCCAGGCCATCCTTATATCTGCCGGCCGGGTCCCCTCAAGACTTGGAAAGACGTACTCCCCAAAGACACTTCTCTTAGCTCGTTCAGTTAAAAGACAATCTATAATACTATCGCCTAAAGGAATCGTTCTGGTTTCTCCATTTTTCGTATCACGAAAAGTGGCAGTTTTTCTTTGAAAATCTAGATCCCTCCATTTAAGCGCTAGAATCTCCCCTCTTCTGGCGCCTGTAGATATGGCAAATAGAGTAACCGCATATAAATGAGGGCTCTTGCTTTTTCTACAAACAGAAAGTAGTTTTTCTATTTCTTCTTTAGTCAAAAAGCGTTCTCTAGCCTTTCCCTCTTTAAAGCGAGTAATATTCGAGACAGGATTTTCTTTGAGCCAACCCCACTCCTTTACTGCCAGGCTAAAAGCGCAGCTAAGGGCGGCTAGATATCGATTGGCTGTTGACTGCGATCTTAAGGTTCACTTTGGAGTCTTTTCCTTAAGGAGCTCTTCTTTAATTTCAGAAATCATAGAAGATGTAATCCGACAAAGATAGTAATCCTTTAGATGTTCTTTCCACCAAAGAATCTGAATTCTACACTTATAGAAAGATTTAGAATTGGAAGGATTTTCTTGAGCTAGATAACGATCTGCTAATTCTGCAAAAGTACGTTCTTTTCTTTCTTCCGTTCCAAAGTATCTACCTTGGCGGACTTCAGCTTCCATTTTATCAGCCCATTCTTTGGCTGCACGTCTTGTAGGAAAAGATTCTGAAATATTGGGGGCTCCGTTAACACGGATGCGAACTCGGTAAGTGATTTTACCGGATGTATGTATTCTTTTTTCAATGTATGCCACAAAAGTAGTCTCCTGATTTTTTCGCACTGACCCACTAGTGGCCCAGCACACAATTTGTCTCAATTGTCAGGAGGCTATGATCTAACATAACCCTTTGATATTAAACAATGCTCAGAACAGGAGTCGAACCTGCACGGGGTTGCCCCCAGGAGATTTTAAGTCTCCAGTGTCTACCATTCCACCATCCGAGCGAATCCCTTAATACGGAATTACTAAGGGATTTTAAACACGTAGCGAATAAAACGCAAGAGTTTTAAGTAAAAAACTCTTCTTCCTTAGAAGAAACCTCCTCTGCTTCTAAAACAGGAACCGGCTCAGAGACAACTTCAGCTAAATTAGCAGCAGCCTCAGCAAGCTCTCTTTCTTTCTCTTTCATCTTATTTAACTTTTCTGAAATAAGCGTAGGAGGCGGAGGAAGAAGATGCGCAAACATAGCAGAAGAAACCTTCACCTCTTCTACTCCATCCGACTCGACAACATCCTCAGACTCCGAAGAAACCTCTTCTGACTTATCCTTGTCTGCAAGCTCTCTTCTTTCTTCAGCCAAACGTCTACGTCTATTTCTACGACGATCTCTTTTCTTGTCTGTTTTCACTTCAACAGGAGCAGCTTCTTCAGCAGAAGCAACAACACCTTGCTCTAAAGGCACAATCTCTTCTACACGTGGAGCCGGCTGCTCTTTAGGAGCTTTTACAAAAGCCTCTCTACCACCACCGATTTTAATGTTACGATCATGCGATACATTTTTAAGAACAACACGCGTTTCTTTGACTTCAAAGATTTCATAATCAGAAACTGGGACTAAAAAAGGCTTAGGCCTTTCCTGTCCACGAAAAAAGAACGCATGGCCAAACGAAACAACTTCTACAACATCAACAAACAGCTCTTCGGATTCCGCAATTTTGCTGTTTTTAATGCACAACTTATACCCATCCTTAGGCGATAGAATTGTTTCAATAATAGGTTCACGAGTAAAATTCACAAAACACATCCATTTTTTAAATTGATTAATGCAACATCTTGCATAAAATTATTTTTTACTTGCCATATACTTCATCAAATCAACAACTCTATGAGAATATCCCATTTCGTTATCATACCAGGCAACAAGTTTATAAAAACGAGAATTCAAAGCAATACCAGCCTTCGCATCAAAAATGCAAGACCTAAGATCGCCTATAAAATCACTCGACACAACTTCTTCTTCACAAAAACCTAAAACACCATCAAGAGTTGTTTTTGAAGCTTTTTTAAAAGCATCACAAATCTCTTCATACGATGTATCCCTAGAAAGTCGAACTGTCAGATCCACCACAGAAACATCTGCAGTAGGAACCCTCAAAGACATTCCAGTCAACTTTCCTTTGAGTTCTGGAATACACAAAGCTACAGCTTTGGCGGCTCCAGTCGAAGACGGAATGATGTTAATACTAGCAGCTCTTCCTCCACGCCAATCTTTTTTAGACGGACCATCTACAGTAGGCTGAGAAGAAGTCAAGGAATGCACTGTAGTCATTAACCCCTCTTCTACTCCAAAATTCTCGAGCAAAACTTTAACTAAAGGCGCTAAACAATTAGTCGTACAAGAAGCGTTAGAAACAATATAATCAGTTGCAGGATTATATTTTTCTTCATTTACGCCCATAACAAAAGTAGGCACATCACCTTTTGCAGGTGCTGTAATGATTACCCGTCCAGCTCCAGCCTCAAGTAACTTTTTAGCCTCTTCCACTTCAGTAAAACGCCCCGTTGACTCGACTACAAACTGAATATCAAGATCCTTCAAAGGCAATTTTAAAGGATCCTTCTCTGAAAAAACCTTTACCTTTCTCCCATTTACAATCAAATGTTCCGAGTCCGAAGAAACTTCTCCTTGAAATCTACCATGAACGGAGTCGTATTTTAGGAGGTAAGCCAAATTATCTGGAGAAACTAAATCATTAACGGCTACGATCTCAATATCTTTGCCGTATTTCTCTTCAATAATCCTAAAAACCAGGCGCCCAATACGCCCAAACCCATTTATAACCGCCCTAATACGCATAGCCCTCCTAAAAATCAGATAAGCACAATGATTTTACACTGACTGCGATCATAAACGACTTTTCGAAGAAAGTAAAGACAGAAAAAAAGAGAATGAAAAAAGACTAAAATAAAAATCGCCCTTACCTGAAGGGCGATTTTAAAAGATAAAAACTAGTTACTTAAATATTCGATATAGCAAGTAGGTGCATTGTCGCCTACTCTTTGGCCTTTTCTTATAATTCTAGTATATCCGCCTTGACGAGTAGCAAAACGCTCAGCCAATTCAGTAAATAGTTTTCCTATAACTTTACGATCCCCATTACAAGCACTTGTATTAGAAGGATTGTTTTTTAATTCTCTAGCTTCTTGAGGAGTTAAAGAATTAAAACGAATCATCATTCTAGCCACAGCCAATCTTCTAGATGCAAGCGTGTTTTCTTTTGCTAGCGTGATTAGACGATCTGCGTGCCTTCTAAGTTCTTTTGCTTTTGTTACAGTTGTTTCAATTCGCTCATGCTCAACTAAAGATTTGAGCATATTAGCAATCATACACCTGTTGTGTGAACCGGTACGACCTACTTTAAAGGTATGCTTCCGATGTCTCATACGATTTCACTTCCTGCTTTTTGAGTTAAATAGTCTTGTATTACTTGTTTTACATTATCTCGAGTCACACCAACCTTAGAAAGATCCATTCCTAAGTAAAGGTTCATCTCGTCTAATTTAGCTTTGATTTCGTTTAAAGATTTCTTACCGAAATTTCTAAATTTAAGCATTTCTAGCTCAGGCATAATAACGAGCTCTGCGATAGTGTCAATATTTGCTCCGGAAAGACAATTTGTCGATCTAACAGAAAGCTCTATCTCATTAATTTTAAGAGCAAGTTTTTGCATTAACGCATCTCTGTCTGTATTTGCCTCAGATTCCCCTTGGTCAAAAACAAGCGTATGAACCCTAAGTTGATCAAAAATCTGAAAATGCAAAACGCCAATTTGAGTAGCAAACATAAGAGCTTCTTCTGGTTTTACTCGCCCATCAGTAGTCACTTCAAGAATTAATCTATCATAATCCGTATCTTGACCCACTCGAGTATTTTCCACAAAATAGTTCACATGCTTAACAGGAGAAAAGGCCGAATCTATTACAATTTCATCAACCAATTTATCTTCAATTTGATGTCTTTCTGAAGGAACGTACCCTCTACCTATCGCTACTTTTAAATCAACTCTACGCGTCATAGGTTTTGTTACTGTAAAAATCTTCATTTCTGGGTTTACAACCTCAAATAAAGACGCTCCAGCCAGGTCCTTCAAAGTGACAACGTATTGTCCTCCACCTTTTTCAATCATGTCTTGGGTAATTTCTAAAATTTTAGTAACTACCTTAGTTTCTCTAGAATACGACTCTTCATCTGAAGGTAGTCTTCTAAGAAGAGCTCCCTTTAAATTAAGAATAATATGAGTCATATCCTCTATAATTCCTTCAACCGCCATATACTCGTGGGAAACACCCTCGATTTTAACGGAAATAATCGCCGGAGCTTCCAGAGATGTAAGCATAATTCTTCTAAGAGCGTTTCCTAATGTATGCCCAAATCCCCTTTCAAAAGGCTCTGCGATGAATCTTGCAAAAAACTTGCTTGATTCGCTCAATTTGATCTTACTTGGCAACTCAAAATTGCCATATACAACTGCCATAACCGATTCTCCTATAGAATTTACTTAATCTCGTACAAAAAAGATGACTACACCCTTCTTCTTTTTCTTGGACGGCATCCGTTATGAGGAACCGGCGTTTTATCACGAATAATTGTGATTGCAAGACCAGAACTTTGAAGACCACGAACAGCAGACTCTCTTCCAGCTCCAGGACCTGATAAATTCACTTCTACTTCTTTCATCCCAAGGGACATGGCTGTATTTGCAGCATCTTGCGCTGCAACAGTTGCTGCATAAGCCGAAGACTTACGAGATCCGGAAAAATTCACCTTACCTGCAGAAGCCCAGGAAACAACATTGCCTGCGAGATCTGTGATAGAGACAATCGTATTGTTAAAAGTTGCTTTTACGAACACGAGTCCACTAGGAATTGTTCTAGTAATCTTTTTTCTTACTTTAACATTTGTCTTTTTTGCGACTTGCTTTTGATTATCTTGTTTAGCCAAAACCTAAACTCCTCTATGTTATTTCTTCTTATTAGCAACTGTTTTTCGCTTACCTTTACGAATTCTAGCATTTGTACGCGTCCTTTGACCTCTGACCGGTAATCCTACCCGATGTCTCTGTCCTCTGTATGAATGAATGCTAATCAGTCGCTTTATATTATTTTGTACCTTTCTTCGTAGATCCCCCTCTACGACATACTCAGACTGCAATACCGTGTTGATCTTTGCAATATGATCTTCTGTAAGAGTATTCGCTCTCATATTTGGGTTTAAGCCAAGTTTTACAATAATCTCTTTGGAAAGCTTTCTTCCTACTCCATAAAGATAAGTTAGGCTTACCTCTAAACGTTTGTTGTCCGGGATATCTACCCCATTCACTCGTGGCATGCTCTTTTTTCCTCTATTTAAAATCTAGTCTCATCTAAGCGACTATAAAATTTAACAAACGATCCATTAATTTACAAGTCTTAGAAAACCGGTTTCGACAAAATCATCATTTACCGGCCTCTTAACTTGCCTTTTTTCATAAAACCTTCATATCTGCGCATTAACAAATGCGACTCTATCTGCTTTGTTGTATCCAAAACAACCCCCACTAAAATCAACAAGGAGGTTCCTCCGAAAAAATAGGCAATAGTTTGATCTACAGAAAGCAACTTTCCCACTAAAATAGGTAAAATTGCAATCAAAGCAAGAAAGGCTGCTCCTGCAAAAGTAATTCTTCCCATTGTAGATTCAAGATACTCCTGAGTGGGCTTTCCTTGTCTAATACCAGGAATAAAAGCCCCATTTTTTTTCATATCAGAAGCAATTTGCTCTGGGTGAAATTGTGTAGCAGTCCAAAAATAGGTAAAAAATAAAATTAAAACCACATACAAAACAGTATACAAACCTCCACCAGGAGACAACATGCCAACGATACTGCCAAGCCAGGACCCTTGTCCTAAAAACTGCGCAATAGTTGCTGGAAACATTAAAAGAGAACTAGCAAAAATAACAGGAATTACACCTGCATAATTAACCTTCAAAGGAATATATGCATTTGCAGCTTGCTGGCCACTACCGGCACCAACTACTCTTCTAGCATACTGCAAAGGAATTTTTCTTTGACCTTGAATAATTAAAATAGTACCCACAACAACTGAAACAAACACACCAGATAGAACTATCAAGGAAGTAAAAGACAATTGTCCAACTTCTTGAGAATCTAAATTTAGCTGTCCGATAATTGAGCCTATCGTCCTTGGAAGAGAAGAAAGGATACCTAAAGTAATAATCAAACTAATTCCGTTTCCAACACCCTTTTCACTAATCTGCTCACCCAACCACATCAACAATACAGTTCCTGCTGTCATTGTAAACATCACTATTCCACAAAAAAGAACTGGGAATCCAAAAAGAAGAGTATCAGAAATTCCTTGTAATATAATGCCAGGGTTAGAAATATTTAGTTGATATGCATATTTGGCATAAAGGCCGGACTGAAAAAAAGCAAGAACAATGGTCAAAAGCCTTGTCCACTTACTTAATTTTCTTTTACCAGCTTCATGATTTTCTTTAATCTCCCTTTGTAAAGAAGGAGACAACGCCATTATAAGCTGCATCATAATTGAAGCAGAAATGTAAGGCATTACACCAAGAGCAAATACAGTCATTTGAGCAAACGCGCCACCAGAAAACACATCCATAAGCTGAAACAAGTTTTGACCTGCTCCAGTTACACTTTTAAATAGCTCAATAGCCACGGATGCATTAATGCCCGGGACAGGAACATAGGCGCCAATTCTGCAAACAGCAAGAACAAACAAAGTAAATAGTATTTTACTTTTAAGTTCTGGAATGGAAAAGATTTTTTTTATTCCTTCAATCATTCTACTACCAGCGAAAAAAGCCCATCTTAGAAAAAGTGGGTAACCGCCGCCTTTTAATGTGTTAAAAATAGGCGCGATTTACCCCGCGCCAAAATGTCCCTTTAACAAAAGAACATGCTATACTACTCTAGCATCCTATAATACTAAAAACAATCCCTTTCGCAGATAATTTTTTCTGCGCTTCTTCAGAAATTGCACTAGCTACAATTTCTACTTTTTTAGTAAGTTCGCCTAGACCAAGAAGCTTAAAGCCTCCTAAGTATTTTGGAGTTAATATTCCTTTTAAATACAAAGTTTCAAAAGAAACAACATCTCCATCATTAAACATTCTATCGATATCTTGTAAATTCAAAGCAAATACTTTAGATTTAAATCTACCGTTAGTAAATCCTCGGCAAGGAATTTTTCTATAAAGAGGTAATTGTCCGCCTTCATGGCCATAACGTCTCTTATAACCAGAGCGCGCTTTGTCCCCTTTAGAGCCTCGACCACAAGTCTTTCCTCTTTTAGAGCCCCACCCTCTTCCCACTCTTTGTACTTTAGCTGTGGGTCTATGTGTATTTTCTAATGTTGATAAAGTTAGCATAGAACCTCTTTGCCTCGTTTTTTCATTGTCTCAGCTCTATTTTTCAAAGAGCCTAATGCTTTCAGGGTCGCTCTAACTTGATTTAATGGGTTGTTAGAACCTGAGCTTTTCGCTACAACGTCCATAACACCACCAAGCTCTAGTACAGATCGAACTTTAGAACCGGCAATCACACCTGTTCCAACTGGAGCTGGTCTTAAAAGAACTCTCGCTCCATCCCACTCTACAGAGATCTCGTGAGGAATTGTAGTCCCTTCTCTTTCAAAAGAAAATATATTTTTCTTTGCTGCTTCAGTCCCTTTTCGAATCGCGTCAGAAACTTCATTAGACTTGGCAAAACCAAAACCAATATTTCCTTGACCATCTCCGACTAAAATGAGTGCTGAAAAACTAAATTTTCTTCCACCCTTCACTACTTTTGAACAGCGATTGATATAAAGGACTTTATCTTCGAACTTGCTATCAAAATCTTCTGCTTTATGGCTAGCACTTTTTTTTTGCTTCATTTTTCCTCTATTGCCCTAAAATTGTAATCCTGCTTCTCTTGCAGAATTCGCAAGTTCAGCCAAGAGACCATGATACTTATTGTATCCCCTATCAAAAACAACCGTGCTAATATTATGTTTTTTTGCACTCTCTGCAATTTTTAGCCCGAGTTGCTTTGCTGCTTCTTTTGATTTTTTTCCCATCTGAAGAGAAACCATATCTGCAGACAAAGTACTTGCACTAAATAAAGTCACACCAGCTTCATCATCAATTACTTGGACAGACAAATGTCTATTGGACTTTATCACGCTCATACGAGGTTTCAAAGCTGTTCCTCTTGTCTGGCTTCGTATTCTACGAGCACGTCTGGCACGCTGGTCTTTACGTTTAGCTAATCTACTTTCCATATACCAATTACCCTGTTTTACCTTTTGCAGCTTTTCCTGCTTTTTTACGCACATGCTCTTTTTCGTACCGAATCCCTTTTCCCTTATAAGGTTCTGGGGGTTTCATGGCACGTACAGAGGCTGCGAATTGTCCCACACACTGCTTATCAAATCCTGTGATTAAAATAGCTGTGCTCTTATCTACAGAAACCTGAACTCCAGCAGGGATTGGAAGCTGAGTAGGATGTGAAAAACCAAGTTGGAGATCCAACATTTGTCCTTGAACCGCTGCTCTATAACCTACTCCAATAAGAGTTAGTTTCTTTTCATAGCCTTTAGAAACACCTTCAATCATATTACGAACAAGAGCTCTCACTAGTCCTTGAAATGCAGGATGAGTTTGAACTTTCTCATCAGCATCAACAAAAAGTTGATCAGCCTCAATTCTTATAGAAAATCCTTCTTTCAACGGCTCGCTTAAAGAACCTTTAGGGCCTTTTACGTGCACAGTTGCACCAGATACTGTAACTTCAACTCCTTTTGGTATTAAAACAGGAGTTTTTCCCAATCGAGACATTTATATACCCTCACTTTCCAATTATCGAACAAAACAAAGTAACTCACCACCCACTTTCATTTTGCGGGCTGACTTACCATCTAAAATTCCTTTTGGAGTAGAAAGTACAACAAGTCCCATTCCTCCGTCAATTTCTGGAATTTCGTTATATCCTATATACCGTCGAAGTCCTGGGGAAGAAATTCTTACAATCTCTCCAATAAGGCTTTCTCTTCCTTCAGCATATTTCAAAAAAACTCTCATTCTTTTTTTCTCTAGATCTACAAGAAAATTGTCCAAAAATCCCATATCCTGCAATAACTTGACAAGATTTCCCTTAATTTTTGTATGCCTTACATCTACATATCGATGCTTTGCGCGAGCTGCATTTCGTATTCTTGTTAGCAAATCTGCAATTGGATCACTTAATGACATTTACTTACCTCTCCTTATTGGCCCAAAGATTTAAATGGAAATCCCATGAGAGACAACAACTCTACACACTCAGCGTCTTTTGTTGCTGTTGTGACAAATGTAATATGCATCCCTTGAGTTCTCTTAACTTCATCTAGATTGAGTTCAGGGAAAACAATCTGTTCCTGCAATCCTAATGTATAGCTTCCACGACCATCGCACTTTTCAGGAAATCCCCTAAAGTCGCGAATACGAGGAGACACAACATTACAAAAACGATCAAAAAAATCCCACATACGTTGTCTTCTTAAAGTAACTTTAACCCCTATAGGTTGACCTTCTCTAAGTTTAAAATTCGATATGGCTTTCTTAGCTTTTGTTAGAATTGGTTTTTGACCAGAAATAAGCATCATCTCTTTTAAGCAATCTTGTACTGCATTTTTATCTTTAGTAGCTTCTCCAAGTCCCATGCTAATAACAATCTTTTTCAAAGACGGTATCAACATAGTATTTTCATATCCAAACTTCTCTAGAAGTTTTTGTCTGACTTCTGACTTATATTTATTTAATATCCTAGACATCTTAACCACAGCTTATGAGTTTATCTTAAATTGTACGATGAACTATTTCATTTTGTCCATCTTTATAGTACAGCTCTTTTTTGTCCTCTAATATCCGGGCTTTTAGACGAACAGGCTTTCCTGCAACACCACAAAGGTTCACATTCGAAATGTGAATAGGACATTCGGTCGTATACATTTTACCTGGAGCTTCTTTAGTTCTTCTTTGGTATTTCGTACGAAGATTTACCCCTTTAACTAAAACTTTTTCCTCTATTCGAGCTAATACTTGACCCGTCTTCCCTTTAGCATTGCCTGCAATAACAACTACGTTATCACCTTTTTGAATCCACTTACTCATAGTCCTATTCTCCTAAATTACTTCCGGTGCCAAGGAACTGATCTTAACAAAGCCACCATCACGAACTTCTCTAGCTATAGGCCCAAATATACGGGTACCTTTAGGATTGTCCTTATCATCGATGATCACGCAACTATTGTCGTAAAAGCGGATCAAAGATCCATCAGCTCTTCTAACATAACCCTTTGTTCTTACAATAACTGCTCGAACTACGTCACCTTTTTTTACACTTCCCTTTGAATCTGCTTCTTTCACAGAACAAATAATGACGTCGCCAACTCGGGCATAACGTCTCTTTGAGCCTTTAGGTACTTTAAAGCATTTTACTTGCTTAGCACCTGTATTATCAGCTACTTCTAACCTGCTTTCTTGTTGAATCATATTTACTCTCTAAAAATTCAGTTTACTTAGCTCAACACCTCTGTAACTCTCCATCTTTTGAGCTTAGAAAGAGGTCTTGTTTCAACAATTCTAACTTTTTTCCCTTCTGGGATTTCAGCACTATTTTCTGCATGTGCATAACATTTTTTAGCGCGAGATGTAACTTTGTCAAAATGGGGATGTCGAACAGTTCTTTCTACTCTTACCGTTACAGTTTTAGCCATTTTATTAGAAACTACAATTCCTTCCCGTACTTTACGTGAACCTCTTTCTGTCTTACATTCCGACATAGTCCATTATCTCCTTACATATCTGCTTTTCACGAAGAACTGTTAAAACACGAGCTCTATCTTTCTTAGCCAATTTAATCTTATGAGGTTTGTCAAGCTTTTGTGAAGCTAGCGCACTTCTTAAGCTAAATATTTCTCTGGAAAGTTCAAGATTTTTCGCTTGAAGCTCTTCCATTGATAGTTCTGCGTACTCTTTAGAAGTTGCCATAATTACTCTCCTTATACCCTTTCTACTCTTCTTACGAATCTAGTCCGAATTGGTAATTTAGCGGCAGCTCTTTTAAGAGCTTCTTGCGCAACCTCTTCAGATACATTACCTACTTCAAATAAAATTCTTCCTGGTCGAATGATAGCAGCCCAATGATCTGGAGCTCCTTTTCCTTTACCCATACGAGTTTCAGCAGGTTTCTTACTGATCGACTTGTCTGGAAAAATTCGAATCCAAACATTTCCACGTCGATTGAAATATCTATTAATAGCCACACGACATGCTTCGATTTGCTGTTGTGTAATTCTGCCTCTATCGAGAGCCTGCATTCCAAACTCACCGAAGTCAATAAATTGTGCAGCTTTTGTAAGGCCAGTCATGTGGCCTTTTTGCATTTTTCTATACTTTGTACGAACTGGTATTGAAGCCATTATGCTAGCCCCCCACTGCTTGTCTAGTTACTACATCTTCTCCACGATTGACCCAAACCTTAACCCCAATAGATCCATAGGTTGTTTCTGCTCGTCCCATCGCATAATCAATATCTGCTCGCAGAGTTTGTAAAGGAACTCTTCCTTCCTTATACCCTTCTGTTCTAGCAATTTCAGCTCCGCCAACTCGTCCAGAAATTTGAACTTTAATTCCTGCAGCTCCTGCATCCATACTAGCTTGCATTACTTTCTTAAGAACCCTTCTAAAAGGAACTCTTCTTTCTAATTGTTTTGCAATCCCGTCGGCTACAATCTTAGCATCTAAATCTGGGCGTTTTACTTCTTCTACTTCAATCCAAACTTCCTTACCTGTTAGCTTATGCAGCTCAGCCTTAAGAAAATCAATTTCAGCTCCTTTTTTCCCAATAACAAGACCAGGTCTTGCAGTGTGAATCGTCACTTCTACTTTACCACTCATACGTTTGATGGCAAAATGAGAAGCTCCAGCGCAACAAGGTTTTACGAGAAGATAGTCTCGTATCATCTTATCTTCACCAATTTGATTTCCAAACTCTTGTTTGTTAGCGTACCAAATTGATTTCCATTTCTTATTTCGTATTAACCGAAATCCAATAGGGGATGTTTTTTGTCCCATTCGCTCTCCTTCCTCGTCCGTTATTTTGCCGCAACCACGACAGTAAAGTGACTAGTTCTTTTCATGACAGGCACTTGCCCACCCTTACTTTTAGATTTCGATCTTTTGAATACAGGACCTGCATCCACTCTAACTTCTTGCACGATAAGATCTTGTCTTCGTAACTGTAACTGAGTTTCGGCATTAGCTACCGCGCTTTTCAGTGTTTTCCCTAGCAGTCTACCTGCTTTAAGGCTAGACACTGAAAGCTGCATTGCAGCTGCTTCCACACTCAATCCTCTAATTAAATCAGCAGCTAACCTAGCTTTACGCGGAGGCAGTCTGACACTTTTCGTAATTGACTTAGCAGTTTGCATAAATTTTTATTTCCTTACTTAGAGTCTGCTGTTTTCTTAGACCCATGTCCTTTAAAAGTACGTGTTGGAGAAAACTCTCCAAGTCTATGACCTACCATGTTTTCAGACACAAACACAGCAATAAATTTTTTGCCGTTATGAACATCAAATGTATGTCCAATCATGTCTGGTACTATCATAGAACGTCTAGACCACGTCTTGATCGATTTTTTAGAGTCTGTTCGATTCAGCTTACTTACTTTTTCATGTAAATGATGGTCTACAAAAGGACCTTTTCTCAGCGATCTTCCCATAAATTCCTCTATTTCCTACGATCTTTAACAATCCATTTATTAGTCTTTCGTTTCGAACGAGTTTTAAACCCTTTCGTGTACTGAGCCCAAGGAGTTTGCGGAATATGTCCTTTATGCTTACCTTCTCCCCCCCCGTGTGGGTGGTCTATAGGATTCATCGCTGTACCCCTAACAGTAGGTCGCACACCGCGCCAACGCATTCTTCCCGCTTTCCCTTCAGCTCTAAGATTCCACTCTGGATTAGATATAGATCCAAAGGTAGCCTTACAACCATCATTAATCATTCGGATTTCTCCAGAAGGCATTTTAATAGTAGCATATCCACCACTTTTAGCCATAAGCTGAGCTGAAAGTCCAGCAGATCTTACTAGCTTAGCGCCTCTTCCTGGAACCAATTCTAGATTGTGAATTGTAGAACCAAGCGGCATTCCTTTCAACTTCATACAGCATCCCACTTCGAAAGGAGCTGAATCACCAGAAAGAACAGTATCTCCCTGCTTTAAACCTTGAGGAGCAATGATATATCTTTTTTCTCCATCGACATAATGCAAAAGAGCAATATGCGCAGATCTGTTAGGATCATACTCTACAGAAGCTACAGAAGCTGGAATGTTTTCTTTATCTCTTTTAAAATCAACTAATCGATACGCTCTTTTATGACCTGCCCCTTTATGTCTACAGGTTACATGTCCATGGTGATTACGTCCGTTAGTTCCCACTTTTTTTACTAGCAAAGACTTTTCTGGCTCTGGAGTAGCTCTTTTTGATGTTCCAACGCCACGAGTTAACTCACTTGTGCTATTCAAAACCAAATGTCTTTGACCCGGTGTTATGGGACGAAATTTTTTAGTCATAGTTAATATACCTTATTCTTATACATTCTCTGGAATTGCATCTTCAGCTCTGAGCGTCACGATAGCTTTTTTGAATCCTGGTCTAAATCCGACCTTCCCTCTGATAACTCTACGCTTTCTTTTCGCATTGATGACATTCACAGAAACCACTTGAATCTTAGATTCTGCATAGATAAATTCTAACGCAGAAGCAATTTCTGTTTTATTTGCTTGACCATCTACAATAAAAACATACTTAGGCTTTTTAAACTTAGCCAAAGAAGGATTGCTTTGCTTTGTATGGAGGTTATGCAACATCTCTGTTTTTTCCGTCACGTAACGACGTTTAATAATATCGTAAGGAGTTCTATTATTCATTATTTCCTCCTAAAGCAGCAACTAGCTGATCTACTGGTCCATCAAGAAGAACGATATCTTGATTCAAAACTACTTCATAGCCATTAAGGTTAGGCAAAAGAGCGAATGAAACTTTAGGAATGTTTCTCACACTTCTAAAGATAACATCTCTTTGACCAAACATCTTAGCACATTCTTCGTCTTGCTTGTCAACCATGTTTTTAATTGTTTTTTCAGCATCTTCAGAACTCATACCTTCAGCTGAACAAATCACTTCTTCTAACTCTTCTTCCATAGGAATAACTTTGGAAAGACAAAGATCTTCTGCTAAGAAAAGAACTCTTTTAGTTAGATTTAGTTTTTTAAGAAATTCTGCCACAGATTTGGTCTTTGGCTGAGTAAGACCTTCTAAAGAAAGAACGTGAACATGTTGCTCTTGAATTTTCTGAGCTAAAAGAGTTTTAATAACAGCTCTTTTTTCTTTCTTATTTAATCTTACTTGTTGATCAAATTTAGGTCTTGGACCAAAAACTCGTCCTCCACCTTTGTACTGAGGAGATCCAAGATATCCTTGTCTAGCGCGACCTGTTCCTTTTTGAGGATGAGGCTTTTGCCCAGAATGGTTTACTTCAGCCCGCGTCTTTGTATTTGCAGACCATTGTCTTTGATTAGCACGATAAGCAACCAAATAATCTTTAATCATCTGCGGATTTGCTCCACCCTGTAAAAGAGTATCGTCTAAAGAAAGCTCTCCTATCTGTTCTCCGCTGAGATTGTATTTTTTAATATTAGCCACAGTTCAAACCTCTATTTCTTTTTCATCTTGAGAACAGTTCTCTTCTTTGCTTTAGCTATGTAAACAATAGACTCGTTCGCGCCTGGCACAGCTCCCTCAACGAGAATTACCTGTTTCTCTTCATCTACCTTCACTAGTCTTAAATTCTGTACAGTTACTCTTTCTGCACCCATATGCCCTGATTTTTTTTGCCCAGGCAAACATCTACCAGGAGAGCTTCTCATACCGCAAGAACCACCGTGTCTATGAAAACCAGATCCGTGCGCAGCAGGTCCCCCTGCGAAATTATGTCTCTTGATAACCCCTTGATGCCCCTTTCCCTTAGAAACTCCACACACATCAAGGTATGTTGCATCAGAAAAATAACCAACACCCACTTCTTGCCCTTCAGCATACGCGGACACGTCAGCTACTCTAGATTCTTTTAACTTTCTTCTTGGGTCTATATTTCTTAAGACGAATGCCTCTCTAACCGGCTTGGAAATGTTTTTCTTCTTAGAAGCAGACAACTTAAACGCAGCTAACTGCACTGCATTATATCCCTCTTTCTCTTTTGTAATCACTCGAGAAATCACATTCGGTTCTGCATGAATCACGGTGCAAACAACAATGTTGCCATCGCGATCAAATACTTGCATCATCCCTTTCTTTTTACCCATTAACGTTAGGCTCATAAAATACCTTATCCAACTGATAATTCGCTATTTAAACTTTCCATCTGCCATTTTCGTACGCAACTAAGACGGCATTTCTCACACAAAACGCCGCGCCAAAAGGCCAAAGCAAAAAGGCTATCAAAAAAGTTGATTTTTGCACAATCAAAAAATCCGATCCCAAAATCCCCATGGGAGCCTTAACCTACAAAATCCGACAATAAAATCAGATCAAACGACTGGCAGAAGACATCTTAACTCAATCCTGTTTTTTTTTCTTCTCTTTTTTACTTATTTTTTCAGGAACATGCAATTCGCACGAACTGAGCAACGTTTTTTTTAGATAAAGAGCCGCCCTATCGGAACGCGAAGTAAAACCCGCTAGCTCTAATACAGAGCCTATTGAGACCCCAGGACTAACACGATACACCCCAGGATATTCAACCGCTCCGTCAACTGTAACTTGAATTTTCTTTCGATTATTCATCTTTGAAAAACTCTCATTTTTTGCAACTCCAGAACTAAAAACAGAAAGATCCTGAGAAAAAACCAAAAAAAGAGCACTCAACACAACGCAAAAAACAACAAACCACTCTCTAAAAAATAATCTATCGCTTTTCAACTTTCCTACACCTTCATACTCAAAGAAAATTTATCTAAAGCTTTCTGCAAAATTCTAGCTCCCAAACCAAGACTTGCAAGCTGTAAAGCAACTGCAGAGCTTACAACAGGAACCCCAAGAGCAGCGACCCAGGGACTAAAAGCAGCCAATCCAAAAATTGCTAAAGCAAGATAAGAAACAATTTCCACCACCTTAAAAAAAGCAGAGAGCGTAACCTTCGATTCGCTAGAAGAACACAACTTCTCGATACTGATCACTTGATCTACAAGAGTCACTCCAGACTCAATCCCATCCACCAATTCCACAGAATCATCTGAAAAAAAACCCGCTGAAGCCAGCCCCCCCACATTGTGGGTAAATCTGCTAAAAACACTAAAAAAGCTAGAAAGATCCCTAAACTGACGTAAAGAATCTACTTCAACTACAAAACCAGGAACGTCCAAAGAAACACCAGCAACCTTACCACACCACTTCACAGTCTTCGCCGCTGAAGACACAGGAAGTTCCATACGAGAAACACAATCAGCAGCATGAGTTGCTATTTCTAACGCTAAAGGATAATCCCCCAAGCTTTGAGAAGCATCCCTAAATCCATCAACCCAATCGCCCCAGGCACCCAAAGAAGCCAGACTCCAGTTCCCAATAGTCATAAAATCTCCATTTAAAGAACGCAATCCCCCAAAGTTTTGCGTTCTTTTTTATTATTCTCTTTTTAAAACAACCTAAGCATCATCGCCTATATTCATATCCCAACGGATAACAGCATACGTTTTTAGAGCTCCTGCTAAAGCAAACGGAGCTGCCACTGCAGCAAAGGGAGCGCCACAAAAAGTTGCCCCAGCAAATAGTGCCATACAAGAACCCTCTACCACCTTAAGCTTATTTTTTAAGATGTTGTTTTCTCTTTGAACTTCCTCTTCCAGAGTCTGAGCTTGTTGACGCTGAGCAACCACCATTTTACTATAAGCAGTATAAACCCTAGCTAAAGAACCAGAAGCAAGAGCTCCCATATGAACAGAAGCAAACGGCACTGCAATATTTAAAGAAGAACAACCTAACCCCTTCTCAGCAAAACTAAGAGAATCATATGATCTATTTACAAGGCCCGCAAAATCGCCAAAGGCCTCACTAGTTTTTGCTACAACTGAATTTTCATTAAATTTCCAGCCATAATACGGAGTCACGATCCAAGGCAACGTCTCAACAGCCTCCTCTTGAGCAGCGGAAATACGACCATCTGCCCCACAATTAACCCCTCTAAAAGACCAAAAAACACAACCAGCTAAAACGTTTACTTTTTGGAGCGTAGTTTTAACAGAAGAAGGGAGCCCGAAAACGGCAGAAAAACCTTTAATCGGCCCTTTTACAATGTCCGCAAAAGGCTTCAAGGCTGGAAATTCAATCTTTTGATAAACGGAAAGAGGAGTAACAACAACATCCAAAGGAGCCTTTAAAAGAGTGTAAACCTTAGTAAAAGCATCGGAAGCTGCTCCACCAAAGAAATGCGATAATTTTCTGAAAACTTCATAAATTGCTCTGTAGGCTTCCGTGCTATTGGGGCCAGGCGCAAAATAGCCTCTATCTGCATTATTCACTGCAGGAGCCATCACGGGGATCGGACGATTACTCAATTGTAAAGGAAACATTTTCTACTCCTTGTTTATATTTTAATCAAAGCAATATTATACTCAAAAATAAGATTAACGTAAACTTAAAATGAATTTAACAAAAAAATTACGATTGCTTAACTTGAAATTTACATTTCTATAAAGAAATTCTTTGAAAAACCCCGAAGAAATTCATCAGTCTTTAGGCTTTTCTTGCCTTCCAACTGAACTTGCAGCAAAGACAAAATACCCTCTCGACAAAAAATTTCGATAGTCGATTTAGAAATTTTTACAAAACCAGGCCGCTCCAAAGAGGAATTTTCTAAAGACTCCTTAACCTCGGATGATAAAATTTTTAACCTTTTAACCTCTTCTCCTACTCGTATGTTGACAAACACCCCCGGAGAGGGCGACAGAGCTCGAATTTGATTATGGATCTCTTGAGCAGACCGATTCCAATCCGGAACACAATCGGCAGGCGTGATTTTTGACACAAAAGTTGCGAGAAGAGGATCTTGTTGTTTTTTTTGAGAATAATACGAATCAAAATTTCGCAAGAAAGAAGGCAAAGCCTTAATAGAAACCTTCAATAGAGCCTCTTCCAACTCAACAACATTCATGTTCGGCCCAATCAAAACTTCTTCCTGCATCAAAACATCTCCTGCATCCATCTTCAAAGACATTTCCATGAAAGTAACCCCTGAAACGGCGTCCCCGTTTAAAAGAGCGGATTGTATGGGCGAAGCCCCCCTGTACTTAGGAAGTAAACTGGTGTGTATATTTAAACAAGCTTTTAAAGGAATTGACAAAATGTTTTGCTTAAGAATTTCCCCATAAGCCACCACTAGAAAAAGATCTGCACGTAACCCCTTAAGCTGGAGAGCAAATTCTTCCGTAGAGGCTTTTTCTGGAAAAAAAAGAGGAACACCCGGGAGCGCTTTTAAAGCATATTCCTTTACCGGTGAATGCTTCAAAACAAGGTTCCTTCCATAAGGTCTATCTGGCCTTGTAACAATTCCAACAATTTCACAATCTAAAGCCTGCAAACACTCTAAAATACGAGCAGAAAAAACAGACGTTCCAAAGAAAACAATTCTCACGATTACAACTCAGTCTCAGATTCATCTAAATCAGGCAAATCTTCTGAAGAAAACAGATCAGAGCCGGTCATTCCAATCAAACCTCTTTTAGAATTTCTACAAAAAGAAATCCAATGATTTACGTAAGAATTTAATGGAACATTTTTTTCTATATACTCCAGAGCCTCACCCAAACCCATCCCTAAGCGATAGGTTATTTTAAAAGCTTGATGCAACGACTTTCTTTCTTCAAGAGAAAAACCGTGCCTTTTAAGGCCGACAAGATTTATTCCTCCTAGTTTATAAGGAACACCAGCACCTATTGTGAAAGGAGGCACATCATGAGTAATTCGACTAAAACCACCCACCATGGAATTTCTTCCTATTCTAGAAAATTGATGAATCGGAGTCATGCCCCCAATAATAGCGTTATCTTCAACGATTACATGACCAGCCAAGGTGGCATTATTAGCCATGATAACCCTATTTCCCACTTCACAATTATGCGCAACATGAGAATAGGCCATAAGAAGACAATTATCTCCAATTTTAACAGTAGTCCCCTCTTGGCACGAAGAATTGATGGTGACAAATTCACGAATTTCGCAATTTTTACCAATTACAACATAGGTTTTCTCTCCTCGAAACTTCAAATCTTGAGGCTTTGTCCCTATGCTCGCAGAGGGCCATATCACTGTCCCTTCCCCAATCGTCGTATACCCATCAATGTAAACAAAAGATTTAACAACAACATTATCTTCAAGTGTTACTGTTTTTTTGACAATCGCATAGGCTTCAATCGTGACATTTTTTCCAATTTTTGCACCGGATTCTACTACTGCAGAAGGATGAATGTTAGACATGTATATCCATAACTTTAAAAATTCTAGTACTTCGTTAATTATCTTCTACAACTGCGCCTTATCGACTAAAGCATAGGAAATTTCTGCTTCCACAGCAACTTGATCATTCACAAGAGCCTTCACGGCAACCTTGCCCGCCCTATTGCTAAAGTGGAGGCCAGTTGCTTCAAGCATAAGAACATCTCCAGGCACTACTGGACGACGAAACTTAACATGACTCATATTCAACAACAGAGCGATCTTATGAGAAAAGCCCTTTTGGTGAACAAGAATTCCACCCACCTGAGCTAGAGCTTCCAAAATAAGAACCCCTGGCATGATGGGAGCATCAGGAAAATGGCCCTGAAAAAACTGCTCATTCATAGTAACATTTTTCTGCCCAACAATACGATTTTCTTCTAAATTAAGATAGACAACCCTATCAACCAGTAAAAATGGATACCTATGAGGTAATATCTTAGAAATTTCTTTTGACGTAAAAACAATAGGACTACTAGGAACCTGACCTTGCGCCTCTTCTGACATTACGCATTCCCCTCTTTAAAATGGTTTAATAATTCATTAGCTAATATATTGTTTACATGATGGCCTGAACGAATAGCTAAAATATGCGCAGAAAAAGAGACTCCCATCAAATATAAATCTCCAATCAAATCTAAAATTTTATGCCTAACCATCTCTCCAGGCAACCTTAAGCCTCCAGCATTCATGACTTGGTTATTTTTAATAACTACAGCATTATCTAAACTTCCACCTTTTAAAAAACCTTTTTCTATTAAAGGAGCTACTTCTTCATAGACAGAAAAAGTTCTACAAGGCGCTATTTCTCGACTAAAAACTTCCTTATCTAATACCAACGAATAAAACTGCGTTCCTATACAGGAAGAGGAAGGATAATGAAGAGTATAGCTGATCTTAAACTCTTCGGACGGAAGAGCCACAAGACAAGCATCGCCCTTAGAAACATAAATGGGCTTTTTTAGGTTATAGACATCTTTTTCCCCTAAAGGAACAAGACCTGCTTCTTCTATCATTTCAAGAAAAACTAAAGAACTACCATCAAAAATAGGAATTTCTGGACCAGAAAGACAAATTAACAAATTGTCTATATCAAACGCATTAAGGACTGCCATTAGATGCTCTACAGTTTGGACAGAAAAGCTAGAATTCCCAATGATTGTACATCGGGGAGTTCCCTGAACCAAGGACAATGATAAGGGGAATTTTGGCTGTCCAGGAAGATCAATCCTCTGAAAAAAAACACCTGAACCTTTTTCTTGTGGCAAAAGAATTATCTCACATTCTTCACCAGTAAAAAGCCCTGCCCCTCTTCTGGAAACTTTTTTTTTAATTGTGTAACTAGGCTTTGTTTTTATGACACACGCTGTAGGACAAGACACTTCTACCTCTATTTTTAGATTTTTATGTGCATTTTCCCAAAAAAAGCAAAATAAAAAACACAGTAATCAAGAAAACCTACCTTTTTCATCCTTTTTTATCAAGATCTATTTTACCGAAAATTCGAATATAACATTAAAGATTCCGAATAAAACTAGTAAAAAGAATTACCGTAAAGCGACTTCGAAAAAAGACATCTAGCTATTTAGAACTAAAAAGAAAGAAGGAGATTCTGTTCCTACACAAAAAAGGAAATCCTGATTACCGTTTTTTAAAGATCGGGGAAATATACACTCATCGAATTTAAACTTCGCTATTTGCAATTTAGACGAAAGCTACGACTCAAAAGGGACGGTAGACACGCTTTAAAAACTCGACGTCTCGACAAGCATAAGAAAGACAAACTAAGAACAACACAAAAAACAATAAATAAATAAGCTCCTCCCGAAGAAAAAAAAGTTCTATAGTGATGCTTGGAAATTTTCACATATAAAGAATTAGCCTCCTCCCCCTCTATAAAACTAACAATTCGACCTAAACTATCAACAGCTGCTGTAATTCCCTTATTGGAAGCGCGAATCAAAGGGACTCCGTTTTCAACAGCCCTAATAAGCCCTTGAGTAAAATGCTGAACTGACAAAGAAGAGGAGGGATACCAAGCATCATTTGTCAAATTGACAAAAAGATTAGCTCCTAATCTTTTACTTTCTCGCATTAAAAAAGGAAACATCTCTTCGTAACAAATAGAAGGAGCCCATGAAATCTCTCCAAAAACCTGAGCAGAAGTACCAGGAGTAAAAAACTGATCAATGCCATAAATTTTACTTACACTTTTTAAAAACGAAAAAGGCAAGGACTCAGCAATAGGCAAAAGAATTCTTTTATCATATCTTTTCAAGATATCGGAGCTCGGAGAAAAAGAAAAAACAGAATTATAATACAAACCACCTTCTTCATAATCCAACCCCGCAACAAACTCGACCTGAAAAAAGCGAGCTAGTGTTTGAAAAAAATAGGCATTAGATACTTTAGAAAAAGAATCAAGAGGGAAACTATCGTTAATAGCTGAGCCAAAATAGGAAACACAAAGAGCTTTTACATCCGATTTTTCATACACTCTTTGGCCAAATCCAAAAGGAACTACAGCTTCAGGAAAAACTACTAAATCTAATTTTTTACCTACGTGCTTGACCAATTCTCCTAAAATAACACTCCACTGCTCTAAAGCAGGAAGAAATTCCGCAGAGCGTTTGTAAATGGGATATTTTTGAGAAGGAGTCAAGCCTGTCTGAATCAAAAGCAAAGAATACTCTCCCTCCTTTTTTCCCTTTGCGAAAAAATCCTGTAAAAACATCGAACTCCCCCCATAAATATAGGGCAAAAGAAGGATACAAAAAAAAGTTATAGTCGACGACCACAAAAACTTACCACGCAAAAGTCTCAATCCACAAAGATTGGTAAACACAACGAAAAAAGAAAGACCAAGAACGCCAAAAAGAGAAGCGAGTTGCAAAGAAAACACGCTCCAACTCAAAAAAACTCCTAAAAAATTAAAAGTAAACCCACAAAAAAAATAATGACGGCACCACTCCATACAAACCCAAATAGCTGACAACATAAATATACTGCCAAAAGACAAAAAAGAAACCTTGCGCATCTGAAACGTTAAAAATGAAAATTGCCAACCAAGAGCTAAAGAAAGGCCTATATAAACTAGCAAGAAAAAAGGCCCCTGATATTCGATAGCCGACATCCAAGAAAGCTGAATAAGCTGAACGACAAAAAACCAAAAAAAAGAAATTTTTCTTGCTATTCTGTCAGATAAGTAATCCAAACCTCTCCAATGAAGAGCCAATCCAACCGAGGAAGCAAGAGGAGCCAATAAGGGCCAAACCGCAGGTTGACCAAACCCAACTATCAATAAACTAACTAGTTGGGTTTGTGCAAAGAAAAAATTAAGTTTTTTTAGATACTGTCGGACTTTTTCCAGAGCCAGACCCAAAAGCCATAACAACAAGCAATCCACCTAAAATAGCACTGTTACTAATTAATAGACAGAGTTCAACCATTTGCTGGGCCCCATCAAAATGCCAAAAATCATGAGTAAATAACGTCGAAAACAATAACACAACAAAAAGAAAGAATCCTCCTAACCGAATTTTCCAGCCCAATATACACATAAAAGAACCTAAAAGCTTCATACCAAGAGAAATTAACAAAATCCACGAAAACCAATCCTGAATTCCCTCAAGCATTCCACCCACAAGCTCTTGAGCCGGATAGAGCATCATCCACCTACTCAAATTAGCAAGAAAACCCGCTTCTACAGTCGCATAATCCATCATCTGACCTACGGCAGACCACAAAAAAAATGCACTTAATAAAACCCTTCCTAAAAAAGCTACTATACCCTGCAATGCGTTCATAAAAACCTCTTTTTTATATTCATATTGCACATTGCCAGAAATACGATATTAAAACAAATCACGACTTAAAAACAGGAAAAAAACCAACCTTGACAAAGGAAAAAAAACTGTTATCATAGATGTAACCAATGGAAAATATGTCATCAAAATTCAGAAAATATCACTTAACTACTATTTTAGAGTTATTCATAAAACAAAACCTCCCATTAGACCTTTTCTTAAAAAATTACTTTAAAGAAAATAAATCTATAGGCTCTCACGACAGAAAATTCTTAACCGAAAACATTTATAAAATGATTCGATGGAGAGGTCTTGTTAGATATCTTTGCAAAGACGATTTATCCATAGAAAATCAAATTGAAATCCTTGAAACTCTAAATCCAGAAGAATATTTATCAAATAAAACTATTCCGCTTCATGCAAGACTTAGTTTTCCTCAAGCTTATTTTGACTTCCTGCTAGAAGAACTTGGAGAAGAAAAAACGAAAGAATTTTGTTTACAATCAAATTACCCGGCTCCGACAACCATTAGAACAAACGTTCTAAAAACAACCCGAGAAAATTTGAACGATAGACTTTCAAAATCACAAGAAGTTATTTTAGGAGCACACAGCCCTCTAGCTATTCATTTTGCCCACAGAGTAAACTTTTTAACGCTTCCAGAATTCAAAGAAGGACTGTTTGAAGTCCAAGATGAAGCAAGTCAACTAGTTTCCCTTGAAGTGAAGGTCAAACCTGGAGACCACTTCCTTGACTACTGCGCGGGATCTGGCGGAAAATCTTTAGCTATAGCACCTCAAATGAAAGGAAAGGGGCAACTCTATCTCCACGACACACGAACATATCCCTTAGGTGAAGCGAAAAAGAGATTAAAAAGAGCTGGCATTCAAAATGCAAAAGTCATAGATCCTTTAGAACTAAAAAAACAAAACCTACACGGAAAAATGGATTGGGTTTTAGCAGATGTCCCTTGTAGTGGATCTGGAACATTACGAAGAAATCCAGATATGAAATGGAAATTCGACCTAAAAGCTTTAGAAAACACTCAGCTCCTTCAAAGAGAAATTTTTGCCAAAGCGCTGACTTTTGTAAAACAAAATGGATACATAGTCTACTCCACATGCAGCGTTTTCCCTGCTGAAAACGAAAAGCAAACAGAATTTTTCCTAAAAAACTTTCCTGTAAAAAGAGCTTCTCCGAGTTTTTTTTCATTTCCTTCTAAAGGAGGAATGGATGGTTTTTACTCTGTAGTGTTACAGAAATGCTAAAGTTGGTATACTCCAAGTTTTTCAAACTGTTACAAAAAAATTAGGCTAGGCTTATGTTCAAAAGAAAAATACTTTACGCTTCTTGTGCTTTGTTTTTACTTACCAATACGGTTTCTCTTTTAGCAAATCCAGCCTTCTCGATGGAAGAACCCAACCACCTTGTGATCCAAAATCGCATTCTTGCCAAAGTAAACGGAAAAACCTTATCAGTGCTCGACGTCGTAAAGAAAATGGAAGTCTACTTTAATAAGTACTATCCACAATATAGCGACTCATTACAAGCAAAGCATCAATATTTTTCTTCTCAATGGAAAGAAACTCTCTTACAAATGATTGATCAAGAACTTATTTTAGCAGATGCAGAAAAAATGGAGCTAAAAGTCACTGAAGCAGAAGTCAGAGAATCGATCTTAGAAAAATTTGGCCCTAACGTAATGGCTTCACTTGATAAATTAGGTCTTTCCTACGAAGAAGCCAAATCAATGGTTCACTCTGAAATTGTTGTACAAAGAATGACTTGGTTTAAAGTCCACGCAAAAGCTTTGAGCGCTGTAAACATCCCGGATGTAAGAGCTGCTTATGCTAGTTACTGCGAAAAAAATCCAGCTAAAGAAGAGTGGGAATATCAAGTCTTATCGATCAAGGCAGAAACAGATGAAATAGCCGATACGATTGCAAAAGAATTATCCATATTATGCCAAGAAACACCCAGTAACTTACCCTTGGTATTAAATGAAAATAACTCCATAGAAAAGCTTATTTCCGAAACTAAAGGAACTCCGACTTCTCCAGTTACTGTTTCAGGGATTTTAAAATCAGATAATAAAAATATTTCTAACGCATATAGAAGCATTCTTTCTTCCTTAACAAAAAATGGCATTAGCAAACCAATCAAACAGGTGACCAAAGTCGGACAAGGTGAACTTTATCGAATTTTCAGACTAATTAATCATACAAAAAAGCCGACACCCAGCTTTCGTTCGATGCAAGATAAACTCCACGATGCTCTTTTACAAACAGCTGTAGAAAAACAATCTCAAGAGTATATAACTAAACTACGGAACCGTTACGGTTTTGATGCAAAAAATCTTGAAGAAACCATCCCGTCGGGATTCCAACCCTTTTCGTTAAAATGAGTATTAGTCACCCAAGAAATCTTATTGCTTTTCTTTCTGAGAACGGCCTTTATGCAAAAAAAAGCGCTTCGCAAAACTTTCTTGTCGACGAAAATATCGTCCATAAAATTTTAAAAGAAGCTAAAGTTCTTCCTGGTGATCTTATTTTAGAAATTGGCCCCGGCCCCGGGGCTCTTACCGAAGCTCTTTTAAAAATGGGGTGTCGTGTTTGCGCTGTAGAAAAAGATCCCAAATTAGCTGAACTTTTACGAAGACTTTGTCCTGACGAGTCGCTTTTACAAATCTTTTCGGAAGATTTTCTAGAATTTCCTGTAGAAGAGTTTTTACAAAAAAACTTACCTCCAGGGAAAAAAGCAAAAGTTGTAGCTAACCTTCCTTATCACATAACAACGCCCATTCTAACGAAGTTAGTACCTCTCCACTCTCTTCTTTCAGACTTAGTTGTGATGGTTCAAAAAGAGGTAGCAGAGCGTTGTATTGCTAAAGAAGGCGAAGAAAACTACAGCTCATTAAGTCTTTTCTTACAATTTTTCACTAAACCAAAATATGGATTTACGGTAGAGCCAACCTGTTTTTTGCCGAAACCTTCTGTTCAATCCGCAATTATTCACTTTGAATTAAAAGAATCTCCAGCAGTAGCGGATCAAAATTTTTTATTTGAACTAATCAGAACGTCGTTTGGAAAACGACGAAAAATGCTAAGAACTTCCTTAAAAGAAATACTTCCCTCAGCGTTCGTAGAAGAAGCGCTCAAAAAACAAAAACTCAATCCTCTATGTAGGCCTGAAGAACTCTCTTTAAATCAATTTATCATTCTTTGTGCGGATCTTTTACCCCTAATTAATGATTCATTAAAAGATGAAAAATAAAATACTTTTGATTTCATTCGCTTTTTTTAATCTGGTCAATTCTTCAATTATTACAGAAATAGAACAAGACTATCAACAAGCTGCGTACCTACTCCAACAAAAAATTGAAGAAAAGAACATATCTCCTGAAGACATCAGGAGAATTTTTTTTGAAATACAAAAAGAACAATCTCTTTATCACTATAAAAGCATTTCAAATCTAAAAAAAACCATACACGAAATCCTACTTGCAATTGATCCGATAATAGCTTCTGACATTTCTATTATAATGAATAAATTACAACATTTATTAAGTGAATTAAAAATATACTACCATGACCTACAACACAGCCTAGAAGTCGCTTTAGCTACAGCTCAAATACTAACAACAAATTTTGAAAACAAACTCAACAGTGACCCAAAATCAATTCTTCTAGCAGTGACAGCCGCTCTTTTTCACGATATTGGATATAGCAATCAAAAAGAAATTCTAGATTTCCTTAAAAGTTTAAATCCAACCCATTATACTCCACTCTTTTTACAATCTAAAAATGAAAAATTTATAGAAAAATTTAATCAAGTTTTAAAAAGGGTCAGAGAAAATGAACCTCTGACAGGCGCTGAATTCCATTTATACCACGTATACTTAGGACAAATAAGTATAGAGCACATACTCTCTTCTTTAAAAAAAGATCTATACTACGGTCATTTCTTATTACATCCAGATTCTTTAGAAAAAATCAAAGCGATGATTAGCCTAACAGATATAAAACCCGACTTGAATAACTATAGAGAAGGCAGACAGCTTTTCTTAAAAAACGAAGGACTTTTTCTTCATGGAGAAGCCTTGCGAACGAGTGATTTAGTTTCACAATTAAGTACTTGCAGCCGGCAAGGAAAAGTCCTCTCTCTTTATCACGAACTTTTTTTAGGGGAAGATTCTCCATTTTGGATTGGAGGCCTCAGTTTTCTTGCAACAGGTGTTGATTTTTACGAAAATTTTGCTAAAAAACAATTCAGCAGCCATGCTTTATCTCTTTTAAATCAATTTCTAAAATCTCATACACTAACCCAGAAACTTCTTTTTTTAAATTTATTTCAAAGTAAACTATTTCAGATCCCCTACAAAAAATTATTAAGTGGAGAACCGATTACAGAAGTTGATCTTGCTATTTTAGAAGGACTCCATGATAACGAATTAGAGATTGAAGTTCTTCACCTTTTTCAAGCAGTCAAATACGTAAGAGAAAAAACTCCTATTCCATCTGAAATATATTCTTCGCTAAAAGCTGTTTTAGAAAAGAAAAATTCAGTTTTAGAAGTCGCAATAGGAGACGATGTCAGAATTACTCTAATACAAGATGCTTTAATCAAAAAAAACATTAACTTAGCTTTGGATCTTTTTCAAAAAGAGGAATTCAGAAAAATTGACAGTTTATTTGCTAGAGAAAAAGACCATCAAACCATCGAAGCTACAATTCAAACGTTAAAAGAAAAATCTAACTCTAGCGTGCTTCAACCTTAATTTTTCTTCGATATTTTTTGTATAAAACTCCAAAAGAAGCCAACAATAGCATAAAACCAAAACAATATCCTAAATAC
Source organism: uncultured bacterium (assembly GCA_964455905.1). Classification (GTDB taxonomy): domain Bacteria; phylum Chlamydiota; class Chlamydiia; order Chlamydiales; family Rhabdochlamydiaceae; genus CAIJXB01. The sequence goes on from CAYVYN010000001.1 coordinate 145,711, forward strand.
ACTTTTTTTGCTTTTAGATACAAAACAAGTTTTTGCTTACTTTTCTCAATCTGGTACATCACTGTAGGATGTATAGGCTTTGCCGCAAGCAAAGGAATAGTTTTAATGAGAGAGCCATCCCCATCTACGAGCTGTATAACTCCAACTTCATCTCCTTTGCTTAAAGGAAGAGAACAATTTAACCAAAGAATTCTAGGAAAAAACTCTTGTTTCTCAGAGGGATAAAATGAAACAATTACATCTTCCGGCAAAACAGCTACAAGATTTTCTTTAGCGCCTTCAATCGTTTTATGAAAAACATCATGTTCTTGAGATAAGAGCTTTCTTGTTTGCTTGGGCTCATTGAAAGCAGCTTCAAATAACTGAATAACACTTCTATATCGTTTAGCAAGCTCATCACAACCTGCGACTACAGCAATCAATTTTCTATCACCTTTTTCAGCTGAAGCCACTATAGTAAACCCCGATTTGACAGTATACCCAGTTTTTACCCCTGTGGCATATGGATAAAAATATTTACCAGGCTTTACTAAATGATTGTTTTGTAAAAGCCAGGAAGCTGCTTGTTTATTCGTTTCCTTTCTCTCAAATCTTGTTGAAGAAACGACTTCCCTAAATAAGGGATATTTCAACGCCTCTCTTGCCATCAATGCTAAATCGTAAGCGGTTGTCGTATGACTTTCATCTGGAAGTCCATGAGGATTTTTAAAATTTGTATTTTTACAGCCTAATTCCTTTAAAAAAACATTCAATTCATCTACAAAATCCGAAATACTATCAGACACAGTTTCAGCTAACACATTTGCAGCATCGTTTCCAGAAGGCAGCATCAAACCATATAACAAAGTTTTAAAATCAAGTTCCTCTCCTGTCTTAATACCCATATGAGTTCCCCCGAATTCCAGACGATACGAAGGATGCTTTCCGGTAGATCTTCTCATCACCGAAGAAACAGTCCCTAAGGCATCGGAAGAAGCAATAATTTTATCATCCCACAAACCTCCTTTTGTTTTATGAAGAACATAAAGGGCTGTCGCTAATTTGGTCGTACTAGCTGGATAGCATGATGATTCAGCATTTTTAGAAAAAAGAATTTTACCGTTTTCTGCATTAATTAACACGCCGATGGGAGCAGCTATATCACACTGAATAAGGGTCGCAGAAACTTGTCCGTTATAGCAAAAAAAACAAGACAGAAATAAAATTAGTGATTTTTTGTTTTTATTCATTGATAATCAACACATTAAAAAATCCAAACAAGCTTTTTTGAACCCTTCAAAAAAGCGATTAATAAAAAATTTTACGCCTTTTGCTGTTATTCTCTTTAAAAAAAAAAGACAACATGGTCATATGAAATTTTTAGGAGCTGTGCACACACCCATTCCTCCTATAGTCAACTAACAGCACAACAAAAGAGCAGAAAAAATGAACCCAATTCAACTGGAAGAAGCTTACAAAACATTCACTGAAAATTTCAACAAATGGGCGCCTGATGAATGTATCCAAGTCAACCTCCAACTTCTACAAGACCTTGGGCTTCTTAATAACTGGGAAGCTGATCCTAGCACCTCGGAGTCGCTTACCCAACAATTTCACGTCATAGAAACTAATGATAAAGTGACTCTCTTTAACGACCAATTTGCCGTGTGGATCGTGCCTCAAATCCAAACGGAAATTCCAAGTACTCTAATAATGGTCGCTATGATGCAAAACTTAAAACCACACCTCGAAATAGTATATACTACCGCTGGGGTATATAACACTCCTAAATATATACTTAAAGTTCTTCAACACTTTATGACAGAAATGTTGGATACAGAAGCTTTACTTTCTTCTATAGAAAAGAAAAAAAATGCTTAAAATCCATACTCATCTCGAAGTTCAGGTAATTTTTGTACAAGACCTCCCACAATCTTATGTGAAAGCTTTCGAAAAACAGGTTTTGCAGCAGCATCATAAGCACCTTCTCCAGAATCGAGCTGACCTAAAGAAAATGGCATGATGGGCTCTTTTTTAGCAAAAAGCAAGTCTCTCGGCGATCCAGGATCTGTATAATCATAATCCGCATAAGCTTTAACATTTTCCGGACCAAACAAAAGAGAACCGGAAACACCATCTAATAAAGACACAGCGACAACAACAGATCTCCTATCCTCTACTCCTAATAAATTTCTTTCTAGATGAGCCCCTGTGTTGTCTCGATCGTAACGAAATCCGATTCGATCATGAGAGTCCGATAGAATTTCAACTTTTAATAGTAAATCTCCGCCGGTCTGCACCACACGAAAATTTCCAGAAGAGGCTAACTGATAAACCAATTCATTGTTTAAAAGAGCCTCCGAATCTCCAGAAATATAAGGAACTGTAATCGAAACTTCTTTTGACAAACTCCCGTCAACAGGCTCATCCAGACTATATCTATAGCCACAAGAAGAAAGAATGCACAAAAAAACTAAAGCAAATTTCATCGAACCACAGAAGAATTACTATCCTTACCTTCTTCTCCTTCTACAATAACTCTTTGACTGCTTTCTGGAATTTTAACTTTGGAATCTTTTTTAGACTGCTTTGCCTCTAAAATATCGAAGCGTTTTTTTGATTTTTGAGCAGTCTTAGTAAGAGGATACTTTACCATTATTTTATTATAATAAATAATCGAAGCTGCTGGTTTATTGGTTCTTTCGTAAAACTGCGCAGTTGTATATAGAGCTTCAGCATAAATTTCCGCCATATCAAGTAAAATAAGCTCTGCTTCAGCAATTTTTTCTTGGCCAGGAAATTCTGACTTAAACTTCTTAACCGTTATTTCTGCTAAATCTAGGTAATCGGGATCTGGAAATTCTTTTTTTGCCTGCATATAATAGGTGTTTACAATAGCCACATAGCTGTCTGCGGCGAGCGGATGTTTAGGAAATCGGCGTAAGAGAGTTTGCAACGTTTCAATACTTTCTTTAAATTCTTCTTCATGCAAAAGAACAGATGCTTTTCCAAAAAGAGATTGTACGGCTAAATCATGTTGTGGTAACCCCATAATGATTTCATCGTAAATAGCAATAGCTTCTTGACGAGCAGGCATCCACTTCGGCAAGTCTTGCTTACCTAACAATCTTCTCTTCTCTCCCTGTTCAAATAATTTTGCGATTTGAAATTTATATTCCATTGCCTCTTCAAAAAACTTAGGAGATGTTTGTTTTTTTAAATAAAGAGAAAAGTTTTCATTAGCAAAATCAAATTCATTCATATTAAAATAAGCAATAGCACAATAAAAATAGGAATCAAGCGCAAATGCCGTAGAAGGAAAATTTTTAATGACTATACGAGCTTGCCTAACAACTTCTAACCAGTTTTTTGCTTCTAGAGCTTCCTTCACCAATCCATAGTGATCCTGCACAGATAAAGTCGCAAGCTCGTGAACGTTAATTAAACGACCGTCTTTAACTGTATAAGCCGCATGTGAAGCAATGGGCAGAGTTAAAATCCCTGCTGTAAAAAGAATTAGAGACTTCATAAACACCCCAAAAGTTGGTTTAAAACATTAAAACACGTAGAGTAAAAAAGGTCAACCTACTTGTTTTTAAAACAAATATACAAAAAGCCTAAAACAGAAACTATTTTTTAGAGCCTTTTTTTATAGAATTTAGAGACATAGCCTCTACAGATTTAACAGATATAATCTTACGAATTAATCCTTCTAATTCTAAGCTCCAAGAAACCCCCCACTCAGAACCAATCAATAATGAGGCAATTTTATTAGAATCAGAGCTAAACTCTACAACCAAAGAAGAATCTCCTGCATACCGCCTAAAAAGTTTTTTTAGTTCTAACACATGGGAAAGACGTACTACGTTTAAATCCAACACAATTTTAATAGACAAAGCTTTCACCTCTTCCTTTTTTTCTTCTTTTGAAGATCCTTTTTCTTTTAAAGCCCCCGAAGACTGCTGCCTGCTTTCTCTTAATTCAGCCATCTTCAGTTGGGCCTTTGCCTTATCATACATCTCATCACAAATAACAAGAGCCTGTTCGTCCACTTTTGAAAGATCCATCATCCAACGACATTGCAACTTCACATCATCTTGTTGCTGCTCTACCTGGAGAACGGCATAAATAAGCTGTGTTTCCACAAGTAAATCATGCGATTGCTCGTAGACATCAGACCAAACAGCCACCTCAAAGCTTTCGACCCCATCACCTATTACTAATATAGCAAACTTTTTTTGCGTTTTATTAGAAACTTTGACTGCAACAGATTCTATAATAAAGATAGATCTACAAATAGATATTTTTTCTAGCTTGCGAAAATCAGATAAAGGACAACAAGAAAGAGAAGCAGTCAAATGTTTAAAATCATCTAAAGGATGTTCTCTTAAATAAAAACCCAACAACTCATATTCTCTTTTTAAAACCTGCTGATGAGCTACCTCTTTTTGAACCTTAGGCTCAACACTAAATTTGCTTTCAGAACTCTCCTCTAAAAGAGAAAAGAAATCTAACACTCCTCTTTCATAATTTTTTTGCTCTTTAGATACTGAAAGATATATAGGATCCACGCTTTCTACAAGAGCTTGGCGGCTCCAATTCGTAAAATCAAAACAGCCTGCTTCAATCAAGCTTTCTATTACTTTTTTACCTACTTTTTTGATGTCAATTCTCTGTATAAAATCATATAAAGAAGTGAAAGGACCCTTTGCCTTTCTTTCTTTTAAAATTGCATCTACAACACCTTCTCCAACGCCCTTGATGCCGAGCATAGCAAAACGAATTCCCGACGGTGTGGCCATAAATTCTTTCCCCGATTCATTCACGCTAGGAGGTAAAATCTCTATCCCTGCACTACGGCTTTCTCGAATCAACTTAGCCACTTTTGTTGTATCATCGCGATCAGAGGTCATTAAAGCAGCCATCCACTCCATGGGATAATTAGCTTTTAAAAAAGCTGTAACGTATGTTAAATATCCATAGGCTGCCGCGTGAGACTTATTAAAACCGTAAGAAGCAAATTTTTCAATTTTATCAAAAATCTTCATAGAAGTAGATTCTTCTATCTGATTTTCTAAGGCTCCTTTTTTAAATTTTTCTCTTTGAGAAGCCATTTCTTCTTTATCTTTTTTACCCATAGCTCTTCGAAGAACATCCCCTTCACCAAGCGAATAGTTAGCAAGTCTACTTGCTATCTGCATGACCTGCTCTTGGTAAACCATAATACCATAGGTCTCAGCCAAAATACTTTCCATCCAGGGGTGATCGTTATCGATAGGCTCTTTTCCATGCTTTCTTTGAATGAACGAGGGAATCATTTCCATGGGGCCAGGTCTATAAAGAGCTCCAACAGCTATGATTTCTTCAAATTTATCAATATGAAGATGTTTAGCCAATTCTTGCATTCCGCCAGATTCGAGCTGAAACACGCCTTGAGTTTTTCCTTGATTTAACAAATCAAACGTGGGCTTATCATCTAAAGGAAGATTCGACCAAGGCAGGACAATCCCCCTACTTTCACCAACAGCATCAACAGCTTTTTGAATAGAGCTAAGAGTTTTTAATCCTAAAAAGTCAATTTTCAATAGTCCTACAGACTCAACAGGCTTCATGGAAAACTGAGTAACCGCCATCTCTGAGTCTTTGGGAGAGCAAAGCGGAATATTTTCCATTAAAGGCTGACCTCCAATAATCAATCCAGCCGCATGAATACCTGTATTTCGAACAGACCCCTCTAACTTTAAAGCTATATCAATTAAATTATGAACTTCTGAATCATTTTCATATTGCGTTTTTAAATCAGGATCAAGCTCTAAGGCTTTTTCTAGAGTCATATTTAAATCTTCCGGAATCAACTTAGCTAAAGCATTCACCTTAGCAAGCGGGACACTGAGAACTCTACCAACATCCTTTAATACCATTTTAGCTTTCATAGTACCAAAAGTAATAATCTGCGCAACGCGATCCTTTCCATATTTTTGCACAGTATAGTCAATTACTTCCTGTCTTCTTTCCATACAAATATCAACGTCAATATCTGGATAAGAAACTCGCTCTGGATTAATGAATCTTTCAAAAAAAAGATAAAAACGCAGAGGCTCTATGTCTGTAATCCCAATTAAATACAAAATAATGGATCCAGCCCCAGATCCCCGCCCTGGGCCCATCGGGATTCCCTGTCTTTTTGCCCAGGCAATAAAATCATAAACGATTAACAGATAATCCCCCATCCCTTTGGAAGTAATAATTTCTAGCTCATAAGCTAATCTAGAACGAACTACTTCCAAGGGATCTTTATCTGGATATTTTTCTTTAACTTTATTCAATACCTCAGGCGTATATCTTTTTTCTATCCCTTCAGCGCAGAGATTTCTTAAAAACTTTTCAGACTCTATCTCTCTTTCTTCATTTGTATACGAGGTTCCTTCTAGGTAAGGGGGCACAAATACCGGATAGTATTTTGTTTTAAAATCTAAATCAAAAGAACATTTTTCTGCTATTTTCACTGTATTTTCTAACGCTTCAGGCATGTCTGAAAAAAGAGATTCCATTTCTTGCTGCGTTTTAAAATAAAATTCATGAGAAGGCATGACATCTCTTTTTGGATTTAAAACCCGTCCCTTTACATTTCCAGCAGAATCTTTTTCTAAGATCTCACAAGGTTCTCCGGATTGAATGTTCATTAAAATCTCATGAGCTCGCCAATCTTCTCTTTTAAGATAATGAATATCCTGAGTGACAACACAAGGAATCCCCCTCTCTTTAGAAAGTTTTTTCAAACGCGAAATAACTTTTTCTTGATTTTGAGCGAATTCTACTTGTCTTTGATACAGCCAAGGCTCTTGATTCATTCCATCTTCAGTAATCTGCTCGAAAGACATGGAATGTCTTTGTACTTCAAAATAAAGATCGTCCTTAAAAACTTTTTGCAACCAATCGACTTCTTCTAAAAGCTCTACTTCTTTATCTTGAACAATCCAAGAAGCTACCTTTCCATTTAAAGGACCCGACAAACAAATCAACCCTTCGGAAAACTGCTCTAATAGCTCTCTATCAATACGAGGGGTATAATAAAAACCTTCTAGGTTAGCATAGGAACTTAATTTACAAAGATTTTTGTATCCAAGAGAATTTTTAACTAAAAGAATTAAAGGATATCCAGCAGAGAACCCTGGAATTCTTTTTTTATCCAATCGAGAAAACGGAGCAAGAGCAAGCTCACAACCTAGTATTGGCTTTACCTTAGCGGCGCGACATGTCTTATAAAACTCAACAGCGCCGAACATATTTCCCTGATCTGTCAAGGCTAGCGCAGAACAACCGGTCTCTACAGCCTTAGAAACTAAATCCTCTACAGCAATCGTCGAATTCAAAATTGAGTACTGAGAATGTACATGCAAAGGAACAAAGCCCATGTTGAAAAAACCCTCCTAATGACCAGAAAGGCTCTATCATATCAGGGAAGAAGATTTAAAAGCAGTTGCTAAATCCAAGAAAACAAGGTTTGGAAAGCAATACTAACAAGAACCTCTTGCCTTTCTGGATTTAAAAAAAGTCGCAACCTAGCAGCTAGCCTTTCCTTTTCAGAATCTCCGATAACTCTTCCGACAAGAGATCTTCCCAAGGAGCAAACAGCCGGCTCTAAATTATATTCAGAAGACCATCGATCCAATAAAGAAAAAGAAATATCGGAGCCTTTGTCTTTAACTTGATTCAAAACGCCTCTCATTTCAGCCAAAATACCTGGCCGCAACCTTTGGAGTTCTGACTCAAAAACAAGATCTTTTTTAAAAGACAACAGATCTCGCTCTTTTTGCACTAAATCATAAAAAGGCGAAAAAATTCTTACAAGAGCTTCTTCTGAGGATGAAAAATACTCTTTATCAATAAGAGGAGAAAACTGAAGATGCACTTCTTCTATAGCAGATTTTAGCTGTTTGAGGTTTTCCCAAGACAAATCCTCCCCTTGCAATAGCTCTTTATACTTTTGTAAAAACAGTTGAATAACCTCTAAACATTCATCTAAAGCACTTACCTCGGCTAACCCAAGGTTAATCCCGGATAAAAGCTGCTCTATTTCCACTAAAAAACTCTGTCGCTCTGTTTTTCTTTGCTCAGCAAAAGCATTCATTCTTTTTAGATTTTGGATCTCTAAAGACGAATAGGTAATTTGATTCTTTAAAAGTTCACAAAGAGGAAAAAAATCCGTAAGCAAAGACTCTTCACCTCTTGATAATGAACTGAACGTCGCTATAAGAGCGGAATACTTTTCGAGTAAGTCTTTAGCCAAAATGACCTCTTGGCCTATTTTTTCTTCTAAAGGAAATTGAGACAGCTCCAAAGCTTCTAAAGCTTCTATAAAAGAGTCAAAACATACAATAGAGCTAGAGCGAAGACTTTCAAATCTTCTTTGAGCAATATCATATTCTTCACCCTGAAAAGGCAATTTAGAGCTACGCCATACACGAGTAAATACAGCATCGATCAATCGAGAAACCCCTAAAGCAAGATCATTTTGAAAATCCTGCTCCTGTTGCAGTTCCCTATAGGCAATTAAATCACCCATTGCTATCCCTTCTTGTTGAAATGGAGGGTTATCCAATGCAACATGTTCTTCAGAAACTTCTGTTAAACGAGATAAGCTTACGAGTTGTTTATCTAAAGCAACACTAAGAGCTTCTTCCATTTTGTGTAAATTATTGAGCTCCTTAGAAGCGGCCATAAGAGACAGTGAAACAGCAGAAATTAATTCGTTTTTTTTATTAGTGTCGGCGACGAAAGGAGCCCAGTCCGAAATATGCAATTCTCCATAAACAATATCAACAAAAGTAGCAACTTCCCTTCTCAACTGAGCTAATTGTACGTCATCTTGATCGATAACAACTTCTTGCTTTGATTTTTTTTGTGACCCACCTGGGGAAAGAATAGCACCCTCCATCGCTTTTAGAGCCTCAACTATTTTAGGCCTAAGAAATTTAGGATCAAGTACTGTGGTGATCGACTTTGATAAAATTCCTTCTCCAGGTTCAATAGCCTGGTTGGACAAAGCTCCTCCCAAAAGACGCTTCAAAAAAATTTTGACCCATTTAGACACCAACTTTTCCATAAATCTCAAAAAAGGGCCTGTCAAAGGCAAAGAATGAAAACTTTTTAAATAGTGAAAATCTGGCATAAACTTATCTATAAATCTTTCAACAATTTTCCTTGAAAATATTTTCAATCTTACGTGAGGATCAAACTCCATTTGCTCTTGGAGAGAAAATGCGTTAACTGTTTTGAGAAATTCTTTTATAAGCTCCTCTACCGATCCCTCCTGATCAGCTTTGGTCCTTACCTCAGATAAAATGTTCATTGCAAATTCTTGGATCCAACCTTCTATAAAATCTTGCACAAAGAAAAACCAAAGATGGGCAACAATTTTTTGAGACCAATGCAACTCTGCTCCAAAACATTTAAAATAAACATCTGACACAGAACTTCCAGACTCTAATTCATCTAAAAACCTTTCGAATAGCTCCTCTGAAACCTCTGACCTCAAAAGTTTTTTTTGTAAAACAGGAACAACCAAAATGGATTGAATAATTTTTTTAATCTTTGCATTTGAACTCCCCTGAAGGTCTTCAACAGAAACAATTTTTTCAAAAGGAGCTCTAGCTTCTTGTAAAAAAGGGCACTCTTCTAATTTTTTCTTACACTCCGCTACTACTTTTAACGTTTTACTTCGATAATCAGATTTTTCCTTTTGTGGAAGATTTGAAGGTTCTCCTAGAATAGCAGATACAGCTTGAGAAGATCTTAGAGCCGTGGCGACACCACGAGCGCTTAGAGCTACCCCAGCAGTTTTTTCATATCCCGCCAAACCTAAACGGAAAATCTTCATCAAATATGTCTCAGAATTAATCATACAAAGCCTACCAAAAGCAGATCAAAAATATAACTTATACACAAAAACAGGATTAATTTAAACAAAACAAAACCAACCAACTAATAACACACTTAATCAAGATCCAGATCAGGCAATTTAAAATTTTAACTATTTACAAGAACATAATTATCAATTCTACACAACAAAGAAATAGCCTCCTCAAGAAAGCTTTTTTAATTGGATAGAAATAGATTAATTGCTATGATTCTTTTGACAGGAGTTTTTATGAAACATTTTTTAGCTATTTGCACATTTGCTGCGCTATCTTTATCAAACAATGGATTTTCTAATGAACCAGCTTCAGAAAAAACAGAAGCACTCTCTATAGCAGAGGATAAGAAGCCAGAAATAACTAAAATTTCAGAAGCCTTTGGTTTTCTTATGGGAAAAAACCTAGAATCAATCGGTCTTAAATTTGATATACAGTCTGTAATTAAAGGCCTACAAAATGCAGCCGCAGGAAAAACATCTCCTATGACAGAAATGGAATGTATTCAAGCTATTACAGCAGCGCAAGAAAATGCTTTCAAAGAAGAATCTTCAAAAAACTTATCTTTAGCGGAAGAATTCCTAAAACAAAATAAAGAAAATGCAGAAGTTATTTCTCTTGAAGACGATAAAATCCAATACAAAATCGAAAAAGAAGGCGACGGAGAAACTCTTCAAGAAAACAGCACCCCTCTTATTCGCTATAGCGGAAAATTTTTAGACGGAACTGTTTTCGGCGCATCCTCCGAAGACGAGCCTATTTCTTTAGAAGAAGTTATTTTAGGATTAAAAATAGGACTTAAAGGAATGAAAGAAGGAGAAAAAAGAACAATCTACATACATCCAGATTGTGCTTACGGTACTAAAGGATCTCTTCCTCCAAATTCGCTACTGACATTTGAAATAGAAGTTATTAAAGCTCAAGCTCCACTAACCGAGGAACCAACCCCTGAAGTCATTCCGGAGGAAAAACAAGACCCTTCTGAAATTGCGCTTCCGGAGCAAAACTATGAGTACATTAGATAGCAATACACCTTGCTTGAAAATTGTTTTATTTCAGCCTCAAATCCCACAAAATGCAGGTAACGTAGTTCGTACCTGCAAAGTAACAGGAAGTGAACTTATCCTAGTAAAACCCCTAGGATTTAGCACCTCAGACAAAGCTTTAAAAAGGGCTGGTCTCGACTACTGGGATGGTGTATCTGTAAAACAAATCGACGACCTTGAGGAGTTTTTAAAAAACACCACAACCCCTTTTTATTTTCTCTCTAGCCACGCAACAAAACTATATACTGACGTTTCTTTTACGCCGGACACTCACTTAATATTCGGCTCTGAAACAGCAGGCCTTTCCCCTGTTTTTTTAGAAAAATGGCCGGAATTATTCATAACAGTGCCAATGATTAAAGATTCTCGTTGCTTGAATTTAGCCAATACTGTTTCGATAGTATTATATGAAGCGCTAAGACAAAATGGCTTTCGGGGAGCAAAAAATGAAGTTATTTAAAGTTTCTTTAGGATTTCAAATGGCTCTTGCCACTTGTTTGGGAATTCTATTTGGCTTGTTTTTTGGTGATCTTTGCCAAGTTTTTTCCCCCTATGCAGCAGCTTACATTATGGTTCTTAAGGTAACTGCTGTTCCTTATTTAATTGGAGCAATCATATTAGGTGTTGGCCAACTTAGCGCTTCCCAAGGAAAAATGATCTTAAAAAAGGGGATCTTTTTTATTCTTCTTGCATGGACCATCAATATTTCTATGATTTATGCAACTTACCTTATTTTCCCCCAGGCGAAAACAGGTCCAATCACCGGCTATATAGCAGGAAATGTTCCCTCTATTAATTTTGCAGAGCTTTTAATTCCTGAAAATATTTTCTACGATTTAAGTCACAATATTATACCTGCTGTTGTCATTTTTTCTCTTTTAATTGGAATAGCTTTAATGCAGTTAAAAGAAAAACACACCCTATTACAGGGTCTTCAACTTATTGTAGACGCCCTTACCAAAATTACGGGATGGATTGCTCGAATTACTCCTATAGGAACATTTTTAATTATTGCAAGTCAGGCTGGAACAATCGAATTTTCCACAATCAAACAAGTAAGTAGCTACATCATTCTTTATATCTTGTGTGTTTCTCTTATTATATTTTGGATTTTCCCCCGAATCACAAGCATGCTGACTTCAATCTCCCCTTATAGATGGCTACAACAAATGATTCCTATACTACTGCTAGCCTACACAACAAATATTGTAATCATATGCCTTCCTTACATCATAGAACTTTTACGGAAAGAAACTCTTTCCATAGATCCGTATGATGAAAAGGCGCAATCTCAGATTCAGGGAACAGTCTCTGTAATATTCAATCTCCCAATGGGCTCTCTTTTTATTACAGTTTTTGTATTTTTTATTTCTTTATTTTATCAAGCATCCTTATCTATTGGAAATCAGATCAACCTTTTTCTTACCTCTCTTCTCTCCAGTCTAGGAGCCGTTGGTATAGGCTCTTGGATCAATAGTCTCACTTTCATTTTAGACTCTTTAGGATTACCACAAGAAGCAGTTTCTCTTTATCTAACAACGCTCCCGTTTACCTCCGGATTTCAAGCTATGCTATCGGCTACGGAAATCACAGCGTTATCCTTACTTATTATCTTAGGAAGTAGAAAACTTTTAGAAGTACGGTTTTCTAAAATTGCTAAAAGCAGCGTAATCACTTTGTGCCCTATCATCATTTTATTTACTCTCATAAAGACTTTCAATCCACTCCCTGAAATCAAAAACGAGAAAAAAAGCATCTTCGAACTTAGTATTTCTTCAAGTATACCGACAATAACCTATCAAGAAAACAACCTCCCTCCAAAAAACAATCCTAACGAAGATGTTTTTACCACCATTTCACGCACAAAAAAACTTAGAGTGGGATACAATACAACAATCGCGCCTTTTGCTTTTTATAACTGCGCAAATAGTGTTGTGGGCTATGATATTGCTTTTGCTTATGAGCTAGCCTATGATCTTGGGTGCTCACTAGAGCTTGTTCCTATGACCTACGGCAATATGATAAACGAGCTCAAAGAAGGACTATATGATATCGCGATGTCTTCCGTCTCCATTAATGAAGAAAGATTGAAAAATCTATCATTTACCGAAAGTTATCTAAAACCTCAATTTGTTTTTGTCACCAGCAACTCACATAAAAAAGAATTTTCTTCTCTAGATGTGGTAAAAAACAATCCAGATCTATCGATTGCGGTCTTAAAAGGAACATCACATGAAACACTGCTTAAAGAACTTTTGCCGAAACATTCGATTATCTCTATCGATACGCCTGATGAATTTGCTTCTGATAAAAATGTAGCCGATGCTCTTTTTTGGACTGACGCCGAAGCAATTGCTTGGTCTCTTTGTCATCGGCAATTTCGGGTCGTATTTCCTTCACCAAAAATGGGATTTGATACTTTGGCTTACGCTATCCGACCAAATAGTCCACGATTTTTAAACTATTTAAACCAATGGCTAGAACTTAAAAAAAGCCAAGGTTACACTGACAAACAGTACAACCTTTGGATCTTAGAAAAAACAGAAATGGTCACAGAAAAACCACCTAGATGGTCTTTAATAAGGCATCTAGGATGGACCACATAAATCTACATAGCGGAACGGATAAATTTCAAAAGAAAATCGGCATCTCTAAGGCCTACTATTCTATTGACTTCCTTGCCATTTTTAAAAAGAATTACTGTAGGAACCGATGTAATTTCTAATCCTTCAGTTGTTGTTGGAGCCATATCTATGTCCAATTTAGCAATAGAAGCTTTTCCTTTTAATTCCTCAGCTACCTGCTCTAAAACAGGAGCGAGCATTCTACAAGGACCACACCAATTCGCATAAAAATCGACCAAGACAACTCCATTCTTGATCCCTTCTGCAAAAGTCTCTTCTGTCAATTTTTTTATATTTTCGCTAGACACTATCCCCTCCAAAAAGTTAATTCATAATGGCAAGTATACTTCATGAACTTTTTTTTGCCTAGAAATCTCCAACAAAGGATTTTTCTCATACAAATTTCTGCTACAAAAAACAGCAAAGACTAAAACTATGCCGGATCCTGCATTGTACTTAATAATAACACATGTCTTCGAGTCAAAAACTCTGAAAAACCCTTTTCTCTTAAAGCTACTTTTAACAAATCAAGAATTGGAGCAGACCACTGTTTTAAAGTCTGTTCATTTTCATTCAAAAGCCTTTCTGCAAAATCGAAATCACCACCTTCTATCGCATTAGAAATCAATATATTAAGATCCGAAACTAGAAGCTTTTGGCCCTCAAGTAAGGGCTCCACAAGCGCCTTAGCCGAATCATAAGCTTTTATAACAGTTAAGCCCCTGAGCTCAGAGTTTTCTCCAATCAAAAGATTAATCCTTTCTAAAGAACCCTCTATTTCTATCTCTTCTGACTGTTCTATAATACTCGAAATAGCAGCACTTCTTCCTCGCTCAGATACTTTATGTGTCTCAAAAAAAACAGGGACGAGTTCTGAAAAATTCAACTTGAGTGCTGAAAGAAAGGCTAAATCAAGATCATGAGGATCAGATTCATCTAAAGCATTCAATAGACAACGAAGCCCTTCTACAAAATTTTGCCTAATAGCAGATCCAAGAGCGTTCTGCTTATCTTCATTCGAAAGAACTCTACTTTTTATAAGCGTTTTTAAAGCTGTAATTTCATGGGTTTGAATGACAGAAGCTAAAATTTCACGAATCATCTTTTGAGATACGTCCCCAGTTCCAAGCAAAATTGAGATCAAGTCTTCTGCTCCTTCATCAAGAGCAAGAGAAAATCCTTCTTGTATATTTTTAGCTGAAACAACCCCAGCATCCAAAAATTTTTTAACAATCTCCAATTGGCCGTATTCAACCCCATGCAAGAAAGCTTCTTTAACTAAAAAATCTGAAACAAGATTATTTTTAATCATTAAAAGTGCACGATCTAATTTTTTACTAGATAAAATAGACATCTGAAATTCCAATGCAGGATCTTGTGGGATTTCATAAAGCCAGTTTATAATTTCTTGCATATTTCGCTTTTCACAAGCTTCACGTAAGGAAGCGCTTTCCGTTGAGTTGAAACCAAAAGCATCCCTATCTAGTCTTGCTAAAACAGAGTCTACTATGAAATTTTTATCTAGTTCTGATAAAGGATTTTGATAGAAAATTTTTAAAACCGATTCAGGAAAAGTCTTTGGCGGGCCTTTTAAAGGTAAAATGCAAGATTTAGCCCCCCAACTATAGGCTCCAAAAACAGATAACTCCCCATCTACAACGAGTTTTTGCTCTAAAAGATTGCGATTTAAAAGAGCTCTTTGATAAATAAAATTAGAAATAAAAGACTGAACCTGCTCTTTTAGCTTTATGAAATACCGTTCTTTAGAAGCGCTAGACTGACTATTTTCTAAATCGATGAGTAAGCTTTCTACCTGGAGTATTTCTTTTTCAAGCGATTGTTTTAGAGAAACATCTAGTGAATCAAAAGTTACTAAATCAATAACCTCTTGTTTTTTATCCTCAAAAATCTTCCTAATCCTTGAAATACCAGGGAGATCTTCACTAACAGACAAAAGTTCTTCAATAGTTTTATCTTTTAAAGCCTTCGTAAATAAAGAATAGCGTTGAATTTTCTGTAAAATTAATACATCTTGGTCATGGCTTGAAAAAGAAGGTATTACCCCAAAATCATTCAATTTATTAATTAAATTTTTTAATTTAGTGAAGGATTCCGAATTATTTTTTGATTCTTTTATCCAAGAATCTAATTCAGAATAAACCTCTGATAAATCAGAAAACTTATCGATTAAAAGCCTTTCTTCTTTTAAGATGTTCTCCTGATATACATCTAAAAGCTCTCCAATAACCCTTTCTTTTTTATCACTACTTAAATCATTAAAAGATATTTTAAGTCTTTCTAAAGTTTCGTCTAATCCATTATCCTCTATCAATTTTTTAGCCAATCTAGAAAACTCAAAATAATCTAATAAAGTCTCTTCTATAGGCCCCAGCTGATCTCTTGCGTAACCTAATCCAAAGAGGTCATTACATAATTGCTTTGCATGATTTCGTACATGAGGATCCATAAACTCATCGGGATCTTCTTCTAAAAAATTCAAAAGAGCCTGTTCTAATACAAGACTTCGACGACAATCTCTTGCTATTTTCTGTGCTATCATAAAAGGAGTATTTGCTGTCACTCCGATGTGCGCCCCCTCCTCAAGCTGGCCAATTTGAGAATCCCAACCAGTCAAACAGGTGTCTATAAATTCAGGGATTCGATCTAGAGCCTGGATTTCTGTGTGTTCGTTAGATAGAACATCGAAAACCCGTAAAAACCTCTGACCCAAAGATAGGTACTGTCTTTCTCTTTCTTTATCGTCCTTCGCAAAAAGTATAGCTTTCGGAAATTCTAAAATTCGATCCTTTAAAGATTTCCAATCCCTCAACCTATCTTGTTCATCAATAATCGTCTCTTCTATCTCGGTAATTCTAGCATCAATAACCCTGGATTTCTCTTCGAACTCTTCTCTAGTTATAGGATCTTGAGGGTGTTCGTCATTCAAAAGAGCAATCAGAGAACTCCCTGCCATACTTGCTCTACAATTGCACCTATCCCAAAGCTCTTGATCAAGCCCATTCCGAATAAAAACTGTTAGGGAATCAATCCCAAAAGGCTGCATCCAATCTTCTAACGCTTTTGGATCTGAAACCTTTAGCATGACAGAAGAAAAAATTTTAGAAACTAATTCTTTAGATTCTAAAGGGCCTTCTAATTTGTGAAATTCCTGAAAAAAAGAAATTTCATCAGAATAATGGCTGCCAGGAAAATTCGGCGCTAATGAATGAATCATCTTAATAGCTTCAGAAATATTTTCATAAGAAACATCCCGAACGCTTTCAAAGCAATCAGATCTTATTTTGCTTATTGGATTAATCATTAACTACCTAATTTTTCCTAAAAAACATAAAGAGCACTAATATAAGAAAACCTAGGACATAAATCAAAGACTTTTCGTACATGAAAAATCCCATAGATTTAAAGCATAAAATTCTCTACAATTAAGATACTTTTGCGGCCATGGCGGAATTGGTAGACGCGCTAGATTCAGGTTCTAGTCAGGGCAACTTGGTGGATGTTCGAGTCATCTTGGCCGCAATTGGTATTAACGTCCGTGCCCCCCTCCTCCATGATCCCCACCATGTCCACCATCATCACGGTCTTCATGATGATCGTGATCATCTCTATCATCGTCGTCATATTGATCATAGTAATAGGGATCTACCGGTTCATACACATCAGCCTCTATTACATAAGGCTCTGGTTGAGAATCAGTTTTAGAGCAACTAGAAAACATCAAAGATATGATACACATAAACAACAAATACATTTTAAATCCCTCTTTTTAATAACTTCAATTCAATAAAAAAACAGAAAACACATAATGCAAACATAATTTAATTAACACCGCTTAATAACTATTAATACATTAAATTGAAAATAAAATCTATTAATTTGCTCTCTTTTTTCAAAAAATTCGCTTGCCTCAAAAAAAAACATACCCTAGGATCTGCTCATTGCACTTCAACAAAAAGGATTTTTTATGAAGGCCCTACTAAAAACAACTAGCTTCATTACTTTAGCAAGTTCCACAATCCTCTTTTCAGAACAAACAGTCCCTATCCCTCCTGCAAAACCTACGGCACCAGTTAAAGCAGCACCTGAAACTATCACGAAACAACCAAAAGGAACTATTACACCACCAGTTCTGCCCCTTGTCCAAAAAGGCCTAGAACTTATTGTTGATGCCGACTTTATTTGGTGGAAATCACAATTATCGGGAACGAACTTTGCAACGATTAACAACAAAGATAAAAATCTACCTTCTCAATTCGAACCAGGATTCAAATTAGGTGTAGGCTTAGACCTTGGCTTTGACGGATGGGATTCTTACGCAGGCTATACCTGGGTAAATCAACCTTGGACTAAAAGCTCTTTTAAAGGAAAACAACTAGGACTAGCTAATTTCGTTATCCCTGACATTGGATTACCTCTTAATTTCTTCGTAGAAAAAGGGACTGTTTCTAACAAACAACAACTGAATATCGCAGATGTCGAAATAGGAAGAAACTTCTTTATCAGTAAAAGATTAACACTAAGACCCCATTTTGGACTGAAGCTAGCTCGGATGTTTGAAAAAATAAAAATTTCTGAAGAAGGTGTTACTTTACTCAATACCAGCACCTCCTCTGATCTATTTTTTCAACAAAGTTTATCCGGGGTTGGTATTAGAGCGGGGATAGATACAGGATGGCATGTAACGTCCCATTTAGGCCTATATGGAGATCTAGCCGTTACAACTCTTTGGAGTAATTTTCACAACAACGCAACATCAGATATACAGCCCCTTGACTTTCAACACAAAATTAAAACAAGTAATTCTACAATCATTCCAGTGATCGAAGCCGGCTTAGGTATTTCTTATATCACGTGGCTGAAACAAGAACGGTATCAACTATATGCAAAAGCTGGCTGGGAAGAGCAAATATGGATCAACTACAACCAAATAGACATTAATAACGTTGCAAATAACACAGGCAATTTAACAATGCACGGACTAACTATAAAAATGGGACTTGCATTCTAATAATCGTGTGGGGAGCCTTTAGCTCCCCCTTCATACCACTGTTTTAAAAACAAAATAGCATTCTCAATCGTAGCAGAAACTTCTTCTTGCGTAACATCCTTCGAAAAATGAATCGGCTTTCCAAATACACAAGCAGTCTTGCCGAAAAGACTAGGAACTTTTTTTCCACTGGGCCAAATGTGAAATGTCCCGTATAAATAAGCAGGAATGACAGCAGCTCCTGTTCTAGAAATAAAGACTGAAATACCAGGCTTAAAAGGCTGTAAAGAACCATCGAGAGACCGAGTCCCCTCAGGGAACATAATAATTTTCTTTCCTTGCTTCATTAAACGAACAACCGTTTTAAAAACACCTATGTCTTGTGGTTTTCCTGAAATTGGATGAGCATTTAACCGGCGAATAAGAGTTGAAAAAATAGGCACATCAAAAAGAGTTTTCCTAGCTAAAAAATGAACTTCATAAGGAGTAGAAATTGATAAAAGAGGAGGATCATAAAAAGATACGTGATTTGCTACTAAAATAGCTGCTCCAGAATAAAAAGACTCAGCGCCATAAATTTTATGCCTATGTAGAATCTTAAAAAACCAATAAGTTAAAAACAAAATAATTTTATACAAAAGATTTCTTGAATTCTTCAACCAACCCTGCATGAATATCCTCTATATTTTACAAATTACTAAAAAGGCAATCAACAACTTGCTCTATAGAAAGACCCGAGGTATCAACAACGATAGCACCTTCTGGACAAACTAAAGGAGCTATTTCTCTAGAAGAATCCTGATAATCCCTTTCCCTTATATCTTGAAGCACCTGCTCTTTAGTTAACTGTTCCCTTGGATTTTTTAATAAAAGTTCTTTATACCGCCTTTCAGCTCTAACTTCCGGACTTGCGACCAAAAAAAACTTAAAATCGGCTTCAGGAAAAACAACACTTCCAACATCCCTTCCCTCAAAGACTGAATCATGTTTTTTTCCAAAATCTCTCTGTATCGGTAAAAAATCAGCCCTCACCTCCTTAATACGAGCTATCTTAGAGGCAGCTTCTGAAATTTGAGGGGAACGAATAAAGTCTGTCACATCCACATTCCCCACATAATACTTCTTCAAATTCTTATCTTCTCCTATTCGGAAAGAAAAACTATTTAATCCTTCCTCTGCACGGTCTAATGGTATTTCCTGAGAAAAAAGCCACCAGGCAAAAGATCTATAAACGGCTCCTGTATCAAAAAAATAAAATCCAAGTTTATTTGCTAAAAGACGTGCAACAGTAGACTTTCCCGTTCCTGCAGGACCGTCAATCGTAATAATCATAAAATCTCTAGAGTTTCAGGTAAAAATATACAATTGGAGCTGTCAATAAAAGAGAGTCGAGCATATCTAAAATTCCACCCAATCCAGGTAATGCATTACTATCTTTCACGACAGCATCTCTTTTCAACAAAGACTCAGCTAAGTCACCAACTTGTCCAGCAATACCAATACAAGCACCTAAAATTAGAGCTGCTGGCAAGGGTAGAACAAATAAAGAAGAAGAAAACACCCCACCTAAAAGGCTCATCAAAACACTAAATCCAACCGCACAAATAAATCCTGCTATCGCCCCTTCTACAGTTTTTTTAGGGCTTAAAGCCGGAGCTAATTTAACACGCCCCCAGAGCCTGCCAACAAAATAAGCCCCGACATCAGTTACTTTTGTGACCAAAATAAGATAAACAAGCCACCATCTCCCATCCCAAGACACGCCAGTCAAAGAAATAGGATAAATAATAGCTAACATAAAACTAAGAGGGACTGCCACATAACAAACGCCAAAAAATTCTACTGCAACATGTAAAATAGCATCACTTCTGTCTTTAAAGTGGATAAGAAAAAAAATAACAGCACCAAACGCTAAAACAACAGCCGGCATCTGAGAAACAACAATCATTTTATGCGCAGAAAAAGAAGCAAAAACAAGAGAAACAGCAATCGCAACCATAGACTTTACTGCAGGATGTAGTTCTTTTGCTTTAGCAAATTGAACATATTCCCACACCCCAACTCCGGCAAGCCCTGCTACAAGTAAAACAAGAAGTATTTGTACAAAAAAAAGATGAGAAAAAACCACTAAGCAAGTGATGACTGTCCCCGCAATGGAAGAAACTACCAGCCTTTTCTTTAAGTCTGTTAAATTTTTACGAATCATGAGCCTCCAAGTCTTCTACTTCTCTTTTGAAATTCTTTAATTGCATCTAGCAAATCGCCTTCAGTAAAATCCGGCCATAATACATCAGTCATATATACTTCAGCATAGGATATTTGCCAAAGAAGAAAATTACTAAATCTCTTTTCTCCACTTGTTCGAATAAAAAGATCTGGATCTCCAAATTGTGCTGTATCCAAATACCCTGCAATTGTTTTTTCTGAAATATCTTCTCTTTTAATATTTCCAGCATCAAGATCTTCTACCATTTTTACAAAAGCCCGCTTGATCTCATCACGCCCACCATAATTTAAAGCCAAAACAAGAGTAATCTTTGATCCATTTGCTGTTTTTTGCTTAGAAAGAGCAATACTCTCTTGCACAGACTTAGGCAACAAGCTTAAATCTCCTATAGTCTCAAGCTTAACAGACTCCTCTTGCATAAACTGAGCGTTTTTTTGAAGATAAAAAGAAACTAATTTCATCAGCTCATCCACTTCATCTTTAGACCTTTTCCAATTTTCAGTAGAAAAAGCATATAAAGTTAAAACCTTAACTCCTATTTTGGAAGCTGATCGAACAATTTCTGCGACAACATCCGATCCCTTCCAATGCCCATAAGTTGAAGGCATCCCTTTTTGCTTAGCCCACCGCCTATTGCCGTCCATTATAATCGCAATATGTCTAGGAATTTCGCCTAAAGAAAGAGAGGGAACACTATCGGATAACTCAAGCATTGAATCTATAGATGTATTTATCAAAAAACTCATAACACCACTAAAAGACAGAGATCAATTGAAATGTATTTTCCCTTTCAGGGCCATAAGAAATAAACGAAATAGGCATGCCACATAATTCTTGGAGTCTATCCAAATACGCTTTTGCTAAAAGAGGCAGTTCTTCGTAACAACTCATATGTTTTGTATCTTCTTTCCACCCCTGCATTTCCTCATATATAGGACGAACACGAGCCCACACAGAAGTAAGTGGAGGAGGAATATCTATTCGAATACCATCAAGTTCATAACCTACACAAATTTTAATGATAGATAGAGAATCTAAAACATCCAATTTCATAATAGCCATCGAGTTTGCGCCATTTAAACGAAGAGTATTTTTTACAAGAGGAGCATCAAACCACCCCATGCGGCGAAATCGTCCCGTTGTTGTAGCCACTTCACGAGCCTGTTCGTTAGTTGCAAAAAAAGATTTCTCTTCTTCTGTCAACTCTGTAAAAAAAGGACCGTTTCCTACCCTTGTAGTATACGCTTTAACAACAGACAAAACATGTCCTATTTGCCTTGGGCCAATTCCCGCTCCAGCAGCAATTCCAGAAGCTAAGGTACTCGAGGATGTCACATAAGGGTACGTGCCAAAGGTTTGATCAAGGCAAGAACCATGAGCACCTTCAAAAAGCACTTTTTTTCCTTTCTCAAGTGCATCAAAAATCTCTTTTTCGGCAGTAAAACAAATATATGGTCTTAACTCTTCAACAAACTGCCGACACTCCTCTTCTATAGATAAAAAATCCAAAGGATGTTCTTTAAAAACCTGAACTAATTCTAAATTTTTCATAGCTACTACTTGCCTTAAATGCTCTGAAAACAAAGAAAAATCCCCAAAGAGCTCTCCAAACTGAATACCTATTCTATTGGCTTTATCTGCATAACAAGGACCTATACCTTTTCCGGTCGTGCCTACAGCCAAACTCCCCTTCTGCTTCTCTTGTAACAAATCCCACTTTGGATGGTATGGTAAAATGATATGCGCAAAAGCTGATATCTTAAGACGCCCCTTAAGATGAATGCCCTCAGACTCTAAGCCTCTAATTTCTTTCAAAAGAGATCTGAGGTCTATTACAACCCCTCCTGTAATGTAACAAACAACAGTTGGATACAATATTCCAGAAGGAATTAAATGAAATTTGTACTCTTTACCCAAAGCAATTACAGTATGACCCGCATTATTTCCGCCTTGAGAACGAACTACTAGATCAGTTTTCGAAGAAAGAATATCAATAATTTTCCCCTTCCCCTCATCGCCCCACTGTCCGCCAACAACAATTAACCCCGGCATATCTACTCCTCAAGAAAACCCTTTTTATAAAACAGCATACCCGATCTCTCTAATTATAGGAATGCCTGAATAACAAATTCAAAAAACGCAATGAATGCTGGCAATTCGACAAACTTTAACGCTATAAACTTTTTTCCCCACCGAAAAAGTCATTTTTTTTCAGAAGAAGCTATTCTACATTTTATTTAACTAGACAGAATCCTCTGCTGTGGATATCCTTCTAAACAGTACAATTTTTATAGTTGTCCATAGGTGGCGACAAATGCTTTAAACTGCCCCATGAGACAGATTCTATTAATCATATATTCACCTAGAGGACCTTAAGGATTATGCAGAAAAAAAAAAAATGGCAATTAACTCTGATTCTAGCCGTAACGGCACTGACAGTCTATAATATCTTACCTACAATTTTTTTTTACACAAAACCATTAAACTCCTCTATTGGGGAGCCTAGAGCAAAGGAAATAGCAGTTCAAATTACCCAAAGGGTAAACGAACTCGAACCACAAGCTATTTCATGGATCAACTCTTTTTGTCGACTACTTCAAATAAAACCAAAAAACATTTCAATAGAAGATGAAAACAAAGAACTTATTTCGGTTTCATTTGCTACAGAAACAGAAGCTCAAATTTTAAGATCTCATCTTTCAAGAGCTGGTGCTCTAATTCCTTTTACGCCTGCTCAGCTTTCTCTTTACGGAACAGGATTTGCGACAGACAACACAACAGTTACGATTAAAAGAAACATTCCCCTTCAATTAAATCCTAATCAAGAAAAATCTCTCTTTGAGTTCTCCACTAAATTTGACGCTACAGGAAATCCAACCCCTTTATATCAAGCTCTTATTTCAGATAGAGTGCTACAAATCGCACTAGCTTCAGGCGGCAGCAACCAAAATTCTCAATTTGCAGAAGCTCTTTTAGCAACTACAGACTCTTCCTTAAGATCAGAACTTTCTTTAATACTTGCTGACAATTTAGTGTCTTTTATGGACGCCTTTGGAGAAAATCCTCAAATCGTGAAAAGATTTTTCTCATCTTTTGCACAAAAAACACAAAAAGCCAGTGGTAAAATCGCAGAAAAAATTGAAGCCACATCTGCAATTCTCGCAGGAGAAGTCCAGGCTTTAAATCAAGAAGCAGCGAGCCTTAAAGAACAAGGAAAATATCTAGACGCAACAAAAACACAACTTAAAGAAGTGCTATCTTCTAAAGTTACGTTATGTAAAAAAGCTGGAAATATTTTAAGAAAATATGGAGAAAATTTCCAATCTGAAGTAACCCCTTGGACCTATTCAAATATAAAATCAGCTTTCAACAACACAACGAGCGATCTGTCCACACAAACACTTTCTTTAGAAGGACGAAATGCTTTTATTGAATCTATTGAAATAGACCTCCGAAACGAAACTATTAGCTTAAATCTCTACAAAGATGTAGTGCTATTTCAGGACACTCTAAATACCACAAACAAACAAGCTTCAGAAAAAACTGAACAATTTCTATTTAACGAACTGGCCTATATCGCAAGACAAACAGATGAAACACTTACACCCACAAAAGGGAAATTTGAAATCGCACTTTCTTCTTTAACCGACAGTAATAGTTTTTTAGCGTTCAGATTAAGTGCTATTGCAGCTGCTGAAGTACAGAATGTGAAAAATCTGATTACCTCATCCTGGCACCCTACTCATGCGGATTTACAACCAACTGTATTCCCTTTAATTGACTACGAATCCTATACAACTCTTTCTTTAGACCAAAAAAAACTAAGTCTTGTAGTTTACGCGCCTTCAAGTGAAGCAAAAGCGCCTGAAACAGGATTTCGAATGAATTCTATTTACGTGATTGCAAAAGGAATGGATAAAATCCTCAAAAAAATAGGAGAAGATCCAAACTCTGAAGAATCTCAAGCATTCCTAAAAGACTTTCAAAATTTAAAATCTTTACTCGGTAAATCAGGGTACATGGGTTATGAAGGATCTCTTCTTTCTATGAGTAAAGAGTTTGCTGGTGACTTTATCTTTGAATCTCCAGATTATTTTCAAAATGTCTTATCAGCATCAAGAGAGGCTTTTTCTGTAAAAGGAACAAAACGTTACGCTGTATTAGAATTTTCTAACGTAGAACAAAGAATTTTAACAGAAAACAAAATAGACAATGCTATTCACGAAGATCTGCTTAAATGGAGAGATGACTATAGAGCTGCCCAATTAAGTATAAAAGGTGTTTCCCGTTTTGACGTACCTAAACCAACACAAAGCGCCCTACTTAGCAATCTCAAATTAAGTGCTGTTAAATATTTTAGAGGAGATGATCGAAAGATCCTTCATTGGGGTCTTGATTTATCTGGAGGTAAAACAGTTCAAATCGAATTGAGGGACTCTAACAATAGACAAGTAACAAATGAAGCGGACATAAAACAAGGAATCAATGAACTTTATAACCGCGTCAATAAAATGGGCGTTTCTGAAGTAACTATTCGTCAAGAAGGAAACCTAATTACATTAGACTTTCCAGGATCACAAAATCTATCTGCTGCTGAATTAGTAAAAGCATCTTCTATGTTTTTTCACGTAGTAAATGAAAAATTCACACCGAATAATGCAAACCTTGCAAACCCAGTAAATAAATTTCTTCAAGAAGTTTGGAATGAAGCTGTTATCACAAACCATAAAAATGCAGACGAAATCCATAGGATTGCTTGTAAACATCTTTACGGCGAAGCTCTTGATCCAGAAA
The DNA here is from genome assembly GCA_964455905.1 of uncultured bacterium. Lineage (GTDB taxonomy): Bacteria > Chlamydiota > Chlamydiia > Chlamydiales > Rhabdochlamydiaceae > CAIJXB01. Next base: position 171,303 of record CAYVYN010000001.1, read on the forward strand.
TGATCCAACCTCGTAGCGAAGCCGCAAAACTTCTTTATGATCAGGGATTACGATTAGCCCTACCATCCGATACAAATACATCCAACCTATTTAACGATACCTATTCGAAGGTAACTTTATTTAGAGGTGATGATTATACCCAATGGCAAGGACAAACCCACCCCCTCTTGATTGTGTTTAGAAACTTTGCTCTGGAAGGATCTAACTTAAGAAACGTGCGTTCATCCTACGATCCTTCAAGAGGAAACTTCCTTTCCTTTGACATTAGCGGTTCTTACACTTCTAAAGAAGGAATTAAAATTAACCCAAGAGAAGACTTTTCTTCTTGGACAACACCTTTTTGCAAAGAAAAAATTAGCGGAACAGCAAACGGTCAAATCTCCCGTAACCACGGATGGAGAATGGCTGTGATACTAAATGGTAGTATTGTTAGTTCTCCTACCCTAGACTCTCCTTTAAAAGATAGCGCGATGATTACAGGTAGTTTTTCTCAAAGAGAGATCAACCAGCTAGAAGCGGATTTAAAAGCTGGATCTTTAAGTTTTACACCTAAAATCCTTTCGGAAAAAAATGTTAGCCCTGAACTTGGAAGCAAAGAACGCTCTATGGGTATTTGGGCTACAATTATAGCTCTTATCTTAGTTATTGCTGTCATGTCAGGATATTATAAACTAAGTGGTGTTGTAGCTTCGGTTGCAGTAATTTTTAACATTCTCATCATGTGGGCTACTTTACAAAACATGCAAGCGACGCTGACTTTGGCTAGTTTAGCCGGATTAATTCTTACAGTCGGAATGGCTGTAGATGCAAACGTATTAGTTTTTGAAAGAATTCGAGAAGAATTTACAGCAACAGGACGTATCGCTTCTGCGGTGCAAGCAGGTTATAAAAAAGCCTTTTCTGCTATTTTAGACTCGAATGTAACAACAGTTATTGCAGCTTTGATATTGCTCCAATTTGACTCGGGTCCAGTCAAAGGATTTGCCGTTACCTTAATTATTGGAATCATTTCCTCTATGTTTACGGCTCTTTTTGCAACGAAATATTTTTTCAGCAAATGGATACAAAATCCAAAAAACAACCATTTGACAATGTTAAATTGGTTTAAAGCAAAAAAGTTTGATTTTTTACGCTACAGCAAACCTGCCATGATTAGTTCAGCTGTTATTATAATATTAGGAAGTCTTCTTTTTGCTGTTGAAAGACACTCGATATTTGGTATGGATTTCACAGGGGGTTATAGCTTAAATCTTGAGCTAGTTCCTGAAAAAAACATATCGTATAGACAAGTTGTAGAAAATGCTTTAATAAATGCTGGGGCAAAATCACAAGAAGTTCAGGTAAGAGAATTATCTCCTGAAAATTGCGTAAAAATATTTCTTAGTGAATCTTTGACGCAGCCTGGAAGACCGCTTGCTAAAGTCATTTCCGCTGAGCAACCTTCGATTAATCCTCAAATCGATTGGGTAATTTCTTCATTGAAAAATGCAAAAGTGGAAATACTAGACTCATCTATAGCATCAGCGACTCAAAACTGGTCTGAAGTAAGTGGACAAATGTCACAGTCTATGAGAAACAGTGCAATTATTGGTCTTTTAATTGCTTTATTCTGTATCTTTATCTACATTACCGTTCGATTTGAATTTAAATATGCAATCAGCGCAACAATTTGCCTCGCTCACGATATTTTATTTACGCTAGCAACAATAGCTCTTTTGCATGCTTTAAAAGTTCCAGTACAAATCGATCTAACAACAATAGCTGCCTTAATGACTATTGCGGGCTATTCCCTCAATGACACCATTATTGTATTTGACCGTATACGTGAAGAAGCTTTAGAAATGCAAAGAGGAGCAAAAAAGACAACGCTTCCATCAATTATTAATAAAGCTTTAAATGTTACATTAAGCCGTACCACACTAACCTCGGGGACAACCTTACTTGTGTTAATTCCTTTAATTGCAATGGGGGGAAGCACAATTTTTGGATTTACCCTTGTTATGGCTATTGGGATTATCTTTGGAACCCTATCTTCCCTATTTATTGCAGCTCCATTCATGCTGATTTTTCATAATAGAGAAATAGCAAAACAAGAAAGAATAGCGCTTAATAGCTAATCTAAGTATGGTATGATTTTTTAAAAAAGCGTTTTACCCAAAAAGATCTTCGGTAAAACGCTTTCTAACATATAAAAACCACTTCATTATAAGGAATTTACGCATGCTGCCCTCGCAGACACCACCGGATCCCATTTGGATCTATCCACAATCTGATCCTAAGTGGTTACAAACTATTATTAAAGAATTCAACATTCATGCTGTGACGGCCCAGGTACTTGCTTCAAGAGGATTTCAAACTCTTGAAGAAATTCATGACTATCTTTATGCCAAACTACCTAATCTTTTGGATCCTCAACTTTTTCCAGATATGGATAAAGCTGTCGAAAGAGTAGAAAAAGCTCTTAGGGATAAAGAACCTATTCTTGTTTACGGAGACAACGACGTAGATGGAATTACCGGGACAGTCCTCCTCACTGAATTTTTAAGATATATTGGAGCGAAAGTATTTTTCTACATACCTAATAGAGCATCTTTAAATAAAAGCTTGATCCACGATGCGTTAGATTATGCTGCAAAAAACCATTGCAAACTCCTGATTACAGTAGATTGTGGAATTACGACAGCAGCAGAACTAACTCACGCAACGGCAGAAGGCGTGGATATCATTGTAACAGACCACCATGAACCAACAGATAAACTACCACACTGTATTGCCACACTAAACCCAAAATTAGTAAATAGCACCTATCCTAATAGAGAATTAACTGGAGTTGGTGTTGCTTTTAAATTAGCGCATGCTTTAACAAATTCCTTAGTTTCTTCAGGAGAAATTCCTGAACATAAAGTAGATCTAAAAAGATATTTAGATCTTGTAGCACTTGGCACTATTGCAGACATGGGCGCTTTAGTCGGTGAAAATAGAATATTGGTACGCTACGGATTAAAGCTATTAAGAAAAACTAAACGAATAGGTCTTTTAAAACTATTTTCAATCTGCGAATTAAAACTTGGAGATATAACGCCTATAGATATAGCTTCCAAGGTAGCCCCTAGACTAAATAGCTTAGGAAGAATAGCTGATCCTATTAAAGGAGTCGAATTACTCCTTATTAGAGATCCTACCGCCGCAGAATCTTTAGCTAAAGAATTAGATTTAAACAATTCTGAAAGACAAAAAATCGAAAGAAAAGACTCTGAGGATGTTGAATTATATATTCAAAACAACCCTCAGATTTTAGAAGAAAAGGCTCTTGTACTTGTGTCTGATAAATGGCATCCTGGAATTATCCCTATTATTACCGCAAGAATTACTAAACAATACAACAGACCCACCTTAACAATTGCAATAGAAAACGGCCTTGGAAAAGGTTCTATTCGTACGATACCGGAATTTCCGTTACTGCCTCTTCTAAAAAAGAACGCCGATTTACTCGAAAATTTTGGCGGCCATGATTATGCGGCAGGACTTTCTATTAAAGAAAAAAACATAGAAGTTTTTAAGCAAAAATTCATTGCAGGAGCTAATGAAGCTTTGAAAGATCAAGACATTCAAACGAAGCTTACTATTGATGCAAAAATTGCATTTAAAGATCTTACATTTGATTTCATGGAATCTTTAAGTCTACTTGAGCCCTTCGGAAACGAAAACCCTCCCCCTGTTCTATACGCTATTGCTAAACAAGTTCGACCTCCAAAAGTTGTAGGAAAAATGCACTTGAAACTTTATTTAGAAGAAAGCGATCGTATCCTTGAAGGGATTGGATTTGGCATGGCAGAAAAAAAATCTCGCCTTTGCAAAAAAAATCTAACACTAGAAATAGCGTTTACTCCACAAATCAACAACTTTCTAAATAAATCAAGTATTCAATTACAAATACGTGATTTTCGGATTATTGAAACATGCTGATTCGTATTGAAAACGTAGCATTTGAAGGTCCTGGAGTTGGAAGATCAAATGGGCTAGTCGTATTTGTACCTTTTACTCTCCCTGGAGAACTGGTTAATACCTCTGCTATTGAACAGAAAAAAAACTTCGGGAAAGCTACACTATTAGAAGTTGTGGAAAAGAGTCCTTCTAGAGTCAATCCTCTCTGTCCTTATTTTTCTTTTTGTGGGGGCTGTCAACTGCAGCATTCTTCTTATGATAATCAAACCATACTAAAAAAGAAATTCGTCGAAGACTCTTTGTTGCGGATTGGAAAAATTTCATTTCCAGTTCCTCCTATCGTTCCTTCTCCAACTCCTTTAGCTTATAGAAGACATATTTCTTTACAACTACACTTCATTGAAAATGCCTGGAAGCTTTGCTTTACCTCTTTGGAGCTAAAACCTCTCCCGATACAAAGCTGTGTACTCTTCCACGAAGAAAACGATCTCATATTAGAAAATCTAGAAAATTCTTTAGCAAAATTCTCTTCAAGCATGCCGCTAGAGGGACGCTTAAAAATTTTTAAAACTCTAAGAGGATACATTATAGCTTGCTCTTTAAAAAAAAATATTTCAGCTGAAGAAGAAAGAAGTCTCTCCAACGCTTTTTTAGAAACTGCTATAGGTGTATACATACAAACACCAGAAAAAATCATAGAAAAGGGGGATCTAGAACTCTCGTTTGAATATGAAAATCTGAAGTTTTACTACTCTCCGTTTGGTTTTGTACAAAACCACCCCAAACAAACAGAAAACATATTAGATCTCATACGTCTACTTCTTAAAGACTCAAAAAAAATCCTAGACCTGTATTGTGGAATTGGAGCCTCTACACTTTTACTTGCAAAAGATCAGAAAGAAATCATAGGGGTAGAAATTAGTGAAGAGTCTATTTTCTTTGCGAAAAAAAACAGCAAAGAAAATAGCCTAGAGCATATTTCATTTTTTTGCGCATCAGCTGAAACAAAAACTAAAGAACTGCTATCTTCCTTTTTACCAGACAGTATCTTAGTCAATCCACCTAAAACAGGGCTCGATAAAGAGATGCGAAAGCTATTAGACTTTCAATCCATAAAACAAATAGTCTACGTTTCCTGTCATCCTCCTACTTTAGCAAGAGATCTATCGTTTCTCCAAACTCTTGGTTTTACAATTAGTTCCCTTCAAAGTTTTGACTGTTTTCCTCAAACAACCCACGTTGAAACAGTCGTAAACCTAAAAAGAGAATAGCCTTTCCACTTTTTATAAAGAGTCTACAATGCAAAGAGAAAGTACAACTATCCTATCTCGAATTATGATTTTCGGAATCCCAGGAAGCGGTAAATCAACTTTTGCCAAAGAGCTAGGCCAAGCTCTCGATTTACCAGTACACCATCTGGACAAGTATTTCTTTATAGAAAACTGGCAAGAAAGGCCCCACGCTGATTTTTTAGAAATCCAACAAAATTTAGTAAACAAAAGTCACTGGATTATTGATGGCAACGCAACCAAATCCTTTGAAATGCGCTTTAGTCGTGCTGAGCTAGTTTTTTACTTTCGTTTTAACCGATTTCTTTGTCTCTACCGGATTATTAAAAGGCTGATCTTTAAAAATCCGGATATTCCAGATAGAGCACCTGGCTGCACGGAAAGACTTAGATTAAAACTCATACGCTATTTATGGGGATTTAATAATCGAGTAGAGAAAAGCATTCAAACATTAAAAGAGCGTTACCCAAATACAGTTTTTAAAGAAATAAAAAATAAAAACGATCTCCGATCCCTAATTCCTTTACTAACGAAGAAATATAAAAATGCCAAATAAAACAAACATCGTCTATATATTTTGGACTTGTCGCTCCAACGAAGAGGCAAAAAAAATTATCCGTAATCTTTTAAGTCAAAGATTAATTGCATGCGCTTCTATTTTCCCTGAAATAGAATCTCTTTATAGATGGAGGGGAGCAATCGAAAAATCTAAAGAAACAAAAGTAATACTTAAAACAAAAGATGAAAACTTTAGCCTAATAAAAAGTTACATTAAAGAACATTGTTCTTATGAAGAGCCTGAAATTGTAAAAGTTAGTATTTCTGAAGGTTCGAATTCTTACATTTCTTGGATTCTTCAAGAAACAAAGGAACAAACTTTTTGTAGGAGAAGGATATAAAATTTCCGCCTGCCTGCTAAAAAGAACAGGCGGTAATTTCCAGTAAATTAAACAGCTTCTGAAGTTGTTTCTTTTTTACTGAGGTAAGTTTCTTTATACCCTGCGATGTCGTTAGAGTGTATAACCCAAGCTGCGCCTTTACGAACAGCCTTAAGAAGACCTACTCTTGTAGCGTAATAAATTTTTTGGGCTGGAACACCTAGCATTTTAGCAGCTTGGTTCACAGAGAAGAAACCTTTATGGTTGTCAAATAAGAGCTCTCCATCAAACATAGACTTTGTTCTGGAGTATTTTTCTTTTCTATAAACTTCTAAATCCGCTAAATCAATTGTCCAACGTGTAGTATCTTTATGCGCTTTAAGTTTTCTTTGCTTAATCGCAACATAAATTGCTTGTCTAGTCACATTATTGATTTTAGCAGCTTCAGTGATAGAAACAGCTGTTTTTTCAACATTGTTTTCGCCTTCCATTTTATAATCTCCTCTTAAAATACATTTAAAATTAAGTTTAATTTCCGTCTTTAATTACATTTTATGTTTCTAAAGACCAATCTTTTTCCTTAGATTAATAATTATGACATAAAAACGAATTGAACTCAAGGTTTAAATTGTATTGAGCTTTCTTGTTTTGAAAAAAACTAGAGAATTATCAAAGCAAGTAGCTCTTTTTAATAGATTTAAAGAAAGCTTTGATTTATGCTCCGAGTTTAAAAAACCTTTGAGGGAAATCATGATTCGAACGTTATTTCTATCTTTTATTCTAATGTTTTCTTCTTTATTAGAAGCAAAACCTCCTTCTTTAACTCCCCGTGATACTAAGATAAAAATACAAGAAATTCTAAAAGCTCATGTAACATACCAAGAGATTAATGAAGAAATCGTCAAAAGAACATTCCTAAACTATCTCGACGAGATAGACCCTCTAAAAACATATCTTATTGATAATGAAGTAATTGAATGGACTTCTCCGTCTAACTCTCTAGTTGAAGCCACCTTGAAAGGTATTAAAAACGAAGACTTTTCCGTTTTTTTCAAATTCCACGACTCTTTTTTAGAATCCATAAATAGAAGAAACGCACTAGAAGACGAACTCTCAAATACCCCCCTTCTACAAGATGTAAAAGCATCAGATTTTAAAGACCTTACATGGACGCTTCATGAAGAGGACTTAAAAACTCGCTTACACAAAATTAAATCGCTACAGCTCGAAACTGGCGAAAAACTTTCGATAGCGGATAAAAACCAATTCACACAAAAACTGACCAAAAGAAGACTTAGCAAAGAAGAAGAACTAAAAGGAAAAACCGATGAGGAAAGAAAACAAATAGTTCTTAGCCTTGTTCTTAAATCTATAAGCTCTGCTCTCGATTCTCAAACAGCCTATTTCACACCATCCGAAGCTAGTCAATTCATGATGCAAGTACAACAAAAGCTTTACGGGATAGGAGCTCAACTAAGAGATGACTTAAACGGTCTTTCAATCGTACGTCTCTTAGAAGGTGGACCTGCAATCTTAAGCAATAAAATAAAACTAAACGACAAAATCATTGCTGTTAACAAAGAACCAATTATTGGATTAGACATCATAGAAGCCGTAGATTTAATTAGAGGGCGACAAGGAACGAAAGTCACTCTCACTATTTTACGAACGAATGAACTATTTCCTGATAAAGAAGAAAAACTAGACGTAGAAATAGTTCGAGACGAAGTAGTTTTAACAGAAACACGCCTTGAAACAACATCCTACCCTTTCGGCGATGGTGTTATTGGAATTTTCCATTTATTTTCTTTCTATGAAGACAGCAAAAACTCCTCCGCTATCGATTTATACCAAGCAATCGATGAACTCAAAAAAACAGAAAACCTCAAGGGAGTCATCCTTGATCTTAGAAATAATTCCGGAGGATTGTTAAAACAGGCAGTTGCCGTAACCGGTCTTTTTATCTCTAAAGGAGTTGTGGTTTCAGTAAAAAACAACACAGGAGAAATTGAAAGACTTCGCAATCTTGATAACAAAAAAGTATGGGACGGCCCTCTCCTTGTCCTCACAAATAGAGCCAGCGCGTCCGCGTCTGAAATTGTTGCTCAAACTTTGCAAGAATACGGAAGAGCTATTATAACAGGAGACGAAGAAACTTTTGGAAAAGGCACCTTTCAAACATTCACATTAGAATCTGCGAACTACGGAAAAGTAAATCCCAAAGGAGAATTTAAAGTAACAAGAGGCCGCTACTATACGGTATCGGGAAAAAGCCCTCAATTAGTTGGAGTAAAAGCTGATATTGTAATACCCGGGGTCCTTTCTTCTCTTGAGATCGGCGAAAAGTACGCAAAATTTCCAGTTAGTTCAGATCAAATACCCCCTGGATTTGAAGATGATCTAGCAGATGTCTCTCCTCTCCTTAGAAATCAAATACTTAGGATGTATAAGTTCAACCACCAAACTATTTCCGATGAATACCTCCCCTACATAGAAACTTTAAAGAAAAATTCAAAAGAACGGCTTTTAGCAAACAAGAACTATCAAAATTTCTTGAAAGAACTTGACAAAACAAAAGACACTTCAGTAGCAGATGAAGAAAAAATTCATTTCTTTGGACAAAATGATCTTCAACTGACCGAAAGTCTAAATATTATGACAGACCTAATCTTCCTATCTCAATGGCAAGATCTCAAAGAGAAAAAAGTAGCAGGTTGATAAAAAATTCAACAAATCTTGCATTATAACTTTTAAAACTCTTATAATTATTGCTTAATTAATCACTTTAGTAAAGGAACATACACCCATGACTGTACGAGTCCGAATAGCACCATCGCCTACAGGAGATCCGCATGTAGGAACTGCCTACATGGCCCTTTTCAATCTTATTTTCGCTAAACATTTTAAAGGAAAGTTTATTCTAAGAATAGAAGATACTGATAGGACACGATCAAGACCTGAATACGAAAAAAGCATATTCGACGCCCTAAACTGGGCTGGTATTCAGTGGGATGAGGGTCCTGATGTGGGAGGTCCTTTTGGTCCTTATAGACAATCTGACCGTACATCTATTTACCAAAAGCACTGCCAAATGCTTTTAGATCAAGGAAAAGCTTACAAATGCTTTGCTACTCCAGAAGAGCTTTCTGAAATGCGAGAAACGGCAAGCAAACTAGGCCATCGATCTGGATATGACAGACGGTACAGAAATCTAACACAAGAAGAAATCGCAAAAAAAGAAAAAGAAGGTCTTCCTTACGTGATTAGGCTCAAAATCCCGCTAAGCGGAGAGTGTGCGTTTGAAGATGGTATTAAAGGAAAAATCTCTTGTCCTTGGGCTGATATTGATGACCAAATCCTTTTAAAATCAGATGGCTTTCCTACATACCACTTAGCTAATGTGGTTGACGACCATTTAATGGAAATTACCCATGTGATTCGAGGCGATGAGTGGATGAGTTCGACTCCTAAGCATATTATGCTTTATGAAAGTTTTGGATGGACCCCACCTGTGTTTATGCATATGCCTCTTCTTTTAGGAAAAGATGGCAAAAAACTCTCAAAAAGACGAAACCCAACATCTATTTTCTATTACCGAGACAGTGGCTACCTACCTGAAGCATTCGTCAATTTCATGACTCTAATGGGATATAGTATGAAAGGCGATAAAGAAATGTACTCAATAAATGAAATCATAGAAGAGTTTGATCCTAACAGGATCGGCGTATCTGGAGCCTTTTTTGATGTCAGTAAACTAGACTGGCTAAACCAACAGTACATGATTAAAACAATCCCAGAAGATAAACTATGGGATAGGATTAAAAGCTGGTCATTTAATGATGAATTTATGCGGAAATTAATGCCTCTATGTCATCAACGAATTAAAACCTTCGCTGATTTCATGGAAGTTTGTTCTTTTTTCTTTGTAAACCATCTTCCGTATACAGAAGACCTACTTTGCCCTACTGGACTTTCGAAAGAAAAAGTTTGTTATGTCCTTCAATCGATCATTTGGAGTCTAGATGAACAAGAAGACTGGGGGAAAATCGGCATCGAAAAAGCTTCTAAAGACGTATCTGAAATTTTCGGACTCCATTATAAAAAAATAATGATGCCTCTTTTATACGGCAGTCTTGCAGGTAAACGGCAAGGCCCTTCTTTATTCGAATCTGTAGAGATTTTAGGGAAGGATAGAACAAGAGCAAGACTTCTTAATTCAATAGAGTTTTTAGGAGGATTATCCGGCAAAAAAATGGATATCCTTACAAAAGCTTGGGCGAAAAAAGAAGCCAAAGAACTTATGCTATAACCCTTTAGATTCTTCTTGATCCGGCGTTTTTCCAGCGTCGGATATAATATAAGAAGGGCTATACCCACTGTAAGCACAGCCGCTAAGTAGTATAAGAGAAAGAAAAAATAAGAGTATCTTCATATAGAGGGTATTCCTTAATTTAAATGTTTATTTTTTATTTACCCTTTTTTAGGACTTTTGTCTATGACTGATTTAGCCAACTCAAAGCCTGTTTATACTAAAACGAGCCCCTGTATAGCTAAAATACACTCTAGAACAGCTTTAAATCCCTCTAATAAAAACAAACAGACTTTTCATATTTCTTTAAATATAGAGGGCTCGAATCTACATTTTACGCCTGGTGATTCATTGGGAATCCTGCCTCAAAATGATCCAACTCTTATCAGAGACCTACTTTCATTTATGGATTTAGAACCAACAAGCTTTGTTATTGACCCAAGATCCCAAGAAAGTCTTTCCCTACTTAACTACTTAACCTCTAAAGTAAATCTTTCTAGAATATCTACCTCTTTACTAGAAACATTAACCCATTCTTCCAGCAAAAAAGACAAAATCACAGACTTATTACACCCAGAAAAAAAAACAGAATTGACCAGCTTTCTACAAGGTAAAGACCTTTTAGATGTTTTTGAAGAACTTGACGTTTCGAAAATTAAACCTGAAACTATTTTACCCCATCTGTCCCCTCTTCTCCCTCGGTTTTACTCCATAAGTTCTTCTTTAAAATCTCACGAAAATGAAGTGCACTTACTTGTTGCGCTCTCTTCTTATGAACATAAAAAAGGACCTCGCTTCGGTGTAGCCAGCCATTTCCTTTGTAATTTAGCGAAAGAAAATCACACAGAAATCCCCTTATATGTACAGCCCTCCAAACACTTTAAGATCCCCGAAGATTCAAGTAAAAATCTAATAATGATTGGTCCTGGAACTGGAGTTGCTCCTTATAGAGCTTTTCTCCAGGAAAGAGCGGCTCTAAACGCTGAAGGAAATAACTGGTTATTTTTTGGAGAAAGAAATCGAGATACCGATTTTTTCTATAAAGACTTTTGGGATAGTTTTTCAGCCCAAGGTAAATTGAAACTATCAACGGCTTTTTCTAGAGATCAAGAAGAAAAAATCTATGTTCAACATAAACTTTTAGAAGAAGCTGCGGAAGTATGGCGATGGCTAGAAAACGGGGCATACTTCTACGTTTGTGGAGATGCCGATAAAATGGCTAAAGATGTAGAAGCTGCTTTACTACAAATCATTCAACAAAATGGACATACAGAAGAGACAGCCAAGGCGTACTTAAAAAACCTCAAAGTCTCGAAACGATATCTTGCTGACGTGTATTAAAAACAAAAAATCTTATCTTGAATTTGTGTCATGAAAACCATAAGAACCTCTAACACTTTCAATCTCTTCCTCTAAAACGGATTGATATGTTGGCGACATAAAAGAATGATCTGCGAATAAAACCCTATCTTCCCAAGCAGACAAACAAGGAACCATCTTCACATGATGGAAGTCGTCTACAAAATAGCCAAAAGTTCCAGTTAAATAGTCAGCCTCAGAATAAATATTATAAACGTGTAATCCATAATCTCGAGGAATCGGCATGCCTGATCCTATCGTAACAGAGTATAGTTTTTTTTGTAGAATAGCTCTTTTTTCTTCTGATAAAAGTTCAATGGCTCTTCTTCCTACAACGCCCCCTTCACTATGTCTAATATCCATCCAGAGTAAATCAGGATTAACCACATGTAATTTATCTACGACAGCATCCATGAATCGGTTCGTTTGAAAAACAATCGGGGTTACGTAATTTTGTCGCTCCCAAATAAAACGAAGGACGTCCTGAACAAGACCTTCTGTCGGTGTGTGCATTCCAATAAAAAGAGTGCCTTCTGGAATCTTTTCAATTACAGAATGACTCATGTCCCTAAACTCTTCTAATGTAGTGTTTATGCCGTTATGGAAAGTAATAAGCCCTATTCCATTCCATTCGTGCGGTAAAATCTCAGGAAAATGATCTAAAAGATTAATATAACCTGATTCTATCTCTTCTTCGGTATATTCTATTTTATCCAAACAACCGCTAGCTAAATAACAATCAAGTAATGTGCTTTCGACAATTCCCTTACAAGGAATTAATATATCTGCTTGAGAAAAAATCGCAGAAATCTCTACTTGTAAAGAAAATCCTTCTCCCGTTCTATTTACACTTGATAACCCAAATATATCAAGGCGATTCAATGGATTGTTTCGCACATACCCATATAAATTAAGCCCATCCGCAAACCCTGAAGGATCCGGTGTAAGCCATCTTCCTGTGGAAGGGTCATAAAACCTTGCCCCGAAATAAACAAATCCCTCTTCATGCCTTTTAGAACAAAATCTCCAAGGATTTTTACTAGAAACTTCTACGAGTGATTCCTTTCCAAAAGGATCTATGTCGTAAAACTCTTGTATTTTTCCATCCATGTTAACTAGAGCAATAATATTACCGTAAAAATCATGAAGTGGCGCAAAAATTTCCTGATCTAGTTCTATTGCAATCGTTGCTCCAACATCGGCTTTGAGTCCAAGCCCCAAGACTTTTAATTGTGTCAAAACACCTTTAGCATTCATCATGCCAATTTCCTTAGCTCCATCGTAAACAAAATCAAAAGATTCTTGTTTTTGAAATGCTCCATCCTGACAAAAAAAGATTGTTTTTGAAATTAAACGAGAAAAAGGGTCATAAGAATACTCTACTTTTCTTTCTAATGATTCAATAGAGATCAATCTACCTAATGCATCATATCTATAAGTAACGGTTTCTTTCGAACCTTGTCTTTTTATAGGATTACCTAGAGCATCATAAGAAAACAAACTGTCAAAAGAAGATAAAATCTTATTAAAATCATCTACCTTATGAACAGAAGAGTTTCCCAAAGAATCAAAAACAACCCCTTCTACTTTTAACTGATCCAGTAAATCGTATTGATATATTTTTTCTCCAAATAAAGAACTATAACTTTTTAACACAAGACCGGTAGATCCATACTCTATATCTTGGCAAAGCCATGAAGAAGTTTGCTTAGAAGCTCTTTGTAAAAGATCATGTTCAGTGTACATGTTTCCTATACCACCAATCAAAGATTCTTCTATAACGCAACCAACAGCATCAAACTCTAAATAGTTATGTTGATATAAAAGCTCCCCGCTAGCATCCTTTCGAATGACACTGCGCAAATGCCCTTCGCTATACAAATAATCAATAAAAGAGCCATCAGGTAATCCAATTTTATTACGTCTGCCCTGTACATCATAGAAAAATTCCATTTTCTTATCAGAACAAGAACTCTCCTCAGTAATTTCACCAAAAACGTTATAACGTCTATAGAATGTTTTTTTCGCAATCTCATCTGCAATAAAAACAGGATCCATTCCTCTATCATATGAATATCTATAATGAATAGTACTATCGGAACTTTTTAATTCTATCATTCTTCCTAAGACATCATAGAAAAAAAATAAAGTCGTTTTATTTGGTAAAGTCTTTGTACTAAGCTTCCCTTTATTATCATAAGAAAATGAAGTTACCTTGTCTTCTCCTTCAATCTGTTTCACTAAGCGTCCAACAGAATCATATTCAAATAAGGTGACCAGAACCTTCTTACACTGGCCACCTAAATAGACATTAACAACCCACTTTATTTTATTTCCAAAATCATCGTAAAAAAACTCTTCCCTTGAAAGAATGGTTCCTTTTGCATCTTGTTTTTCTTGTAGCACAACCTGATGTAATAGGTTAGTTTCCTCTACCGTTTTAATGCCTTTAGAATCTGTATAAGTTTTTCTTAACCGGCCAGCTATCTCGTCATACGAAATCGTCGATACCTGTCCAAGAGGATCTATTTGTTCAACAACTCTTCCCTCTTTATCATAAGAGAAGAGGTAAGAAGCAATTCCCTTAGAAGTTATACGCTGTTCTTTTTCTAATAACCCGCGCTCATTATAAAAAAGCTGTACATGATTTTCTTTTCTATCTCCTTTTTCTTCCCATGTTTCGGAAAGAGAACCCTCTAAAGAACGTTTTTGAACAAATGTCACATCTCCTTTAACCATTTTCTCTAAAAAACCTAAAGAATCATATGAATAAGTAGCTCGCCTACCTAAGGCATCTTCAGAAACTCTCCTGCCGGCCCCGTCATAAGTAAAAGTCCTCGTCAATCCCCTAAGATCTGTATAGGATAAAAGGTGAAAAGAGCTATAAACCCAGCGCTCTTCTCCGATGAAACAACCGGAACCATCTCTTAGTATTCTAGCAGTCACCCTTTGCAGAAAATCATATTCATAGCTAACTGAAACTTGATCTGGATACAAAACTCTAATAAGCAATCCATTTTTGTCGTATGTATACGATGAGCTTGTTCCATCTTGGTGAAGAATACGCAACGGTTTCTTTAAAAGATTATATTCTATAAAAGAATCCGTTTCTAAAAATGATTGATGTAAAAAACCATTTTTTTCAGTTTTACGCAAGCACTCCTTAAGAGAAGAAGTAATGTGATGCTTTTTTTGTAACCTGTTTTCGCTAAGGATTCTTCGATTATGGACATCATATTTGTAATCTATTTTATATCTATATTCTTCATTAGCATCATAAATAAATTCGGTTTCAACAAAAAAATGATCGTTATAAGCATAATCTATTCTATAAAGCAATTTTTCTTCTTGCAATACAGGATCAAAATAAAATTCCCTCAGCTTTAAAGGAAGGCCTAAGTCCGGATGGATTTCATATTTTTTTATCTGGCGACAGGTAACACCTCTAGTGCTTTGTGAACTTTCATCTAAACCATCATCTATTATTTCTTGGACCAAAATATGATCCTCATCATAAACAAAAAACTCTCTAACAAGGATTTTATCTTCATTGGATGTCAATTTAGAGATAATTAAATCTGTTCCCTCTTTATAGCTATATTTATAAGAAATACCTGCGCTTTTTTCATAAAGAAGCACTCCTGTTTTAGGATCGTACGCATAGAATTTAGAAATGGACTCAGCACCTTCTAAGGAGCCATCTTTTTGCACAAAAAAAGTTCCTAAAACACTGCCAGTTAAATTCCCCCATACTGTTTCTTTAATAACGCGGCCTTGCGGGTCATATGAAAATGTTTTAGACAAAACCGGTTTATCTTTTTCATAGCTCACTTTGGCGCAAAGAGAATTTTTCTTCCAAAAAAATTCCAAACGAGAGTTTTCTTGTCCTGACTCATCAAAATAGACTATTTTAATTACTTTATTGTCCTTGTGATAATATCGAACAACTAAACCTTTAGCATCCTTCACATCTGTAAATTCTCTACCATAAGAAAATTCAGCGACTGGTACTTGTTCTTTGTTTTCGCCTAAGGATGCTTTTAAAAACTGTACTTTATTAGAACCTGAAAAGTAACCGGCTGTAAAATGGGTATTGTCTCCCCATCTCATTTGATGAATTCGCGGAAAAGCACTTCCTTCACTTTTTGCGTATTTTAACTCTTCTTCTCTATAGCCATTACTTAATACCTGTTTTAAATAAGAGCCATCCTCTCCCAATAAAGCGCTATAGCGTAAATATTTTTGATCTGATGTTTTTACTTCAAATAAAAGAGGCGAAGCCCCTTTATTTTTCACATCAAAGTGGACCCACGAATACGTTTTAGAACCGGATGGATTTTTTAAATCAACATGAACTAACCTTCTTTCTTCATCATATGAGTAGCAAATTTGATGTTTCGAAGAAAGAATTTCTTTAGTTAAATGCCAGCAAGTAGAAACTGCAGGATCTTTGTCTTTCCCTAAATTTTCATAAATACGAAGACCACCCTTTGGTAATTTTAAAGTGATTTTCTTAGCTCTGGGATCAAAACTAAGAGTTTTCTCCTTATCTTCATCTTGATAATAAATAGAGCCAAAAAAATCTTCCTGCGCAAAAAAATATGTTCTAATCGTACCACTTTCTTCGGGTAGATAAATTTTACTTTTTCTAATAGTGTCGCCTCGAACCATCAGCAAGGATGTATGAGGAAGCATATGCCATCCTCCTTCGACTAACCAACCACCCCGTAAGTCTTTTAGTTCTACATCAGTATTTTGCTCCAAGTCGCCTAAATAGGTTCGAGTCAAAGGAAAAGAGGCTACGCCTTTTACAACAGCATCCTGTAAGCTTAAATTCAATTGTCCTGAAATGACATGAACATGTTGAAAAAAAGAAGGATCCTCTGATCCATCAAAAACAGAATCCCTACTGGCAAATAAAATCCAGGGGAACAAAAAAAGAAAAATTAATTTAATCACTATGCCTTCTTTATCCATTTAATTGAAAAAAATCGCCTCTATTATGAAGACAATAGACATTAATAAAAATGGCAAAAAAAACTTACTCATGCCTTCACACAAAAAAACTAACAAAGCACACGACTTAAAAAGAGCCTATCATTTCAGATAAAAACTTCATAGAAATTCTTTAAACTCCTTTAACAAAAAGCCAACAAGACCTAAAAATTTAAAAGCGATTTTTTAGAAAAAAACAAACCACCTTTAAAATTTAAAAAAATAGCCTTGTGTTTTTTTTTCATCTAGACTAAAAAAGCATTTTAACATAAAGGATTTCCCCTAATGAAACGTGCTCTTCTTTTTCTTACACTCCTAGGATCTCCGATTTTGTTAAAAAGTGAAGAATCTGCCCCCAAAATACCAAAACTGCTAAATATAGGAGCAGGGGTATACGATATTATTCACAACCCAAAAAACATTCTCCTACAAATAGAGTACAGATCTTTCATAAAAAAATGTCACTACTTACGACCTTTAGTCGGGCTTATGGGAACAGATAAAGCTTCTATATATGTTTATGGAGGCATTGCCGGCGATATATTTTTAGGAAAGTCTTTTGTTTTAACCCCAAGCTTTGCCCCTGGAATTTATTTTAAAGGTAAAGGAAAAGATCTACACTTCCCGTTGGAATTTAGATCTAGTATGGAAATTTCTTATATTTTACCAAACCAGGGAAGAATTGGAGCTCAATTTTATCATATTTCAAACGCTTCTTTAGGGCAAAAAAACCCAGGAGCAGAGGCTCTGGTGCTTTTTTATTCTATTCCTCTATTCTAAGCTATCTACTATCTGCTTAAACGCTTTAGGAATATAGAGTAATAAATCAGATGCTGTTAAGCAAAAAACAGTTTTATCTTCTACTACTAAATCACCTGCTAATCCATGTAAAAAACACCCCAACACAGCGACCTCTAGCATAGGTAACTTATGAGCCAACAAACCTCCCAAAATCCCAGATAAAACATCACCAGTTCCAGCTTTAGCCATGCCAGGATTTCCAAAAGGAAGAATATAAGGAAGTTCGCCCTCCTGAAACAGAAAATTAGGAGCACCTTTTACAAGCATAAAAACTTTTTTTTCTTGAACATAGTTTTGACACTGCTCTAAAAAAGAACCTTCATTTGAATCAGTCTTAAGAAGTCTCTGCAACTCCCCTAAATGAGGTGTAAGAAGAGCATTCCTGGGAAGTGTAAAAAAAGGTCTTTCAGAAAGAAAAAATAGAGCATCTGCATCAATTACAGCAGGAACAACACACGCACTTAACACCTTCTCGATCAAACGAAACGAACCATCCTCACGTCCCATTCCAGGCCCTATTACAAGAGCTGAAGCCCTCTTCATTTCATTAAATAGGGAGTCTACTGAAGAGTCTTTTATCACATCTAGTCCTGCTAAAACAGAACTTTGTTCACATCCTTCAGGGTAAAACCAACGAACAATTCCAGCTCCAGATCGTAAAGCTGCCTGGGAAACTAAAGCTCCAGCGCCCATCATAGCTTTACTGCCTGCAATTGCTAACAGATAGCCTACTTTATATTTATTTTGTGTTCGAAAAGAAATAGGCAAAATAGTTTGCATTCCACCTTTTTGAACTAGAAAAGCTACAGGCTCTATATTCTCATAATACTTTGAAGGAAGTCCAAACTTACCTTCAACGAGCTCTCCGGTATGATTCCATCCGTCTGCTAAGAAAAAACCAATCTTGGGAAATTCCAAATAGACAGTAGAACTCGCAAAAATAGCGACAGTGCCCACTTGGCCAGTATCCCCGCAAACACCGGAAGGAATATCAACAGCTATAATAGGAAGCTTCGTAGAATTAGCCCAAGAAATAGCTTCAGCTAAAACTCCTTCAGCCTTACCTTTAAATCCTGTTCCAACAAGACCATCTATGAGCACTCCTTCAAAAACATCAGTCCTAGAGCAAATTTTACCCCCAGCTTCTAAAAATCGATTTAGCTGTTTTAAACAAAGAGGCGAGCATTCATTAGGACTGTAAAACGAAAGAGCTTGAACAAAAACTCCCCTATTTAAAAGGTGTATACCACAAACATACGCATCACCTGCATTATTCCCTTTACCAGGTAAAAGAGTGACTCGTTGGGAGCCTTTTTTTTGAGCTAAAAACCGCTCGACAAAATCAGCAACAGACACCCCTGCAAATTCCATAAATTCTAGTTCATTACAGCCATCAGCTAAAGCAGATTTTTCTATCTCTACCATTTTTTCGATAGAAAGCACTTTTTGCTTTTGAATCATAAACTCTCTTCTTTAATAGCCCTTTGGAGTAAAGATCTCACAGCCTCTCGAGGATCAAGTCCTTGATATAAAATCGCATAAACAGCTTCTGTAATAGGCACTGGTATATCCGCTTTTTTTCCTAGTTGCAAAGCAGAAACACAGGTATAAGCGCCCTCTACAACCATACCAATCTTTTCCTTAGCACTTTCTGCATCAAGACCCTCTACAATCAAATGTCCAAAAGAGTAATTACGACTAAATTTGGAAAGACATGTTACACAAAGATCTCCGAGGCCCGACAGCCCTGTTAAAGTTTCAGACCTACAACCTTTTACCATAGCTAACTTGCGAATTTCATGAAGTCCTCTTGTCATAAGAGCTGCTTTGGTATTATCTCCAAAACCAAGACCATCCGAAAGACCACATGCAATAGCTATAATATTTTTCATAGCACCACCAAAAGCTACACCGTTTAAATCTGCATTAGGATAAACCCGGAAAAACGGAGTAGAAAAGACATCGGCTATTATTGATTTTAATTCTGGGTCATAAGATGCGCTAACCACTGAAGTCGGTAGCTTTTGAACAACCTCTTCTGCGTGGCTCGGACCACTAAGGTACCCAACTCTATTTCTCACACCTTCTCCAAAAACTTCTAAAACAACTTCATGAAGTAAAAGACCACTATTTTGCTCTATCCCCTTAGAGGTCATAATAAAAGGACACGAAACGCCACCCTCAGCCAAGACTTGCTCAAAAACCGGACGAATACCCATCGAAGTAACCGATTCTATAATCAAATCAGCTCCTTCTAAAGCTTCTTTTAAATTTGATGTCACCTTCAAAGAATCAACAGCCTTATAGTGCGGTAATTTAGGATGTTCTTTTTTGTGATGCAATACTTTTGCAAAGTCGTCATTAGCGGTCCAAAGAGTCACCTCGTGTCCTTTTTCTGCTAATAAAGAAGCCAAGGCAAATCCCCAACTTCCAGCACCTAAATACCCAATACGCATGTATCCCCTTCCTATCAATTTAAAATTCTAAAAACCACTATAATCAACATATTCCCCTTCTTTCCAATCCTTTTTTTCCATTAAAGACTGCTGCGCAGCCTTTGAATAATAAAAAGCTAAAGAAAGCTCAAAAACATCTACCGGAGCATCTTTCCCCGTAAGTTCCTTATATACCTTTCTATCTAAAGCCAAAAGATCTTTTTTTACCGAAAAAAAACTATCTTCTCCTATCTCATTTTTAAGAGGACTAAAACAGGTCTCCCTAGGCTCGATAAAAACCCCTATTTTATTTGTAAAAAGAAAAACATCAAAAAGAAATCTTTCAAACTTCCAAAAAGAAACAGAACCCATCTTTTTACGAACAACATGCCAAGGCTGTTTTTCTTTTACTCCCTGTAAAAAAGAAATAAACTCCATTTTGAAACAATAAAAACCTATGTTTGCGAATGGAAAAGAAAGGTTCACATTATGCTCACCATATTCTACAACTCTAAGACTTCCTTGATCAGAAACTAAAAGTCCAACCTTCTCTTGTTGAGATTTTCTCTCAACACTCTTCAAAGAAACATCAACTTTTTTTTCAACATGAAACCCTAAAAAAAGAGGATCAAAAGGCTCTGCCAAAGGATTATCTATAGGAATTACGGTTAAATGCTCTATTCCCTTGTCTTTAAAAAGAGCAAATAGCTTCGACTGATAAAAAAGACGTAGAGCATCTCCGTTACCACTCGGACCTTTAAGAAGATCCCCAGCGTTAGATAAAAGCCAATCTTCTTCACCCTCTGGTTCTATCGAAACAAAAGGAAGATCTTCTTGTGTAAAAAAAAACACTTGATCTTCATCTAGCCCAAACCAAGAGTTCTTTTTTAAAAAAGAAACTGTTTCTTGATGATTTATCGTAGAGGTCATCACAGCAACACAAAATTTTTTACGATATAGTAATTCGGCATAAAAGATTTTTTCAAAAAGAATTTGAAATAAACTTTTCTCCTTAACCAGGGAGACGCCTAAAGTTCCTTTTGGAACAGCTTTTCCGACCCTAGAACCTTGCCCCCCAGCCAAAATCAAACAAGCCACTTTGCCTTCTTTTAAAAAGGTTTCTCCTGTTAATCTCACAGTTTCTGCAGAAGACGAAAAAAAAACGTCCTCCCAAGGAGTGTAGTTAAAATTTTCTTTTTTTTTGTTTTGTCGAAGAATATTTCTTTGCCAAAGAAGTAAAGAAGGTGCTGTTTCTAGCATAAACTCTGCTTATCCTTATTTTTTAAGGAGTTATAGAAAGTTTACTTTTAGATCTATCTAATAAGCCATGAATAGAATTTAAAACTTCCTCTGATCCGATTTGAGTCATGCACCTAAAATCAATGGGGCAAGTCCTTCTATAACAAGGAGAGCAGGGCACCTGTTTTTGAACTACAAGACCACTTTTATAAGGCCCTGTTATGACAGAACTTGTTGATCCAAAAAGAGCGACAACAGGTGTGTCAAAAGCTCCAGCGATATGCATAGGACCACTATCATTAGTCAATAAAACGTCACAAACAGAAATTAATGACGCTAACTCTCTTAAAGAAGTAAGGCCTGCCATGTTAATTACACGAGGAGACAATCCTTGACAAATTTCTTTTACAAGATCAGCAGTGACCAAATCGCCAAAATAAACAACTATAATGCTTTTATCTTCTAAAAGACGCTGTGTAACCTCTCTAAATCGCTCTGGCAACCAACACTTAGCCGATCCATAAGCAGCTCCTGGATTAATTCCCACAATACGATGAGAACCAAGAACTCCATGCTGACTGAGTAAATTTTTAATTTGTTTAACTTCCTCTTCACTTAAATACAACTTAGGTTTTGTATTAGAAGGCTCTATCCCTAAAGGACGAAGCAACTCTTTATATGTAATAACAAGATGCTGCTTTGAGGTTTTTTTTGATTTAACTAAAGGATGCGTCAATAAAAAATTTCTACCAAACGATTCATATCCAATTCTATACTGGACTTTTCCCTGCCAAAACCACCATGCAGAAGAAAAAGATTCAGGCAAAATAATGCCCAAATCATATTTACCATTTTGCAATCTATCCAGAATTCTTTTTTTTTCCTCTCTTCTTATAAGCCTAGACGATTTAACAAAAGAAAAAATTTCATCAATATCAGGAGATTCTAAAAGAAGCTCTCCTATAGGAGATCTACACATCGCAGTAATAGATGCTTCAGGGAATCTGGATCTAAGATCTTTTAAAATGGGAGTCGCCATTACCAAATCGCCTACCCAATTCGGCATTCTTACAATAATATTTTTCGGTCTAAACTGTACTAAGTCAATCATAAGATAGCTAAATTAAAGAGTTTTCTCTGATTCTATAGAAACTCCTAATTACCGTCTATACAGAAACTCCTTCAATTCAAAGAGAATAATCCATCAACTTATTTTATTTTATCGATAAAAAATAAAATAAAATAATATACACTCATTGAAATTAACGCTGAACAAATGATGTCATTCCAATCGACAGAAACAAGACCTTATATAAATCTTTTCTAGGCTTCATCCTCAAAAAATTCTTGGGCAGAAGATGAACCAAAAATACAAAATTTCGAAAGTAAAGCCGTGTTTATCTCTATTTTTAAATCTTGAGATTTACATGTATCAAAAAACTAATCTCTTGATATAAGAGCCATCTGTATTCTCCAATCTAAAAAGGAAATTAAATAGTTCTTTTCATTTACTCTCTTCTATAGCAAACTTGTATTAACAAGGGAAAACAGCTAAGTTCATGACCTCATCAAACCATAAATCGATTACTATATTTGGCATCGATCCAGGAACTTGTATTACCGGATACGGCGTGATTTCTTACTCCCATCATAAACAGATAGCTCTAGATTATGGATGCATCAAACCTCCCAAAAATACGCCTCTTTCCAATCGCTACTTAATTATTTTTGAAGCACTCATGGAACTTATCCAAAAACATAAGCCCGATGCCATTGCGATAGAATCTCAATTTGTAGCAAAAAACCCATCCAGCACCATAAAACTAGGGATGGCAAAGGGAATGGCAATTTTAGCTGCAACAAAACATCAAGTACCTATTTATGAATATTCACCTAAAAAAGCAAAACTCTCGGTGGTAGGAAAAGGGTCCGCAAGTAAAGAACAGGTACAAAAAATGATGCAAATTTTATTTAATCTACCCCTTCCTCCAGAACCAGAAGATGCGGCAGATGCTCTTGCTTTAGCTCTTTGCCACGGGCACACTCTACACACTAACAACTATCTACAAGGAACCTCTTTATGATGGAATATATCAAAGGAATACTTTCTGATTCCTCACCGACAAAAACGATCATTGAAACGGGAGGAATTGGATATCGCATCTACATTCCATTAAGCAATTATGCAAAATTACCCAAACAAGGGAGCTCCATTTGTCTTTATCTTTCAACAGTGATCAGAGAAGACTCTCAAAAAAACTATGGATTCCTAACAAGTTCTGAGCGGGATCTATTTGAAACACTAATTGACGTATCTGGAATAGGCCCTAAAACAGCCCTAGCCCTTTTAGGCCATCTCGAACCTGCAGATCTACAAATTGCTATTTCTTCTTCTGATATTACAGGAATTTGCAAAGTTCCTGGCATTGGAAAAAAAACAGCAGAAAGACTCATAGTAGAAATGCGTGACAAAGTTCAGAAAAACTCTTTATTTTCACTGCCTTCTTTTACTAAACAGGAAAAATCTATCACAACCGATGCTCTTTCTGCGCTTGTTAACTTAGGCTACCAACCGGCACAAGCACAAAAAATATTACAAAATATTCTAAAAGAGCAAGACAGCGAACCCTCACTAACAGAATTAATTACAGCAGCTTTAAAACAACTATAACCCCAAAAACTCCATGGATTTTGTTCATAGACCGTATATCCCTAAAGAAACTGTAGCAGCAATAGCTACTCCACCAGGAGAAGGGGGTATTGCTATCATTCGAATATCTGGCGAAAAAGCGCTAATAATTGCAGATAAAATATTCACAGGTCCAGTTCTTTCCTTCAATTCTCACACAGCACATCTTGGCAAAATCCAAGACGAAACAGGCCATATTATCGATGAAGTGCTGCTTCTACTTATGAAAGGGCCTAAGTCTTTTACAGGAGAAGACACTGTAGAAATTCACTGCCACGGAGGCTCTTTAATCACAAAAAAAATCCTGGAAACAACACTTAAAGCAGGAGCTAGAGCCGCTTTACCGGGGGAATTCAGTTTTAAAGCTTTTATGAACGGAAAAATAGACCTGACTCAAGCAGAAGCAATACAGGATGTGATTAGCGCTAAAAACTCTCTTGCTTGTGGAGCTGCCGAATTACATCTACAAGGAGCTCTTTCTAAAAAGATCACGTCATTCCAAAAACAACTCTTAGATATAGCTGCTATACTAGATGCTTGGGTTGACTTTCCTGAAGAAGGCTTAGAATTCGCTTCCGAGGAAGATCTTTTGGACACTCTTAGATCTATACTTAAAGAAATGAGACAACTTTCCAACTCATTCCACGAAGGAAAAATGATCCACGAAGGGCTATTTCTTTGCTTAGCAGGCCCGCCGAACGCTGGAAAATCATCTCTCATGAACGCTCTCTTAGGAAAAGATCGAGCTATTGTGACTGAAATTGCAGGCACGACACGAGATCTTTTGGAAGATAACCTTCTCTTAGGGGGACTCCACTTTAAGCTTGTGGACACTGCTGGGATACGCGATACAGAAGAAAGAATAGAGCAAGAAGGAATCAAGCGATCAAGAAAAGCCATGGATCAAGCTGATCTTATACTACTTGTATTAGATGGATCAAAGCCTCTTTGCAAAGAAGCCCTTTCCCTTCTTCAGCTTGCTCCAAAAAATAAAACTCTTGTCGTATGGAATAAAATAGATCTTTCATCAGCTTCGAAACAAGAAATTGATTTACCAAGTATAGCTCTTTCGGCTTTAACAGGAGAAGGGCTCCTCTCTTTAAAAGAGTTAATTCAAACGCAAATTTGGAAAAAAGGGCCTCCCAACAAAGAAGAAATCATCTTAACGAATCTTAGACATAAAGAAGCTTTAGATAATTCTCTTTCTTTCCTTACATCGGTCATAAAAGGTCTTGAAGAAGGAACTTCCCCAGAGTTTTTAAGTTTTGACATCAGAAAATGTCTATTTGAACTAGGAACAATTTTAGGTTTAAATATCTCTGAAGAAATTCTTTCTGCTATTTTCTCTAAATTTTGCGTTGGGAAATAATGCAAAAAAAAGAAAAAGCACTAAAAATAGGAGTTATTTTAGAAAACCTTTTCCCCTGTCCTCCTATCCCTCTACTACACGAAAGTCCGTTCACCTTGCTTATCGCTGTTTTACTGTCGGCTCAATGCACAGATGAAAGAGTAAATAAGGTGACTCCAATACTTTTTAGCAAAGCGAAAACTCCAGAAGAAATGGCAAATCTTCCGGTTTCGTTAGTAGAAGAAATAATCCGCCCTTGCGGCCTTTATAAAAATAAAAGCAAGGCTATTGTGGGCCTTTCTAAAATACTAGTAACGAAATTTAACGGGACAGTTCCTGCAGACTTAGACGATTTGGAATCTCTTCCAGGAATAGGACATAAAACAGCATCCGTAATTCTTGCCCAAAGTTTTTCAATCCCCGCCTTTCCAGTTGACACACACATTCATAGGTGTGCTAAACGCTGGGGTCTTTCTAAAGGAACCTCTATTGTCGCAACAGAAAACGATCTAAAAAAGATTTTCCCAAAAAATTCCTGGATTAAACTTCATCTTCAAATTATTTATTACGCTAGAAAGTATTGCCCTGCCAGGGGGCATAAAAATGAAAACTGCCCAATCTGCTCAATGCTTTCATAAAAGTTTCTATAAAAACCCTTCAAAAATCAACTCTATAGGCTACAAGAAAAAACGTCTCCTGGCGTTAAGATACTGGGAAGACGCTTTTGAATGGGATTAAAAAAGTTTGCTTATAAATTTAAAGACGTTCCTAGACTTTGCCCCATCAATCCCTTCACTTCAAGTTTAGAAAAAGATGCATCTATAAGATCCTGATCAAACTGAATCGTATCAGGTTCAAAGAGCAAAATTAAAGTAGATCCACCAAAAGAAAAATATCCTTTCTCATCGCCTTTAGCATAAGGCTCATTAGGGCAGTACGTTTGATGGATAGAACCTACAAAAGTAGCTCCGACCTCTATAAAAAGAACCCTTCCAAAATTAGCAGTTTGTAAAAAAGTAATTTCTCTTTTGTTTTGTGAAAGAATCTCTATTTTCTTACGTAAAGCTAACGGATTGACCGAATACAAAGAACCCTGCAATAAATTTGAAACAGAAGGAACGCAGCTGCACGGAAAATGGAAACGATGATAATCTGTCGGACACAGCCTTGCTATCACCATAGAACCTCGAGCATAAGAATCTGCCAATTCTTTATTCACTAATAACTCCTCAAGAGAGAACTTCTTTCCTTTAACAACAAACCCATCGGCTTCTTCTATGTTGGGATAGACTAAATATCTTCCATCGGCTGGTAAAATAGCCACGTCTCTTCCTGGAGCTATTGGCCTAGCGCTTGGCAGAAGCTTCCTCACAAAGAAATCATTAAATGAAGAAAATGCATCTGGTTTCTGTAAAAATTCGGATGGATCAACCTGAAATTCTTCTATAAAAGGTTTGATTTTTTTTTTGCTAAAAGAGGTGTTTTGAAAAGCTCCATATAATCTAGACGCAAAAGAATACTTCGCTATTAAAGGGAGAAAAAATGGAGTAATACCCTCTCCATAACTAGCTTCTAAAAAAGCTTTGCCAAAAACCTTTTCTGTCTGAATTTCTTTTGTTATACGGTCTAAATAAAGGATATCACTACTCATTTAAGGCCTCACCGGAGAACTTTTTCCTGCAATCGAAGAAAAAAACACGAGCTCTTCTAAATACTCAGATGAAAACAAATAAGAAAGATGCTCGTTTTTTAACTGACCTAAGATAAACCTAGCATTAGAAACCATAGAAAAAGCATGAGACTGCGACTGGTTTCCTAATACAAACTCTTCTTTCTGTTTTTGAAAAAGTTTCATTTTTTCTCTTAATTGTTTTTGTACTTCCAATCTTTTTTCATTGATTTCGATTAGTTTTTCTAAGGATTCCACCTCATTTTGAAAAAGAGGATTTCCCTTTTCTTCAACAGCGATAAAGCCCACTTTAGAAGAAGGCAAAGCATCCCCCAAAAGAGCAGATGAAAAAACACAAAAAAAACAAATGCAAAATTTCACGAACAACCTGTTATATTTTTTTATTGAGAACAATTTCTTTCCTTAAAGATTTTTGAATTAAAATAAGAATAACCTTCAAAAAAAAATGGTCGCTAAAACTTTCTCTATTCAATAGTATCCACTCAGTTTATTTTTTCACGCAAAGAAATGCAAGGCAAAATCTCAAAAAAACAAGTTTATTAAAATATTTTTAGCAAATGAACTTTCTATTTTTTTTGCTTTATTCAAGAAAATCAGGTACTCTTAGCCTTTATATTCTGCATAGGAAACGATCATGCTAAACATATTAAAGAAATTTTTTGGAACAGCACAAGGCCGCCTGATCCATCGCTATAAAAAAATCGTACAAGAAGTCGTTCGACTTGATAAAGAATGGCAATCTCTTTCTGATGAAGAAATCCGAGCAAAAACAGCCATTTTAAAAGCACGTTTTGCAGAAGGTGAAAGCCTAGATAGCCTATTACCAGAAGCGTACGCTACTGTAAAAAACACATGCCGAAGACTTTGCGGTACAGAGATCCATGTTTCCGGTTACAGTCAAAAATGGGACATGGTCCCATATGACGTACAAGTTCTAGGGGCTATAGCAATGCACTACGGAGCTATTGCTGAAATGCAAACAGGAGAAGGGAAAACTTTAACAGCTTCCATGGCGCTTTATCTAAATGCCTTGTCCGGCAAGCCAGTACACCTAGTTACCGTTAACGATTATTTAGCACAAAGAGACTGCGAATGGATTGGAACAATCTTTCGTTGGTTGGGTCTGAAGGTTGAACCATTAACAAATAACACCCCTCACCACATGAGAAAGCAAGTATATGAAGCAGATGTCGTATACGGAACTGCCTCAGAGTTTGGGTTTGATTATTTAAGAGACAACTCGATGGTTCGATCTGCTCAGGAACAATGCCAACGAGGTCACTTCTTTGCGATTGTTGATGAAGTGGACTCTATTTTAATTGACGAAGCAAGGACTCCTCTTATTATTTCTGGGCCAACAGCTGAATCTAGACAAATGTACGACGAGCTAAAAGACACCGTTTTTGCAATTGTCAAACTACAAAGAGACCTTTGCAACAAACTCGCAACAGAAGCCAAAAAAAACCTCGATCTTTACTATCCACTAGATCAAAACTCCCCCAAGCTCTCTAAAAAACAAGAAGAAGAAAAAGACAATGCGATAAAAAAACTTTGGCTTGTTAGTAAAGGGATGCCTCAACATAAGATTGTAAAAAGAATCAAAGAAGATCCTGATCTTAGAGCTGCTTTAGAAAAATGGGATATCTACTTTCATGGAGAAGCCAATAAAGAAGAAAAACTAGAAAACTTAGCAGAGCTCTTTATCATCGTCGATGAAAAAGCTAGCGAATACGAACTCACAGATAAAGGAATTCACGCTTGGCTATCATTTGACTCTGACAAGGTAAACGACAATGATTTTCTTATGCTAGACCTTGGACACGAATATGCCCAAATAGATGAAAATACAGCGCTTAACGAACAAGAAAAAATCCAAGCTAAAGTTGCTTTACGAGAAGAAGATGCAAAGCGAAAAGAAAGAGCTCATAATTTAAGACAACTTTTTAGAGCTCATCTTCTCATGGAAAAAGATGTAGACTACATCATAGAAGAACAAAAAATCGTTATTATCGATGAAAATACCGGCAGGCCTCAGCCGGGAAGACGTTTTTCTGACGGTCTCCATCAAGCGATAGAAGCAAAAGAAGGAGTAGAGATCCAAGGGGAAACTCAAACTTATGCAACCATTACGCTACAAAACTACTTTAGACTTTATACAAAACTAGCTGGAATGACCGGAACAGCTATGACTGAAGCAAATGAATTCAAAGAAATTTATAAGCTAGAAGTTATTGCTATCCCGACTCACAAACCATGCTTAAGAATCGATGCTGATGACGAAATTTATATGACCGAAAGAGAAAAATACAGCGCGATCTTAAAAGACGTTCAAGAGATCCACTCTAAAGGCTCTCCTATTTTGATTGGAACAGAGTCTGTTGAAGCCTCGGAAAAACTCTCTCGTATTTTTAAGCAAAATAAACTAGAACACACCGTACTTAACGCAAAAAATCACGCACAAGAAGCTGAGATCATTGCTGACGCAGGAAAAACTGGTGCTATTACAGTTGCGACAAATATGGCAGGTAGAGGAACTGACATTAAATTACAACCCGGCGTAGAGATGCTATATGTCATCGGCACGACAAGGCACCAATCACGAAGAATTGATAGACAACTTAGAGGTCGCTGCGCTCGATTAGGAGATGCTGGTCACTCAAAATTCTATGTATCTTTTGAAGATACTTTAATGCGGCTTTTTACTTCTCCTAGGGTCACAGCTTTCTTACAAAGGTTTCGACCGCCTGAAGGAGAAGCTATTACAGCGAAAATTCTTAATAAATCTATTGAGACAGCGCAAAAGCGAGTAGAACAAAGAAACTACACCATCCGCAAACACACGCTTGAATATGATGATGTAATGAATAAACAAAGAGCGGAAATTTACTCGTTTCGTAATGAAGTTTTAAGATCCTCCGACTTGATTACTATTGCAAAAGAAGTGTTAGAAAGCGTTTGCATCCAAATGACCGAACAGTTTTTTAATCCTCACTCTGCAAAAGAAGGTAAAGATCCAGAAGGCTATAGACAATGGCTTATGACACATTTTCCTATCACATTAGGCGAAGGAATTTTCGATAGCGATTACTTGTCAACGATCGACATTGAAGAGCTAAGCAAAAATAAAATATTAGATCTATTTGAACATAAAATAACACACGAACAAAGTGTTATTGAAGAATCTCAAAAAGATACGCCTCCTCACATTGTGAAAATAAATCCTACAAGAGTACTTAACGATATTATCCGCAGCCTTCTTATTCGAAATATAGATAAACATTGGCAAGAACATCTATTACACATTGACCATCTAAGAACAGAAGTACATCTTAGAAGCGCAGGCGGACAAAAAGATCCTCTTCTTGAGTTTAAACATGAAGCTTTTGCTTTATTTGACTCTTTTAGCGTAAAACTCAAAACAGAAATAGCTCATGCTCTTTTTAAATTTGAATTAAGGCCTCCTCAAAGAGCGCCGATGCCAGAAGCATTAATGAAAGCTTTCAAACCTTTTAAAGTGGACCTCTCTCTTCTCCCTGAAGAAGTCCTGGAAGAAGAAGAATCGCCACTCCTTTAGACCTAAAGGCTCCTTATAAAAATAAGGAGCCTTTTTCAATACGCGTAGTGATTGTTTAATTTTATTAGTCAAAAAAACAGACATGATCTAATAGATCTTCTCTGTCTCTTTTTAATAAAGCTGCTGCGTTTGAATACTTTTCCAAACGTCCTCCCTTAGTTTCTATAGTCTGTCTAAAAACATCGTTATCCCGATGCATAACAAGAGCAAAATCTTCAGGCAGAGAACCTTCTTCCCATTCATCTAAAAGGCTAAGAGATGGAAGACCATTTCGAAAAAGTACGCTCAACTCAGAGTTTTGCATAAAACGCGCACCTAAAAAATGAACGAAAATTTCTGAATGCTCGTTATATACTTCTTTAAAAGCTAATAAATGTAAAAGACTAAGTATTTTAGGGTCGACTAAAGTAGATGACTTTTCTCCATAAAAGTGATCCATGGTGTAGATATATTTTTGAGGTGTGTGCTTATTTAAAAGACTAATCTCTGCTAATAACTGCTGCTTATATATATTTAAAATAGCTCCTAAAGAAACAAGCTGTCCAGACTCTAAAAAAATAAATTTATCTCTAATAATTAAAGGATTTTTAACGACACCTTGCCTAATTATCTCATTCAATCTTGAAATAGCCTCTGAAGAAGAAAATATCTGCCGAGATAAAACCTCTTTACTAGCTGGTATTTTATGGTCTCTCATTAAATGATAAACCACATGTTTTTTTAAAGCCCCTTCGTGAGCTTTAAGAATTGAATGTTTGGTCTTTTCCTCTCTAGAAGGTATTTCATAGTCTTCCGGTAAAAGAGCGCCTTGAAAGGCATTAGCTTTAATACTGACTAAAGGCAGAACCAAAGATTTAAAATTAAGTCCTAAAGAAGGCGTATCGCTAAGTAAAATAGACCTTACTTGACTGTTACCAAAAGAACTTCCTTCGATAGAATCTAGGTCATTTGCTACTAAAACAGGCGTAATCGGGGTGACAAATAAATGTAAAGTCGCCTCCATGGGGGTAATGTCATCCCCATGTCTATAACCACCTTCTAATAGTCCATCTTTTTTATGCCGCATTAAATGCTCAACCATACCTTTACCAACAAAGTGGCTACACGCAATAAAAACGGGGGGAAATGATTTTGTTTCCTCGTTCATAAAGGAACTTCTAGGATTAGTAGGGTTAAATGCTTTAGAATACGTTTTTAGATCCCTAGAAGAAACTTTCATAAAAGCATTTTCTGTAGGTATTCCTTCGGATCCTTTAGATCCAATATAGGATAGCTTTACAATAGGACTAGCAAAGTAAGAAGATAAAGAGGCAGCCGAACATACAAATAAAATAACACCCGTAATAGCCAATCCCACCGCAGGAAAAACTCCAACAATAGGTAAAGCTGACGGAAGAGAAGCTAAAAGCCCTAATCCTAAAATCATGGCCATAACTTTTACAACTTTTTCTACACCCGGTATTTGGAATACGTTTATGTTATAGAAATTAGAGCTTTGAAAATTACTAGTAAGAGTGGAAATACTCATCCATACCCCCTGTTTATACAACACTCGAAAAGTGCAACAATTAAAAATATTATTATATCAAACGGAATTAATTAAAATCAATCAGAATAAAACGACATTACAGAAATTATTTTATTTTACTAGTATCAATCTACTAATCTTTGCTTTTTAAGGTTTTTATAAGAAGGAATGAGTGCGAGGCCAGCAATAGCAGCAGCTACCATAGTATACCAAGAAGGAGCCAATAAGCTGCCTGTATTATGAATAAGTATGGTAGCAAACAAAGGGGCCGTCCCTCCAAAAATAGCATTGGTAAGGTTTAAAGAAAAAGCAATCCCCGAGCAACGGGCTTTTATTGGAAATAAACTAACTAACGTAGCGGGAACCATAGACTCTACGCTACTAAGTAAAATAGTAAGAGCCGAGACAGCTAAAATAACCGACTCTATTGCAGATCCAAGAATCTCTTGGAAAAGAAAAGAAGCGCTTAAAAAAAGCAAGACACAACCTAACAAAATAAAAATAAACCGACCAAAATAATCAGAAAAAAAACCAAAAATAGGAAGAGCAACAATAGCGACTATACAGGAAAACACGCTGACAAAAAGTACTTTTTCTAAAGATAACCCCCCATAAGATCTTATATAGGTAGGTAAATAAGAAAAAAGAAGACAGCTTAAAGCCGAAGGAAGTAAACAAAGACCCATTCCTTTAAAAAGAGAAGGTACATTATGCTTAAAAAGATAAAAAAAAGGATTTTTTACAAGAGCATCTTCTTTTTGAGCCTGAATAAAAGAAGGCGTTTCCGGTAATTTCCTTCGTAAATAAAGTCCCAACACCCCTAAAAAGACAGCTAAAATAAAAGGAAAGCGCCATGCATATGCTTCATAAGGCGTATTTTCACATAAACGAACTACGAAAAAGCTAATGATAAAACCAAAGAAAAACCCAAGGTAGCCAGTAGCACAAAAAAGTCCAGCCCAAAAACCTTGTCTCTTTTTTGGAGCCTGCTCTAGTATATATACAATAGAGCTAGCATACTCACCACCTACCGAAAATCCTTGGATAATACGAAAAAACACAAGCAAAATTCCCGACCAAATTCCAATAACATGATAAGTAGGAATAAAAGCGATAAGAGTTGTTGAAACAGCCATAATTAGCATAGCAATCGGAAGGACTTTTTTTCTACCGAACCTATCAGCTAGAAAACCAAAAAAAAGAGCCCCAAAAGGTCTAGCAAAATAACCTAAAGATAAAATAGTTGTTGTTTGGATAGTAGAAACTAAAAAATTGGCCTCAGGAAAAAGATCCGCTCTTATAAAAGAAGCCAAACAAGCATATAAAGCAAAGGAATACCACTCCAAAATATTTCCAATAACTGCTGGAATAATTAACCTAGCTCTACTAAAGACTTCCATAAATTCTCCCTCAAAAAAACGACACATTAAAGCAAAAAAAATTTGACAAAGAATAATATTTTATTTTTTGTCAAATAAACTATTTCGCTTTGCATTTCAAATAACTACAAACAAAAAGGAATCTATTCCTTTGGTGCTAAATAATTTAGCGTTAAAGATGCATACGCCTACGATTTCTGATTTACACAATCTTTATTTTTTAATAGCCTGCTTAGATTGAAATCAATTATCAAGTTTTATTGAAAATAATTAAAGATAAGGGTTTCTAATGATTCCTAAAAAAATCATTAAGAATGATTCAAAACTACCCAACCTTCAGGAACAATATCTTTTTGCATCATTTTAAAATCATAAGGAGGAGCAAACCAAGGATTTGGCGCTATCACTTTTTTATTAGAAGATTGAGAAAGCCAAGCAGCCCACCATCCAAACGAAGAATTTGATATAATAAAAGATTTGCATAAGGATAAGGTATAGAACTCTTCTATATAGTCTTCCCCATTTAAATATATGACATTATCCCTAACACCTTCTGTGCACTCTTGCGCATGAGCATAGTTATTAGAAGAAACTAAAAAAACAGCATTTTTTGGAAAAAGCTTCATCGCGCGTTTAAAATAGGATCTATCTAAAGTGGGGTGATACTGTCCATTAGGCATTTCTCTTCTGTAGTCTCGTATCTGTATCCCAACTACTAAAGTATCCTTCGTTAAAAAGGGATACTTAGCTAATATTTTTTCTTTAAGTCCTGCCGGAGGCTGAAAAAGATCTAAAAGTTCTTTTCTTCTATGCTTGAAATATTTTTCTGATTGAAAATAGCCCCTCAACTCTACAGATTTAGCGTCAGGAATTGGAGCATAATTAAAACTTGGCTCTGTCCACAGCAACTCAGGAGCATAAGGTAACGAATAGCTATTGACTCTTCCTAAAAACAATTTTTTTGCATTGTATAAGGTATTATCTGCACCTCTAGATACTAAATCAGGTATAGTCAACGCCAAGTTATGATCAAGTGCATAAGCGTAAGCAACCGCAACTTCAAACAACTGATTACCAAACTGACCACTTAGCTTAACTGTAACAAATCCAGGGTCTTCTTCATTTGCTTTTAAAGAGGATGTAAGTAAAGGTAAAATAAAACAAAAAACCCAAAAAAGCAACCGAGAGATCATTTACACTCCTACAGTAATAAGTTATTTCTTTTTTAATCCAAAATACAACATAGGAAAAGCTAGTAAACAAAAAACAAACCAATATTCTGCATTCCATTCTAAACGAAGAAACCCGTTATCGGAAAAAAATGCTTGCATAATTCCAAGAATAAGAAAATTCGAACCTAAAAAAGTTAGTAAAATAGCTAAAAAATCTTGACTTCCTTCTGCAGATTTTTCTTCAACGGGAGCTTCCGTTGGCAATGCAATCCCTGACAAACTAGATTGAGAAGCTGATTTAAACTGTCCTGTAAATTCTCGATCCGACTTCATATGAACTCCTCCGGCTGAATATGGTGGAGGGTACAGAGAATTAACTCCTTCTTGAAAGCTACTTTCCTCTTGAGGAGACTTTTCTTCTACCAAAGGCATGCCACAATAAATACAGGAATCAGCTTCTACAGCAATTCTTCCCTCACAATGCGAACATATCTTCTGACGATCTTTTATCTTCATCTAACACCTCCTATTGGAAACATCCTCTCACAAATAGACCTAATCTTTCCATAGATTTTTCTATTTTCAACGACGTCTTTTTTTGCTTTAAAAGACTTGTTCTATTAGACCTCTACAGAAAAAAAATCTTTTAGTGCTTGTTTTGTTGCTTCTTTTCCCATAAAAGTAATTGATTCAGTTAAAGGAATCCCCTTAGGACATACTTCTACACAATTTTGTGCATTACCACAAGAAGCTACCCCCCCTTCTTCCATTAAAGGTCTAATACGATCAGC
Source organism: uncultured bacterium (assembly GCA_964455905.1). GTDB lineage: Bacteria > Chlamydiota > Chlamydiia > Chlamydiales > Rhabdochlamydiaceae > CAIJXB01. Next base: position 206,724 of record CAYVYN010000001.1, read on the forward strand.
GGCACTTAATTTTCCAATCGGATCAGCGTTAAAAAGGCGAGCCTGAGAAATAGCCGCAGCTCCAATAAATTTAGAATGTTCATTAATTTGGGGACAAGCTTCAAGGCAGCACCCGCACGTCATACAAGTAGAAAGTTCATATCTAGTTTCTTGTACAGAAGGACTGACCTTAGGACCAAATCCCTTATCAAATGAATCATCTGCATCGATCCAAGCATGAACTTTTTTAAGACTCTCGAACATGCTAGTCCTATCCACCACAAGATCTTTTACTAAAGGAAATTTACTCATAGGAGCCACTGTAATAATTCCACTGCCGGTTTCTTCTAGTAGCTTATGAATAAGTGCAGTGCACCCTTGTCTCGGCCTGCCATTTACTAGAACCGTACAAGAACCGCAAACTTCCTCCAAACAGCCCTGTTCCCAAGCAACAGGCGTGACTTTCTTTCCTTCTTTATTGAGAGGGGCTTTTTGAATTTGAAGTAAAGCGGTTGTGAGATTTAAAAAAGGGGTTAATTCAAGGCTGAATTCTTCCCAATACTGTTTCCCTGTAACACCTCGAAAAACTCGTAAAATAAAATGATCGGCCATAAACGGATATCTCCTTTTCTTAGCTATACAGGGAGCTGAATATTTTTAGGTATATTTTCTAATTCATATTTAGCTTTTTTAGCAGTTGTATAATCTCTTGCTATAGGCTTTAAGTGGCGGGTATCTACTGGCACATAAGAAATCTTAGGCTCTAGCCCTTCTGGATCATAAGTAGCTATTGTTGTTTTAAGCCAATTTTGATCATCTCTACTTGGAAAATCCGGTTTATAGTGAGCGCCCCTAAATTCATTACGCAAAAGGGCTCCTTTAGCCATAACAAGCGCAATTTCGAGCATAGCAGAAAATTGATTAGCAAACTGATACGTTTGATTCATCAAAGAACCCTTATCGTCCAAAGAAATATTCTGAAATCTATCTCTAATTGTTTTAATACCCTCTATCGCAGTTTTTAAACCCTCATTTGTCCTTTTTACAGTTACATGCTTTACCATTAATTGGGATAACTCGTCATGAAGAGCGTGAACGTTTTCTTTTCCATCTCTTGTAAAAAGATCATGTTTAAAAGCCTCTTCGTGAGCCACTGCGGAAGAAAATATTTTACCAGGCAGTTGTGCTGCGCTAGAAGTCAATCCTGCTAAATATCTAGGAATCTCGGAACCAGCTACAAGGCCACCAAAAATGCAAGAAAGAAGAGAATTCGCTCCTAATCTATTAGCCCCATGGTACTGAAATTCAGATTCTCCAACTTGAAAACATCCGGGAATATTTGTCATTTGTCTAAATCTCATCAATCTATCAGGATCATCAGCCGCAGGCCAATCTACCCAGGCGCCTCCCATAGAATAATGGACAGCAGGATAAATTTTCATAGGAACTTTATGAGGATCCTCTCCTGTAAACTTTTGATAGATATCCAGAACAGACTCTATTTTATGCTGAACCTCTTTAGCCAAGTGAGAAACATCGAGATAAACTTGATCTTTCCCCTCAATACCAAGCCCCATTTCACAAACACGAAGAACCTCTCGCGAACCGATATCTCTAGGAACTAGATTACCAAAGGCAGGATACAACTCTTCTAGAAAATACCAAGGCTCTCCTGTTTTACCGCAGGGAATTTCCTTACCTTGAGCATCTGTAATCGTCTTGGAAGAATCGCCATAAACCCATATTCTACCTCCTTCTCCTCTAGAAGACTCCGAAATAAGTCGAAGTTTATCTTCTGCCGGAATAGCAGTTGGGTGAACCTGGATAAACTCTCCGTTCGCATAATGCATACCCTGTTTAAAAAGCCTGCCATTAGCAGCCCCTGTACAAAAAGTAGAGTTTGTTGATTTTTTAAAGATAACTCCTGGACCTCCTGTTCCAAAAACCACAGCATCTGCCTTCATAACCTCTAATTTTAAATCATATAAATTCATAAGAACAATTCCTCTAGCAACACCAGAGTCATCCAAAATAAGTCTCATAAATTCATGGTGCTCGAACTTCTCTACCTTCCCTTGCGACTCATATTTTCTTACCTGCTCATCCAAAGCATAAAGGAGCTGCTGGCCGGTAGAAGCTCCACAAAACGCTGTTCTATGATAAAGGGTACCACCAAAACGCCTAAAGTCCATATTACCTTCTGGTGTTCTATTGAAAGGGCATCCAAAACGTTCCATCATACGAATAATGCCAGGCGCTGCTAAACACATCTCTAAAACAGGAGGTTGATCTGCAAGAAAATCGCCTCCTTTAATTGTGTCATACGCATGAATCAGAGGAGAATCATCTTCATTTTTTAAATTCATAGCTGCATTAATTCCGCCCTGAGCACAAACAGAGTGAGATCTTTTGACTTTAGTTACAGAAACAATCTTTACATGGCATCCATTTTCAGCTAATTTCATGGCGGCAGAAAGGCCAGCAAGCCCCCCTCCAACTACAATAACATCTTTCGCTTTTTTGTTTTGCAACATACCCATCCAAATAAATATTAACTTTTCAAATTAAACCAAGTGCCCCAAATAGCAGCAAGCCCTAAAAAAGACACACCGGCAATTAAGCCTAAAGAAAACACAAGAAACGATTTTTGCGCCGAACGCCTAATTAAAACGCCCCAACTCAGTAAAAACGTCCAAAAACCATTAAATGCATGAAAGCAAGCAGCTAAGACAAATATGGTATAAAGACCTAAGTATAAAGGATTCTTAAAAGCATCTCTTACAGTTAAAAGAGTTACAGTTCCAAAACTCGAACTCTCAGCAATAACCTGATTAGGCTTCAGGCGTATTTTCTTTAAAACTTTTATCCATTCCGCTTTCATTCTATATTTTTCTGCTGACTGAAAAATCATTTCTTTTTGCTCGTCAAATTGAGAAGAGGGCATACTTTTCCCAAAACGGAAATCGTCATCCATAGCCTTGGCCGCTTCAAGTAAAGATTTCTCATCCGATCGTTGTTTAAAAGAAAAAACTTCCTTATCAACAGCATTTTCATCATAAAGCGAAACGCCTAAACGATACGCTAAAGGATACAAGCCATTATCCATCTCTAACTTTACAAAATAAGAAGACTTTGCTCCCTGAGAAGCAATGTAAGGGTAGTCAAAGAAACGAAACTGGATTACATGTCCAATAATACCAAATAGTAAAATCCAAGAAGTAATCCTTTGCCAAGAATACGCCCTATTTCTCCCATGCTTTTTTAAAGAAGGGGCGCTTCCATCTGTTTTTTTTGCATTAGATTTCGCCGTAAGAGCATACTTAACCCCCCAGACCATATGAATAAGAATCGGGAAGCCCAAAAGAAAAATTTCTATCAGGTGTAAATAAGGAAAATTATGAATAGCATTTACCATCCTAATAAATCCTCTTCCATCTTCTCCAAGCCAAAGAGCTGCCTGTGAATTCGTCAATAGATGTTCTACTAGAAATAAAACAAGCCAAAGTCCCATTAAAGAGTGTAGTCTCCTCCAGACAAAAGCTCTTGGAATTACATTTTCCGCCATAAAAACCTCATCTAACAGTTTGCTCCTATGAAACTCCAGCATTAAACTACGTAACCTTGTTTTCAGAAAGAAAAAAATGCTCGTGCATTATTTTTAGTAGCTAAAGCAACCTCATCCAAAGAAATCTTCTTGATTACAGAGATTGCCTCTGCTGTTTCTACAATAAAAGAAGGCTCATTTTTATTTCCTCTTTTGGATTGGGGAGCTAAAAAAGGAGAATCTGTTTCAATTAAAATTCTATCTAAAGGAATATATTCAACAACCTCTCTTAAAAGATGTGATTTTTTAAATGTAATAATCCCACTAAACGATACAAGCCATCCAAAATCTAAAGCCTGTTTGGCCTCTTGAAGATCTCCTGTAAAACAATGAACCAAAGCAGATCCTTGTTTATACTCAGCTTTTGCTAGGGAAAACAAATCTGCAAAAGCATCGCGGCAATGAAAAATCAAAGGAAGCTGAGACCTCTTAGCAAGTTCAAAATACTTAACTAAAAACTTTTTCTGTAGGTCTTTAGGTGAATGTTCATAATAGTAATCAAGACCTGTTTCGCCTAAAGCAACAAGATGATTATCTCGTATTGCTTTTTCAACAAACGTAAAAAAACTCTCTCCTTCATGTTCTACATCATGGGGGGTTGTAGCTGCCGCTAAAACAACAGAGGGCGTTCCATTTTTTAACGCTATCCCTCTTTCTAGAGTCTTTATATCTGTGCAAATATTGACTATAGCTTCTACTTGAGCATTTGACGCACGAACCCTTATCTCTTCTATTGAAGAAAAAATTTCATCTGAACCTAAATGCGCATGAGAATCAATAAACATCCGTGTCTCCTTTAAAAGAAAGCAGGATGCAAAGAAAAATTGTTATTCGCAAGAAAAATAACTAAACAAATATCGAATTACTAATACCTATTAAAAAAAAGCCCTTCCCCCCTCTATCAAAAGCTATAGAAAAAGGGGAAGGTATTCGACTATTCACTAACAAATCATTGTCTTATCTTTAATAGCTTTTTTAAATGATTTACCTAGATAAACCGCAACTACAAACCAAAAAGCTAAAAGAGGAAAACAAACAAATCCACTTAACATCAAATAATGTCCTTTCCCTACTATAGAACCAAAAGCTGCCTGCAGAGGAGCTAATGTCATATTAAATAAAGAACCTGTTTGCTTTGATGTTCTAGATCCAAATGTTTCAATCCAAGCCTGAGCTTTAAATTTCACATCAGGTGTTGTTGGAATATAAAGCTGCTTTAACGCAGGACCATTTAACGCATAGTTAATAGCCTTAGATCCAACCATAAGAGCAAACAAGAAAGAAAGGGTATCCATGCTTAAAAAACCTAAAAGCGCTATACCCACAATAACAGGCATAGCAGCTAAAGCAACTCCCACTCCTAAAAATCGAGTTACATTGCTAATACCAAGCAATAAACAAGCTAAAGAAACGACATTCACGCTCGATCCATAAATGCTTAAGTAATTACTAAGGGCAACGCCAGAATACTCTGACCCCGCTGCAATTTTAAAATTAAAATCAAAAATGGTTACAACAACTTCATAAATAAAATTGGCTGCAAATATTCCCAAAAGATACTTGTTTTTAAGAAGTAATCGTAGTCCTTCTAAAAAACCAGGCTCCTCTTCTTTTATCTCTTCTTTATCGCCCTCAAATGCAACAAGCAGCTTTTCTGGAGTTGATTTTAAAAAATAGCGGACTAGAGGAATAATCAATAAAGTAAGAAATCCAAGGCACACCATTGATGATGAATCTGTAACAAGACCTAATCGATGTGGCATACCGCCTACGCTAACAGGCAATATAATACCGCCAAGTTGACCTATTGCAACAACCAAAGGAAAACCTCTTTTAGCAGAAGTAGGTTCTGTAGTATCTGTCGCAAAAGCCCAAAAAAGAGCAACTACTAAAGAGCCAAAACTCTCAACAAAAAGATACCAAACATAGCCTAAAATCTTAGCGAAAACAAGAGCTCCAGAAGAACGAGTCGCTAACTCTTCAGGTGACCCTTGTATAAAAAACATAAAAACACTAAAGCACAAAATAGAAATACCATAGAAACAAGGTAAAATAAAAAGCATCCTTTCCCTTGATGTTTTTTCTAAAAGCTTAGTGTAAAACATAACAAGTGGAAGTAACGCAATTACAGATATAGTTTTAGCAAACGGCAATTGTAATTTACCAACAAGTTGAATAAAAATAGCATCTTTTAAAGGCCGCAAAGTCCAATAAACCCCAATCATCAAAGCAAAAATCAGCCCCATTCTAATAAACTTCTTAAATTCTTCTCTTTCAAACATCCCGAAGTTAAATCGACAGACGTGCTGAAAAAAAGACAACACCTTACTTGACTTCTCCATTCTAAAACCTCATTGTTACAATTACTTTAATAAGCTAAGTTTAACTACATATATAAGAATTCACAGTTTCCTTAAATCTTCTAGAAGCCTGCCTATGTTCTATTACAATCTCCTCTTCTAACAAATCAGCTTGTCTATCAAAAATTTTCGAATAGCTAATCGGCAAAGACCCTATAGAAAAAGTCGGCTTATTTAATAAAACTAGATGTAAACTAATTTGATCAGCAAATGCAGGCATCTCAGATAAAGACTCTCGTATCCTATCGGACTGCTGACACCAAAGATCCAAACTTTCACGTCCCCCATCAGTTGCATTTACATAAATAGTCCCTGCACCAAGCCGAAAATGAATCTCTGTATTTTCTGGATAAGTAAAAACGGAAAGATCTGAAAACATAAATTCTTCAAAGGTCATAGGCTTTAAAAAAACCGCATCAGAATCTACCCAAAGCAACGGTCTATTATGCTTTTCCATCATTTTTTTCATGAAATATGGCTTAATAGCACAATTTTCCTCCCAACTTCCTCTGTTTTCCAATCCCTCTACATAAACTTCTAATCCAAATTTACGACAAGACTCTTCCAAATGAAGGACCTCTTCTTCATAAGGAGTTCCTTTAGTGTAATAACTTACAACAAGCGGCATCTGCGCAAAAAACAAAGACATTCGTCCTCCACCTCTTTTACTATCAAATAAAACAAAAAAAGAAAGTTTGCAAACAAATTATTAAATATTTAATGTAAAACCATAATGAACAAATAAAAAACACCCTTAAAAAAGGGGAGAGAAAACAAATGAAAGCTAAACTTTTTATAGCAACTCCTATGTATGGGGGCATGTGCCACGGGATCTATACAGTTAGCTTAACAAATCTTCTAACTCTTTGCCAAAGAGAAGGGATCCCAACACAATTACATATCATCTACAATGAAAGCCTCATTCAAAGGGCCCGTAACAACTGCGCTCATCATTTTTTAGAGTCTGACTGCACGCACATGCTATTCATAGATTCAGATATAGGATTTCATCCCGAAGATGCGCTAAGCATGCTCTTGCTTCTTTCAAATGAAACTAATGAGTTTGCTGTTCTAGCAGGGGTTTACCCCAAAAAAACAATCGATTGGGATAAAACGTTACAAACAGCTCTATCTGGTCATATTAAAAGTGGAGCAGACCTTTCTTTAGCGGGAAACCAATTTACTTTTAACCCTATACAAGGCATCCCGTTTGCATTTCATCCTAAAAAACCGACCGAGGTAGAAGCAGCGGGTACTGGATTTATGATGATACCAAGAAAAACACTAGAAAAAAACATAACACTCTACCCAGAAAACACGTACACTCAAGGGAAACAAAAAATTCATGCATTTTTTGATGCTGGAATAGATCCAGAAACCAATCTCTATCTAGCTGAAGATTATTTATTTTGTAAAAAAGTAAGGAAAGCGGGAGGAAAAATATGGATTCTCCCATGGATTCGATTAATTCACGCTGGGAACTACCCCTATGCAGGATCTTTGAGCGATGCAGCATTTTTAATGAAACAGTAAAAATCCCACCAAGAAATAAATTATTACGAGGCCTTAATTCCTACAGAAATTAAGACTTTAATAACATCTTCTACCTTATCTCCTTGAATCACCACCTCTCCATCTTTAACCGCTCCTCCGCAACCTAATTTTTTTTTAATTCGCGAAGCTAATTCCATCATCTCAGGCTCATTCATATTTAAATTATGAACAACAGTTAAAATATTATTTCCTTTTTTAACTAATCGAACTTTAATAGGTTTTGAATTAGTAAAAACAGGTTGTTTCGTTGGAATCCACTGACCATCCAAAGTAAAAGGCATGACTCTCTCCCTTTTGTACATTTATAACTGCGGTGAGAATAAACAATCTCTTAAAACTTTTTCAACTTCTACTACACTTGGCCTAGATGTTTGATCAGATTCTATCATACTTGAAAAAAGCCGAGCAAGCTGCTCTGGCATTGCCCACCCACGACGTTGTAAAGCTTGATAAAAAACATCCTTTTCAAACACTGCATAACCAGAGAGATTGTTTGCATAATAGGGTTGGTACCCAAACAAGAAATAAAAAAAGGAAAAACCTAACTGAAATACTGCCATCTTTTCAGCAGCTAGCTTATACTGTTCAAACATATAGACTAAACATTTCTGTTTAGCACTCGAAGACATTTGTAAAGATCCTGAAGACATTTGTAAAGATTCAATGGAAGCAAGCTCCTCTTGCGTAAAATGCAACCTATGTTTCAGGTTAGCCATCAATAAAACACTCGTTGGGTCTCCTTTAAGAAATCCTCTAATCAACTCTTCAATGCAAACTATTTCTTTCAGATCTGATTGAAGATTATATTGGCTTGTATGAACAAACGATGTTTTTCTATTTTGAATCAAAAAAATCCAATCGTCAACACTTGAAATCTTCAATAAATCTCCCAAGTCACCGAGAACCATATTGCCATCTTCTGAACAAAGAAAATTTTCCAATTTCAAATCCATATGAATTCGTCCAAATATTTTCATTAAATTATTTAATCCAGAAATAAGGCAAAAAAACTCCCTTAATAACACAGGAAAAGAAACTGGCTGGAATTTTCTTTGTGTCAATTTAACAAATCCATCCGAAGGGTATACTTCACTGGTAATCCAGTTGACACAAGATGTCTTTCCTGTTCTAGAATCTGTAACTTCATGAGTCACTTTAATAAATTTTTGAAGACCAAAAACGTCTCCATTTTTTGATTGGTGTTCTAATATCTCCTCAACAAAACTAGCTTCATTTCCGATCTTTCCGTCTTGGAGTCTTTTTAAAGCAGTTAATTTACCTGTGGCTAAATTAAAAACCTTATAAACTTCGTTATAAGCTCCCTTCCCCAAGATATCCACAACGACAGAAAACTGCACCTCCCCATGTCCACTTTCTAAAAAAGCCCAACTATCCAATACTACTGTTTGCCCTTTTGTAAGAGCTATTCCGCTTTGAATATATTTAAAATACAAACTATCGACTGTAGCATTTAAAAGGATTAGCTTGTCTGGAGAATTTTTTGATATCTTTTGAAAACTCCCCTTATAAGGAGATTCTCTTCCCTGCTGAATGGCACAAAAAGAAGACGAAACATCGGTTTCAGCAGCTGGTCGATTATCCGGAGAAACAACATCATCATCTAAATCAAAAAGACCAATTTCGAAAGAGAACGGTGTTGATGGTTCTTTTGTTAACAGAGAATCATATCTTTGCAAAGAATCTAAAACCTCTTCTAGCGTCGGCCTTTCTTTTATAGGCCCTAGCATACTGTTTATAAATAAAGCTACATCTTGATTATTTTTAAGCCTTTTTACTAACTTTTTACCAGCTGTAATAAGAGTTTCCTCTGAAAGAGTCCCCATCAATTCTGATAAAACAAGAGAGCTCGGCATAAGAAGTTGATACAAAATAATTCCCAACTGAAACACACAAATCTTCTCGGAAGCTCTTCTAAAATCTCCTAATAAGACGCTATCGTTTTCCGGTTGTGAATGACTATTTTTCATTTCCTCAAAAATTTCTTTCAAAAAACTGACATCAACATCTAAAGCATTTTGAAAAAGAAAAGAGTCTTTCTGCTTTAAAATGGTCAAATTATTACTAATATCCACCAATCGATCTAACCGATCCAAATACCAAGCATTCCGATTAACACAATAAATATTTTTAATAGTTAGATCTAAACAGAAAAAAGACATATTTGTTAACTGTTTAGCCGCTAAAACAATTGATAAAAATTTAGGTAAAACATCACGTAATGAATGACTCCTATCAAACTCATCCTTTGCTTTTGCCGAGAGAACGCTGTAAGAGTTAGTAATGATAGGTTTTTTAACAATTCCCATTTGCACAGTATCTGAACCAAAAGAAAATTCGTAAATATCCGCACTTAAAAAAATAGGTAATCCCACTAACTGATGTCCTGAGCTTCTACGCTCTATAATTTTTTTAGCTAAAATAAACTCTTTTGTAAAATTCTGCAAATCAAGGCTGTCGAGTAGATAATTTTTTGGAATAGCCCAAAGAGAACTTACTTTATTTGTTACATCATATACTTTGTAAAGAACAGATTCAAATTCCACCCCAAAACACGCCAAACTAGTAAAAACAGAAACTCGACCGACTAAATCCTTCGAAATCACACCCTCAAATCTCTTATCTGCTTTAAAAAAAGCAGAACTCGATAAATTCAGAGTATCTTTTTCAGAAACAGCCTTTTTGAAAAAAGCAATAATCTGAGTTCTTAAAGAATCTTGTTTTTTTTCATCAACAAGAAGACGATCAATAGCACTATATTCCTCCTGGACATCTTCTATGAATTCAATAGAGTGGCTATGATAACACGTCTTTAAGCGAAGAAACTCCTCTGGAACAAAAAATTTTCTTGCTAGCTCTGCTACTTCAACGTAAACAGACCTACTTTTTCCAAAAACTGAAAGGACATTAATTTGAATATATTTTATTGTGCTCGAAGATGAAGGACCGCACAGCTTTTCAAAAAATAAAAACAGAAAAGGATAGTTTTTACAACTAATGCTTACGGGCGCTGTTAAATCCCGGCTAATTCTAATCTCAGAAGAAAAACACTTATCAATAATAATATTTTCTTTAGAAGGGTTTTTAAATAATAAAGGAGTAGACTCCACAGCATTTATAAACATATTAAATCCAAGATATAAATAAAATTAAAGAACATGATTATACTTAATTAATAAATAAAAATCAAATAAATACCTTATAAAAAATATTAAAAACAGATCAAACATCTATTGACAAAAAAAACAGAGACAAGATACTAAAAAATTCAATAAAAATAAAAAATTTTCGATTGCCAGCTATAAATATTTTAGTTATAAGAAGAGTAAAAGTTCTCTTTCCAGCACAAACAAGCAGGCCTTATGATTCGACTCTTGGCAATATCATTTTTATTATGCTTAAATGCTTTCACAGTTCAAATAGACCGAATAATTATCTGGGGGCACAAACTACACTCACATACGCACTCTTATATTCATTTTGGGTTTTATAAAGCATTTCAACACTTAGGATACCCAGTATACTGGTTTGATGACGCAGACTACCCTAAAGATTTTGATTACTCAAACGCCTTATTTATAGTAGCTAGTCAGGTTGATAAAAATGTACCCCTAAGAGAAGACTCCTACTACGTATACCATCACTGCTGGTGCAAAGAACACCGCTGTGCAGAAGAAAAATATGCACCTCTTATAAAAAAAAATAGAGCTATTGCAATTAAATGCTTTTGGGCCCCTTATCTTACAAAAGACCCTGAATGGACTAAAATTGACACCTACATTTATAAAAGCTTAAAGCATAAAGAACTTGTTTTTCCTTGGGCTACAGACTTACTACCCCACGAAATTGAACAAGAAAAAGAAAAACTCCCCTTTAAAAACCTCATAAAAAGGGCTACTTTTCTCGGAACAGTGGGCAATAGTGGCTACGGAGCAAATGCTGACGAATTAAACGGTTTCATGGATGCAGCCAAAAAAAATGGGGTTTCTGTTTTTATAAACAATCCTTGGTCCTCACCCCTTTCAAATGAACAACACAAAACGATTATCGAAGAGTCTCTCTTAGCACCAGCTATTCAAGGCAAATGGCAATGCGAAGTTGGATATATTCCTTGTCGAATTTTTAAAAACATCAGTTATGGAAAGTTAGGTATTACAAATTCGAAATTTGTATCTGCACTTTTTAACGATCAAATTGTTTTCAATGAAAATACCAAAGAACTTTTCTTCGATTCCTTGCGAAGCTTGCAGTCAACTTCTTTAGAAAAACAAATAGCGGTAATGGATTTTGTGAAATCTAAACACACCTACTTAAATAGAATTTCTCTTATATTAAATTTTTTCGAGGAACTCAATGAGAAATAAATTTTTGATTCTTTTATTTATAAAAACTTGTTTTTTATCCGCTAAGGAACCTAGTTTAACAATTATCACGTCTGTATTTAATGGAGATCGTTATATTGAACACTTTCTAGAACAAATTGCTACTCAAACAGTGTACAATGAATGTCAGCACATTATAATTAACGCAAACTCTCCCGGAAAGGAAGAACGTGTGATCCTAGCTTTTAAAAACAAGCACCCAAACGTAGAGTATTATCGCCTAGATAAAGATCCTGGAATTTATGCTGTTTGGAATATGGCAATAAAAAAAGCAAAGGGTCCCTATCTAGTAAGTGCTAATTTAGATGACAGGCTTGCCCCTTTTGCTTATGAGCTTTTGTTAAACCAAATAGAACTCCATCCAGAAATAGATCTCGTATATTCTGATGCTTACATAACCAATCACCCAAACCAAGTATTTGGAAGCCATCTTTACTGTAATTTCTACTCTGCTCCAGAATTTTCTTATAAAGCCGTGCAAAACGGCTGTTTTATTGGGTCTCATCCCATTTGGAGAAAATCAATGCATGATAAATACGGTCTTTTTAATGAACAATTCCTCTGCGCAGGAGACTGGGAAATGTGGTTGCGAGCAGCTAGCCAGGGATCATTATTTTTACATATAAAAGAGCTAACTGGTGTCAACTACTTAGGACCAGAGGAGCTAACCAATCGAAAAGATTTAGCTTCACATAGAGAATGGGAACACGACTATTTAAAAAGCACCTATCAAATAAAATAATAAGTCTGATTCAAACTGAAGCTCCGCAAAAAAGCGGCATAAAAAAATTCAATCTAACCATATATGGGCTGTTACTATTTTTAATTAACTTGACAAATAGCCAATAGCCTTATATCTATATAGACAAACATTTCAATTTTTCGAGATATCAATATGACTACACCTTGCTTTATAGCTTCTCTAAATGCTTTTTCTGGCGCATATACCCAATCGGATTTTTTCGGAAAAGTAATCATGGGAGCTTTATTTGTTTTATCTATCGTGTGTTGGATCGTTCTTTGCTACAAAATATGGCAAACAAAAAAAACTAAAGCATCTTGCATATCTTTTGCTAGAATCTTAAAAAAGCACAAAGACCAAATTTTGGCTTTAGAAAAGTCAGACATCTCCTATAAAGGCGGACAACAATTCCCTCAACCTTTTGCAGAAATTTACTTTATTTTAAAAGAGAAAACTCTTGAAACCCTAAATAAAAAGCTATACTTCTTAGAGCAGCAAGGTCAAGGAAAAGAAAACGTATATCTTACTACAAATGACATAGACCTTCTCGAGCAATATGTTTCAACAACCATCTCCACGCAATATAAAATACTAGAAAAACATGTTTTTATTCTTTCCACCATAGTAACCCTAGCGCCCTTTTTAGGCCTATTAGGCACGGTATGGGGAATACTTGTCACATTCGCAGAACTTCACACAGGAAGCTCTGCGAGCTCGAGTTCAGCAATCTTAGGAGGCCTTTCTACAGCTCTTGCTACAACAGTTCTTGGATTAGTTATAGCTATCCCCGCTCTTATTTCTTATAATTACTTAAAAACAAATCTAAAGTCTTTTTCTTCTGATATGGAAGACTTCCTGTACACTCTGCTTTCAACCTTAGAATTACAATACAGAAAAGTCGATCTAAATTAAGGATTCTCTATGAAAAACCGACGCTCGATCTCAAACCGATTGCAAAACGATGAAGAAGAGTCCCTATTAAATCTGACGCCTCTTATAGACGTCGTATTTGTTGTCCTAATTATTTTCATTCTTATAGCTCCAATGCTCGACATTGACAAAATCCAATTAGCCGCTTCTTCTACAAAAAAAGAAAAAACAACCCCAGAAGCCTCCCCTATTACAATACAAGTCAAAGAAGACAACTCTATTTGGATTCAGAAAAAAAAGGTATCCTATGAAGAGCTTTTTCAGATCCTAGTACAAGAGAAAAAAAAACACCCCAATCGAATACCACAACTTTTTCAAGATAAAAAAGCTCAATTCGGAACCTATCAGACAATCAAAAACAGCGTAGAAAATGCAGGGTTCGAAGAACTCGACGTGATTTTACAGCCGGGTTCGCCATGATTTCTGGTATAAAAAACCAAAAAATAAAAAAAATAAGCTATATAATTATCAGCATTCATTTATTGTGTATAATATATATAAATATATATTCAGAAAAAAAGCCGCGCGAAAAAGAAAAAAAAATTACAGTAAAAACATTTCAATCTAATCCCGCAGTCCCCATAACAAAAATACAAACTATTAAAAAAAATCCAACAACCCCATCCACTACCCCTTCCCCCAAAAAAGAAACGCCGAAAGCTCCAGTTAAAAAAGCTGAACCAAAAGTTTTACCTAAAAAAACGACTCCAATAACAAAAAACAGCCCGCCTACTGAAAAAAAAACAGAAATTAAAGCTGAAAAGAAACAGGCTCCCGAACCCCAGGTAAAAAAGAAAAAAAATATCGCACTCGAAAAATCTCTAAAAGAAATCAAAGAAAGCATTGCTAAAATAGAAGCAGAAAATGATAGAATAAGAACTAGCTTACCGTCTAAGAGTGCAACTTTAGAAGAAGAAATTCTTCCAAATGATTATGCTTCTTCTTTGGTTTGCTACCTACAGGAACAACTCCAATTACCTGATATTGGAGAGGTGAAAATTCAAATAACGCTATTTCCTAACGGAACAGTAGAAAAAATGACAGTATTATCTGCAGAAAGTGAAAAAAACAAAAAAAGAATACAAGAGAACCTACCAAATTTGCAGTTTCCGCCTTTTCCTAAAAATGCAAGAAATTTGGACAAACAAACTTTTATACTTACCTTTTGCAATGAAATTTAACAAAAATAAAGAGCTCTATTTATGAAATACAGAAAGATCACCCTCTTCGCCTCACTACTAGCTCTGGCTTTTATAGCTTCTATAGAAGCTGCTCCTACATCAGGGCCTCAAGAAATTAGAGTACAACTCTTAACAGAGACAAAACTTTCCTCCATTTACCTTTCCTCTTTTCATTCAGAAGGTGCGAATTCTACCTTGTCTTCCGCTTACTTAAAAGAACTCGATAAGATCTTGGAATATGATTTTAATCATAACGGGAAAACAACAGTTTTAAGTAAAAACAACGCAAAAGAAAACATCCTAAAAGCAGTAACAGCAGAAGGACTCACTGCTCAAGCAATTGGCGCTCCTTACGCAGTTTCGTTTAGCCTAAAAGGCAACAACCTTCAATGTAAAGCGTATAACCTTCAAAAAAAAACAGCAAAAACATTTTCTGAAATTGTGCTCACAGGGTCACTTCCTCAAGACAGGCAAAAACTTCATAAATTAAGCGATACCATTCACGAAACATTATTCAACTGTAAAGGCATAGCTAGCTGTAAAATTTTATATGCATTTCAAAACAAATCTGCTGACGGTAACTGGGTTTCTGAAATTGCAGAATGTGATTCTGATGGAGAAAACAAAAGAATTTTAACGAAAGAAAACAGCTACTGTGTAACCCCTGTTTCAATCCCAAAAAGCGAGGAATTTCATAAAGACCTTTTTCTTTACGTCTCCTATAAAACAGGCCAACCAAAAATTTTCATCGCCTCAAAAGAAACAGGAAAAGGAAACAAGGTAGTAGATATTCGAGGAAATCAGATACTCCCAGCCATCTCTAAACAGCGCGATAAACTTGCCTTTATTTGTGATGCAAGCGGAAGAACCGATCTATTCGTGCAAACACTTAACCCTGAAACAGGGAAGACAGGAACGCCCCACCAACTATTTTCTTACCCTAGATCAACTCAAGCATCTCCTACATTTAGTCCAGACGGATCAAAAATAGCTTTTGTATCCGACAAAGACGGTGCACCTAGAATTTACCTAATCTCTTCTAAACCAGAAGACAAAAGACAGCCCGCTCAGCTACTAACAAGAAAAAATAAAGAAAATTCTTGTCCAAACTGGTCTTCTGATGGTACAAAATTGGCTTATAGTGCTAAAACGGAAGGGATACGCCAAATATGGATTTACGATTTCAATACAGGGGAAGAAAAACAACTCACTTCTGGTCCTGGCGATAAAGAAAATCCTTGTTTTGCACAAAATAACTTACACATTGTATTTAACTCAACCGACGGCCCGTATTCAGATTTATACGTAGTAAATTTAAATCAACCAAATGCTATAAAAATAACCAAAGGCTCTGGTAAAAACCATTATCCAAACTGGAGCTTACGCTAAATTTCATCAAATAAATGAGAGAACCAATTATGAAAAAATCCTTACTTTTCGCTTTAATGACATCCTGCATCAGCTTACTTATCCTAGGTGGCTGTAAAAAAGACTCTGGAGCTGTATGGGATGACTCCACTAGCATGGGAAACTACAAACGCGCTAAAGAACGCGTACTTTGGGGTGCGTCTTCTGAGGGAGAAATCGCTATGGCAGATTCTAAACTTTTTGCATCTTCTGACGACGACTTTGTTCCTCTTCAAGATGATGACCTTAAATTACAGTTTTCTGAAACAGTCTTCATGCAACCTAAAGAATCGCCAGGAGAAGAAAACAGCTCTATTCCTGGAATTTCTGGATTCCAAACACCTTACGGAAGTTTAGCTACGATTTTTCAAACTGTACATTTTAATACAGATGAATACGTGATAAAAAACAAAGAAGAAATAGCTTCCATTCAAAAAATGAGTTCCTATTTAAAATCACATCCCAAAACATACATTTTTGTCGAAGGGAACTGCGATCAAAGAGGCCCAGAAGCGTATAACCTATCCCTTGGAAGCAGAAGAGCGAATGCTGTAAGAAACATGCTCATCCAAGAAGGTGTTAATCCCGATCAAATTTACACAATTAGCTATGGGAAAGAAAAATTACTAAATTCCAAAAACACCCCAGAAGCTTGGGCTCAAAATAGACGCGCTCAATTTAAAATATATTCAAAATAACCTAATTCCGGGGAAAGTCCTTCCCCGGAACTTTATCCCTTTTATTTTTTATGAAAATACCATCTATCGTTTTTTTACTAATAAACATCCTTCTTGTAGGATGCACTCCGCATATGGCTGTTTTACAACAAGACAAACATGAAACCTCAATTGCTCTAAGAGAAGTTCTTCAAGAAGTAGCTGATTTAAAGCACACTTTAAATAACTTGCAAGTAGAAATGCAAATTCTAGACGAACAATTTAGAATACAAGAATCAATTTTAAAAACAAAAACACAGACTTCTCATGACAAAAAAACTAAGGGAGAAGACCTATCCTTCTTGGATAACAGAATAGCATCCTTAGAACAAAAACAAAATAAAATGTCAGCTTATGCTTCAAAAATAGAAGAATTGGAATTTTCATTAAACGAACAAAAAAAGCTCCTTCAAGATATTTCACAACTAAAATCTACACTCTCTGTCTTAGAAAAAACTCTTTACCAAGAGCAAACTGAAGTTTTGTACCAAGTAAAAGCAGGCGATTCTCTTGAAAAAATAGCAAGACTACACAAAACGTCTGTAAATGCAATTAAACAAGCAAATAACCTATCCAAAAATACAATCATGATCGGGGAAGAATTAAAAATTCCTTCTGGCGACTCATGAAAAATGCAAGTATCGGCATTTTTGATTCTGGCCTAGGGGGTCTTACTGTCATGCGAGCGATAAAAGACCTGCTCCCCGATGAAAATATTGTTTATTTTGGAGACACTCTGCACTTACCCTACGGTAATAAAAGTGAACAAACAATACTGCGTTATTCCCTAGAAAATGTACAATTCCTACAAAACCTAGGGATCAAGCTACTAATTATTGCTTGCCATACAGTTTCAACAACGGCCTATCAAACAATAAAAAAAGCTTCTTCCATCCCGATACTTGAAATGGTTGAACCTAGTATTGATCTGCTTAAAAGGTACTGCCAAGAAAAAAAAAACTCACCTCAAATCACAATTCTTGGAACAAAAAGAACAATTGATTCAAATGTCTATCAAACTAGACTTCTATCAAATATTCCCTTTGCGAACATAAAAGCAATTTCCTGCCCTCTTTTTGTTCCTTTGGTCGAAGAAGGATACATACAACACCCAATCGCGAAAACTATTATCCAAGAGCAATTAAAAGAGATGAACGGAGTCGATTTTGCCCTTCTTGCGTGTACTCATTATCCACTTTTACAATCCCAAATACAAGAAACGCTAGGGCCTTCTACTATTTTAATAGATCCTGCCATTGCTTGCGCACAAGCCGCTTTTGATTTCCTCAAAAAAGAAGACCTTTTAAACCCCTCTGGAAAAAAAGGCGAATATGCTTTTTACGTTTCTGACCATCCTGAAAAATTTCGCTTAATGGGCGAAGAATTTTTAAATTGTCCGGTAGAGCCGATTTTTTCTACAAAAATACCATCAGCACTTAGTGTTTGACTAAATAACTAATTAATTAAAAAAAAATAGAAAAAAAACATACAAACTGCTTGAATGGGGAACTACATCTAAAAAACGGTGACCTAAATGACACAAAAGAAAAGAATTATTTTAATCGAAGACGAAGAAGATATAGCAGCACTCCTTAAGTTACAAGCTGAGCTTTCAGGCTATAAACTTCACGTGGAGGTCGATGGGATTAACGGATATCGGGCTATCGAAAGAGAAAAGCCGGATCTAGTACTTTTAGATATAATGCTCCCTGGGCAAAATGGATTTGATGTCTGTCGGAAAATGAAAAACGACTCCGACCTTAAAAATATTCCTATCATAATTCTTACAGCTAAAGCAGAAGAAATCGATGTGATTTTAGGTCTAGAATTAGGTGCCGACGATTATATAGCTAAACCTTTTTCTCCAAAAATTCTATTTTCAAAAATAAAGGCTCTTCTAAGAAGATCTAAAGAACTAGAAAAAAATTTAGAAGTAATTTCGTTTGGAGAGTTTGTTTTAGAGGTAGACCGCTATCTATTAAAAAAGGGAAATAAAATCATTCCTGTCACTCTATCAGAATTTGGTATCCTAAAAAGACTTTTAGCTAATAAAGGAAAAGTTTTAACCAGAAACCAACTCCTAGATGATATTCATAACGACGACGCATTTATCGTAGACCGTAATATTGACGTACACATCGCTTCTTTAAGAAAAAAGCTTGGACCCAGCTTTGACGGAATTGAGACCGTTAGAGGTGTTGGATATCGATTCAAAGAAGAACATGCAGTTTCTCATTAAAAACTACCGCATAATTTTATCTTGCTAAAAAGGAAAAATAAATGAAACGCAACTTACTTATACTCGG
Source organism: uncultured bacterium (assembly GCA_964455905.1). Classification (GTDB taxonomy): domain Bacteria; phylum Chlamydiota; class Chlamydiia; order Chlamydiales; family Rhabdochlamydiaceae; genus CAIJXB01. The sequence continues at coordinate 225,903 of CAYVYN010000001.1, forward strand.
TTCTTTAACCTGCATTCTTTGCAGCTGCGAAACAAAGACTGGAACAGGAGCTTTGGCTGGAGCTGGCGTAGGAGCTTTAGCTGGTGGATTAATCGGGGGAAACGCAACTGGGGCCCTCATAGGGGCTGGGGTAGGAGCTCTCGCAGGTGGACTAGTAGGAGCAGCGCTCGACGAGCAAGATAGAAAAATCATGCAGCAAAACGCTCCTCAAACCCTACAAAAAATAGACTCCAAACAACAACTAACTATCCCAGATGTTGTAGCAATGACAAAAAATGGCCTTAGCGAAGAAGTTATCATCAACCAAATCAAACACACAGAAAGCATTTTTCACTTAACTTCGGATGAAATCATAGAATTAAAAAATTCTGGTGTTTCAGAAAAAGTCATCCAGTGTATGATCAATACCGCCAACTAAGATTTTTTGGTAGAAGGAGAGCAATGCTAACAAAAACACAAGCAGTTAAAAAGAATCCTCAAACATTTAATTTTTATGAAGAATTCAAAGCTTGCACACTGTTTTATGCAAGATTTCATCTCATTTTTTTATCTTGTTTGTTTTTACAGCTTTTGTTGTTTTTTGTTTTTTTCCCCTACCTAAGTAAGTCTGCTGCAAGCGCTTTTATTCCAGCATTTTTTTTGTTAACCCTATTTTCATACCTAGTTATTCTATTTTTCTTCCAGACTAAGCGTCCTATGCAACTACTTAATATGAAAGAAAAACTAAGCCTTCATTTAAAAGCGCAAGGACTCTCTCCCTTAGAAATCGCAGATGCTATCCAAAAAGAAGCTTTTTCATTAATTGAAGAAGAACTGAGTTTCTACAGTGCTTCCTCTTCATTTACCTCAATAAATCCTGTTCTTTCCAAGTTGAAAATACGACTCCACTGGCAAAATTTTCATCTAATGAAAGAACTCCTTTTTTTATTAGCTATAGATGAACTCACAAATATCATAAAAAAAACCCCACTGGATCCAACTACTCATATCAAACTGACCGAAACATACAAAAACTTAAGCCTTATCTATCTTACTCCTGCTTTTTCCTGGATTCCTGTAGAATTCTCTTCTGAAGCTATGGAAAGTAAGTTTCAGTTCTTCTCTGAAAGAGCTATCGAAGAAATTACTGTGTTACAAGACTACGGGATAGAAAACTCCTGGATCCACTCGACTCTAGCAGAAATCTATCACTTACAAAAGCGACCAGAAAATGAAATTAAAGAATATGAAACTCTTTTAGAAATTATGCCAGAAAATGAAAAAATCTTATTCCAACTAGGTATGCTATACTTTCAAGAAGGACTTAACTCAAAGGGTTTAAAAGTTTATGAAAAGCTCTTAACCTTAGATCCATCACAAGCAGATCAAATTATTAACTACTACGGATCGTACACAACATACGAAACATCCCTTCTTTCATCTGTTTCTTCCTAAAAAAAAATTACACATTGGTTTTTTTTGATAAGAAACAAACACACAAAAAACAACTCTTTGAGCACAATTTCTCAAAAAATGAACGCCTTTTGTAAATAGAAAATGTACAAGTAAATTCCTGAGGCTATAGATGATATGGGTTAAATTCAAAAGAATTTTTATGTATATTTTAAATAACGCTTGAGAACTTTATGAACTCTATGTAAAGTCTAAACTAGCTTAACATTTAGTTTTTAACAAGAATATGGCACTATCAAACACCTTATCAACGTCCTGCACCTCAGATAAAGCAGAACCTTCTATTGAAAAAAGCATTTCCCTGCCGTTAAAAATTGAACCAATTTTACCGTATGCGATGCATTCTCCTGAAATCGTTGCTCATGTAAAAGAGATGGAGCAAATCGTTGTAAAGTGTATTCCTCCTTTTTTCTTTCAAAAAACAACGTCCTTCTTTCAAACCAATCTACTTACTGAACTTCCGATTCTTAGCTGGGAAAAACCAGAAAGTTCCCCCGGGTGCATAGAACTGTCTTTACTTTGCCTTTCTTCAAAAGAAGATTCTACGGCAACTAAAATTGAATCCATCCTAAAAGAATGGGTTGTTCCTGGAAAAACTACAACTCTTCTATCCATCAAATCTCTTTATTTTCATTGGGATCAGTTTTCAGATAAATCTTTTCTTGTACTAAACGCTAAATGCTTAATAGAAAGTGAAAAAGACCTAAATAAGGCACTTACTTTACTCCCTTCTTTTTCGATGCAGCTGACTTCCTGTCTAAAAAGCCCTCACTCATTAAAAGATTTTTTTTCTTTAAGACCTCTTCTTCAAGAATTCAAACAAACTCAAGTGCACCAGCAACTTGTTCTTCTGATAGAAAAACTCCCCCTGCTCTTTAGCTCAGACCTATTTCTTGAAATGAGTCGTTTTTTTTCTTTATGCCCAAAATCCTTTTGCGATCCCAGAGCTCCGAGATTAATTACAAAAATTTTGGCTTTTCATTTTTTGATGAGAACCAATCTTCTTCGCCTAATTTCACTTTTCCCGGAAAAAAAACACCTTGAAATACGCTATATTAGAACTAACCTTACATTTCCCTTCGGCTCAAAACCCGTTGTAGGACTCGTTTTAGGAATATCTCCGCTAGGGAGACACGAATTTTTTGAAGAATGCCATATTGCTCAAGCAACACAAATGATTCTTCCTGGAACTCGGATAGTCAAAGGTTCATTTTATACATACCAAGGACCGCAAGACCCTATTTGTACTTTATATCTCGAATTAGAAAAAAAAGATGGCACCTCCTTTTCTGCTACTGAAATAAACCTCTTAAAACAAGACTTGGAAGAAAAACTTAAACGTTGTGTAGAAAAACTAGTCCCATCAGTCTTTATGGCTCGCAACGAAGAAGAGACCATGCGAAACATCCTAATACTCAGCCAAGAATTAAAAAGACTATCAGACTTACCACAAGTAATGATTTCCCTTGATTCGCATACAACCTCAGAAATTTCTTTTACAATTATACTGGTTAGAATTTTAAAGCCCGGAACCCCCTCTCTTGCCAAAAATTTTACAACTTTAAAATCTGAGGCTTTATTTGTATCAGATCGAGTACAACAAGTAGGTTTTTTAAAAAAGACAACACCAAAAGAAGCCCACGTTTTTCATCTTCGCTTCCCTAAAAGCAGCAATCTTTTGCGAGCAGATAACTCGGTTAATTTTTATTTAGCAAGAAGTCGAGCTTCCTCTATTTTGCTAGAAGCAATCGGGCCTTTTAGAGATTATAACGGGGGAATGATCCTGAAACAAGGAGAGCTCTTCTATCAATTTCAAGATGCATTTTCTACTATTTCAGAAAAAAACCCAGAACTATTAGAGAATTTTTTCTTTTCTTTGAACCCTATTGAAGTCCAAGCAACTTTACCGCTCTTGTCATTAGAAATACTTTTCAACCAATTTTTAGAAGCTCAAAAAACAAAACCTATACAAAAAGAAGACTACTTCATAAAAATTGAAGAACACAAAAAGCAACTCTTCACAACAATACGCATACAAGACGTATCATTCAAAGAAGAACTTTTTTCTGCTCTTGCAGCACAAGGACTCTACTCCAAATCGCTTGTCCAAAGTTCAATTCAGATGCAAGGATCTCTTTACGTAAGCATCGTATTTCCTCACGTAGATGACAAAAAACAAAATCTAATTATCGCTACACTTCACGAAGCAATCAAAAAATGGGTTCTTAAAATTCAAAATCAACAAGTTTTAAATCTTAGCTTTTTAGAACTTCCACAATCACTAGATCCTAGACTTGCCGGAGATGACTACTCTCACACAATTACAAAAATGCTTTTTGAAGGATTAACAAGACTTTCTGAGACAGGAAAACCAGAACTTGCTGCAGCAAGATCTGTAGAAATCTCTAAAGATTTAAAAAGTTATTTATTCAAACTCAAAAAATGTTACTGGTCTGATGGGTCTCCTGTTTGCGCGCAAGACTTTGCTTACACCTGGAAAAAAATTCTATCGCCAGATTTTACAACAGCATTTGCTCACGTTTTCTACCCTATTAAAAATGCTAGGGCCGCTAAAGAAAACCGTTGCTCTATTGAAGATGTGGGTATTACGGTACTAGGAGACTATTCTTTACTCGTAGAATTAGAACACCCAACTCCCGAATTTCTAGAACTTACAGCCTATTCCACATACTCTCCTGTGCATCACATTATAGATAAAATACACCCTAACTGGAGTATTGGACGATTAGAAGATTTTGTTTGTAACGGACCTTTTGTTATAAAAAAAATCACTAACCACACAAGCTATGAATTAACCAAAAATTCGTTTTATTGGGATAAAGACCACATTCGCCTACAGAAAATTCTACTATCCAAAAACACAACGCTCGTAGCGAATGAAATGTTTAAAAATGACGAAATTCACTGGCTAGGTCGACCTATGCATCCTTGGGAAGGCTCCTCTAATGGAATTTCAGAATCATTCACAGTTTCTGCCCCAATAGGTATTCACTGGTGCATCTTTAATACCGAAAAATTTCCATTCAATAACGCGAACCTCAGACGGGCTTTTGATCTTGCAATCGATAAAAATGACCTCACAAAAAAAATACCCTATGAACACTTACCTGCATCAACTCCTCTTCCACTCTCCCACACCCTTAATCATTCCGAAGAAAGAACTTTAGGAAATGAAAGTAAAGCACTAGAGCTCTTCGAGCTGGCCTTAGAAGAACTCGGTCTTTCGAGAAAAACATTCCCGCTCCTTACGTTAAATTTCACGAATACGCCCTTAAGAAAAAGCATTGCATCCTATATTACAAAAAGATGGAAAGATCTCTTTCAAATTTCTTGTAGATCAGAAGGATTCAACTTCAATACTCTTTTTGGAAAAATTTTAAAAGGTGACTTTCAAGCAACGTGTATGTCTTGGAAACCTCACGTTAACACACCTGGATTCACTCTAAACGCATTTAAATACGGTAATCAAGATATTAACTTTGCAAAATGGGCAAATCCTAAATTTCAAAAACTATTAGAGCTAGAAAGAGAGGAACTTGATCCCATAGAAAAAATCAAGCTGCTTTCCGAAGCCGAACAACTTTTAATACAAGAGGTTCCTTTATTTTCTCTTTTTTATGAAAGAGAACAAAATATAAAAAAGAATCACCTCCACCAAGTAGTATATTCTAGAACTACAGGGCTTGTTGATTTTAAATACGCCTATCTAGAAAGGAGATGATTATTTTGTTGAAAACAAAAAATTTACATAAACTTATAACTATAGGTGAAATATGTTAGTAAATCTAAAAACAGAAGATGCTAGACTTAATAAAAAAAACCCACTTACAATAGCTTTTCATCCTGATGTTCAAAATTCTTTTGATGCTGAAAGGAAATTAAAAGATGCTCCGATAGGCTCTTTTTTAACTTTCTCTACCGACGATAAACGTAACTACTGCTCTGCTGTCTGGGAAAATGGAGAAATTGTGACAAATCCACTTCATTGGGATGTATCAGGAAGCTGGAAAAATGGTACAGGCGGCCCTTTTGCAACAGTTGAAGATCTTTTAGACCACTTAGTGAATGGCCTTATTCCTATAGCTTTTACAACCTATTAATTAAGTCAAAGAGCCCCTTCATAAAGGGGCTCTTTTTATCTTCTTATTAATTCTCTATAATTACATTTTTTTGATCAAAAAATTCCCATTAGAAAGTTCTGTTTACTCTAAATGGCACCTTCTTATATTCTCTATTCTTTCAAGCGAGCTCTTATGAAAAAAACTTCTTTTGTCCAACCTAAAACACTTCTTGCCTGGGCTATTTGCGCAAGCTTGCTCTCTTCTTTGTCTTATACTATAATGCTCACATTCGCAAAATTTTCTTTAGAGTTTTGCACAACGAACCAACTCGCTTTTTTTCGAAGCCTTATATCCTTTTTTCTCACAGTAGGGGTCACAGCATTTTCTTCCCAAAAGGGATCCTATATAAGTTTTTTAAAAACAACAGAAATAAATATTCATTTAATACGCTGTTCATCAGCATTGATTGCTGTGTATTTATATATGTACTCAATAAAAAATATTTCGATTACGGAAGGATCTCTTCTTTTCAATACTAGCCCCTTTTTCATCCCTTTTATTGCGTATTTCTGGAAAAAATCCCCCATAGACGTCAAGATTTGGCCGGGAATTTTCACTGCCTTTTTAGGGTTAGCTCTTTTAGCTCATCCAAGTAATAGTTATTATACACCTTCATTCTGGATAGCACTACTAGCAGGAATCATGGGAGCGGTCTCTGTTGTTGCCCTTCGTTTTTCCCACTACAGCGAACCCCTTTTTAGAAGCTTATTTTATTATGGAGTATTTTCAACTATAGTTACCGGAATTATCTGTTCTCCTGAAGGACTAAATCTTTCTTCCGTTCTACAAACCAAAGCACTTCTTCCCATTTTAGTCGTTGGAATTACAGGGTTTTCTTATCAAGTTCTGATTGCTGTTGCGATCAAATACGCCCCTGCTAAACAAATAGGACCTTTTTTTTATATTTCCGTAATTTTTGGAACTATTTTCGACCTAATGTTCTGGCAAAAAACTCTAAAACCAGTTGAAATATTAGGTATATTTCTAATTATTGCAGGCCTTTTTTTGATGATTTTCCTAGTAAAATCGAAAAAAACAGACAAAATTTCTTTCAGCGAATAAAAAAACAGACTTTTTCAGTTTTTGACAAAAAACTTGTGGATTATATAATCGCAAAAAAATTACCGTCTATCTCATATCCTATGGTGAGCCTCATGATTAAAAATTCTTATAAAATAGCTAAACAACTGTCTCTTTGCTGCAGTTCTCTAATACTTCTTTCTCTTGTTCAAGGAAAAACTTCTTCCCAAGACCTTTCTTTGCTAAAACGTGTTAAAGAGCACTGGAAGGAAGGCGACTACTCTTTAGCAAAAAAACAAATCCAAACCTACCTCAATAAGAACCCTACCGCTGAACTCTCAGAAGAGCTCCATTTACTTTTAGGTGATATTTACTTTCAAGAAGGCAATTTCACAATTGCTTTAGAAGAATACAACCAAATAGAAAGAACCGATCTTTTAGAAAAAGCTCAATACAATAAGGCTCTCTGTTTATACGAAAATAAAAAAATCGATGAGCTCTATTCATTAACCCAATCAACTTCGTTCCTTTTAAACTTAAATAACGAAGAAAAAAATTCAATCTTATACCTTACAGCTTCATCTCTTTTTACATTACAAAAAACAACAGACCAATCTCCTGAAAAAGACTTGCTAAATAAAGCAAGAATACTCTTCGAAGAATGTTTAAAAAGTAACTTCGCTAAAAACTCCCTACCACTTCTTGCAGAAATTTACATATTACAAAAAGAAAATGCTAGAGCCGCTAACTGTTATCTTGCATTAGCTAGCGAAAACCCCTCTGAAAAAGCAGACCTGACGTCTGCTGCAGCTCTTCTTCTTGCCGATACAGACCCAAGCCAAGCTTTAGAACTCATACAATCGATCCTACCGCTGGATTCAGCGCAAAAAGCTGCAACTGTCTTCAACTGTATTGTCCTAGAATATCAACTAAAACAATTTAAAGAAGTAGTGGACACCTATAAAAAACATGAATCTTTTATTAATTCAGAAACAGAACGCACGACAAATTACTTAGTAGGAAAAAGCCTATACTATTTAACTGACTACAAAGAAGCTCCGATATATCTACTAAAAACGCTAGAAGACGGCAACTCTTCTCTTTCCAGCAAAAAAACAGCCTATCTTATGCTTTTAGATTGCGCGTACAAAACACAAAACATCTATCTATATAAAGAAGTTTGGAAGAACACAAATTTTCTTACGGAAAATACAGATGATCCCAAAATCCATTTAGCGTATTTAGATCTTTTAAAATTATATGAAAAAAAAGAAGAACTCATAGAGGAATCGAGAGCCTTTTTAGCTAAGTATCCAGAAAATCTTGAAGAAGATAAGGTTCATCTAAATCTAACTTATGCACTCTATGATTCCGAAAACTGGGAGCAAACAGAAAGTCTTATTACCGATTTTCTAGAAAAACACAGTAATCATCCTTCAAAAACCAACCTTTTAAGGCTAAAAGTCAACTGCGCTAGTAAACAATTACAAAATTCTTCTAGTGAAAAACTTTCGGACCTGGAAAACCATTGGATTGCCGTCTTAGAAAACACCTTAGAAAATCCAGGTGTATTTTCCTCAGAAGAAAAAGAAAACTACCAACTTGAATTAATTAAGAATCTATTTAAAAAAGAGCAATTCTCTAAGACCTTAGAAACAATTGAAAAATTTCAAACAGAATTTTCCACAAGAGCATCTAACTATGACGTGCAACTAATGAAAGCTCTTTGCTATTTAAAAGATCCCGAAGCTAAACTTCTTTTTGCTTTGCACGCTGAAAAACTGCTACAAAACTACGAACAAAATGGAGATTTTCCTTCTTTAAGACTACATCTTTTTAATACCTATCTAAAATTGGCTGATGAGTCTCTCCTTCAAACAAAAAATGATCTATTAGAAAAAGCAGCCAACCACCTATTTTACATCTTTCAAAATAAAGAAAATCCAATAAAAGATGAAAACATAAAATGGCTTACAGATTATTATTATAAAAATGCAGAACACTCATTAATAGCACTAGACAGAGCAAATTTATTACTTGAACATCTTGTAAATAACACTCCAGCTAATCAAAAAATAAACGAAACTACCGTATATAAATTATGTAAAATTCTTTCTTACAAATCCGAGAATGAAAAAAAACTAGAACTACTTGATAAATGTATAACCGCTAACAATCTTTCCTCAAATCCAGAAACAAACCTGCAAAAAGAGCTTTTTTTCGAACTAGCCAAAACTAGTCAACAACTCGGTAAAACAGAAAAAGCATTGGATCTTTATGACACATTAATTCGAAGCTGCGACTCTTCTTTAATCGGCGCTATTTCACTTATTGAACGATCAAAACTTCTCTTTACTTATATGAAAACCGAAGAAAAAACAGAAAACAACCCCGTATGCTTAGAAATATTAAGCAACTTAAAAGATTTAGAAATGCGTCTAGACCCATTGGTAGAACCTATCTGCTTAGAAGCTGGGCTAGAGTATATAACCTGTAAAACATCTCTTTCAGAAAATCAAGCAGAGTACAACCAAAAAACAGCAAACCTTTTTCGACTTTTTAAAGATACTTTCAGCTCTTCTCCTTTATACACTAAAGAAAACCTAGGAGAAAAATGGACTCTTGTAGATGCTTATATGAAATTTGCTGAACTAGAAATTCTTCGCTTAGATGGTCTTTCTTTGGAAGATTGTAAAATTATTGACAATAAGCTAAAAGCATTAGAAAAAAACACAAATACACCTGAGTCCTTGAAAAACCGAATTCAAATAAGCCGTCGGGAGTTAAGCGAAAACCTATGAATGAACCTACAAAGAACTTTTCCCATAAAACAGGTCTTTTAGCTAAATGCCTCCTAGCATCACTTGCGCTACACTCTGCTGCTATTTATTTTTTTATTCAATACCCAATTTCTATAAAAGAAATGGGCGATTCGTTTTTTCAAAATACCACTCCAATAGCAAAAGAGTTGGACCCCGATACTCTTTATGACCCAAAAGACTCCACTTTAGATGATTTTTTCGCAGAATTTGCAGCAAACCGGCCTACTCCAGCTCCCCAAACCTTAAAAGAAATTCTAGCAAAACACCCTCTTTTATTAGAAAATTCACAAGACCAATTTTTGGTTTCGACTTCTCAAATATCTGGACTAGAAGAACACGTGAAAGAAAATCAGCCACTAGCCCCTGTAACTTTTACTTTTGAGCCCGAAGAGCCTATTGCGTTAGCTATTACCAACGTAGCCCCCTCTCAACCCCCTGTAACTACAGCCAATGCGAAATTCGAGTCCCCTAGCGCCTTTCTTCCTGCTGATGAATTTCTAATAGCTGCACCTCTCATAGATGATAGAGTTTTATCTGAAAAAGATTTAAACGAACAATTGTCCACTCCTGATTTAGAAAATATCTCTACTTATAAAAATAGCGCGGTAACAAATACGTCCCCGTCCTTAGAAATGGAGGTTATTCGATCTAGCGAAAAATTAGCACGTCTATTCATGGCTAATGACGCCGAACAACCTTTATTGGAAAAACCTACCTACACCTTTCCAAATAATGATGATACCATCTTCTCCTATCGACAAAATTCAACGCTCGAAATTGATGACTATCTTCCAACCAAGGCACTTTATTCATTAAAGTGGAATGATAACTTTGACATTAAGACCTCTTTTTTTCCTGATGGCGATAGCTACATTTTTTCTATCACAGTCACACCCACGCAAAATTTAGAAGAGGAACGAATTAAACAAAACACCTACTTTCTTATAGATACTTCTTCTGAAATAGAAAAACACAAGATTACCGTATTTAAAAAATCTGTCTTCAAAGCCCTGTCCTCTCTGCAAGAAGGCGACTTTTTCAATATCTACCTTTTAGATAAAACGACCGAAAAACTCACTCCTTATAATCTTAAGGTTTCCTTACCAAATATTCGCTTAGCACAAGAATTTCTAGAAAAACATCAAGAAAAACCTTTTTTTGCTTCATTTGATTTACTCAAAGGACTCCAAGAGACCTTAAAACAAATACCAGAAGATGATGAAGTCCATACAGTGATTTTACTTACAAACGGAAAGCTCACGTCAAATCCTTCGGTTACCAAAAAAGAAATCACTAAACTCTTAGAAAAAAATGAAGGAAAAATTAACTTATTCACTATAACTGCCGGTAAAAATAATAATATTGTCAACTTAGACATGCTCAGTTCCCTTTTCGGAGGAAAGCTTCTTTATTCAGACACTAATGCGTCTTTACCAAGAAAACTCGGTTCTTTTATAAAAAGCCTTCATTCTCCATTAATTAAAGATATATCTATTTCCTTAGAAACAGCAGATCCTAAAGCTAACATTTCCATTTTTCCTTTAAACACCAAAACGCCTAATTTACATCAAAAAGAGCCGTTTATCATTATGGGAAAAATAAACCGATTAACTCCAATTTCACTCACGTTAGAAGGAAGAAATGAAGAAGGTTGGATTCTTTTACAAAAAGAGCTCGACTTTGAAATGGCCGAAGAATCCTCAAACGCAATAAAAAAAGAATGGGAACTTCGTCAAACAGCTTCTTTATATGGGAAATTTCTAGAGGATTCTAAGTCCATCCATCTAAAAGAAGCAAAAGAAGTTTTAAAAACAGCTCACGGTAGGACTCTTGGAGAATGAGTCTAAAAATTATCGGGGGAACTTTTAAAAATCGAAGTATTCAATCCCCGAAAGGCCCCTTAACAAAACCAACTACATCCCTTCTAAGAAAAGCTGTATTTGATATTTCTCAAGGTATTATCTCCGATGCTAACTTTCTAGATCTTTTTGCGTGCAGTGGCGCTATGGGAATTGAAGCTATTAGCCGCGGAGCTAAACATGCTACTTTTGTAGAACAAGATAAAAAAACAGTAAAAACCTTAAAAGAAAACGTGTCTTTGCTTGAACTAGAAAAAGAAACTTCTATCTTTTGCTCAGATGTCTTTAAATTCGTCAAAAGCCCCGTCTTACAGGCGCCCTTCGACATCATCTATATAGATCCCCCTTATCCTCTTTCTAAAGACCCAAAACAACCAATACTTCATCTACTACAGTTTGTAGAAACAAGTAATCTACTGGCATCCTCAGGTACTTTGTTTTTAGAAGAAGGTCCCCCGATGACCTCTTTCAATTTAACTAGGTTAAAACTTAAAAACAGCAGACGTTTTGGAGAATCCATTCTCCATCAATTCACTTTTTAAAAGACAATAAGCCAGGTTAATAAAACAAGTATGGTTACCAAGATAAAACGAAAATTTTTTGTGAATTTCTTAAAAAAAAAGAAGAAATAAAAAAGCCCCCTAATAGGGGGCTTTTTACGCTTAACGTACCCTTTGTCCTTTGTCATACTGACTTTCCATCACATTACCCTCTTTATCATAAGAGAGTTTAACTCCATGCAATTGATCGTTTGCAAAAGACTGTACAAGATACGGCTTACCATCATCGAAATACTTGTTTAATTTACCATGACGTTTACCATCTACATACTCACCTTCAAAAACAAGAACACCAGCTTCATTCCACTCTTTATGAGATCCATCTTTCTTGCCATTTTTATACTTAGCTATACTTGCTAATTTTCCATTTTGAAAATAAACTTTCTCTTCGCCTTCTAAGAGATCATCTTTATAAAAAGCTTTTTTATGAACCTTGCCTCCAGGGAAGTACTCTATAAAAGGTCCGGACTTTTTATCCTTAACAAATTCCATAACGATTAGTTCTTGTCCCTTAGGACCAAAAACTTTTGCCTTTCCTTCCTTTTTCCCTGCAATAAACAAAGTAGATCCTACTTTTGCACCATTCGTATTATACTCAACCAATTCCCCTTCAGGTAAATCATTGTTAAACATAACTTCAAGAGCTTTTACTTTAGGAGCTCCTTCTTGTGTAGGATAATAGACTTCATGAAGACCTTGTTTGCGATTAGCTACATATTGATAGATAACTTCTTTATTATCTTGTAGTCGTTGAAATACTTTTCCTTCTAATTTACCTTTCACATAAGTAGCTTCTTCTACAATCTCACCTTTTTCATTCCAAAGAGCCTTACGACCTTCTAGCTCTCCTTTAGAATAAGAAATAACAGACTGCAAAGTCCCATCTTCATAAAAAGTCTTTTGTTCTCCATCTAAACGGCCATAACCATCATGAAAAAAAAGCTTTGAAAGATGAATAACAGCGCCCTTTTTAGGATAAAATTCCTTTTGTTCTCCTACAGCAATACCATTTTCAAAGTTTTTAGAAAGCCAAGGACTGCCATCTTCATACCAAGATTCCATCTGGCCGTCTAAGCGATCTTCCTTGTAAGAAGCTGAAGCCTTTAAGTTTCCACTTAAGTAATACTCTTTTACAGTTCCGTCTTTTTTTCCATCTTTATAATAAAGGACTTCTTTTAACTTCCCTTTCTCATACCATGTCTTAACCTCTCCCTCTGGAAGGTTATTTACATAACGCACATGCAGAAGCAATCCTTTATTTTCATCCCATTCTTCAAAAAGACCATGTTTTTGACCTTTTAAATACCCACCAGAAGACTTAAGCGCTCCATTTTCATGCCATTCTTTACGTTGTTGGTCCAAAAGATCTGCCTGATAAAATTCTTCACTTTTAAGCTGGCCATTAGAATGCCAAACCTTGCTGATTCCCTGCTTTTGACCTTTTGACAAATGAACCTGCATTAGAGGATAACCATTTTCATACCACTCCTCATAAAGTCCATCTTTCTGCTTCATCTTATAAAATGTTTTCATTTTCAATTGCCCAGAAGAATAGAACTCTTTCTGAAGACCCTCAAAATCACCAGCGGCATAGTTAAAGTCTATTTTAAGCTTACTATCCTCATACCACTCTCTAAAAGAACCATCTCTCTTGCCATCTTTTAAAGAATACTCGGCTCTTAATCGACCATTAGAATAAAATTCTTTAACAGGCTCTAAAAGATTTCCTTCCATATCATGAACTGCTAAGAAAGCCAAAGTACGATCTTCGAAATTACGCCAGTGTTTTCCTATTGGGATACCATCTTTGTACTCGCCCTCTCCTAAAATAGCGCTATCTTTAGAAAAAAACAGTTCCTTACCTGTTTTTTTTCCCATCTTATAGGATACTTTATACGCTTCTTTTCCATTATCATGATATCGAATATGAGTACCAACAGGCTCTCCATTTTTAAAGTCTTGGACTTCAACAATTGTTTTATCCTCATTATATACAAGTACTGCAGGATTCGTTCCATCCGAATGTAAAACCCCACTATGATAACGTAAGCTAGCTTTCATATTGCCAGATTCAAACCACTCTATAGCATTACCATGAGGAACGCCTTCTTTTTGCGGAATTATAGCCATGCGCTTTCCATTAGAAAAATACCGGCAAAGATCTCCCTCTAATTTTCCATTTTTATAAAAGCCTTCTTCCATCTTCTCTCCATTTTCATAAAAGGAAAGAATTTTTCCGCACTGAACACCTTGATTAAAAGATCCTTCAGCTTTTAACACTCCAGAAGGGTAATACACTTGAACTTTACCGTGAAGGACTCCTCTATTATAGTGAAGAATCTTTTCGACTTCTCCTTCTTTAGTGTAGGTAACGCTAACACCGTGAGGCACGATATCATTTTTCCATTCTTTAAAGCCTGGTTCTTCTTCTTTCACACGGATTAAATCCATTTCACTATAAAGAGCCCCGTTAGCAAATAATTTAATTTGTTTAACAGGCTCCTGAACACCTTCGTCTTGTTCATCAAAAAAAACAACAGTTTCAGGGGATCCTTCTGGATGATAAACAGTTACTTTAGGTTTCCAGCTAGGCTGCTTTGGTAATAAATGCTCAGCAACAGGACGTACTTCTTCTTCTGCCATAAGGGGAGAAGAAAAAACTGCGGCACAAGTAAAAAAATAAAAAAGAGATTTTTTTATCATAAATTCCTCTCTATGGGTATAATTTCTAAAGCGGTCAGAATAGGACATCTGTCCCTTTCTCACAAGAAAACTTAAATCTTTTACATATCTTTTTTTCTTTTGGGGTAAAATGGCTCTCCACTTTTTTCTAAAGAAGTTTTCATGGATGAATCAAAAGGGCCCTGAATAAAAAGCATTGGATAAGACAAATCAACAAGTAGTGTATTTTCAGGGTTCTTAGGGACTAAGCTTAAAAATTCACTAATAGACAGGGCTCCTCTTGAATCGATCGTAAAAGAAAGCTCCTTTATTTTTTTTCCTTTTAACTGCAGTTCCCTTGTCTCCGTTAACAAAAGAGAAGACTCCTCTTCTTTAATAGGAAAATCTGCATTCCAAAAAACCCTGTATCCTTCATCTGTGGTTACTATTTTGCAACTGACATCCGATCCAGTTGTCATACAAAAAAGCTTCCACCTCTTTAGTTCGTGCAAAAAAGATTGAGAAACGCACTTAAATCGATGATGAGCAACGAGGGCATGCCCTTTTATAAAAAGGGCACTAGATATACCTCCAATCAAAAAAAAACAAATCATTAACTCCAATAATGTAAATGCTTTCTTTTTAGCTCTCGTCATCATCTTCTTCATCTTCAGACTCAACAGGCTTTAGATTTCCTTTAGAACTGGGCTGACCTTGCTTTTTCTTTGCTTGATATTTATTTAAAGCTTCTGATTTTACGGTCAATGTACTCGTTCCATCTTTTTGAACTTTTTCACTAATCGTATAACGAACACCCCACCCATCTTTCATAAGTTTATTTGCATCTTTACAAAGACCTGATTTTTTTAAATAGTATGCTGGACTTTGTAAAATCTGCTCTAAAGAAGCTCCTTTCTCCATCTCAAGTAAAAGAATTTCTTGTATCTGCTGAATTCCTTGAGTCGTTTTAAAAGCTTTTCCCTCTTCTAAGCTACCTTTAACATTAAATCCGATTACGCTACCTATTAGCCCTATCAAGAAAATAACAATCATAATTTCTAACAAGGTTATTACATTTTTCTTTTTTCTTTGAACTTTCACTTACTCCTCCTATAAATTACGACGACATGAATGAACTAACATCTGTAAGAGGCAAAAGAATAGAAAGAACAACAAGTCCAACTACTGCCCCAAGAAAAATCAACACTGCCGGCTGTAAAAAAGTCATTAACTGCAATAAATCTTTATCCAATTCCTCTTCATAAATTTCGCTCATACTTTGCATCATCCCGCTCATATTTCCTGTTTCTTCCCCAATGCTCAGCATTCGAATGACTAGTAAAGGTATGAAAGGAGCTTCTGCAAAAAGTTGACTCATTTTCTTGCCTTCCTGAACCTGCAACTCTGTGTTAACAATCAAATCTTTAAAAACTTCACTTGCTACCATTTTTTTAGAAAAATGCAGAGCATTAATTAGAGAAACACCCCCAACCAAAAGCATATTCATCGAGCGAAAAAAACGTACTAAAGAAGATTCTAATAAGATTTTTTTTATATATGGCGTTTTAAATAAAATAGCGCTCACTTTTTTACGAAGTATACTAGAGCGAAATCCCCAAACGCCAGCTAAACAAAGGATAACAATAAGTGTAAAAAGTTCCAGCTTGAAGTTATTTAAAAAATCACTAATAGAGAGTATAGCGTGAGTTAAAGGATGTAGGGCCCTATCTTCAAATAGCTCCTTCATAGAAGGCACAATAAAGAAAAAAAGAAATCCTATAATCAGAAGACAAAAACCGCCTAAAAAAGCAGGATAGGCCAAGGAAGACAAAAGTTGTTTTTTTAATTTTTGCTGTTTAGCAATCAGCAACGCTAATCTATCAAATGACTCAAACAAAGAACCACTTTGCTCTCCGGCTTTAATCATAGACAAATAAATTTCAGGGAATGTAGCAGGGTACAATGCCAATGCAGAAGAAAGATTAATTCCACTTTTTAATTTATCACAAAGATCTACAAAAAGAGCGTGATTTTTACTTTTCTTTTGTTTTTCTTCGATCGTAAGTAAACTTTCATACAAAGGAAGACCTGCTTTTAAAAGCTGAGCCATTTCTCTTGTAAAAGCAAGTAATTGTTCAGGGGATAGAGTCAAGACCTTAACCTTGACGTCCAAGGAAGCAATAGATGTAACTAAAACCTTTTCTTTGCGAAGTTTTTCTTTTGCTATTAAAAGAGAATCCGCATTCACAACCCCCTTAAAATCACGACCATCCCCACCTATTGCTTTATATTGAAATAATGGCATAGTTTTATCCCTATAGCTCTTCGAACGAGCGAGTGACTCGCAAAACTTCTTCTGTTGAAGTGATCCCTTTAGCAACCAAAAAAGCACCTTCTTCCCTTAAACTAGACATCCCTAATTTAGAAGCTAATATCTGTAGTTGATGTGCATCAGCTGAGGCTAAAAGCTGCTGTTTTACTGCATGATTGATAGTAAGAAGCTCATAGATTCCATGACGTCCCCTATACCCAGAATGAAAGCAGTGTTCGCAACCAACGCTTTTATAAAAGCAGAGTCCTTCAGTTTTTTGCGAATCCATTTTTAAATCTTTCAATTCTTGCTCAGAGGGCATGTAAGTAGTTTTGCATAAAGGACAAAGAACCCTCACCAATCTTTGAGCAACCACCCCAACAACAGAGGACGTTAAAAGATATGGTTCTATCCCCATATCAATCAGCCTTGTTAAAGCAGATGGAGCATCATTGGTATGCAGAGTACTTAATACCAAGTGTCCCGTCAAAGAAGCTTGTATAGCAATTTCAGCCGTTTCTCTATCCCTAATTTCCCCTATCATAATTACATCGGGGTCTTGTCTAAGAATATGTCTTAATCCAGTCGAAAAATGAAGGTTAATTTTAGAATTAACACCTATTTGAGCCATCCCTTGTAACTTGTACTCTACAGGATCTTCTATAGTCATTATATTTACCTTAGAAGAATTTAGTTGAGAAAGAGCGCTATATAAAGTGGTTGTCTTACCGCTTCCAGTAGGTCCTGTAACAAGAACTATTCCTTCAGGCAAATTAATTAATTCGATAAATTTTTCTAGAGTTTCTTTTCTAATGCCTATTCTATCCAATCCAAGCAGAACATTAGACTTATCCAAGATTCTAAGGACTATTCTTTCTCCAAAAACACAAGGTACCGTGCTGACACGAAAATCAATATGTCGGCCACCCATACGCAATTTAATACGTCCATCCTGAGGTAGTCTTTGCTCTGCGATATCAAGACGAGACAAAACTTTAATACGAGTAATTAATTGAGATTGGTACTCTCTTGGTGGGGCATGTCTTTGTTGTAAAACTCCATCTATACGATATCTAACTCCAAGGCCTTGCTCTAAAGGCTCAAAATGGATATCCGAAGCTCCTTGTTGAATCGCTTCAAGAAGCATTGCATTTAGCATTTGAATGACTGGAGACTCTGCTTTATAATCTAAAAGATCATACCCTTCTGCATCATCTACTTCTGAAAGAGTAACTTTGCTTTGTAGGCTAGCCATCAAATTAGACGCCTCAGCCTCTTCATGATAACTAAATTCAATAGCTTCTTCTATGTCAGTTAAAAGAGCGACTCCTTCCACAGTCTCTCTTCCAATCAACTGTCTTAGTTCATCTACTCCATCTAGATCTAGCGGATTAGAAACTGCAACAAGCACTTTTCCATCTCTTTCTTCTAAAGGCAACAATCCTCTTTTTTTCGCAAAGGAATAAGAAACCAAAGGTTTTTTTTGTTTTACAAATGAAAAATCCAAAAGATTTTTAAAAATCTCTAGCCCAAACTTTGAACCCCATTCTTCTAAAGAAGAATCTTCCTTTTTTAAATCCTTTAGGTCTTGCGTAGTATTCATCATTTAAAAAACAACTTTAGGCTTTTTTCGAAAAACTTTTTACTTTCCTTATCTTGCGCTTCGACAACTCTTTGTAAAAATTCCGGAATATCACCCGGTCTTTTTTTCAGCTCTTCCGTTCTCATTTTCTCTAGAGCTTCTTCTGGATCTGGAACAATATGAGGAGTGATAAAGAAAAACATTTCTGTATTTGCATCTGTTAAAGCCGTTGACCCAAATAATTTTCCTAATCCAGGAATCTCGCCTAGAAAAGGAATTTTTTCTTCATTATCCTGAACTGCTTTCTTTCTCAGCCCTCCAATAATTACTGTTTCACCGTCTACGACCCTCACCTCATTTTCAATATGTCTTCTATGAACAAGTGGTCTGGAATCAACGCTATGAGTAGGAGTGTCAAAAGAAATATTTGTTTTTAGAGTGACTGCACCTTTTGCTGAAATGTTAGGATCATCTGAAACCTCAGGAGCGTGAACGGTCGGAGTCATATTAATTGTTATACCATACTGAGCTCTTGTATAAGACTGCTCAAAGGCGACTCCATTATTTGCATCGATTGGTGCAGCTCCATTATTAATAGAAATTTCTTCTACTATATTGATGGTGGCTGGAGTTTGATTAACAGTCATAACCGAAGGTGCAGCATGAAATTGTATGTTTTCCTGCATCATCAAGAAATTATAAGCAAAATCCATAGCAGGAAAGCTGCCATGCCCTGAATTATGAAATATATATTCGAATACGCCTCGACCAGAAGGGCTAAAAAACGAAGAATATTTAACTTTATTATGACTAGATCCAATTCTTAATAAATTAAGCCCAAAACTATCATTATTGTTCAAAATTCTTTCAAAAAGGAGCACTTCAATTTGCACCATTTTCTTAGGAATATCAAGCTGCTTTAATAAGTTTTTAATGCGAGGAAGGACATCCTTCCTTACAACCATTAATAAATTTCCTGTTTTGGGATCAGGAATAAAATGATCGGCACCAGACTCAACCTCTATTTGAGCAGAACTGCCTGATTTTAAAGGAGGAGGAGCTACCGGAAGTGGCGGAGCCGGAGCATACCCATCCGGAGTTCTAAAAGGCATACCTTGTTGGTTATAAAACAAGTCTAAGCTTTCTTTGCCATCTAGAGAAGAAACCAAAAGAGCGCTATAAACTTTTTCTAAAACTTTCGAAAGGTCCGCTGGATCACTATGACGACAAGTATACAAGTGTACGGTCATTTCTGCAGGATTTTGAAGCTGCTCTTCTGTTTCATTTACTATTTTTTCAGCCCTAGACACGATTTCATCCTGGCCTATAAGCACCAATGAATTTCCTTGTCCCATAGAAAAAACAGTCAAACCTTCCTGCTCAACCTTGTTAAACGGCGGTCTATTTTTCTCAATTGCATCACCAAAGAAAGAAATTAGAATTTTTTCCATTTCTTTTACTGGGATTTTGCTGACAGAAACGACCCTAGAAACCTTCCCGCTTGTGTCTTGCCAAATCATCTTATGTAAATTTAATAACTTTTCGATTTCTTCTTTAGAAGAGACAATAGCTATTTTTGTTCCAACTTGGTGAACAAATGTTTGCTTAGCATCGGCAAATCTTTCAAAAAACTGAAAAGTACTTTTGGCTTGCTCTGGAGGAGGAGAAAAAACATAAAACAAACGAGCATAACTAGGAATACGCAGAAGATCTTTTTCAGAAGATGCTATGGTTTGGATAAAAGAAGGGTCTTGCTTCAAAAGATAAAGTTGCTTAGCGTACGTGTTAATCTTCTTAGCGCCAATTCCATTATGCGCTAAAATAATTTCCAACACTTCAGTCCAAGACTCTCTAGGAATTGGAAGCTGAGAATGCATATTTAACTTCAATCCAGCCATTTCAGGGGGCACGACGTAAAGAAAATCTAAAGAGCCGTACTCCATGACTAACTGTCCTAGGGTCGTTTCTTCCTGATCCCAAAGAGCATACCCTTCTTCTTCTTTTTTAAACTCCTCGACGGTATTTTTACGCCATCCATCCTCTAAGTTTTGTATAGATGTTTTTAGATTTCTCACTACATCTAACAGATTTTGGTATTCAGGCTCTTTGGAATCCTTATTATGTAAATCTACTAATTCTTGATAGGATGAAGCGAGCTTAAATCGAAGAGTCGCCAATTCTTTATTGACGTCAACAACCCGAGCCTCAATACCTTCTTCCGAATCTTGAGCTCGATCCAAAGGAGAAAAACCTGATAAAGTTAAAAGTAATCCAAAATACAAAAATCTATTCATCCAACATCCCTATCTCATTTTCATCTTCACTTTCTTGCTTATCCTTTGGAGGCACATATTTAGTAAAAGCCCTCTTGTCTTTTGAAAAAGACGGGGGCTTTTTTTCTATTTTACGAGAAGACGATGCTCTACTTTCACCAGAAACAGGCAAAGAAAACGGAACCATAGAAGTTCTCATCTCATCTACTAAAAAACCTTTCATCATCAAATTACCAGACTCTTGAACGAGCGCATCAAAAACAAAAAGCTGACCGCGCAAGTCATGCTGTATATAATTTGCCACGTCTACTTTTGTTTTTAAATTCTTCCAGCCTCTGGTAGTTTTTAAAATCCAATCCCCTTCTTTTAAAAAATACCTTTTTTTACCAAAAGAACAAGAAACCTGTTTAGGGGATCTCAGTCGCACTGAATTTGGCAAATCGTTCCCTTTTGCCCGTACAACTTTTCCTCTAGATCCAAGAGTCTCTCTCGATGACAGTCCAGTTTTTTGGAGCTCAACTTTCACAACATTAGGAAAAAAACCCTGGCTATCCCAAACTTCAATCTCTAAACTTCTCGAGGTCAAATTCCTTATTCGAGCTATCGGATGCCCCTCGCCTTCCTCTAAAAAAGGTAAAGGAGCCCACCCCAGCCCTTTCTGCCAATAAAGAAAATCCCCATTGCTAACAAAGAAAAAAGCAGACTTTCCGCCATTTAAAATTTCAAGTTTAACCTTTTCTTTCAAAGAAGCATACACTCCACTTCCAAACCGAGCAAGTAAAACATCTTGCCCCCAAAGCTTAGATTTCTTTATTTCTTCTAAGAAAGAAGAATCGAGTTTATTCTTAAATCCTTTTAAATTTTCTTTCAAAAAAATTTCACCGCGCTTTTCGAAAGAAGTCCCCTCATTAGCACAAACAAACAGGCGAATGCCTTCTGAAGTAAAAGAAGTCGGTCGAATCCAAAAATCAGTTTCTTCTTCAGAGAATGTGTATTTAGGAATTTCTTGGGCAGAGCAACTAAGAGCCCTTAAAAAAATTTTTTCATTTTTTTTAGCGAAACGCTCTTCTCCATTTTTCAAAGAAAAAAGACAGTCCACTAGAGAATTTTGGCTTGTAGGCCTATGATTTCTTGCGACTAAAAAAATTTCTTTAGAAAAAACTGAAAGAAACGAGCCTTCTTCAATTCTATGCAAAGAAAGAGCTCCCTCTCCTATTTTCTCCAAAGGAAACGTGTAATAATTTTCTAAAGAAGACTTCCCCTGCTTAGACATCCAGTTTTCACTGACGCCCCAGGAAGTCCAGCTAACATAAAGGAGCCAAAACGCCCCAACAGGAAAAAACAAAAACCAAAACAATCTGGAGATTATCAAAAGCAGTTTTTCCGCTTTAATTTTACTAGCAAAAAGAATAAACACGTTTTTCTCCAAATGCTTTTAACATAAACAGCAAATTATCGAATTGAGTCTATACGATCTCGAAAAAAAATACAAAGAGAACTTTTTCCTTGGTTTTCAAAACAAGTCTAAAAAACTTTAAAGTAAGGATTGATAAAAAACATCCTTAACATTACATTGCAAATTAGATGTGATTAAAAAAACCGTTGCACTGAAAGGGAATTCTTTCAAAGGCGGAAAAACATTTTTTACTGTATTACGAAAGGAACCAAATCATGGACACAAAAAATCTCAAAGAAGGAGTTTCTGTCAAAGAAATTGAAAGCTTTGCAAAAAAGCATCGCCTAGAAGTCTTTTTCTGTCTCAGCCTAATTCTTAGCGGGTTATTTAGCTTTATTTTCTTTAGTGGCTGGTGCGCTATCCTAGCTGCCGTAGGTGGTATTCTAGGTATTTTATTCCCCTGCAAAATCAACGCTTTTTTAACAAAGGCTGCTGGATTTATCGTTAAACAAGAAGAAATAACTCAATTAATTCTAGGTATTGCGGGACTAGTGCTGGCTATTTTCTTGCCAATCGTCACTTTCTTTTTACTTGGCATATGTGGAGGAAAAGCTCTTTGCCAGCTAGCTCCTGAATCTTGTAAAGAAGAAACTGGAAAAACCGAAGAACATCTTGAATAAAATAGATTGCCTGCCCCTTATGGCAAGCAGGCATTCGATTTATCACTCCAAAGATTCCAAATATTTCATAACATGACACAAAATTCTTTTGTGTCCGGAAGAGAATGGAAGATTTAAAATTTCTTCGATCTTATACCAAATAAATCCCGGAACAGCTCGCTTAGTAAAAACGTCAAAACAAAAAGGAAAAAGATCTTCTTGATACGTTGTATAGGACTGTTTTTCTTTGGGTAATTCCCCTCTCCAGAGAACTTCCAAATTTAAAGACTCTTTTATCTGAGACTCTAAATCTTTTTCTATAGAATACAAAAATGAAGGAAACTGCGCTAGTCCAGCAAAAAGATTAGACTCTTTCACTTCAAGTAAAACTTCATTCTCAAAAAAAATAATAGCAACTTGCTTATGAAGGTAAGAAATTTGCTTTCTTTTCTTTACGAAAGGAATTTCTTCTGTCTTATTATGACTAAACGCAAAGCAACCAGAACGCAAAGGACATTTTTCACAAAAAGGCCTTTTTTGACAAATCGATGCCCCCAATTCAATTAAAGCCTCCATAACAATCCAAGGCTCGCTATCGGGAAGAAATGCCATCGTCTTTTCCTCTAACTCCTTTTTTTTACTAGAAGAAGTTAAATCTCCCTCTATCCCAAAAAATCGAGATATAACCCTGGCTACGTTTCCATCTACAGCAGGTGCCTTCTGATGATACGCAAAGCTAAGTATCGCCCCAGCTGTATAAGCACCTATCCCTTTAACCTGCAAAAGATCGTTTAAAGAAGAGGGAATAACTCCATCTACAAAGCTCTTTGCCGCTTCATGAATATTTCGAGCCCGACTATAATAACCCAATCCTTCCCAAGCTTTCATAACTTCTAACGAAGAAGCTTGAGCTAATAATTCTACCGTGGGAAATTTTTCCATCCACCTTAAAAAGTATTGGATGACAACACTTGCTCTTGTTTGCTGAAGCATAATTTCTGAAATCCAAACCGCATAAGGGGTTGGATTCTCTCTCCAAGGAAAGCTTCTTTTCTTTTCTTGAAACCATTTTTTTAATTCGTAAGACACTAGATCATTTCTTCCTATATCAAAACATCCCAACAACTATAAACAAGCTATCAAAAAAAAGAAACCTTCCTAAACGTAAACAACTTATCTCTTGGCACGATTTATGCTTCTATAAATAGAACAAATCAGTTAATAAGTAAAAATAGGGAGGAATCGTATGGAAGCTGACAAATTCGAGGCTGAAAAAAGCCTAAAAAAATCGATGCAACAAGAAATCTCTATTATGAGAGAGCTTCTATCTAATTTACTAGCGGAAACTTCTTGCTTAGTATTAAATGAAGAGGCCTCACGCTCTCTTCTTATGCAAAATAGATCCATGCTATTACAAGAACTAACCAAACAACGACAAGAAAGAGATCTAGCTACTAAAATAATAGGAGAAAATTCTTCTATGGATTCTTTTTTAAGCCACGATTCTAATATTTGCGAAATTCCCTTACTAATAGATCAAATCATCGCTTTGAATGAAAAAATCAACGAACAAAATGCTTACAATCAAAACCTACTGCAGCAAAGACAACATCTTGTTGCAATTTCACCGCAACTCGCCTATCCTAATTTAAAACAATCTCCAACCAGAAGAAAAAACAATTTAATGACAATTTGATGGAACTAAAAAAAAAAGCTGCAGCAGGCTTAATCTATGGATCAGCACCTCCTTATATAGATCACCTAGCACCTCTTTGTGATTTTTTGAAGATCCCACTTATTGTTACGGAAGACGACTCGAAAGCCTTGTTAGAAAGGTTGTATCCATCGTTACAAACTATCTATGTCGACTACATACGATTGCCAGAAACGGTTCTGGTTCATTTTGATACAATTTTTGTTTGCACTCCAAGAGCTCTTTTTGAAGAGATCTTCTTTTTTGCGCAACATTTCCATCGAAAAAAAATACAGACCATCTGGTGTCCTCATGGAAACTCCGATAAAGGCCATGCTTCAGCTCATCTAGAGGCTCTCCTTGAAGAAAAATTCGCATTGTTATACGGCGATAAAATGATCGATTTTCTAAGACAAAAAAACGTACTATCTTGTTTAGAAAAATACGTAAAAACAGGTAACTTTCGAAAAGAATACTACCTAGAAAAAAAAGCATTCTACAATGCTCTTATAGAAAAAGAAATCTTCGAACACCTAGATAGAAACAAAAAAACAATATTATATGCTCCCACCTGGGAAGATGCAGAAAGCTCCTCCTCTTTTGCGGAAGGAATTCCGTTTTTAATAAAACACCTTCCGAAAGATTTTAATCTCATCATCAAACCGCATCCAAACTTGCTTCTTAATGGCACAAAAAACAAAGAGCTAATCGAAAAATATAAAAACACCCCAGGCGTGTTATTTTTAACCAATTTCCCGCCTATATACCCTCTCTTAGCTATCACCGATTACTACATAGGAGACTTCTCTTCGATCGGCTACGACTTTCTTTTTTTCGATAAACCCATGTTCTTTCTAAACTCCAAAAAAAGAGATCCGTTACTTGATCAAGGGCTCTACCTGTTTCGCACAGGAATAGAAGTTCATCCAGAAAACTACCAAAATTTCTACAAAATCCTAGAAGACAACAAAGATAACCATCCTTCAGCTCTTTGTAAAGAAGTCTACAACTACACATTTGGGCAAGACACTAAACTCAGCTGCTTAAAACAAGAAATAGAAACAACCTTTCACCTACAAACTACAAATTAATTTGATAACAGGGCACATACTCGCTCTGGTGAAGATTCATCCGTTTTTGGCTCGCAAAAGACTTTAAAAGATCATCCATCAACTGCATAAGAGACGCACTTCCACTTATTTTAAAATATCCCTTTTCCTCAATAGACTGCATACATTCTTCTTCAATATTTCCTGATATAATTCCAGAAAAAGCTCTTCGTAAATTAGCTATAAGAGTATGTGGATCTTGCTCCAAGTACAAACTTAAGCTAGCCATATTTCCATGCGTAGGCTTAAAAGGTTTTTGAAACTCAGGGTCTATTTTCAGTAACCAATTAAAATTTGGCGAATCATTACCTTCCCTACGAAACTCCTGTAATTTCTTAATCCCCTCATTCACTTCTTTTGCTACTTGAGCAGGATCATCTATAATGATTTTATAACGACGTTGAATCTTTTCACCTAATATTTCTCCTAAAAAAGAATCAATCTTTTGAAAATATTCTCTAGAACTAGCAGGCCCTGTAAATATCAAAGGGAACGGAACTTTCTCATTATCGGGATGAAGTAAAACACCAAGCAAATATAAAATTTCTTCCATGGTACCCACTCCCCCAGGGAAAATTACAACGGCATGCCCTATCCTAACAAAAGCCTCAAGACGTTTTTCTATATCCGGCATAACAACCAAAGTGTTTACAATAGGATTTGGAGATTCAACAGCAATAATCCTTGGCTCAGTAATTCCTAGATACCTGCCTCTTTGAAGTCTTTGTTTATTATGTCCAACCGCGGCACCCTCCATAGGACCTTTCATAGCACCATTACCGCACCCAGTACAAACATCGAGTCTCCTAAGCCCCAACTCCTCTCCTACAGAAAAAGTATAATCATATTCCTCTCTAGAAATGGAGTGTCCTCCCCAACAAACAACAAGAGGTTGATCAGAAGAAAGAAAATTAGCATGGTGTAGTATATGAAAAATAGAATTGGTAATCCCCTCTGTTGTGGTCAAATTAAAATGAGGATCATCTTGCATATTAATGCTCGCATAAAGGACATCCCGCAGTACAGAAAACAAATGCTCTTTGATTCCTTCGATAATCTGACTGTCTACAAAAGCAGTAGCAGGAGCTCCCTTGACCGCAAATTTAATTTTATAATTCTCTTGTATTACCTTTATTTCAAAAGATTTATATCTATCTAGTAATTCTCTATTATTATCTAAATCAGATCCACAGTTCAACACAGCAAGAGCACAATTTCGAAAAAGTCTATAGGAAGCACTTTCATGGGCTTCGAGTATTTTTAAAATTTCACTTTGAGATAAGCCATCCAGCTGATGCGATGAGGATGTTACAGCATCAACAACATCATATTTCATAGAGCCGCCTTTTGGTTGATTTTTTTTAGATATATTACTAAAACAAATACTAGTAAATAATTTTTTTCCAACAACTCTTGTAAAAAAAATGGAGTTTAAAAATACGGCTAAAAAAGGCCTTGTCCAGTATTACTTTGTTTAGTATACCAGTAAAACACATCGTACCGTAACCCCTTAAAAGTCAGGTTCTATGAAATTTCTGATAGTATTCCACTTATTTTTTGCTGGTGTTTTTGCTAATTATCATTCCCAATACCAACAAGACATTCTTTTACACGAGAATATTTTTAAAACGAAAAAAAACGGAATTTTTGTTGAAATTGGAGCTTATGATGGGGTTCTTTACTCCAATTCAAAATTTTTCGAAGAACAGCTTGGATGGACAGGTATTTGCGTTGAACCTAATCCTGAGCACTTTGTATCTTTAAAAAAAAACCGCCCGAGATCTCTTTGTATTAATGCTGCTATTTCTGAAACTCCAGGATACGCACGCTTTCAAAAAGTTCAAAGCAACACTTTTTTTGTTGAAATGCTAAGCGGGCTTCTTGATAAATACGATCCCCAACACCTAGATCGAATAAATCGAGAGGTTGCGGAATTTGGAGGAAGCATAGAAATAATTGACGTCCCCTGCCTAACATTAAATTCTATATTAGAAACCAATAACATTACACATATCGACTATCTTTCTATTGACACCGAAGGGGGCGAACTAGAAATCCTTAAATCTATTGACTTTAGTCGATTTTCTATTTCAGTCATCGAGATAGAAAACAATTACCATTCTCCTGAATTTAGAGAATTTTTACAGACAAAAGGTTTCACACTTATAGATGAAAAATATGATGAAATTTATATTAGAAACGCAGAAGTAGAATCCATAAATTACGCCTATAGAGAAAATTACAAATCTGAATTACAAAATGGCGTTAAAAATAATCCCTATTTCGAAAGAACCCTAACCACTCTTTCAGGCGAAGACACTGACTACATCCCCAAAGTATTGGAAGCCGGAAAAATATTCAACGAATCGTCAAGATCTTTTCAGCTCATGCATAATGGTATAAAAATAGAAACGGATTGTTACTATGGTCACGAAAGCCATTGGATGTCTCAAATCATAACTGGTCTTAGAGGTCATCATGAACCGCAAGAAGAAAAAGTATTTTTTGAAGTATTGAAGTATATACCAGAAGATGCTGTTATCGTAGAACTCGGATCTTATTGGGGCTACTATTCTTTATGGTTTTCTCATAAATATCCTCTTAGAAAAGCTTATCTTGTTGAACCCGATAGCAAACGTTTAAATGTTGGCAAACGAAATTTTGTTTTAAACAATCTGTCTGGGAATTTTTTTCAATACTATGTTGGAAAAAAAGACAACGACGACGCTGACTACAGTCAAGCTACACAAATCGGGGTCGATGAATTCCTTAACGAACAAAATATTTCGCATGTAAATATTTTACACTCAGATATTCAGGGGGCTGAATATCTAATGCTTCTCTCTGCTCTAGAGTCTATCGAAAAAGACAAAATCGATTATTTCTTCATTTCTACCCATGGAGATGTTGTACACAACCAATGCCTTTCTTTCCTTAAAGATAAGAACTTCTGTATTTTAGCAGAGCATAGCAACTGCGAAAGTTATTCTGGTGATGGATTGATTGTTGCCAAGCGAATCAATCTTTACGGCCCTTGTAAAGTAGAAATCAACAAAAATAAAACACCTTAATTTCACGCCGTAACCATGACTAAAAGACAAGTTGCTATTACTACTGGACCTGAAACCTATCTAGATCATCTAGGGGTAATCTGTTATATTCTAGATATTCCTCTTATCGTATCTGAAGATGAAACCTATAAATCTGCTCTTACATTTTATCCTCAAATTAAAACGATACATAAAGATCTCAATCAACTCTCGGCCCAATTTTTAGCGGAAAATTTTGACGTGATTTTTGAAAGTGGAAAATTTTGGGCCGCAGAACTAACTCCTATTTTTGAAGTCCTTTATAAAAAAAAGATGCAGTTCATTTTTTGTCCCCACGGTAATTCCGATAAAGGGCACTCGGCTAAGCAGCACATAGACCAAGACTTAGCGCTTGTCTACGGGAAACACATGGTAGACTTACTAACGAAAACAGGTGCCATCCAAAAAATAAAAAAAGTTATTAGGACAGGTAACTATCGTCTGCCTTTTTACCGTAAATACCAATGCTTTTACGATAGGCTAGTAAAAGATCGTATTTTGAAAAATCTTGATAAAACTAAAAAAACCGCTCTTTATGCTCCTACCTGGCAAGACGGAGAAAACCCGACTTCTTTTTTTCAAGAAACAACCAATCTAATAACAAGTTGCAAAGGAAATATTAACCTAATCATTAAACTACACCCCTTCCTAGAAAAGTTTCATCCAGCAGAAACTTTCTATATCCTAAGTAAGCATGAAAACACCGAGGGAGTTATTTTTTTAACAGAATTTCCTGCTATTTATCCTATACTTAATGTCGTAGACTTCTATATTGGGGACTACTCTTCCATCGGATATGACTTTTTAAGCTTCAATAGGCCTCTTTACTTTTTAACAAAAAAAGATCCCAAACAAAGCCTTTTGCATCCCTGCGGCCTAACGATTCCTTCTTCAAAAGAGGCTTTTGCTTTTATTGAGGAAACACTAAAAAGCAACCAAGAAGAAAAAAAATATATAAGGGAGTCTACGTATAATTACGCATTCGGAAAAGAAAAAACTTTTAAAGAACTCCAGCAAGAACTGCTAGACGCTATAGAATAAACAATACAAGATAATAAAAAAAGCAGCAGTCTCTTTAAGAAAAGAATGCTGCTTTTTTAATTTTATTTACCTTTATCTGGGCCGCCACATCCACAACCTTCTTTTTCTGGGAGGAAAGATCGTCCTCCTTCAAAAGAAGAAACTGATACAATGGAAACCATTACAAATAACATTAATATGGATTTTTTCACAATAAACTCCCTTGTTATAAAAGTTACTTAAAAACAAAGAGGTCAAATTAAAATTTGACTCTTTACTTTAGAATAACAAAAGAAGTTATTTTAATAAATCTCTACTTGCAATCTTTGCAAGCTAGAAACATTGTTTCTTTAAGAGCTTCTTCAACAACTTCTTGCTCTTCAGAATCACAAGTTAAAAGAGCTGCCTGAGCAGAATCTTCTTTTGTAGATTCTTCTTGAGGAGCAACAGGAAGAACTTCTTCTGTATTTTCATCTTCAGGACACCCTTCACAAGCAACTAATGACGCTGTTGTGAAAGCAAAAAACATAGCAAATAGTATTTTTTTCATAAAAAACTCCTTTTTTATTTTTATAAACTAAGTTTCGACTTTAACAGATTACACATTTACAGAACAGAAAAAACATCGACTAAAAAGATATCGGAGGCAAAATAAAAACAGTATTTAATTCATCTAAATTTTCAATAAGAGATCTAGCTTCAATCTCATAAAAATACCCGCCTTCTCTTAAACAAGCAACAGATGAAACAGTTGCAACTTCAAGTCCTGGGGGAAATATCCCATCTAGTCCACTCGTAACTAGCAAATCACCCTCCTTTACAAGAACAGGATCTGCTGTTCGCAGATCTCTAGCAGGACCTTCCTCATCAGAAAAATCAAAATTAAATCCGACCCCCTTTAAAACCTGTCCTCTAGATCTCCACAAAGGCAAACTACTTCCAAAGAGCTCCCCCTTAGCCAAATAAAGATCCGCAGGGTCTGATGCCTTAAAAAAAGTTGGGACTCTTTGCAAAGAAGAAAATACAACTCTAGCTTCTGCTTCTGAAGAAAAAAGCTCTGGCCT
The DNA here is from genome assembly GCA_964455905.1 of uncultured bacterium. Taxonomy (GTDB): domain Bacteria; phylum Chlamydiota; class Chlamydiia; order Chlamydiales; family Rhabdochlamydiaceae; genus CAIJXB01. Next base: position 256,615 of record CAYVYN010000001.1, read on the forward strand.
TGTTTGCAAGGCGTGTAAAAGACTTTCTATCTGAGATACTAACAATCGATTTTGACTCTCACCTCTAATTACCCGAACAGAAGGAACAAGTTTCGAATCAGTAATCAATCGGACCTTAGATCGATACTCTCCCACTTCCTCAATAACTCCAACTAAAGTATTCCCTATAACAACAGGACTGTTTTTAGCAACTAGAGCCTCTTGAAGAGCTTTATTATCTCTTTCGCCCAAATCAATCCAAAGAAAACTACTCCAAGAACAAGGCTCTCGATAGACAACTTTTGCGGGTAATGCCTTCATTTGCAGTTTAAGGATTCGAGCCATCTGATTTCTTCGCCTTGCAAAAAAAGCCCCCCACTCTTCTGGAACTTCTGCAGTGTCAATTGCTTTAAGCCTAAGTATTTGGTCCTCAATCCGATCTTCACTGACAAGCCACTGCCTTAAATTTTCGACCTGTAGAGACAAAAGTTGATTTTCTCTTTTAAGGTTTTCCATTTCTAGTAAAGTCTTGTCAGAAATCCCATAAAAAGAAGGAATAGTCAATAACCTAACTGTTTTTTCTTTGATTAAATGGCAGACTTCCCAGCTTGGAGCAATCGAGCTAATTGCAAAAAATCGAGTCTTTTGACTAATTTTTTCTGGCAAACTCAAAGATAAAACAAGAAGAAAAGCAAGAAAAACAGGAGAACGCCACTTAAATCTTCTCACAAAACAGCTCCCTTATAAAGGTACAACGGACAAAGTCAAAGCCATAATATACTAGAGCTGAAAATTAGAGACAAATAAAAGTAAAAAAACAATCTCTTTATTGAAAAAAATCAATTAAAGAGCTGAATGGAAATCTTCACCCACTCTAGCTTCTATCACAAAACGGTCCTGAACCTCTCTTGGCAAAAGAGAAATAAATTTTTCAGAAGTTTCTGGTGAAGATTTCTGTATAAAGCTAATTAAATTATCATATTCATAAACAGTCTCTATCATTTCCTTTTCAATGGAGCTGCCTTCTTTGATAATTTTTGACTCTATTAACGACTCAATAATTTTTAATTCCGGGGTAGAAAGAAGCAAAAAATACGAAGCGCACATAACTGGCGTAAAGGTCAATTGCAAGGCTCGATTTCCCTTAAAAAAATCTTGCCAAATTACAACTATCGGCCCCAAAGCCATAAGACAAAGGAAACATGCAGTCACTTTCGCAGTTATCGTTTGGTTTTTACGCAACTGCTCAGCTAAATTATCAGGAACCTTTCCATCAACTCTGTCAATAAGGCTTTTAGAAAAACCTCTAGCAGAGTCTGCGATATATAATTTACTAATAAACATCGTGGCTATAATTGCTGCTGAACAAAAAATAGCCAAAAGAGTTGTATCTTTTGTGATGTATTCTTTCGTAATTTCTTCGGTATACCAAGCGCAACCAGCTTGATATCCCAAGGTAAGAAATACACCGACACCGGAGGCACTTCCTAAAAACACTTGCTGTATGGGTGAAAGCACCGCAGGAGCGCTGGGCTCTCTAACAGAAACAATCGCCTTAAGATAACCTGTAACAGGATCTTGTGATCGATCTAGAGACTTAGCAAGCTGCAATGCCCGAATAAACACAGCCTTTTGATCTAAAGGTAGGTTTATAAAATACGATTTGTTTTCTTGCAGTATCCCAATTAAACGATCCTGTATATCGAGGGCTTTTGGATTTTGCCCGATACGACTAAACATCAGCTCTGTCTGACCCTGAAGAGATGCAGCCGGAAACCAAAGAGATGAAGCAAAACCAGCTACAACAAGAGGGACCCCATATTTGCGGTCGTTATAAACCAGAGCAGGAAAAACCCCCGGAATTTGAGACAAGCAAGCTAAAGCAGCATTCGCAATACCAGTTACCACACCTAAATAAAGAGGTAATGGTCTTCTTTTTAACCTCTCTTGCTCAGGAGTTTTGACTTCGAGTAAGGACTTAATCAATGTATCGCCACAGTCGTATCCTAACACCATAAAAGTAAAAACATTACAAAAAGCAAATAAGTATCCAGCTGGAAGTTGAAGAGAAATATTTACATACCCACTTTCACCAAAAATTGAAATCATAATAAGACCAGCTCTAAGCATATATAAAGCTGTCTTTTTATCAATTTCTGGTAATTCCCTCTGAGAGATTTTCTCTATGTGGCCTCGAACATCATTTAAAATGCTCAAAGAAGAGCTCTCAGAAGAAAGCAACGGGACATCTTTTCTATTAGTCAACATATCACACCTGTTTTAAAGCAAAAAAATCACTATTTGCAAAAATAGCAAATAAAAACACGGGAAATAATACGAGATTAATTAATTAAAAGAAAAACAAAACATCTACTCCCTTCTGTTTTTATAAAAATAAAAAAGAAAAACAGGAGATATTGTAATTAAATTGCCCAAAAGCACCATGGATAAATACTTATTTTTAGAACCTACAGCTATATTTTCAGGGTGCAAGAAAAATACAGCAATAGTCGCTAAACAACCAAATACTCCCAAAAGAGAAACAATCCATATCCCTGGCGTCTTGCCTGGTATCTTAAAAACCTTAGGTCTATTTTTATATTTGTAATGCAGCTTAAATGCAGCGAAAAACATAAGAACATACATTATCATGTAAAGTTCAGTACTTAAACCTGTTAAAAACCAATAAAAACCATTAACCTCCGGCACTAACAAAAGAACAAAACAAAAAATAGTCACTAAGATTGCTTGAGAAAGGAGAATATTCACAGGAACCCCTTTGCTATTTTTCTTAGCAAAAAAGCTAGGTAAATATCCAAATTCAGCTGCATGCAGAAGCCCCTTAGCTGGTGAAACAAGCCAATTAATAATACTACCTATAGAGCCTAAAACAATCAAAACCGTCAATATAGGAGTCAACCACTCCAAATGAAAAACTTCAAAAAATCGAGAAAGCACCTGCATAACCCCAGAAACTAAATTAATTTCTTTAACTGGCAAAACAACCGCAATAGCAAGAGATCCAAAAACCATTGTAGCTAGAATAAAGAAACTAGAAAGTAGAAGAGCCTTTGGAAAGTTTTTTTGAGGATTTTTAATATCCCCCACATGAACACCTGCTAGCTCCATTCCTAAAAAAGAAGCCATAATAGCTATAAGAGAAATCCAAGTTGTAGACTGAGAAAAGGACGGAATAAATGTGCTAAGACTTATATTTACCTGGAGAGCCTGCCCAGAAAAAAACCAAATAAACCCTAAAGTAATCAACAAGATCATAGGGAACACCATTCCAATAACTCCAAACAAATTATTTATTCTTGAAGAAAAATGCATGCCCCAAAAATTAGCTACAGTAATAGACCAAAAAACAACTAACACAGAAGCTATGAGGTATATTTTATTTTGAACTAAATCAGGATGAATTAAATATGCAGCTGTACCGGCTATAAATAAAAGAACTGTAGGATACCAAACCATCGTATTAATCCATTGGAGCCAAATCGCAAGCATAGCCCACTTTTCTCCAAAAGCTTTGTAAACCCAATGATAAATTCCTCCTTTTTCAGGGTAAGTTGCCGTTAGCTCTGCGGCAACTAAGGCAGTAGGAATCAAAAACATAATAGCTGCGCCAACAAAGAAAAAAATCAAATCACTACCAAAAAGGGCAGCAGAAGGCAAATTACGAATACTATCAATAGAAGCGACGATTAGCATCACAAGAGAAAAAAGCGAAATTTTTTTATTCATTTTAAAACCCTTAAAATAAGAAATTAAAATTTTAGACAAAATGTCCTTTTAGGAAAAGGGATTTCAATTTACAAAAATAGTATTTTGATAAAAGGACTTGCAAAATTAGAAGAAAATTGGTGAATATAACGTGAAAAAGAATGAATTTTTTATTGTGCAAAGGATTGCCTCATGCAACTAGAATTTATCGAACTCGTCCAACAACTACGATCCCATTTCATGGATCTGTTTTTTAAAGGGCTTAACTTTTTTGACACCCCTATTTTTTTCTTTGTTCTATTGCCCTATCTTTGGTTTGGAAAGAATTGGAAAGTGAGCCTACGCCTTTTTGCAATTCTCTTACTTAGCACGCTAGCGGTAAGTCTCCTAAAAAACTTCTTTGCTTACCCCAGACCCTTTCATATTCTTCCGAAGCTCGGTGTAATACACGTACCTGGCTATGGATTTCCTAGCGGAGGAGCAACCTCTGCAATGCTTTTATCAGCGCTTTTACTTACCTATGCGAAAAGCTCCTGGAAATGGCTTTTTGGATTTTCTTTTTTTTTCCTTGTCTCTCTATCTAGAATCTATCTGGGAGTTCACTTCCCTATAGATATTTTAGGAGGATGGATTTTAGGTCTTATTCTATGGGCTTTATTTGTCTTTACTGCCCCTTCAATAGAAGCATGGCTAAAAAAATGCCCTCGTTCTATTTTATTTATGATTAGCCAAATAGCCCCTCTCTTACTATCTCTATCCCATCCTACTTCTAGTTTTTTTCTCTTTTCTACAATTGGAATGGGTCTTTCTATGGGATTATTTATTAACTACTACTACGGTCTTTGCTTACCAAAACCGACAACTCCAATAGAATCTTTATTTAGGGGATGCTTTGGAAGTATTTTTGCCGTTGTACTTTTTGTTCTTTTAAAACAGCTCCCCTCCTCAGAATATAAACCCTACCTTCTTGGCCAAGGATTGCTATTTGGTCTAACTCTGAGCATAGGGGGAACTTTTATCTGCAAGGAACTTTTAAAAAAGATAAGAAAAAAATAAAAAAAAGGGGGGGGCCCCCTTTTTAACGTAAATGCTACTTACTCGGTCTCCATCTTGCTTTATCATCTTTAATTGGAACAATATCGTAATAATTATATTGGCCCGGTCTCATTTCAGAAGAATAATTATATACAGTTGAAAGATTCTCAGGAAAATATTCTCTAAATTCAGGAAATTCACTTTCAAAATGTATTTGAGTAGCTTCTTCTATCTCTATTCTTGAAATTCCATAATGCAATTCCATCGACTCTGCTAACTTATCCAAATTCATGCGTCCTATAGACTTATCAAATACAATACTTTGTTCACTTCCCACATCTTTATCAGAATCTTCCCTACTAATATATTGACCTTTATAGAGCCCCTCCAATCCAAGCCCTCTTTTACTTCTCAAATCTATATCAACTGCGTCATCAAGGTCTCTGTGAACAATTCTTGTTGGCAACCCTCTTGCATCAACCTCTACAAGAGTATTTTGACCATGCAATTCTAGTAAAATACCTTTCTCTCTATAGGCTACAATAAAGAAGTCAACCAAAGGAAAAATAATTTCTGTTAACACAAATTCTTTAGCAAACGTTTTTTTATCCAATAGAGTTTCAGTATCTGCATAAGCTCGATCTATCATTTGGGTAATTAAAACAGGAGCGCTTGGATCCAAAACGTCAGATCCATAAAGAGCAAACATAGGAATCATCGTTCTTTCAGAAGAATCCTCAGCAAGAGGGTAGGGTCTAGCTTCTCGAACAATATATCCCCAACCTCTTTCTCCATTAAATGTCGCACCTATAGAGTCAGGTAAAATCGCAAACTTGGGGTAAAGGCCAGAACCTAATAATCCTTTTAATTCTCTAGTTACAGAAACGCAGTGCTCAATAGTCCCTTTTCCTAACCTACGGTCAAACCGAGAAATTAAATAAGGACAGTGCATTTTAATCATCACCTTAGAAACCACATCTAAAACTGTTCGACAAGAAGATGTTGGAACTACTGTTAAATCGCTCCTTTCTAAAAAATGCTCTTTCGCTATTGCAAGATAAGGATCCGAGCTGCTTTGATCAAAAAACTGGGGAAACACATTCATCCAAACAGCATCTCCCTTAATAACTAAGCCAAGAAGCTCTTCTGAGTCCGTATCAGAATAAACCGATATCGCGCCGTTAGTATTATCTAATAAAACCCTAGGGACAGCATAGGCTTCCCCCGTTGGGTTTCCTGGCTGATAACGAAGATCGACATCAATCCTCTGAGCCATTGCTGTATAATTTCTAGTTCCTCCATTTCCATATCTTTCATAATGGATAAGCTGTCTATCCTTAGGATCTTCAAGCTCCACTCCGTGCCTATCTGTAGTTTTATAAAGTCCTGGCATTACTGAAGAAATCATCATTAAAAAACCCCTTACTTTAATAAGCGAATTAATTATTAAGTTAATTCTATCAGTTAATTAATTAATTTAAAATCAAAATTAAAACAATAGTTTCGCAAAACTTTCACAATAAACAACATATAGCATTTTATTTTTTTTTAAACGACCAAAAAGCAATCCGCCTAATCAATAAAACTTAGGTTGCTGTTTTTTTTTATTTTGTATATGATCTTAAATTGCCCTTCTAATGGGGCGTTAGCTCAATTGGTAGAGCGCAACAATGGCATTGTTGAGGTCAGCGGTTCGATTCCGCTACGCTCCAGATTTTCGAACTTTTTGATAAAACCAGCCAAGCGTTGGTTTTTTTTATTGTGTAAATCCTTCTGAAATCAACCGACCAAACTCCACAGCCCTATTTAATTCAAGGGTTCGATAATGTCCATTCCGAAAAAACCAGTTTTCTAGAGAAGATCGAACTGGTAAGCCTTTTTTAACAGCGGAGATAGCTTTCTGATAATAAATATCAAGCTGAGAAATGATGCCATTCGATAGGGAAATGCTTCCTATAATTTCTATCGGTGTCTTTGAGACTATGATATGAGTCTTTTACAATATCTTTGAGTATCTAAAATCCCATAACGATAGGCAGTTTTGAGTAATAGAAACTCTTATTCCCTTTAAATGTACGTAATTTTGAGCTATACTACTTGTCTTATGGATAAGAATTTTTGGGATTACCCATTACAACAACACCATCAGCTATCGGATCAAATCCGCCCCCTAGTCACTCCACTATTTGATGCGTTTGGAATCTCTCATTTCTCCTATTTTTTTGTCACAAAGGAGGGATATTCTGCCTGTTTAGGAACTAACCCAGAGTGGATGGAGTTTTATTTATCCAATTATCTTTTTCTACACAACCCATTTTTGAGAAGTCCTCAATTCATACCTGAAGGAGTATTTTTCACTCAATCTATCAAAGAACCTGGATATCGAGAGTCAAAGACACATGCAAAAAATTTTGGAATAGAAGATTCATTGCTCCTAACTTTTAAAGACAAAGGAGTGTTGCAAGGTTTCTCATTTGGATTGAATAAACATGATAAAAACTACACTCTCTTTACGAACGAAATACCTCTTTTAAAACGATTTTGCAAAGAATTTGAAAACCGTGCAGAGCGATCTTTGCAAAAATTAGAGCCTATAGATGTTCGTCAATTTATTGGGAATCGTTTCTATAAGAAGCTAGATTGGTTTTTATTAGAAAAGAATAAAAGAAAAAATCTCTTGATTAAGCTTAATTTTAAAGCACCAGACCTCTCTTCTAGAGAAAAAGAAGCGTTAAGTCTCTATCTTCAAGGCGAAACTGCTAGAAGTATTGCCGAAAAACTACACCTTTCCTCAAGGACGGTGGAATCTTACTTAGAAAACATAAAAAATAAATTAAACTGCTGAAAAAAAACAGAGCTATTAAAAAGAGCTCAGGAGTTACAAGATTACGGGTTATTATCACCGTAGTTTTTACGGTGATGCATTTTGATCGAATCGTGTATCATCCCTGCTCTTATTAAAAGCAAAAAAGAGGTTTATAAGATGAAAAAGATCATGCTATCCCTACTCACGGCTTGTGCCACACTCTCTGCGACTCCTCAAGCGATTGTTTTTGATTTCGGTGGGGTAATGACCAAAGAACCAAATCGACAGGCTGTAGTCGAGTTCCTCTGCAAAAGTTTTGAGCTCTCTGCTCAAGAGTTTGAAGCCGTCAATCAAGAAAAAAGAAAAGCCGCAAAAACTGGCAAAAGGGATCAAGATTTTTGGATGGAATATGCAAAAGAAAAAAACATTTTTTTACCAAAGGAGTGGGAAGATTCTTTTAATCATGTGATGAAAGATGCTATTGGGGTCAATCACGAAATGTACGACCTTGTTCTCAAGTTAAAAGAAAAAGACATCTCTATAGCTCTTCTATCGAATATAGACGACCGCCTAGCTAGGATTATCAGAGAATTTAATTTATACACACCCTTTCAGCCATGTCTTCTGTCGTGTGAAATAGGGATGGAGAAACCTGATCCAAAAATTTATGAATTTCTGCTCCAAAAAATGGAACTACCGTCTACAAAGATCATTTTTGTTGATGATAGAGCAGAAAATATTGAGGCTGCTCAAAAATTAGGCTTCGATGCCATATTGTTTACTTCTCAGAATCAGCTACAAAAAGAGCTAAAGAAAAGAGGAGTACTCTAATAAAAACACTTGAATTACTTATAGGTATGAGATTTCTTTATAAAGCTCATGTGTTTGGCCTAACCAGTTCCATCTGGCGATATTCGACGAATACCCCTGGAACGTAAAAGACTAAAAATGGATTTGTTATTGTCAAAAATACAGGCCTGATAGCGTGTTAAAATACTTTTATATGCCGAGTGAATTCAGCACCATAAATCAATCATTCTCTTAGCTAAGAGTAGTTTTTAAGAGCGTTTTAACCGGCAGATTACAAATTCAAATGGCGTCATTCTGATCAATCCCTCATCAGTCAAATTGCGCAATAATTTGATAATCACGCTGTCGCCTCTTTTTTCAAAATCCGGTAAAATTTCAATTTAAAAACAAACTGACTTAAACTTTCAGACTCTTTTTGTATAAAAATTCTCTAGATCTTGAAGCATTTCAGAAGTTTTTTTATAAGAAATAGGACAAGATGGGATCCCATTTAAAAAAACTTTCCCATAAGACTTTGTCATAATTCTTTTGTCTAGACAAATAACGCACCCTTTATCCGTTTTTGTGCGAATCAATCGACCAAAACCTTGCTTAAATTTCAAACAAGCTTGAGGAAGTGAATATTCTACAAAAGGGTCTTTCCCCTCTCTTTGATACATTTCACTCATAGCTTGAAACAAAGGCTCCCCTGGAACTTTAAAAGGAAGCTTAACTAAAACAACGCATCTAAGAGCATCTCCTGCTATATCAATTCCTTCCCAAAAAGAAGAAGTGGCAAATAAAACACTATCTTGCCTTTCTTTAAACCTCTCTATAAGGAGCTGCCTAGAGCACTCTCCTTGTCTCATATAAGAAAGCTTAGGCGAATCTATTGAATTCACAATTTTATCAAATGCCATCTGAAGCATTTCATAAGAAGTAAACAAAATAAAGCAGCCCCCTTTTGAAGCTCTGGTAATTTTTTTAATTGCATCTACTGTCGCATCAAAAAAACCAAATTCATGAGGGTATGGAAAATCCTTCGGAACAAGAAAAAGAGCATTTTTTTGAAAATCAAAAGGAGAATCATACATTTTTTCTTTAGTTCTTTCTTCAAGCTCTTTTGTGTTTAAGCCGAGCTGCGACTTTAAAAAAGAAAAGTTTTTATTCGATGTCATAGTAGCGCTACAAAGAACACCTGTTTCCTTGACCGAAAAAAGCAGCTTTTTCAAATAGTCTGATACGTTTAATCGCGCGTTAACTAAAGTCAAATTCTTTAAAGCTAGAGCTCCTGTTGCTTCAACCCATCTAACAGAATGCTCCTCAAAAGGAGCTAAGACAAATAATTCAAGCTGATCTAACCTTTGAATTAAGACATTACTAATCGCATCAAAGGTCATAAAATAAGAAGAAAAAAATTCTTTTTCTTCTTCAGAAAATCCTCTTTGCAGCTCTGTCCTTAAAAGCTCTAAAGCAGAAAAAAACCTACCCCATTCTTCTTGCAAAAAATCAAACTTTTTTTGAACACCTTCAACCCACCGAGAAGATAAAAGTGTTTCAGGAGCAAACCTCCATTTTTTTTCACGAGACTCTGCTCCTTGCTCTTTAACAAGCTCTTTTTCACAAAAAATTTCAACTTCTTCTAAAAAGCTATTAAATGCTTCCAAAGAAGCTCGTTTTTGTGCGGGAATTTCAACATCTAACAAAACAAGACAGGGGCTAGATATCTGCTTTTTTTTAGAAGATAGAGCAGCCTTTAAGAGGCCTATTTGACTTTTTTGGGGTTGAATTTCAGAATAAATTCTTCCTAAATAACGAACAACCTCTAAGCGACTAATTCTTGTAGAAAAACTTTCAAGCGCTATTTCTTCCAAATGATGCGCTTCATCTAAAACAAAACGTGAGAAAGCTGGTAAAACAGATTTTTCTTCCTGAAAGTCTGGTCGTAGTCTTGCTGCAAGATCTGCAACCAAAAGGTGGTGATTTACAACCAAAATCTGTGATTCTGAAAGCTGCTTTCTTGCCTTGAAAAAAAAGCACTTTCTAAAATGAGGGCATTCTACATGGGTACAAGAAAACCGTTCCGCTGCCACTTTTTCTTTTGTGGCGGAAGACAAGGAAAAATTTACATCAGAAAGCGATCCCTCTTCAGAAATCCTAGAAAATTGCTCTAAACGTTCTAGTTCAAGCTGCTCTTCAGGCGATAAATGGACTTTTTCAAAGCAAAGTTCTTCAAATTTTTTAAAACAAAAATAATTGCCCATCCCTTTAACAAGAATAGCTTGAAGATCCACCCCTAAAACTTTTAAAAGAAAAGGAATATCCTTATACAAAAGCTGTTCTTGCAAAGCTATCGTATGAGTAGATATCACGGTAGGAATCTTTTTAGCAGCAGCCCAAAGAATAGCAGGAACAAGGTAAGCCCAACTTTTTCCAACGCCCGTAGCTGCCTCTACAAGCAAAATATTACCTTCTTTATAGGCATCCATTACCTGTAAAGACATGTCTTTTTGCTCATGACGCATCTCATAGCCTTTAAGAGCGCGATTTAAAAGGCCACTTTGAGAAAAAACGCGCTCCACACCTTCTAAAGAAGGACTGGCTAGATCTGTCATAAAAAGCACTCTAGATAGAAAATAATTAATCCGTCTCTAAAAGATCTAAAAATGCCTGCAACTGTTTAGATCGAGTAGGATGTCTCATCTTGCGAAGAGCTTTTGCTTCAATTTGACGAACTCTTTCTCTAGTTACTTTAAACCGGACACCTACTTCTTCTAAAGTTTTAGGCTTCCCATCTAAAAGACCAAATCGCTCAATCAAAACAGTCCTTTCCCTATCTGTTAACGTAGTTAATACTTCATTCATTTTATCTTTTAAAATAGCATAGCCCGTTGCTTCAGCTGGCGATTCTATGCTTGTATCTTCTAAGAAATCTCCAAACTGGCTTTCTCCCCCATCTCCCACTTCGGCCTGTAAAGAGATTGGATGTTGAGCTATTTTATAAATTTCTCGAATTCGTTCCGCTGAAAGTCCAAGCTCAAGACCTAATTCTTCTGGTGTAGGTTCTCTACCAGTCTCCATCATAAGTTTTTTAGCGCCACGAAGAACTTTATTAATAGTTTCTATCATATGAACAGGAATACGAATCGTTCTTGCCTGGTCAGCAATAGCTCTAGTGACAGCCTGACGAATCCACCAAGTGGCGTAAGTAGAAAACTTATATCCTCTACGATACTCAAATTTCTCGACTGCTTTCATAAGACCCACATTCCCTTCTTGAATTAAATCTAGAAAGGATAGACCTCTATTAGTATATTTTTTTGCAATCGAGATAACAAGTCTCAAATTAGACTCGACCATCTCTCTTTTAGCTTCCTGGCTTTTATCCATCCAGCGTTGCAACATACGCACGTCTTTTTTGAATTCATCAATACCACGACCTGCAGCAAGCTCTCTTTTTTCCAGCTTTCGCTTCATACCGAGGAGCTTTGCAGCAGCAAATTTATTTTTTTCAGCTCGGGGTATTAGCTCTTGAATTTCTTTTTCTAAAGCCAAAAAACGGTCATAGGCGGTAAGAATGACCTCTATGAAATCTTCTATAATGTTATGACGGCAAAACATTCTTTTTAAATAGGCTTGCGTACGGATTCGGGTTTTTTCAATATCTTCCGCAATTGCAACTCTATCTACTTTTTTAAGCTCTGGGTTTTTTAGTTTAATCAGAAGAGATTCTAAAAACTCATCTTCTTTTTTTACTAGGCTACAAAGCTTAGGAAGAAGCTGAAGATAAGCGGCTTTATCAGCCACTTCTTTTTCAGATACAAGCTTGTCAAAACGGTCCTTCCCTGTCATCAAATAGTTCGCAATAGAAATAGCTTCTCTAGTAGAGTACCTAAATCTCATAATGATTTTTTCTATCTGAATCTGCGCTTTTTCAATTCTTTTAGAAATTTCCACTTCTTCTTCTCTTGTAAGAAGAGGAACTGATCCCATTTCTTTAAGATACATCCTGACCGGGTCATCAGAGCTCCCCTCGGATCGCTTAGAAGCCCCCTCTAATTCTTTAACCTCTTTTTTACGTTCTTTTTGCCTATCTACTTCCGTTTGGTTTAGAATTTGAATATCCATTCCACTTAGAAAAATCAGAATCTGATCTATTTGCTCCGGAGAGTCAAAATTCATAGGCAGAATTTCATTGATCTCTTCGTAGGTAATGTACCCTTGCTCTTTTGCAATCGCTACGAGTTCTTCAACTTTCTGCTGATGTTGGTGGCTAAGGCCAATATTCTCCGTCTCTTTCGTCATCGATTTGACAGCGCGAAATCTCACCTATTTTAGATAAGAAGGGAACGCTGCTCCTAAGTTAAATTGTTAAAACAGGCAAAAGTCGCCATAAAATAGGCTAAATTCTCAGGGAAGAAGGCTCTTTTTGTCAAGCATCTTCCCTCCTTCAAAAACAGAGTATTACTTGTAATTAACGCAACTGTATCGGAAGGCTACAGTTTTTAGCAATAGAGAAAATAAAGAGAAAAAGGTACCCTTTTTTAAATCGTTTAACAAAACATCGCATGTTCTATAAACCTAAAAAATCGATCTTTTTTTTGAAAACAACTCTAGAAAAAAACTATTTTCTAAAAAAAGAAGAAAAAAACCTTATTTTCTTCTTACCGAAAGAACCTAACAGCACGTTATTGCCTATCTATTTTTTTTGGGGACTTAAAAAACACAACTCTAAGCAAATCGCCAATGCACTTTGGATCGTTCCCGACAGCATCCTTCATCAAAAGTTTTTTATAAACACCCCGAATTTTTACTTTTTAGCAAAAAATAAGAGCAAGTTTGCCATTTACAATAGAAAAAAACTTCTAACACGAAATGGGGACTACTTTTTACCACCAATCGAAATTGAGCCCCCCTTTTCTATTGATAGTCTCCCCTATATAAGAAGCAGCAAACATAAAGATAGCATTCTAAAAAGAAAAAATGGAGCTAAAAACCCACTTTCTATTGCCAAATACGTATATAGAAAACTGAAACAACTACTGGACTAGAGATCTTTCAATCCACTTTTTCAAAAAAATAGAGTAAATAAGCAATCCCAAAATAAAAAAAGTGTGGATACACGCTTGAAAAGGAAACTTCCTCTGCAAGGAATTTTTTGATGGCGTGTCTTTTTGAAAAAAAACATTCCATGGTTGAGAAGAAAGCTTTTGAACCGCTTTTTTAGCAGACGTGTCGTTGAAAAAATACGGCTTAGCAAATTCTGTTTCTCCTACTATCTTTTGGCCTTCAAAAAAAAAGTGATACGACGCGATAATAGCAAATGCATCATCTTTTTTTTCTACTACCTGCCATTTGTCTATCTTAGCTTCGGACTCCGAGTCTAAAGAAACATATCCCGAGATCTGAATCCCGGTTTTGACTAAAAACACGAAGAAAATTACACTCAAGACCCCAAACAAAGATAGCCACCGCTTTTTCATACACCACCAAAAAGAAATAAAAAATTTAAAACTCGCGAACGCCAACTTATAAATTCAAACTTTGACAAATTATAGGACATACAGTATATTGCTGGATATCTTTATTCTTACAGAGAAAGAGTTTGTAAAATGGCAAATGATAAAACAAAAAAGAAAGCTAAGGTCAAAACGCCTACAGCGATTAAAAGAGACCTTCAAAGCGAAAAAAATAGACTGAGAAACAAAGCTTTCCGTTCTAAAGTTAATACAGCTATAAAGCTATGCAAAGAAACTGATGCAAGCCAAATTGCTGAAAAGTTAAGTGTTGTTTATAGTCTTATGGACAAAGGCGTCAAAAAAGGCGTTTTCAAAAAAAACAAAGCAAATCGCTTTAAATCACGTATTACACGAAGATTAGCTTCTAAAGCGTAAAAATTCATCTTAGCGGAAAAGGCATCCTTAGCCGCTAAGTTTTCTTTGTATCCCCGATAATTTTCTAGCACTTCTCCTAAGAACAGAGGCCAAAGTATCTTCTCCTATAATAAGCCTAGCGCTTTTTTTAGCTCTTGTTACCGCAGTATAAAGAACTTCGCGACCTAACCTTTCACTGCCAGAAGGCGCTAAAACCAGTACAGAGCCATATTCGCTTCCCTGACTTTTATGTACAGAAAGACAGTATGCAAATTCAAACGAAGGCAAGACTGCAGCTGGAATTTCTCTAAATTCACCCGAATCCTTAGAAAGAAAAAATGCAATATCAGTTGATTCATAGAAAGCTTTTCTTAAGGAAGATGCCTTTGCATATAAAATCCCAACATCTCCATTCATTAACTGTCTTTTTGGATCATTTGTTGTAATTAAAATAGGACAAATTAAAGACTCCTCATCAGCTAAGGAACCCAAAAACCTTCCCAAAACCATAGAATTCAAGTGATCTACACCTAACAATCCCTTTCTCATACAACTAAGAACCCGAAACTTATCAACTTGGGTTAAAATGTGAAAAAGATTTTCCTTCGTACATTCTTTTACAAAAAAAGAAAAAGCCTCTTTACATTCTAGCCATACCCTTTCTTTTATCTCTGGTAATCTATTCGAAGACAAGATTTCTATGCCCTCTTGTTCTTTTACTCTATGTATATCAGAAGAAAGTAGGGCATCAGCTAGCTCCTGTAATTCCTTTCTTTCAATCCTTAAGCTCTTTTTTAGAAGAGTGCATGGTAATCTAATCTTATGCCCTACCTCTATTAAATCTGCAAAAAAACTTCCAGCTTCTACAGGAGGAAGTTGATCCTTATCTCCCATAAAAATCACACGACCTCCAGACTGGAGCCTAGATAAAAATTCTACAAATAGGCCGGCATCAACCATAGAAGCCTCGTCAATCAAAAATAAATCTGCAAAAATAGTCCGGCTCTCTTCATACCCTCCCATTTTTAAAAAAGAATGCAAAGTTCCACATTCTATGTTTTGTGAAAATTCACCTATTTTTAAAGCTATATTTTTTTCTAAAAGAGCTGCTACCTTTCCTGTTGGAGCAGCTAACTTAACACGTAATTCTTTTCTCTTTTCTTCAGGAAAAGAAAGGAAAAACGACCGAACTATTTCTATCGCTGTAAAGCTTTTACCTGTTCCTGGCCCTCCTGAAATAATACTAATAGGAAATCGCAGAGCTTTTTCTACTGCAGAGCTTTGCTCTTCATTCAAAGCAGGATTGCAAGAAAAAGAAGAACCCTCTCTAAAAAATTTTGCTTGCAATACTCTTTGTAAGTGCAGGATAAAAAGCTCTTCCAACTCCCAATTTCTTTGAAGGTATACTCTATTTTCCCATATATAAACTGGAACCTTTGGAAAAGGACCTCTCCCGTCTATTTGATAAGCAAATGCTACAGGCATTTTTCTAAAAGACTTTAAGATAGTTTCTTCCAAAGGCGCCGCCTCTTCTTGAGTATCAACTAAAAAAAATGGGGAAGGCATTAGCCCATCAATAGAAAATTCAATACAAAGATGCCCACTTCTAGCTGTAGCTAAAAGATAAGCCAAAAAAACTTCATGATCAGTTTCCTTATATAACGATAAAATAGTCTTGGCAAAACTCCCATCAATAGAAGAAAAAAAACTTTTTTCAATCGAATTTTCCATTAAAACTCCCTTAAAGAACATGCGTCCAACAAACTAAAATCAGGGTAAAAAAAATAAGAATTATTGCCTCTTAAAAAGAAATAAATAGCCCCCCCAAAACACTCTTTAAAATTTCTTTCATCAAAAATAGAAAGCATTTTCTTTACAGCTACTCCATAAATCGCCGCTTGTAGATTATACCTACTTTCTTCGACGCATTTTTTGACTTGCTCATCCGAATAAACCGTTTGATCTAACCCCAAAACATTCGTCTTCCAATCTAAAACGAAATAGCATCCATTAAACCGCAAAAGCAAATCTATAAACCCCTTCACTAAGGACCCTTTAATCGGATACAGAAACTCCACCTCTACCTGCATATCGGAAGAAGGAATGTCTTTAAGACAAAATTTTCCATTAGGAGTGCTAATTTCCTTATTCATAACTTCTTGCAACAAACTAAAAATAGTATCTTCTTTGGATTCTAAAACAGTTCCTAAACAAACAGTTTGAACAACACAACGAGCTTCTTGATCCATCTTTTGATGTAAACCCGTTTTACATAGCTCTTCTAAAATAGAGTGAATCACGGTTCCCGTGTCTGGACCAGGAGGAATAACAAACGATTCTTTCAAAATTTCTTTTGAAAAAATCTCCTCTTTTTTCCCTTCTTGAATAAGAGATGAAAAAGAAACTACAAACTCCTCTTGATAAGAAAAAAAAGTAGTAGGTGGCTGCATCAACTCTTCTTGATCAAGCGATATAAAAAGCTCCTGAGACCCAAAATTAGAGGAAACTGTTTCATAAGTAATAAAAGCATTTGATCCAAGATCTACTAACTGCGAAATACACTGCTCCAAAGAGAGCATAGCAGCTCTTTGATAAAGCTCACTAAAACTGCAGCGTTCTTGCCCAAAGCAGTTTAAAAAAAGCTCTATAGGTGCAGCGGTTCCTCTAACTAGTTCTTGCTGATTTTTATATAAGAGATAAGGTACATATACCCTTTCTTTAGCTCTTGTTAAAGCAACATAAAGGAGCCTCAGTTTTTCTGCATCGAGTTCCTCTACATGTAAAAAATAAGCAGATTCATCTTCATCTAAAGGAGTAATCTCCCTTCCTCCTTCTTTTCTTACGGAAATAAACTCTTCTTTTCCCGTAAATCTAGATCCT
The DNA here is from genome assembly GCA_964455905.1 of uncultured bacterium. GTDB lineage: Bacteria > Chlamydiota > Chlamydiia > Chlamydiales > Rhabdochlamydiaceae > CAIJXB01. Next base: position 273,703 of record CAYVYN010000001.1, read on the forward strand.
AAGGCTAAAGCAAAAACGACATCAAACTCTAAACCCTTACTCTTATGAAGAGTCATAACTTGGATTTGTTCTTTCTCTTCTTCTAATGGCTGTTTAAAAATTTCACTTTTAGAATCTTTTTCAGCAATTTCTTCCAAAAAAGATAAAATAGCTTCTAGATCATATAACTCTGAGGAACACTCAGACATAATTATTTGAAAAATCTGTCTTAACTCAAAATATAAAGAAGTATCTTTTCTAGAAAGAAGCTCCTCTCCAACCGTTAGCTCTTCTTCCTTAGAAGAAGAAGAGAGAAACTCATAAAAAAAAGCGCCAAAACCTTTTTTCTTAAAAACAAAAGAAGATTCGATAAAATATTCTCTAGCTCTTTGTAAAAAAGGATTTTCCCAAGATCCAACAAGCTCTAAACAAGAATATCCCATTAAAACACCGCCTAAAAACTTTTTCAGCAAGCTAGAGTTAGAAGGAAATGCTACAGCTTGTAAAAGGCTTTTCATTCCTTCATACGCCAAACTTTTCATAGAAAAACTCTTTTGCATTTGACAAGGAATACCGTAGGAATAGAAAGTTTTTTGAAGTTTTTCTGCTTGAAATCGATCTTTTACAAGCACGGCTATTTTTTCAAAAGAAACGCCCTTCTCGTTCTTTAGCCTAAGAATCTCTTCTGCTATATATGGAATAAGGAAGTCTTCCTCTACTGAGCGTTGATTTTCAACTTCTTTTAAAAAAAAATGAATCCTTCCCTTTTTTTCTCCTGAAAGCAAAGAGGTCTGCCAAGGTCTTGATTCTACCTCCCTAACTTCAAGGCTTTCTTTAATAAAAGGTAAAAGCATCCAGTCTCCCGGCATCTTAAATGAAAATAAAACATTTAAGGCCTGGACTAACTCAGGATGTGATCTAAAATTCGTTCCTAAATAAAATCGATTTTCTTCAGAAAAAAATCCACGAGCTTTCAGATAGATATACACATCTGCACTACGAAATCCATAGATGGCTTGTTTTGGATCTCCCACCAAATACACCACAGGTAGTTTGTACTCCGGCGACAAAAAAAGAGAATAAAAAATATTCCACTGATCTAAATCAGTATCCTGAAATTCATCAATAATAAGAGCTTTATATTTTTCTCTTATTTTCTCTTTAAAATTTTCATTCAAAAGAGCCTTTTTTAAAGTAATTACAAAATCATCAGGCGAAAAAAGTGAAAGATCTTTTTTCCCTTTATCATATCCAATCTTACAAGCTTTCGCTAACTGAAGCAGTAGCTTTTTCGGATTGGTAGCAGATTCAAATAGTTCAACAAAAATAAGCCTGCTTTCGGCTAAAAAATTCTTTTTGACAAGCTCTTTTTGCTCTAAAAAAAACTCCTTATTTTTCAAAAAAAGATCCCATTCGGAATAAGAAGACTCTCCTTTTTCAATAAACGAAAAAAAGGCCTCTATTTGCAAAGCCCACTTTTTAGATTTAGACAGCCTTGTAGAACAAGCAGATAACTCTTTCCATAAATCAACTGAAGATCTTCTAGGCATACTTTTTAAAGTTTGATTCCAAACCTTCCACTGCTCATCTGCGAATAAATACCCCCGAATATCCTGCTCTTTTTCTAAAATGCGTAAAACCACATCTATCAGGGACTCAATATTCTTCCCTATTTTTTTGTGAGTAGAAATCTTGCGGAGCTGTGAAGAACTCAACAAATCTAAAGTCAAGCCCTTTCTAAAAAAATCCTTGACATACTCTCGCAATAACTCTGTTTCCGCTGCGTTTTCAGTCTGTCCCTTTGGCAAAAAAAACCCAGCTTCAAACGCAAATTCTTGCAAAATACTAAGACAAAAGCTGTGTAATGTAAAAATCTGCGCTTTTTCAAAAGAAAATAAAGCCTCTTCGACCTTTCTTTTAGCTGTACGTAACTCTTCGGAAGATCCTTGATAAAAAGCTTCTAAGTAAAGAGGTCCTCCCTCTCTTTGATCTAGCGCAGAGGAAATCTTTAAAAGATTTTTGTAAATTCTCCCTTTAAGCTCTCTTGTCGCTGCCCTAGTAAAAGTTACAACCAAAATAGAATCTATTTTAATCGGAGTTTTGGATTCTAATAAAAGCCTTGGGACTATATTTTCAATCGCAAACGTCTTTCCAGTTCCTGCCGAAGCCTCCAAAAAATACTGCCCAAAGACAGACATTTTAGGATTCAATACATCGAATAACACTATTCCTCCTCTAAAAAAAGAGAAAAAGCATCAAGCCACTGCTCTTTCCACTCTTTTTCAATATGATCGACTGAAAGTAACGGATCTCTTTTCAAAATCCACTCTTCGTAAGGATCTTCAAAACCGCTCTCATAAAAAGTTGGTTGAATTTTCTTTTTAAATTCTTCTTTATCTTTAGAAAGAAATGCAAAAAACCACTTCGGATAAATAGGGCAAGGTTCTTTTAAAGATCTAAAGTAAAGGGCCAAATATTTACTCAACCATACTTTTGGATCTTTTGGGTGTATAGGAAACTTCTTTCCCTCTTCGACTAAAAGGCATTCCTCATCAAATCCCAAATCTTTTGCCACACATAAAAACAACAAATAAGAAGGCCACAAAATGGGATACTCTTCCTTCTTTTTTTTCCCTAACCAAAGAAATCCCCTAGGAGAAATAAACGATAATTTTCCAATCAGTAGAACCTTTCCGATCCCGTCTACATCTACAGTCAAAGGAGGAGAAAGGATCTTGCCTTTTTCCAAAAAAACTTTTTCAACCCCTTCGATAAATTCGATAGAAAACAATTGAGCCTCTGTTAATTCAAATGAAGCTAGATTTTCTTTCCACTCTAATGTTTCCTCTTCGATTTCTTGAAGGCCTAACAAACCAAATCTCCCTAAAGGGACTTCCCCTCTTTTTTCGGCTAAAAGAGTTGCCTCGTCTAAAGAATGATTAATAGCAGCCTTTTTAATTTTTGATTTTATTAAAGGACTTACAAAAAACTCAGTATCTTTCGGCGGGATGAAATCAAAAAACATTCCCAGCACTTCTTTAAAATAAAATCGCACAGGATTTTTAGCAAAATCTTGTATTTTTCGAATTTCAAGAATAGAAGGAGTATTGTGAGAAGCAACTATCTCGACTTTTTTTTGCCAAAAAGGGAAAAAAGGCACTGGGTTTTTTTTATGTGCTTGATAGTATCTTTTAGCTAAAGAAAACTGCATAGGAGAAAAACACGTAAATGGGCTACCCAACTTAAAATACTCCTTAGAAAAAGCAATAGCCGGATGATGTCTTGTAAAAATCAAAGACGGTTTTTTTTTACTCTCTAGAAAAAAACAACGCAGATCAATATAACTCATAAGCTCTTCCAAGAGTCGAGAAGGCCCCTGTGCTTTTTGATCCTGTAAAGAAATTCTAACATAACTAAAAATCAAATGCTCTCTGGCATTTAAAAGTAATTCTAAAAAAAGATATCTACTTTGCTCTCCTAAAGAAGGCGTTTGCTTATACCCTTTGGTTTCATCTAAGCAAGATCTGATTTCTTTTTTAGGAAAAGACTCTTCATCACACCCTAAAATATAAATAACCTTAGAAGGATAACTCCCACCTAATGCTAAGGGAAGAAACTTAATTGCCTGAAGGTGAGAGCTTTGAAAAGATTCTTTTTTTTCTATAAAATACGCTTTTAGAGCTCTTTTAAAACTAGCAAACGAAAAAAGAAAATCACTATTGAGCTCTTGTTCCAAAGAATGTAATCCTTCTATTAAAGAGTCTGCTTTTACCGACTTAAAGAAAAAAGCATCAAGCCACTCCTTAACTAGTAAAGACCAGCCACGTAAAGTTTTTTTCTCTTCTCCATAAATAGGTTTCACTGCTTCTTGTAATGCTAAGATAACTTCCATAAATTTACCTAAAATCTCAGCATCTATCCAATCCACAATAGAAATAGGATGAATTGGAAGTTCATCATAAAAACCTCTCCCTGGATCTATAGCAAGCCCTAGAATAAGTCTTTGAAGAGCCTCGATCCAAGATCCTCCTTCTGGCAAAGAAGTACTAGCGACTCCTTCTGGCCAGACTTTATCTATACAACTTCTTCTATGGGTAGAGGATAAACCTGAAAGAACATGTGCTTTTTCTATCCAATTATGAAAAAGTCCCAAATCTTTTAGAGTAAAACCCCATTTTTTCATTACAGAAGGATAAGAAAAAAAATCAAAAACAGATTCCTTATCAAACCGTGATTCAATAAGGGAAAAGAAAAATTCAATTCCCTTCACTTCTTCTGAGACAAAGGAAGACGGAAGCCCATGCATAGAATAGCTAAAAGGACATTTAGCATTCCCGAATACAGCATGAATATACGGAATATACTCTTCTAAATTAGAACTAAAAACAACTATATCTTTCGGCTGCTTTCGTCCATCGAATAAAAGCTCTTGGATCGTTTCCAAAAGAACTTCTACTTCCCTCAACTTGGAAGATGCCGAAATGCATAAAAAAGAATTATCAGAAAATGAAACTTCTTCTTTTTCTAACGAATCCTCTAAATCTAATAGACTTTTTTGTAAAAAAGAAAGCAATCCAGAAGTCTCACTATCTACATAAGCTTCTTCCAAATAGCACTCTTTTTGTCCAAAGCGAGTTAAAAGATCCCTTCCAACTTTTCCCCAATTAGCCAAAATAGGATGGGTTTGTTTTAATAAAAAACTTAGTTGCTCTTGCACTTGAAGACGAACCTTATTGCCTACCATCTTCTTTTCTAAATAGATTCTTTCTTTATCACTACAAAGATCCTCCCAAAACATTTTACTTGGGGATAAAAAATAAAATCGAGGATCTCCCTTACAAAAAAAATCAAAAAAGTGCGCTGGCAAATGTGCAAAACCAAATAAATGAATAGCAGATCCTTCTGTACGATTTTGTAATAAAGCTTCTGCAAGCGATTTCCATTTTCCTTCCGTAGAAAAAAGTCGACACCAAAGATCTTGCTTCCATCCCTTTGTTTTTAGCCACTTTTCAAGAGCTTTTGGTTCAAAAAGACTATATTCATAAAAAACAGAAGACAGCTCTTCTGCAAGCCACCGAATTTTTTCATCATCTTCCGCTCGATTCGAAAAAAGATCTTCTTCTATAGCAAACGAAATGCCTAATTGAGTGGGAAATACAAACTCCTTTTCTTTGACTAAAAGTGTCATAAGGCCCTCTAGAAGAGTCTTATACTCTACCCCAATCGAAATGTTCCATTTAGGATGTCTCGCAAAAAAAGAACTAAGATACGATTTTAAACTATGATGGGGAACCAAAACGAGCCTTTTCTTAAAAGGGTCTCCGCCAAGGAGGAAAAGCTCTTCACCTAATATCTCTGCGAGCATTTCCATTTGATTACTAAAATATACAACAGGTCTTTTTTCCATATGCATAGAATAACTTCTTAGAAGACAAAGGGCAAATGTATTTTATACTAATAAACTAGTACCCAAAAAGAGCTCCAATCGGAAGTAATGTTTGATTAATCTTTTTTAAAATTTCAGGAGGAAAAACCTCACTCATAGGTCTGTTATCCAAAGAAATATGATCTCCATGGACTCCTGTAATAGGATTATACTCGTGAAAAGATTCAAAAGCAGACGCATACTTTAACACAGCTTTTTTATTAAAAAGCTGGTTTATTTTCTCCTTTTCACCTATTGGAACTTCTATTTTAAAATCTCTCGAAAGCTTTTTAAATATACATTCAAAATTAGCACTAAATTCTTCATACCTCAAAAGGCAAATCTTTTTTTTCTCTAGGTGCTTTATCGATTCCTTTATTTCTAAATAAGAAGCCTCAATATCTCGAAGAAGAGTAAAAATACCCTGTTCTCCTTTTACATTCCAAAATTTATATGCAGAATAAAATGCATCGATGGGATGCCTGATAGGAATTACTACGACCAAGTTCGTGTTTTCTCGAATATACGACAGCAAATCTCTTTGCCCATGAGACTTAATAACTCTCTTTGCAAAACTAGTATGGTCTCCTAGCGTATCTTCAAATAGATACTGAAAAATCATATAAACCAATGTGCTCCCAACCCGAGGAGGAGATAAAACGATAACCTTTTCAAAACGAGAATCTTTTAAAATCGGTTTAGAAATATCTCTAAAAGGATATGAATTCTGCTCTGAAAGATTCTGTTCCACCTGCTCCGAAAATCCGACAGATGCAATAGATAGCCAAAACGCAAAAAAAAGATTAAAAAAAATCACACAACACCTCTTAGTAAACATGCTCATTTTACTGATTACTAGAGGACCTATATATTTTATTCAATCATTTTAGCAATCGCTCCATCAAAATCTGCACACCAGCCCTTCCACATTTTATATTCAGATTCGGATGAATCTACACAGCTTAATTTTAAAATTTCATAGGCTATTTCCTTTAATTGTTGCACAGAATAACTACGTGTTTTTTTCGCCTTAATCGTAATATTATCTAAATCTTTCCAAGAAAAATACTCTGCACCAGTTAACTGAAATCCTAACTTAGATAGAACGTATGCAAATTTATCATAGTACCACCCATCATAATGATAAGCCCAATTGGCTTCATGTGATCCAAATAAATGCCGTATAATGACCTGCCTATTTTGAAAAAAGGGCGTTTTAATATATTTTTTAATAGCATTTTCAAAATCAGGTGTCTCAATCACAAGCTCTCCATCCAAATCCATCCACAAGGTCCAAGCGCAAAGAAGAGCAATGCTAACAGGCCTAGAAAAATGTTCGAACATATGATGATTTTCTATTTTCGCTACGGAATTCAACGGAAACTGCAAATCAAGGATATTATAAAAATAATCAGGACGATTTTGGAGATGAAGAGGTCTGTTCTCTATAGGAAGGTCTATGTTAATTGCTCCAACTATATATGATTCTCCGCATCCTAAATGCAAATACGGTTTATCCCCTTTTTGAATCAGCCTTCTTTGTACGAGATCTTCGTAATTATTAGCCCAAGCTAGATGACACCAACTAAAAACCACCACACAAAAAACATAAAAAAACCTTATCATAGTACCTTCTAAGTGAAAAAGCACAGATCTTATCAAGAAGATTTATTTTGTCAATAAAATCACTTCATGAAACAACTAGGTAACGATTCAAACAAGCTACTAACTTTTGACTCCAAATAGTTGCTTCCTTCGCTTGTTTATTATGCACACCGAGTTTGCCTAAATCCCCTACCTTTAGATAAGAAAAATATTATTCCGAAAACAAGCGGATTATATATTAAGACTGAAAGAGCTTCATAAAAGCCTTTATCACAACATAGAACTGCGATTTGAAAACGCTGAAAATGCATTTAAAAAATCTAGACGCAAAAAAAACCAGAAAATAAATTCCTAGAATAAAAACACTATTAAATCAACTCTAATGATCATTTTTAATAAATTTCATTCCATAAGAAATCATAAAATTCTAAAAAACTGATTTTTTTAAGAAAAAAGACTACTAGCAGAAAAAGTTTCTAAAAGATACCATCAAGATAAGCTCTATGAAAGAACCCATTCGCTCTCTAAACAAGGAAACTGATGCTATTTAAACAAAAATCAAAAATTCAAAAGCAACTTTCATACTCTCAAAACTTATTTATAGAATTCAAAAAAGGACGTTTTTCATTTTCTTGCCTAAACATATCACAGTTTTTAGGCGTTCTTAACGATCACATCTACAAGCTACTGATGATTTTTCTTCTAATCTCTTCCTTAGGAGTTGGCGAAGCCGGAAGCATCTTATCCGCAACAGGGGCATTGTATGTGATCCCTTTTCTGTTATTTTCCTCTGCCGCGGGAATTTTGGCTGATAGATTCAGTAAACAAAGGATCATTCAAGGATTGAAAGCAGTCGAAGTTCTAATCACAGCCTTAGCTCTTTGGGGATTTTATAGTAAAGCCCCCTGGGCTTGTTATACTCTTCTTTTTTTCTTAGCTACCCATAGCGCTGTTTTTGGGCCTTCAAAATATGGCATTATTCCAGAAATTGTAGAAAAAAATAACCTATCAAAAGCAAATAGCCACATTATCTCTTTTACTTACCTTGCAATTATCATAGGAACCTTTCTAGCTTCTTTCCTTACGTACTTAACAAACCAAAATTTCGTTCTTTGTGTATCATTTTGCTTACTATTTTCAATATTAGGATTTCTCTTTTCTTTAGGGATACAAAAAACAAGCACCCAAAAATCTACAAAAAAAATGAATGTGTTTTTCCCAAAAGAAATTTACACCACCATTAAAGAATGCCAACAAATTCCTCTACTGGCTCCGTCTCTCCTTGGGTCTGCTTTTTTTCTTTTTATAGGCGCTTTTACTCAATTAAATATCATTCCTTTCGCTATGGAATCACTCCATCTATCTGAATATGCTGGAGGATATTTATTCCTTTTAACAGCCCTAGGAATTGCCGCAGGGTCATCTCTATCATCTAAATTCCTGAGAAAAAAATTAGATCTAAACACCTCCTGTCTTGCAGGACTTGTCATGACTTTAATCTTTTGGGCTATTTGGGCTCTTAGCTCTTTTTTAATTCCCATAATGATTTTATTGATACTTTTAGGTGTATTTGGTGGTATTTTTGTCGTTTCTTTCGAAACATTCATTCAAGCGAATAGTCCTCCAGGAAAACGAGGGCAAACCGTTGCTGCTGCAAATTTTCTTGGCTTTGTAGGCGTTCTTATAGCCTCTTTTTGTTTATACCTATTTGGAGAGATTTTAAAAACATCCGCCGCCTCTGGTTTTTTCTTAATGGGAATTTTGACCCTTATCACTACTTTTTTTCTAATGCTTAGAATGTCCTCTGTGTTTTTACCCTTTATAGCGAAATGCTTTGCCTCAAGAAAAAACAGTTTTATCATAGACCCCTTAAAACTATTACAAAATTCGAACTTTTTCATTCTAGAACACTTTCATTTTCCTCTTTTTTGGGCTATTTGCTCCAAATCTAATAAATGTCAGATCATCTTTTTATCAGAAAAAAAAGGATTTTTCTTAAAGTTACTAAATATTTCACCTACTGTTTATTTTCTAAATAAAGAAACGAACCTTAATGAAGTGCTGGATAACGCTAAAGATCTTAGAGAAGAAGATTCCTCATTTTATATTTTCACAGATAGGAGTCTTTCTACAGAAAGACTGAACTCTTCTTTTTCATTTTTCTCGTTTAAAGAAACTAAAATTTGCATGTTAAAAACAAAAAGGTCAGATACCTATCCAGAAAAAACATCAATTATTGTTGAAAAATTCGAGTAGATAAGTGAATTTATATTAAAAATAAATACCAAAATGAAATATTTATTTTTTGGCGCATATTAATAGAGATAAAAATGAGCAATCTAAGCATTCCAAGGCTAATAGAAGAAATTTCTTTGTTAACTAATAGATTAACGGACCAAACAACCAACTGCTTGGAAAGTGGAGGTAATGATCAAATCGAACCCTGTATTCAAGAATTGCTAGAGAAGGTATCTCCGTATAGGTGGAATAAACAACTCTGTCCCCCCCTAGGAAAACTTAGAGAAGCCTGCAAACGAAGCGGACTTGAAAAATTCAACTTAAAAATCCAAAGTTTTGTAATCCCCATACTACAACTCCCTATAGAAATGCTCACAACTATAACTGGTTTTTTGACCCCAAAAGAACTCACAGTTCTGCGTTTAACATCAAATCCTGGAAGATATTCTTTAGCAAAAGCATCAGATAAGGAAATCCTTATTAGGATCGAGGCGAATGCTTCTATGAAAAACCTGGAGCTAACAGAAACTCTCTTACTCTCTTTATTACAAAGAGAAAAAGAAACTAAAATAAAAACCTTGAATTTAGATGGCATTCCAATTACAGATATAGTTACCTTATTAAATTTATGCTCGGAAGTGGATTCCTTATCAGCTGTTTTTTGTAATTTTACAAGTGTTGAAGCAAAACAAATCGCCTCCTACCCAAACATACATAAATTAAATCTTAAAAGTAACTCAATAGGCAATGAAGGGGCTAAAGCAATCAGTACAATGTCTAATTTGACAAGCCTAAATCTTACAAGCAACCACATAGGAGTTGTTGGTATTAAAGCCATAAGCCTGATGGGTCAAATGATTACCTTAACTCTTACATGGAATGCGATTGGCAACGAAGGAGCTAAAGTAATCAGTACAATGTCTAATTTAACGAGCCTAAATCTTACAAGCAACCAAATAGGAGTTATTGGCATTAAAGCCATCAGTAAAATGCATAAGCTGAAAACCCTAATACTTGGACAAAACAAGATAGGAACTGCCGGAATTAAAATCATCAGTAAAATGTCTAACCTGACAAGCTTAAATCTTGAAAGTAACAAGATAGGGCCTCGCGGAGCTAAAATCATCAGCAAGATGCCTAATTTGACAAGCTTAAATCTTGAAATCAACCCCATACAAAATAAGGGAGCAATAGCAATCAGCAAAATATCTAAATTGACAACCTTATATCTTGCAAATAACTATATAACCTTTGAAGGAATTGTAGCTATCAGTAGAACACCTACTTTAAGAACACTATCTATTATAAGCAACCAGCTAGGCGATGAAGAGGCCATATTCATAAGCAGAATCCCTAATTTGAAGAGCTTATGCCTTAAATGGAACCAAATAGGCGCTGAAACCAAAAAACAACTCGCCCAAGATCTTACAGCAAAAGGCGTTGTATTTGATTTCTGAGAGGATCCGTTCAAAATTTCAATCGTACTTGGTCTCTTTTAAAGACGGATATCTTAAGGAGGTTGGTCCAAGAAACAATAGCCACCCGACATACAGTCTCTTTTAGCTATTTTAGGATTAAACAGCGCTATAGGAGTTCATCACCAAACTAGTTTTTATTCACATTACCTGCTCGGCTTAGAATTTGAAAATACAACTATTTCTCCGATTATAAATAGAGAAAAACACTGAGAATACTTTTCTCTCGCTCTGACGGTTCTTACCTACAAAAAAAGAGAAAAGCTCTGAACCTAAAAAAATACTACTTTTGAATTTTTTTATTATTTAAAAATAAAGCATTCCCTTGCCAACTAGGAACAATTTCACACCAAATTTCTTTGAATCCTTGATCTACAAGCCAATTTTTTAACTCTTCATAAGTCACGCAGCCATTCCAAAATCTTTGAATGTTTACTTCAGTGTAAATAAGAGTAACATCTGAAAGATGTTCTTCGAGCCCCTTAAGAGCATTCAATTCATTACCTTCCATATCAAGCCATAGAAAATCAACTTTTGAAATTGCCTGCTCCTTTAACCAATCATCTAGCCTGACAACATCAACAAAAATCGGATGATCTACATCCACATGAAAATAGTCTCTGTTGAAATGATCCTGAGGTATTAAAAGAGAACTAGCTCCTCCCGAAAGATAAAAAGGCATCCTATCTTTCCGGTTTGATACCGCCATTTGATAAGCCGAAATATTTTTCCTATCTAATGAAACCTCACGAAGGAATTTATATGAATCTGGAGATGGTTCAAAACAATGAAGCTGCCCTTTTGGCCATAAAAGGCTCATTTTATATGAGTCTTCTCCAAATTGAGCTCCCGCTTCAAGAATAACCGGGTTTTCGGGTAATAAAGAAACTATCAAATCAAGCGGAACATCCGTCTCTGCTGTAAAAAGAGGGAACAACGGAATAAAAAACAACAACACCTTTAAAATCTTCACAAAACCTCCTATTTTTTACATAAAATGCTGCATATCATAATCTGGAACAATATAATATTACTTATTTCATAAAATCACCTTAAAGATGATTAAAAAAAATACGTTTCATTTAAATAAAGGACTCAAGCAAAATCCTTCAATTTTTCAAATTGATAAAAATTATCTCAAAAATTCAAAAATCAATAAAAACCTCTATCCATTTACTTAACATTCTTTCTTTGTACTCTATTGCATGAGCCTTAATTTTTTCTCGTAATGCTGGATAGTCGGTTGTTTCGACTTTTTCTTGCAAATCTTCCCAAGAATCAAAATAAGTAATGACATCAGCATGCGCTAGAGAATACCACTCACTCATTTCATATAAATGGGGATTATTAGCAAACAAAAAATAGCCTCCTTTTTTCCGTAATTCCCTCAAAAATTTTTCAGAAGGAATAAAATACGGAATCCCTAAAAGCATATTTTCAAATAAAGCTAAATTCGACCAAGCGTAAGGAAGATGAACGATGCCTTTAAAATCCACTAAATCCGCCGCTCCATTATAACGCCCGCAGTAATTAGAAATACCCAACTCAAAACATTTTTTGGATAAATCCATAAAAATGGTTTCGTTATGATATGGTGGCAAGAAAAAACAACTCTCCTTTTTGATGTTTTCTGGGATTCCTGAATCGGTCAAAAGTGGCACATAGGCACCACAGGGAGTAATCGTTAAATCTCCAGTGTCGATCCCTCTACTTTTTGCATAAAAATGCTCAAACTCAGTGTACGCTACTATCTTTACGTTTTTTTCATGCGTAGCTCGATCAAATAATTCATAATACTCCCTATCAGGAAACTCACAATCTAAACTGTTATGATCACAATAATCAAATCGATTACAAATCCAAATAACTAAAGGTTTTTTCCACCCATTTTGTAAAAAAATACGAGAAAGAGGTGCTGTATCAGAAACAATAACTCCGTCAAATGATTCAAAAAAGTCTCGGTGTAGATTCCAAATTCTTTCAGCTCGATCATGACCTATATTATATACAGCATTTCCTACGTCACTTCCTTCAAAAAAGCCTCTAGGAAGATCTTGAATAAACCAGGTTGTTAGATTAAGATCTAATTCTTTAGCTACTCCTTCAAACTCTAGAGCACACCCACGGTGAAATGTAAGATGTAAAATCTTCCTCTTCCCCGTCTCAGACGATTCTGCAAAAAAACTTGGCAATAAAAACACAAACATGAAAACAAAACAAAGACGTATAACTTTCATATAATCCCCATATAAAAAAATCAAAAATAGGACCTATCAAGAACCTCTAACGGAAAATAAAAATAGAAATCTATAGAAATAAAAAAAGCGCGTCAATAAAAAATAACGAATCCGATACACGTTGACAGAAACTGAAAAATCCTGCTAAAAACCACCTCAGTACAGTTTTTTGATAAAAAACCAAAAAGGATTGATATGCTTAAAACATTAATGATTTTTGCTAGCTTAGCAACATCAAGCGTTCAAGGAGCCATTATTTCCGAAGAAAAAATTGCACCTTATGAATACTTTTTAGAAAGAGGAACTCTTGATCACCAAGATTGGTCTAATTTCAATTCACCTCCGCAGTCTCGTTACTATACTTTTAAAAAAGCATTCGAACTTTTCGAAAAAAATAATGGTCATATTATTGTTGAATTAGGAACCTCTCGCAGTTTTACTCACGGGGAATCCATTGGGTGTAATTCTAATAACCCCATTTTTTGGACCCCAGATCAACCTGAAAATTGGGACTGGGGTGCTGGTTTTTTTACCAAAATGGTCGCCATATGCCTTCAACATCTAAATCCAGAAATTCACACTGTCGATTTAGTAAAATCCCACATAGAACGCTGTAAAATTATCACAAAAGAGCAAAATCATCTTATCCGATACCACGTCTGCTCTTCAGTTGACTATTTAAATAGGTGTAATTTTTCTAATGGGATAGATCTTTTGTACCTAGACACTGGGGACATGACTCCTATTGAGCCAACAGCTCTTCTTCAACTACAAGAAGTAAAAAAAATTGTAGAACGAAATGTTATCGCTAAAAATGGTCTCATCCTAATAGATGATGTAAAAAATCAAACGCCAAAAAAATTCGGAGAATCCTCCGACCTAGGAAAATCTAAATACGCACTACCCTACCTTCTACAAAATGGCTTTGAAATCGTTATGGATGAATATCAAGTCTTATTACGAAAAAAATAAAGAAACACGAGATCCTCTTATTTTTAGTAGGAGCGCTTTCTTCTAAAGAACTGAAAAAACTACACATAAATGTAGCTGTATAAAATAACAAAGAATACTGATTGCTAGAAAAACAAAATTACTGTAAAAAAGCTTAAAACCCTATGACAAGGAAATTTTCATGATCAAAAAAAAACTTCTTTTTTTACTCCCACTATTACTGATTACCACTTGTAACCTTTTTTCAGAAAAAGTAGGGCTCTTGATTGTTGCAACTGGAAAATACGATACATTTGTGGACCCACTTATTGATTCTGCTAGAAAATACTTTTGCAAAGATCACGAAGTAACTTATTACGTATTTACAGAAGGCACTATTACTCCTGCAAACGACGTGGTCCAAATCTTTCAAGAAAGATTAGGATGGCCTCTTGACACCCTTTTTAGAAATTGGATTTACAATCAAAATAGAGAAAAATTCTCTGATGAAGACTATGTATTTGCTCTTGATGCTGATATGCTTTTTGTAGATCATGTAGGGAGCGAAATTCTAGGAAAACGTGTTGCAACGCAACACCCTGGCTTTGTTGGAAAAAGAGGCTCTTATGAAACAGATCCTAGATCCCTAGCCTGTATAAAAAACAACGAAGGCAGCCAATATTTTGCTGGAGGTTTTTTTGGTGGATCTCAAAAAGAATTTCGTAAAATTATCGCAGAAACAAGCAGACGAATTTTACAAGACCTTAGCAAGGGAATTATTGCTGTTTGGCACGATGAAAGTCACTGGAATCGATACTGTATTGATTTTCCTCCAACCGTAATTCTAAATCCTTCTTATTGCTATCCTGAAAGTTGGAAACTAAACTACCCAAAAAAATTACTAGCTCTAGACAAAAACCACGCTGAATTTCAAACTAAATTAAATTAAAGCTATATAAAAAAATTATAAACTAGCCGCAAAAAAAACACCTCTGAAAAGAGTTTTAGCGAGATTAAAAACATGACAAAACAACTAAAGCATCTTATAATATATTTATTTTTCTGCTGCTTCTCGGTTATTTTAGGGAATGAAAAAACATTTAAAACTTCTAACGAACAAGTTCCTATTAAAGAAAATCCGTTTGTTATAATAATTCCTTCTTACAATAACAGTAGATGGTACGAATCAAATATAGAAACAGTGCTGCATCAAAAATATAATAACTTTCGCGTAATATATATTAATGATGGCTCAAGTGATAAAACCGGAGAGCTGGTTGAAAACTACATGAAAAAAATATCGCCATACAATCGTTCTTTTTTTCGTTCAATGTCTTTTGATGATAAATTTTCGCGCAGTATATCTGATTGCACTCAAAAATTTAAAAATCGAATCAATGCAAGACCTGTTTTTTTTACGCTAATTAATAACGTAAATCGTTGCGGAGCTCTTTATAATCTTTATCGGAGTATTTATAGCTGCAGCGACGATGAGATTATAGTTACACTAGACGGTGATGATTGGTTTTCAGACGATGAGGTTTTAAAAAGGCTCAATGAGACCTATAATTCTAGAGAAGTTTGGTTAACACATGGAACTCTTATAGAATATCCTCAGGGAAAAGCTTCGTGGTGCGAACCCGTTCCTGAAGATATCATAACAAGAAATGGATTTAGAGAATTTAAATGCCCTTCACATTTACGAACATTTTATACTTGGTTATTTAAAAAAATAGAATTAAAAGACCTTTTATATGAAGGAAAGTTTTTTTCAATGACCTGGGACATGGCTATAATGTATCCAATGATCGAAATGTGCGGAGAAAGACATGCTTTTATTTCAACTCCAAATTATATTTACAACACGTCTAACCCTATTAACGACAATAAAGTAAATGCAGACCTACAAAACTTTCTAGATAAATATATAAGACAAAGCACGAGATATAAAAGGCTTGAAAAATGAAAAAATTTTTGTTTTTTATTATTGCCTTTACTTCTGTCTTTCAAATAAAAGCTAGTGCTTTTGAAAAAGTTATCATTTGGGGACATAAACTACATTCCCATACCCACTCTTACATCCACAATGCTTTTTATAGAGCATTTAAAGAGATGGGCTACTCAACGTTTTGGTTTGATAACTCCGACGAGCTGTCTAATTTTGACTTTTCCAATAGCCTTTTTTTAACTGAGGGCCAGGCAGATTCACGAATACCTCTAAGAGAAGACTGTTTTTATTTGGTTCATAACCCATCTTCTACAAAATATAAAAGTCTAAAAGAAAACCAGTATTTAACATTTCAGGTCTACACAAAAGATGTACTTTCGAGACCCACAGCTAAAAAAATTGACACTTGTATTTATACAGACTTAGATAACAAATGTGTATATATGCCTTGGGCTACAGATCTACTACCTAACGAGATCGAAATTTACAAAAAAGAAGCGATAAAATTATTCCCAAAACTAGGAAACCTGACTTCTGAAAAATCAATATTTTGGGTCGGAACAATCGGTGGTGGATGTTTCGGAAACATCGAAGAAATCAGCCCTTTTCAAAAAGCTTGTGAAGAAAATGGCATAACCTTTATTCAGAAAACAGGACTAAGTATGAAAGAATCTGAAAAATTTATCAGACAAAGCTTCATAGCCCCAACTATTGTGGGGACCTGGCAAAAAGAAAAAGGGTATGTTCCTTGTAGGATTTTTAAAAATATCAGCTATGGAAAAATGGGAGTAACAAATTCTGAAACAATTTACGAGCTCTTTGAAGGCAAAATAGTATATAATCCTAATACATATCAGTTGTTTTATGAGGCAAAAGAAAAACTAAAATCCATGAAAAAACAAGATTTGATAGAGATTATGGATATTGTCAAAAATAAACATACTTATATAAATAGAATACAACTGCTTTTAGATTTCATGAAAGAAGTCGAGAATAATTATTAACTCCAGCCTATGCCGATACTTTAAGGAAGATTATGTTTTTTATTTTTTCGTTTTTTTTTCTTGTACTAGAAAGCATAATCTTTGCTTCTTCACCATCCACTCAAAAAGAACTACCTTTTGTTATTATAGTCCCTTCGTATAATAACACTGATTGGGTTGAAAAAAATCTAAAATCAATTTTAACACAAAACTATTCAAATTATCGTATTATTTATATCAACGACAACTCTACAGATGAAACTCTTAAGCAAGTAAAATTAATAGCGTTAAGCCATCTACAAAAAACAGGTCTATTATTCAAGGAATTATCGCCACAAGAAACAAAACAATTTCAAGTAAAACAAACAGGCAAAAACAAGCCGAAAAAGCCATTTTTCACTTTAATAAACAATCAAAAACGAAAAGGCGCTCTTTGCAATATTTATAAAGGAGTTTCTCTTTGCGAGGACAAAGAAATTATAGCTCTTCTTGACGGAGATGACTGGCTATATGATAACAATGTCCTATCAAAATTAAACAAAATTTATCAAGAAACCTCTGTTTGGTTAACTCATGGAAATTTACTAGAATATCCTTATGGGGGCGCTACTTGGGGAGAACCGATTCCTCCTTCTATCATTAGACAAAATGCCTTTAGAGAGTTCAAATGCCCCTCCCACTTACGAACTTTTTACGCTTGGTTATTCAAAAAAATCAAGTTAGAAGACCTTATGTATCAAGGTGATTTTTTTGAGATGACCAGTGATCAAGCAATCATGTTCCCTATGATTGAAATGGCCGGAGATAGACATTTATTTATAGAGGAAGTCCTATACGTTTATAATATGAAAAATCCTATCAATGACAATAAAATTGACCCTCAAAAACAACGAGATTTAGAAGCGATTATTCGCTCCGCCCCACCCTATAAACGTTTAGAAGCAGCCCCAAATTTAAACTAATTCTCTAAAAACGAATCGAAAAGATGTTTTTAATTCTATTTCCTTTCTAAAAAAAAAGCTGTTTATTAGACTGGCTCTAAAAACCATTTCAGGCCTCTTCTTATGTTCAATAATCTACTAAAGATAATCCAACTATTATCAATTACATTGTCTAGTTTTCTTTTCTCCTCATTAGAAAACGAAAAGCAAACTGAAAAAAAATACTACCTTTCAGTATCCTCTATTTTTAAAGATGAAGCTCCTTATATGAAAGAATGGATTGAATATTATAAACTACTTGGGGTAGAACACTTTCGTCTTTATAACAATGATAGCGAAGACAACTACCTTGAAGTTTTAAAGCCCTACATTGAAAATGGTGAGGTAACGCTCATCGAATGGCCAAGTGACCCCACAAAACTAGGGCCCAATGAAGAATGGGTTTGGAGTACCCAACACCCGGCTTGTATAGATGCTATAGAGAACTTGAAAAACGTTTCTAAATGGCTAGCGTTAATTGATCTAGATGAATACATCATACCTTTATTATCTCCAAATATCCCCTCTTTTTTAAAAGCATATGAAAATTGCAGTGGCGTAGTAATCAACTGGTGCAACTTTGGCACATCAAATGTCTTAGATATCCCAGAAGATAAATTACTGATTGAAATGCTAACGCTTCGATCAGAACAAATTAGTGAAACGAATAAACCCGTTAAATCCATCGTTCAACCAGATAAAATTGACACAACACGTAAAGCTTGGTCTCCACACACATGGCCTTATCTCAACCCTGAAGCGAAATTTTTATCACCCAATAAAGAAGAGTGGCATTTTGGAATCATCGAACCGAGCTTAGCTAGAATCAATCACTACGTACATAAAACAGAGCGCAACTACTACGAACATAAAATTCCTAAGGCAGAAAGAATGCGTGGTGTAAAGCTAAGTAAAGCTCGAATAGAAGAATGGAAAGCAATCTGTAACCAAATAGAGGATACTGAAATATTTCGCTTTGTCCCATCTTTAAGAGAAGTACTATTCCCTAAAAACCAAGAAAAAAAAGAGAGTCTATGTCTCGAAAATCAATAATACTATTTTTAGTTAGTTTTTTATTTCATCTTCCTAACCACGGATTTTCTGAAATCGATGTAATTAATACAAAAGAAGATCTAATCCCTTATTATAACGACCCAAACGTAGTATTAATCGCAAGTACCGGGCGCTCAGGAAGCACATTGCTATCAAATTTAATCCATCAAACAACGACTTATACTGCACTAAAAACACATGGACTTCCCCCTAAAGCAAACTTTCAAGGGAAAATTATTTTTATTTTTTCTAACCCAGATAAATCCGCTGAGTCTGCCTTTCATTATTTTATGGCAAATAGCATGTTTGGAAAACTTCATCTAGAACATTTAGAAAGCTCTGATCCAAACTGGTTAAAAGAGATTGGAGATACAACGAGCCAAACCCTAGAACATAACCTGTTAGCTTATGATGCTCTTGGTATCAGTAAGCAGCTTTTAGAGTGGCTGTTTGCATCAACAATACCCTCAAGCGCTGAAAATGCGCAGATAATAGCTCTCAAATATGAAAATCTCTGGGATCTAGAAACGCAAGAAGCCCTTAAAAATTTTCTATGCTTAAGCTCATTATCCCTACCAAAACAACGTGATCGAGGCACATATGGATTACAGCAAAAAGAAAAAGAAATCCGAAATAAGTACAACGTTGGAACTGATAAAGAACCTAAATATACAGCTTACAATAAAGCTAGAGTATTTTGGAAAAAAGCACCACCTTTTCAATTTTTAAAAATACGATAAATAGAAAATCAAGCAATTCGTTTTTTAAAAAAAAGACCTGCGCCTAATAAATTAAAAGAAGCGATTAAAATAAGTGGATAGGTATGGGTTAAAACATCATGAACGTTTAGTTCTTTTAAAAAAACACCCCTTGAAATAATTAAAAAATGTTTCAGGGGATTAATCTCTGTAAGATACTGTAAAAATACCGGCATATTTTCTACCGGTGTTGCAAATCCTGATAAAGTCACTGCTGGAGCAAGAAAAACAAAAGCATAAAGAAGAGCCTGTTGCTGAGTTTTAGCAATAGAAGAAAGAAATAATCCCACCCCAACAACAGAAGCAATAAAGAAAAACAAACTGGCATACAAAGAGAGCAAAGATCCCGTAAGGGGAATAGAAAAAACAAATACGGCAGCAAGAATCATCACAGTGGCCTGAACCATTCCTATGATAATTCCAGGGATTGTTTTACCTATTAAAATCTCTAAAGGAGATAGTGGAGATACCAAAAGCTGATCAAAAGTACCCAGTTCCCTTTCTCTTGCTACCGCCATAGCAGTCACTACTAAACTTGTCATCATAGCTAGTGTTGCCACAAGCCCTGGCACTGTAAACCAGGTATAGATAAGGTTTGGGTTGAACCAATTGCGAGAAATAATTTCTACTCTTGGAGGAGGGACTCCTTCTTTGACTAAAAAATCTGCATTAAACCTAGAGACAATTTGATCTATATACCCAAGAACAACCTGTGTAGTATTAGACTTTCTTCCGTCAAGAATTACTTGCATTTTTGCTTTTTTACCAGCAAGAAGATCTCTTGAAAAGGTTTCATTAAATTGGACTACCGCAAGAATTTTTTGTTCATCAACCTTAGATACAATTTCCTCATGATTTTCTAAAAAACTAATTCTTTTAAAGGTAGGAGACCCCCTAAAACGCTCTATTAACTCATACGAAAGCTTTCCTTCATCATGGTTTAAAACTCCTAAAGCTACGTTTTTCACTTCTAACGTTGCAGCATAAGAAAAAATAAATAGCTGTATGAGAGGGGGCACAACTAGAATAAAGCGGCTTTTTTTATCCTGCAAAACGGCTAAAAACTCTTTCAGAACAAGAAAAAATATCCGTGAAAACATTGTTAATCTAGCCTCTTCGTTGACTTCATAAAGAAAATAGCAAATAAAACGACTGCAAATAAAATCATGGCAAAACAATTTATTTGAAGTAAAGCTGGCACATCTCCTACAAGAAAAATACTTTGTAAAGAAGAAACCATATAGCGCGCTGGAATAAGATATGTTAAAAACTGAATCCTTATCGGCATACTAGAAATTTCAAAAATAAAACCAGACAGCATAAAAGCAGGAAGAAAAGCTGTCACTAAAGCTATCTGAGAAGCATTGAATTGATTTCTTGTAGAAGATGAAATCAAAAGCCCCAGTCCCAGTGCGGAAAGAAGAAAGATACCTGTTACAATAGAAAGAGCTATAAGAGACCCTCTAAGGGGGACAGAAAAAAGTGTGCAGCTAATAGCAGTACAAATAAGCATAGATAAAAAACCTAAACAAAAATAAGGGATAAGTTTGCCCGCTAAAATCTCAAATAAAGTAATAGGAGTCGCCATAAGAGCTTCCATCGTACCTCTTTCCCATTCTCTAGCGATCACTAAAGCTGTTAAAATCGTTCCGATGAGAGTCATAATGATTGCAATCGATCCTGGAATTAAAAAATGATGACTGTTGAGCTCTTCATTATACCAAAATCTAGGGACAACCTCTGCGGTTCCTGGAGAAATAGAAGCTTCTTCTATGTTTTTTTCCTTCTGCCAAATGGAAAAAGCACCCGATATATAATTTTGCACAAAGCTAGCTGTATTCGGCTGACTGCCATCTGCCACTACAAAAATTGGAGCTTTTCTAGAGGAATTTTCTTTAAAATCTGAAAAATAGGATGGAATCACAATTCCCCCTAACGATTTTCCCGAAGAAATATTTTGGGCCATTTTTTCAGAGCTGTTTTCATAACTAACAGAAAAATATCGAGAGTGACTCAATGTCTGCATAAAACTCATTGCATCAGAGTTTCTATCCTCCATGACACAACTTATTTTCATATTTGTAATATCTAACGAAATCCCATATCCATACATAAAAAGCAAAATAAGAGGCAAAACAAAAGCAATCAAAAGAGTGCTAGAATCTCTTTTAATTTGTCTGTACTCTTTGAGTACTAAAGCTGAAATGCGTCTAAAAGAAGACTTGTTCACAGTTTCCCTTCTTTTTTTTCACTTAAAAAAATAAAAGCATCCTCTAACGTAGGGTTTGGACAAGCATCAGACTTTGCTAATGCTTTCAACTCCTCTGGGGTTCCTAAATTCATTAATTTACCATTTAAAATGAGTCCAATACGATCACAATATTCAGCTTCATCCATAAAATGCGTCGTTACCATAACAGTCATGCCTCCTGCAACCAAACTGTTGATATGGCCCCAAAATTCTCTTCTTGTTAATGGATCTACCCCGGCTGTTGGCTCATCTAAAAATAATACATCAGGCTGATGCATTACTGCGCAAGAAAGGGCTAATCGTTGTTTAAAGCCAAGAGGAAGCTCTACCGCAGATTGGTGTAAATAAGGAGTTAAACCAAATACCCCAATCATTTTTTGAACCACTTCTTCTTTTTTTTGCCGAGGAATAGGATAAATCCCTGCAAAAAAATGTAAGTTCTGCAGGACTGTCATATTCGCATACAAAGAAAATTTCTGTGCCATATAGCCCACTTTTCCTCTCGCCTCACTGGGAGCTTTTTCCAAAGAAAGGCCTGACACATAAGCGCCACCGGTTGTTGCGTGTAAAAGACCACAAAGCATTTTAAAGGTGGTAGATTTTCCAGCACCATTTGGCCCTAATAAACCGAATATCTCACCTGGCTTTACTTGAAAATTCACATTACTTACCGCGCTAAAAGAACCAAAAGACTTACATAAATCTTTGGCTTCAATAACAGATTCTAACGATAAGACTTTCTTTTCTGTTTTTAGAAAAGGAAACATCTGACTATTTTTTTCCTTTAACATAGAAATAAATACGTCTTCAAAACGAGGCTCTATTTTTTTTAATACCCCCCCCTGATCTTGTATTTGTTTTTCTACTAAAGACATATCATCTTTTAAAACCAGCCTTAAAGAACTGGATTGCACAGTGACATCAACAACATCTGCTTCTAAAGAAAGATTTGAAAAAAGCTCTCTTTTTCTTCCTTTTAAATTTTCCGCTAGAAAAACACGTCCTTCTGCTCTTTTTGTCAGTTCTGAAGGCGGTCCATAAAATAAAACACGCCCTTCATGTAAAAGAAGAACCTCATCACAAGCCTCTGCTTCATCTAGGTAAGACGTACTCCAAAAGATTGTTACTTTTTCTAAAAGCAAATCTGAAACCATTTTCCAAAGCTCTCTTCTAGATAAAGGATCAACTCCCACTGTAGGCTCATCCAAAAGTAGCAGCCTAGGCTTTTTCATTAAGGAACATGAAAGTCCTAGTTTTTGCTTCATTCCTCCAGATAAATTTCCCGCTAATCTTTCACGAAAAGGTTCTAAAGAGCTGAAGGATAGAAGCCGAGAAAAAGTTTTTTCCTTTTCTTCTTTAGGAATCCCCTGCAAATCGCTGTAAAGAGATAGATTCTCATATACGGTTAGATCTTCATAAAGCCCAAACTTCTGAGGCATATAGCCTATAAATTCATGAATTGCGCGCACTTCCTTTAAAACATCGTGACCAAAAACTGTAATTTTCCCAGAAGAAGGCAATAAAAGGCCTGCCATTAGACGTAGCAGTGTTGTTTTACCTGCCCCATCAGGACCTACAATGCCGATCCTTTTTCCTGGCGGAAAAGAAATACTAAGACGATCTAAAGCTGCCTGTTTTTGTTTAGGAAAAATCTTAGTCAGATCTTCCAGTAAAATACCCTCAGATTCATTCATAAATTGTCTAAGGGGAGTTTAACAGTAACAGGCATACCTTGTCTAAGGCCCTTTGCTGGAGTTGGAATCATGACGCGTATTCGATAAACGAGCTCTGTCCTTAAGTCTGTTGTTTCTACATTTTTAGGAGTAAATTCAGCAACGGGAGAAATAAACCCTATTTGTCCCTCATAAGAAGGATTGGAATCAGTATCTGTAGTTATTATAGCTTTCATACCTGGATAAATTTTGCCAAGATCAGGTTCTGCTACATAAGCTCTGATCCAAATAGGGGCATCTAAAGAAAGAGTAAACACAGGCTGCCCTGGATTTAAAACAGATCCCGGCTCTCGAATTCTTGATAAAAGAGTCCCCTCGCAAGGAGCCCTTAGTTTAGTATCGTCACAAGCAGTTTTTGCAGTATCTAAAGAAGCCCTTGCTTGTAATACAGTTGCATTGAGCTCTTCAACTTGAGCTAAAGCATTTTGATAGTCTTCTTCAGAAATGGCAGAGCTTTTGATAGCAGAGGCTCTTCTTGTAAATTGTTTTTCTGAATTTACAAAGGCTACCTCTGCATAAGCTAGCTGAGCCGTAGCTTCTAATAACTGTTGTTCATAAGGTATTGGGTCTAGCGTAGCTAATACATCACCTTCTTGAACTCTATCACCTTCATCAAAAAAAACTTCCTGAACCTTTCCAAAAACGCGAAAACCCAAATCCACTTCGCGAATATCTACATTTCCATAAAGAACTAAAGTATTAGCATCTGCCTTAGGAGAAAATAAAGAAAAACCCAAAGTCAGTCCTAATCCAAGGCCTATAATGCCAAGAAGCGCAAAAGTAGCAATCCGTTTTCTCATACAATCTCCTCCTCGATATTCACTTGCTTACAAAAAAGTCATAACAGGCAGCTCTTTTTCTTACCACTTTCTTTAAATAAAACTGTTAAACAATTTCTTCCCAAATGCTTTTTTCAAACATTTGATGCCACTGCTTAGCAACAGCCTTCCAAGTAAATCGTCTCATTCTATCCCAAGACCGATAAGACCACTCTTCATGGTATTTTTGATTCGTAAGTAGCTCTATAGCCTCTTTAACAAATTCCTCTCGATATTCCTTAGAAAAAGCATCACCTTGTAAAAGAATACCCCCATCTTTCACGGTACATGCAAGCCCTGCTTGTTTTGAAGTCAAAATAGGAACTTTAGCCCAGCCTGCTTCTGCAGCTGTAATACAAAAAGTTTCGTGAAATCTGGTAGGATAAAACCAGCCACGACTTTCAGTTTGAAGAGCTGCTAAAGTTCTTTGATCGACTCTACCTAAATATTTCACATAAGGTTTTTGTAACTCTGCTTTCACGTGTTCCATATACAAAAACTCTTGAGGATCATTTCTTATCTTGGCAGCCTTTTCCCAATTATTAAACCCATACGCCACAACAACAACAAAATTAGGAACAAATTTTTGTATAAATTTTGCGCAATAAAGGAGTGTGTCAAGGCCTCTATCCGGGCTAGAAGAATAAAAAATTTGGTTAAAAATTTTTGGTTGCTGCTTCTCATATCGAGAAGGGTCTATCCCGTTAGACGTAACGACTATTTTTTCTAAAGGAATTCCATGATGTTTATGGACAAGCTCTTTATGCCAAGCACTTAGACAAAAATAAGCATCAACCTCTGAGACTTTACAATCCATCAACCGATCAGTGCTTAAAAACACATCATGAATTCAAACGTATTTTTTTGCTGCTTGAACAAAAGATTGTAAAGGATAAAGAGTCCTAGAACAAATAAGAACATCTATGAACTGTTTCTCTGCAAAGCTTTGCCAGTTTGTGTAATGTAGGTACTCTACCCCAAACCCTTTTTCATCAAAATGCTCTTTAAACGGATGAGCAAAAACCTTTACCTCATATCCTATTTCTGCAAGTTCTCTAGCCATCCAAATAGCGGCTGTCTCAGAGCCTCCAATCCCTTCTTTTTCAAGATAGGTCTCATCCCAAGGCTCCCATCCTCCACCTAAAAATAAAACAACTAGTGGTTTTTTTCTCATAAAAACGGCTCTTTTCTTATTTCTTTTTTGAAATTTGATATTGACACGATCTGAAAATTATGTTCTATATCTTTTCTTACAGGAGAGTTTGCAGATGAAGCTATCATCCCTTTTTTTCATTATTATATTTTCTCTATTAACCCCCTCTTGCATGCTTGGTCCTAAAAAACAAACTCCTACAGTAGGCATTCCTCAGTCATATACAACCTCCCTTATTAGGGAGGAGGGTCCTTCAACCATTGATTTAGAAACATGGTGGACACAATTTCAAGACCCTCTTCTTATCGAATTTATCGAAGAAGCAACAAAAAAAAACTTCGACATACGAACTGCTTTAGAACAAATCAACCAATTAAGGGCCTCTTTGGTTGTCGCTCGATCTAAACTTTTTCCATCGCTAGGAGTCTTTGGATTTCCTGCTAGATTAAAGCTATCAGAAGACTTAATTCCGACAATTCCAGCAAACCCTTTAACAACAACCCCTCAAGCTCTAATGCCTAAAATTCGCAATTTTTTTGCTGTAGGGTTTGATGCGTTTTGGGAGCTAGATTTCTTTGGAAAAAATAGAAGCAATAAAGAAGAAGCCTACTATAATTATCTATCTTCAGAAGAAGAATCTAATTACATAAAACTCGTTGTTATTGCAGAAGTAGTGCAAATGTACACAGAAATTCGCAGTCTTCAACAGCGGCTTCTTATCACGCAAAAAAAAATCAAAACTTTTGATAAAATTCTAAATCTCACAGAGCAACTTAACCAATCAGGCCTAAACAGCAATATAGAGGTAGAAAGAAAAATAGCTTCTTTAAATCAAGCAAAAAGCCAAGAACCGAATCTAACAAAAGCTTTAGAACAATCGATCTGTAATCTAGCATTCCTTTTGGGCGGAGAAGTTAGTACATATAAAGAAAAACTCCAAAAACCAGGAAGAATGCCTCAAGCTATCGGAAAAGTACCTTTAGGACTTCCCTCCGACTTATTAAAAAGAAGACCCGATATTAAAAAAGCAGAATTTGAACTCTATGCAGCCGGAGCGAACATAGGAGCTGCCAAAGCAGGTCTTTTTCCTTCTGTTTCTATTACAGGTATTCTTGGAAATTCAGCCCAAGCCATGAATCATCTTTTTAAACGCCCTAATCGAGTCTGGGCTATAAGTCCAAATATAGATTGGTCGTTATTTGAAGGCGGAAAAATTTTAGCCCAAATCAGCATAGCTAACTCTAAACAAAAACAAGCCGCGATAACGTATGAAAAAACAGTATTAAACGCTCTTAAAGAGGTAGAAAACTCTTTAACTGGATATTTTCAATCAAGTCTTGGGATGGAAGATATCCTTTTAAAATACCAAGCACAAAAAAAAATATTAAAACTTTCTGAATGTCTTTTTTCATCTGGATTATCCGACGAGCTTTCGGTATTAAACGCCTATGAAGAACTTTTTGCAGTACAAGAAAAACATATAGAAACAAAAGAGGAAACTATGACTAATCTAATAGGGTTATATAAAGCTTTGGGAGGAGGATTAGAATAAAAGGGGCTCTACGAGAAGCTCGTCAAGCCCCTTTCTAAACGATTAAAAACCGTAAATAAACTCAATTTCGTACTGTTTAAATCTTCTATCTGGTCCAATATTATGATCAAGTGTTGTAGCGTAATTCCACTGTTGCTGCACGTTGATGTTATTGGTTAACAAATAGTCTAATGTTATACAAAATCCTTTGAAGTTTCCATTTCCCATTGCTTGAGATTTTTCAGTAACAGGCGCTCCATTTCCATTAATATCATTTGTATAAAAGCCATTGTTGTTAACATTGCCAAGACCAATTCCATTCATATCATAATCTGGAACGCATTGTGCTTGAATAATTTGATAATTTGCATCAAGAGCCCAATCACCTTTACGCTTCAACTCGCCAATATTAAATCCAATATAACTTCCCCAGTTTGCTTTTTCGTAATTAGATATTTTTAATTTACGAGCTCTGGAGTTGTAAAGAACTGCTGAATAAAGCGTTACCTGCTTTTGTAAAACAGCCGGGTAAAATTTGTACCCCAAAGTGAACTGAGAAACTAAAAAGTCATATAAATGTTGCTGTACTGGATTGTGTATATTTCTAGTATCCCAATCAATTAAAGAATATTTCGTGTAAAGACCCGAACTAGCAATATTCATAAAACCAGTTTCGCCCACGTATCCATACTGACTTCTTTTCTCATTAATCACAAAAGTTCCTAAATGGAGGTAAAAATCACCTACACGATCAAAAGACTGGTCATACTTTGCAAGAATACCATCAAAAACAGAATTAAACTGAAGCTTAGAATCAAAAATAGCACTAATTTTACGTCTACCTATCTCAAAATCTAAGTAAAAACTATCAGCATCAATTGCTCTAAGTCCAAAATAAGCTCTAGATAATTTAATCTTATTATTAGTTCCTGCAACAATTCCAGCGTCGTTATCAAATTCTAACTTAAAAGAAGCCCAAGACAAGTCAGCTCTATAGTCTAACATAAGATTCGCAGCGACATCGTAAGTATTTGTTGGAAAAAGAGTGTTAGTACCTCTTTGAGATTGGCCATCTGTAGTTTCGCCTGTAGACTGAAATTCAGTTCTTACTTCTCCACTAATAGAGAGATTACCACCAATTTCTTTAACAGTAACCTGTCTTTTTGTATTAATCCACTCACGAAGAGCCTGAACATCTATTTCTTCTCTATCCCCATCTCTATCAATCGTATCTGCATGGAGAGCTGCAGAAAAAGCACACAGCGAAAAAAAGCTCACAGCCGCTGTAGTAAAAAATCTGATCTGTTTCATAAAAAACCTTTTCCAATCTAAAAAAAACGAAATTCGAAAATAGTTATAGAAGTTTTCTCAATAAACTTCAAATGAAAAAGGACGCCTTGCATAAATGACAGTACACACTGATTCTGTAAATATATTGCCTATAAATTCAACAAATTAAAAATGCTTTACAGAAAAAATTTATAAAGCCTTAAAAGCCAAAAATAATCTGGCAGAATCTGGCAATATACCAGGAAGGAGTCTATGCCAGATATTGAAATGTTACGGTTGAAAACAAAACACTTTTATTAGTATGCGTACCTCACTGGCCGGGCCCTTTTTATCTAAATTCTAAAGGACCTACAGAGTATTTGTGAGAATAGGTTCTACAAATAGAGTAGCCAGCGTTCAATGGATAAGTTCTTTTAACCAAGAACGCTCTCCCTCCTCTTTTGATCAAGAACCCTGTATTGGGACATCAGAAAAAGACCTCAACATGCAAGAAATACACCTTTGTTTTAGGGAAACGAGTAAAAAAATAGACAGACACAAACTGATTACTTTAGGCATTTTAACTCCTTATGGGCAAAAGACAATACCATCGAAAGGCGGCATCATTTTATTTAGAAAAGAACACATTCGTCAAAACTATTTTCCTCAGACTACAATTCGCTGCGCTCGGTTTTTAGGAAAAGACAAAACAGATTTTCTGGATCAAAGTGATATGTCAAAATCTATTCTAGGATCTATGGAGGATGTTTTTACATTTATTAGACGCAATACAAGAATGGCGTCAAAAATTGAAAAAATTCAAAGAGAAGACATCGCAGAATATTCCCCTATTATTATAAGAGAAGTTTTAACAAATACTCTGGTTCACGCAGATTACTCGATCCAAGGAATGAACCCTTAAAATCCAAAACGTATCTGTCCACCATAGATGTGATTAGAGTAACCCCTTTGGAATTGTCCATCATAATAAAAGCCTAGAATAAATAGATCATTTAAAAGAGAACCGGATACGTCTATCCCAGGAGAAACTAAACTTCTACTAGGAAAATAGCCAGTTACATCAAAGGGAGTATTTGTACCGGCAAATTCTGCTAGATACTCTGATCCCTTAATACGAACCTCCCTCACCCAACTTATTTTAGGAGCAACTGTCCACTGACTTTTTCCAACGCAAAGACAACTAGAAAAGTGAATTCCAAGCTCATTACGAAGTAAAATAGCATTGCTTTTCTCTACATAAAGATTGAGTTGATCAGCCCCTCTTTCTTTAAAAGAATTTTCTTTTTGCGCAATATAATCAAAAGAGTTAAACGGTCTGATTGTGAATCCCTTTATCCCCAAATTTATCCCAGTATCTAAATGGGAAAGAATCTGACTGCCTCTATGCTTATTATATGCCGTATATTTTCTAATCGGCAAAAAGATATTTCTAAATTCATTAAAATTGTTTGAGCTACCAATTACAGATAAATTAGTGTAAGCGAACTTTCCTAAAGCAGAAAAATAAAGACCTCCATACCCGCTTTTAATCGTTCCCGAACCCTGATTATCGTACCATTTTGTTTTAGAGCTTGTATAAGCGCCAAGGGCTCCCGCATAAAAATACTTGGAGAAGTGATAATCAGCCCCCAAAACAACTCCTGACATATTGCTGTGATATCCGACTTGAGGACTTTGAGCATATCTAGTGGAATCTTGACTCGAAGAATCGCCTATGCCATTTGTCCAAAAATGGATTGGTTTTGTCTCAAAAGAACATTTTTCTTCGTTGTTTTTTATGTTATAGCAAAACATTCTATCCATTTCTTTTTGCATACGAAAATCAAGTGCATCTTGCACAGCTACAGCATTCATTTCTTGACCTATTGTAATGGCTTTAAAAAGAGAGGGCTGCATTTGATTTAATAAATAAGAAATCTCTTCTTTAGAAAGTTTGGCTAACAAAGAAATCGGGAAATGTAAAGGCACTTTGTTTGATGAAATTATAGTATCCAATGCTTTTGCAACACTTTTTGCATTGCCCTCCAATCCAATAGACGATATGGGAAGATAAGTAATTTTAACGTTTGCAGAGTTCTCTTCATAAGAAACTGCACTTTTTATCCAAAGGGAGTTTGTGTTGATAGAAGAAAATGTCCCAACTCTATTTCCATAAGATAAAAAAGTATCCAAAGTATTCCCTGGAATAAATTCTGGCCCAAAATCAAAATCTAAAATAGCCCCCTGTTCTAAATCTAAATTTCCTATAACCGAAAGTAGAGAATTTTTTGTTCCGTCTAAAAAAATAGTTACGGTACTTCCATTTTCCAATGTTAAATTTTCACAGGATATCTGTCCTATGGAATTTCCCACATAAATAGTGGAAGATGAAGAACCTGTAACTGAGCCATTTACAGTCATACTTCCACTTAAAGTACCGTTGTTTGTAATATTTCCATTAATTAAACTAGAAATATCTGCTCCATTTAAAACATAGTTTTTATCAATCGTCACTTTTCCAAAGCCGGTTCCCTTGCCAGAATAAAGAACAGCCCCAACATCTAACTTAAGAGTCCCTCCCTGAACAAGAGTAGGGCCTGTATAACTATTTGCTTTATTTGTTAAAACAAGTTTGCCTGTATTTTTTTTGGTTAATCCCGACTCTCCGCTAACGAGCCCGGAAGAGGTCAGAGTATAAGATGAAAGAACATCAAAAACTGCCGTTTTATTGAGAAGAACCGCATTTGAAAATGACACATTCCCTGCAATAGACAAAGTTCCGCCACTAAAAACAATTTGGCCCTTTCCTAAAGCTCCCTTATCCCAAGTATAAAAAGTACCCTCTTCGATAGTCAGTCCCGAATAGGAATTGCTAGAGTTTGTTGCGCTAAGCATCCCATTACCTTTTTTTATTAAAGACCCGCTTCCACTAATAATTCCGTAAATAGTTATATAAGAAGAGTTATTAATTGTACTCGTTGAAGATCCAACAACAATATCTTGTGAAAGATCTATATCTCCTGTGAATTTTAAAGTACCACTATTTATTTCTATTTTTTCTGATTCACCTAAGCAATGAACATCCCCCACAGAAAGGATTCCTTCATTAATAGTTACTTTACATGCAATACCATAAGAGAAACTATTATCTGTATTTGTTAAAATAAGCTCTCCACTTCCATTTTTGATTAAAGATCCATATCCTCTTATGGCACCTGCACAAGTGAGGCTAATATTTTCTG
This sequence comes from uncultured bacterium, assembly GCA_964455905.1. Lineage (GTDB taxonomy): Bacteria > Chlamydiota > Chlamydiia > Chlamydiales > Rhabdochlamydiaceae > CAIJXB01. The sequence goes on from CAYVYN010000001.1 coordinate 305,311, forward strand.
GAACGTCAAAAATACCGTTCTGAGAAACACTTGAACTCGTAGATAAAACTATAGGATTAAAAATCGTTCCTGTTTCCCCAATTTGCAAACTACCGCCTTCAAAACGAATTTCTTGAGAACCTAAAGCACTAATTTCTGTAACAGCAAAAACGCCGCCCTTCAAAAAAGTCTTAACGGAAAAACTATTAGATGGGTTTGTTAAAGTAAAAGTACCCGCCCCACTTTTAATAAGCTGTGCGTAGTCTACCGAGGTAATAACTCCTGAATAAGTAACAAAACTACCTGAGGAGTTATCTAAAACAAGGTCTCCTTCATTAATTGAAACATTTCCAGTATACGTATAAGAAGAGGCTCCAGCGCTTAGAGTTAAACTTCCTTCACCTTTTTTTATTAAAGACCCGCTTCCAGAAATAGGTCCGGGTAAAGAAGAATCTCCACTAATTTGAACAGTTAAAGATCCTTCCTCAATAAAAGTTCCTCCGGTATAAACACTATTTAAATTAGTTAAAGTAAGATTTCCAGAACCCGCCTTTTGCAACATTTTTCCACTAACCATTCCAGATAAGCTAACACTTTGTTCTCCTACAACAATTTTACCCACCCCTGATTCACCACTTCCGCAACTAAAATTAAAAGCACTAGGGATTGTTTGGGCAGATGAAAAATTTAATTCTAAAATTCCGTTATCGGTAATCTGAATTGTTCCTGAGCCAGATGGGGGAGCTAATAAAGTCATAGTTCCTGCAATAATTTTAGTATTGCATAAGGTAGTTGCTCCAGAAAAAATTACATTCCCATTCAAAGTGAGTCCTGTAAGAGAATCTTGTCCATTAGGGTTATCTGTGTAGTTAATTCCAAGATAGCAACCGCTATTTGCCAGCTTAGCTATAAAAGATCCAGAAAGTACTAAAGATGTGTTTTGCGCAGCATTTATCGCAACAGATCCTAATGAATCTCCAGCCGTAATTGTATAGGGATTAGAAAGAGTAATCGTTGACGAAGATCCTCCCTCTACAGCCGCAGTTAAAGAACTGCCTGGAATGGAAAATCTTACTTCTCTTTGAACTGATGCACTTTGTGAAAAAGGATAATCCGTTCTGACTATAACATTTCCTGGGAACGTATTTTCTCCAAGAAAAATAAGTCCTTTATTAGAGCTACTATCGTCCGGAAAATACCCATTGCACTTAACATCTAAAACTCCAAAACCAGTTGTAGAGTCTCTTTTAATTACCATAGACCCTCTTGTTCCACAACTTGAACCTGCATTACACCCTAAAGCCAATACCTCAAAAATTTTATTCGATGAATTGCCTTTTATAATATAAGCCCCTATAACATCTTCGTTCGAATTAATGCATGGATCGTCAGCATTTGTTACAATAATTGTTCCTGTAGGAGCTCCTGTACCTGTTGTAAGGTTATAACTTGTAAACGAGTTACTCAAAAGAAATGTAAGGTCAGAGCGATGATCGTCGTTGCCACGTATCCTTAAGCAATTTTTTCCACTAAAATCAGAAATACTATCATAAGTAACATCAGAGCCTTCATTTTCCACTTTGGGATCCGAACAAGACCCTTGGCATGACGAAGCATACGTCCCATAATTTAAACTAAGACAGTATAAAGAAAATAACATAAGGGTTTTCTTGTGCATCATGCTCCTGAAAAAATAGTTCTTTTTTTTCTTATTACATTTTGTTGGATTTTTTTATCTATTTTTTTAGAAGACGGAAAAATCGACGATTTGTGGAAATAAAAGCATTTTTGATTTCATGAAAAAAATTGAAATAACAAATAAAAATCCAAGTGTTTTTACAAATAACACTTAAATCACTCATTCTTTAAATTCGATCGATGGTTAAAACCTAAAACCTAAAGCAGCAGAGAATGCATATTCGTCTAAAAAGCTAGCCTCTAAATCTAAGAAAGGGCCCTTTTTCCCAGAAATCCCAAGACCAATAAACACGCCAAAAGGAGACACGTTTTGGATAGCAATTTCTTTATCTAAAGACTGTACCCCAATAAAGTCCAAAAAAAACTTAGAATACTTCACTCCAACATACGGAGTAAAATATGCAAAAGTCTGAGAAAAGCCAGCCCCAAGTTGCCACTGTCTTTCAACAGATTGAGAGCAAGATCCACTTAAGTGATCTTCTCCAAGTCGTAAAGAATCAATTCTAGGCCAGCCATAGAAATACTTAGCATCAAATCCTAATTTAATATCTCCCCAAAAAGCGCCTATAGCTCGAACCCCTATAAGGCCTCCAAAACTTTCTTTAGTACTCAAATGTAAAGTTTGATCAAGGTAATTCGAAGAAAAGGAAGTTTTAGACACTCCTAACAATGAATATAGCTCAACTCGATCAGAAAAACCTAAAGATAACTCAGCACCATTTAACCTAGATGAAATAGAAGAATTTTGAAATGATGAGTTTGCTGTAACCCTGCGGCCTAAAACAAAATCTCCCTGATAATCGAGTTTCAGTGAAAAAATAGAATCTTCTTGAAGAAAAAAGTTTTCTCTTGGCATTTCAGGCAAAGCAGGACTTCCGTTATAAAGAGGAAATGCTAAACAAGGAAAACTACTCAGTAAAAAAAGAGAATTTCTCACAACGGACTTCATATTTTCTCCTAGGAAAAGAACAAAAAACATTACCATGCCTCTATCGAAATTACAACTCGATTTTTTACATTTGTAATTTCTCAAGTATTTCGCTACACTCTGATCTAAAATTTTGAGGAAAAAAATGAAAGTCTATGTAACAAATATAAAGCAAGACGTCGAGTTACCCGATGGAGCTTCAGCAAAAGAGCTCTCAGAAAAACTAAATTTACGAGCTCCCAATGAATCTCTAGCAGCAGAAATCAATGGAGCGATTAAAGATCTTTCTTCTCCTTTAACAGATAAAGACAAAGTAACACTTTTAAATTTCGAAGACCCCGAAGGCAAAGAAGTCTTCTGGCACACCTCTGCGCACGTTCTTGCTCAAGCCATTTTACGTCTTTGGCCTGATGCACAACCAACTATTGGCCCTCCTATTGACGGAGGCTTTTACTATGACTTTGCCGACCTAACAATTTCCGATGAAGATTTTGAAAAAATCGAAAAAGAAGCGCAAAAAATCATAGACGAAAACTACGCCACACAAAGAAAAGAGTTTTCTTCTAAAAAAGAAGCTTTGGAACGATTTGCGCACAATAAATACAAAAAAGAATTAATTGAAGGTTTTGAAGGCTCTATCAGCGGATACCAACAAGGAGAGTTTTTTGATCTGTGTAGAGGACCTCATATTCCTAACCTAGGTAAAATTAAAGCTTTTAAAGTGTTAAAAACATCAGGAGCCTACTGGAAAGGCGACTCTACTAGAGAGATGCTTACAAGAGTTTATGCGATTACATTCCCTGACAGAAAACAGCTAAAAGAACATCTTTTTATGCTAGAAGAAGCTAAAAAAAGAGACCACAAACTAATTGGACCTAAGCTTGGATTATTTTCTTTAGAAGAACAGGCTCCTGGAATGCCTTTTATCCATCCGAAAGGAATGGTTGTTTGGAACAAACTCGTAGAATTTTGGAGAGATCTTCATAAAGATGCTGACTATCTAGAAATTAAAACTCCACAGCTAATGAGCCAGCAACTTTGGGAAATGTCTGGTCACTGGAAGCATTACAGAGAAAACATGTACGCCTTTGGAATTGAAGATAGGCAGTTTGCTATTAAACCTATGAACTGTCCAGGCTGCATGCTTTATTTTAAAACACAGAACCATAGTTATAGAGAACTTCCTTTACGTGTTGCTGAATTAGGACATGTCCATAGACATGAAGCTTCAGGTGCTCTTAGTGGGCTTTTTCGAGTACGAAGTTTTCATCAAGATGATGCCCACCTTTTTATGAAACCAGATGACATTAAAAGTGAAATTTTACGCGTTCTTGCTTTAGTAGAAAAAACATACTCTACATTTGGACTACCTTATAGACTTGAATTATCTACAAGACCTGAGCAAAGTATTGGATCAGACGAAGACTGGGAAAGAGCTACAGAAGGACTAAAAGGGGCTTTGGACGAGTGGGGCCAACCTTATCGAATTAATGAAGGGGACGGCGCTTTTTATGGACCTAAAATTGATATCCATATTAGAGATGCTCTTGGCAGATCTTGGCAATGTGGAACCATCCAGTTAGATATGGCTCTTCCTGAAAAATTCCAGCTAGAATACATGGATAGCGACGGAACTCAAAAAAGACCTGTAATGATTCACAGGGCGATTTTTGGTTCTGTAGAGCGTTTTTTTGGTATTTTGATCGAGCACTTTGTGGGAAGATTCCCTCTTTGGTTAAGTCCTTTGCAGGTCCGCATTTTAACTGTTGCAGACAGGCATGCTGAATATGCTGAAGAAGTTTGCAAAGAAATACAAAAAGCAAACCTTATTTGTGATGTCGATAGCTCTAGTGAGTCTATTAATAAAAAAGTACGAACAGCTCAATTACTACAGGCTAACTACATTTTAACAGTAGGCGATAAAGAATCTGAAAATAAAACGATTGCTCTAAGAACAAGAGATAACGTTCTCCATGGAGAAATTTCTCTTGCTGAATTCATTCAAACTATTCAAAAAGAAAAAATTGAAAGATCGTTAACTTCTTATTTTTCTACAAAAACCAATTCATAAAATGATATGAAAATAAAAAGAAAGGGAGCATTTGCTCCCTTTCCTTTGCTATACACGTAACAATCTCCACTCACTTCGTCTTAAAATCAAATAAAAATATTTGCTAATTGCAACATCGTCAGACTCTATGATACCATGGCTATCTCAAGTAACTATTCAAAAGGAGCTCTTCATGCAAAAAACACCCCATAGAATCGCTATTAGCAGTTTTAAGGGAGGAACGGCAAAGACATCCACGACTCTACATATTGGAGCCGCCTTAGCTAAATATCATAACCAAAAAGTTCTTCTCATCGACTTTGACGCTCAAGCAAACCTAACTACTGGTCTTGGCTTTGACCCTGACTCTCATGAAAGTATGGCTAGTGTTTTACAAGGAGAAAAAAAAATTGAGGATGTGATTTTACCCACCTGTATTCCTAATCTCTTTCTCATTCCAGCAGATACATGGCTTGAACGAGTAGAAGTAACTGGCGTTTTAGCAGGAGACAGGTACTCTCATGAAAAACTTAAAGAAGCCTTAAAACCTCTTAATTTTGATACAATTATCATAGATACCCCTCCTTCTCTTTGCTGGCTTACAGAGTCCGCTCTTATAGCCTCTAATCATTCTCTTGTATGCGCTACTCCGGAATTTTATAGTGTCAAAGGCTTACAAAGGCTTTCTCTTTTTCTAGAAAACATAGCTCAAAGACACGGGCTTAGCGTTCTAGGAGTAGCTCTTTCTTTTTGGAATCCTAGAGGAAAAAGCAACAATGCTTTCTTAGAAGTCATTGAAGCGACTTTCCCCCAAAAAACACTAGACACCAAAATACGAAGGGATGTATCGGTATCTGAATCATCTGTCTTTGGAAAGCCTGTTTTTGAAACAGCACCCAAGAGCAGAGCAGCGCAAGACTATATTGAACTTACCCAAGAACTCTTAACACGGATGTAAAACAGCTTTACATGTCAAAAGTCAACACTCTTCTTACTGAGAGGCTAAGAGCCGTCTCTGAAAAATCTTCTAAAATGTCTACCCTAGCAGAGCGTTCTTCTAGTGGAGGCTTATCGAGTTTTGCTGGCGTATTTAAAGTCAGCGCTTTGAGCTATCAGGAACAGGAAAGTTTAAAAAACCTTCTTGAAGACTTCAAAGAAACCGACCAAGATATTGGACAAGATTTCATCCATTTATCTTCCATCACTTCTGAAGTAAAAGCAATTAATAACCAAGCTGTTATACTACATGGAGAGCGCATAAAAAAAGCGCAGGATATCTTAAAAAAATACAAAGAAGGTGCCTTTACCTTCTGGTTGATTCAAACGTATGGCAATAGGCAAACTCCTTATAATTTTTTACAGTATTTTGAACTATACGAACAACTTTCAGAAAAACTTCTTCCTAAACTAGACTCTATGCCTAGACAAGCTGCCTATACTTTAGCTAGCAGAATAGGCCCATTTTCTTTAAAAGAAGAAATTATCGAATCCTACCAAGGAGAAAAAAAAGATTTTCTATTAGAAAAAATTCGAAAAACCTTTCCATTGCAAGAATCTGACAAAAGACAAAAAAACTTACCTGTAACTTTATTTAAAAGTTTACAAAGAATTCTAGATTTCTTATCACAAAATGAACTAGTTCTATCCGCTTCTGACAAAAAAAAAGCAAAAGAGTTATTAAAAAACTTAGAAAAAGCCCTACTAAAAGGAGATGCCTAAAATGACAGAAGAACCCTATTTTGAATCCCCTCTAGCATCCCGATATGCAAGCAAGGAGATGTTAAATATCTTCATGCCCACTTACAAATATGCTATTTGGCGAAAACTGTGGATAGCATTAGCTAGAGCACAAAAAAATTTAGGCCTTCCGATTAAGGCTGAGCAAATTTTAGCTATGGAACGAAAGATTCATGACATTGATTTTAAAAGAGCAGCCTACTATGAAAAACAACTAGGGCATGACGTAATGGCTCATATATATGCTTTTGCAGATGTTTGCCCTGAATCAAAAGGGATCGTTCATTTAGGAGCTACGTCGTGTTATATTACAGATAACACAGATCTTCTTCTCATGCGAGAAGGTCTTAAAATTATTAAAGCCAAACTAATCGATACAATTCGCAAACTAAGTATCCAAGCAGCAAAATATGCCGACCTTCCTTGCTTAAGTTATACACATTTACAAACAGCACAGCCAACGACTGTGGGTAAGAGAATTTGCCTTTGGATGCAAGATCTTTTGATGGATTTTCATGACCTTATAGATAGAATGGATCAACTCCATTTTCTAGGAGCAAAAGGCGCTAGTGGAACACAAGCTTCTTATTTAACTCTTTTTGAAGGAAGCGAAGCTAAAGTAAGACAGATGGAAAAAATGATCGCCGAAGAAATGGGTTTTCATAAAATATTAGCTATTTCAGGTCAAACCTATACTCGTAAACAAGACGTTCGTATTGTAAATACATTAGGGTCTATAGCGGTTTCTGCCCATAAATTTGGGACAGACCTCCGAATATTAGCTCATATGAAAGAAATAGAAGAGCCTTTTGGAGAAAAACAAATAGGATCTTCTGCTATGCCCTATAAAAGGAATCCTAATCGTTCAGAAAGGATGTGTGGATTAGCCAGATTTCTGATTTCCCTACAAGCTAATCCAAGTTATACAGCAGCAACACAGTGGCTAGAAAGAAGTCTAGACGACTCTTCAAATAGAAGAATTTCTATTCCTGAAGCTTTTTTAACAGCAGATTCTATTTTGAATCTCTTTCACTATATTGCCTCAGGATTAGTCGTATACCCTAAAATCGTAGAAAATCATTTAAAAGAAGAGCTGCCTTTTCTTGCGACAGAACACATTTTAACAGCTTCTTTTAGAAAAGGAAAAGACCGACAAGCTGTTCATGAAGCACTAAGACTTCACAGTCATGAAGTTGCAAGAAAATGGAAAGAAGAGGGGATTAAAGAGGATTTCCTAAAACGCATTTCTGAAGATAAAACCTTTGACCTATCTCTCGATGAGCTACATGAACTTCTTACCCCTAATCACTTCATAGGAAGAGCTCCTGAACAGGTTCGAGAATTCCTAGAAAACGAAGTGAATCCGATTTTAAAAAGGCATGAACAAATTCAAGCCTACCGTCTAGAAATTGAAATTTAAGAAATCGCACCTATAATTCGGGTTGAGAAAAATAAAATCTTTCTTTTTTTCCAAATAAAAACTATAGAAAAAGAAAAGTAACATTTTTTCCCAACCCAGTATAGGAGCTAACAATTATGGAGCAAAAAAAACTCCCTGAAGTCATTCTGCCTTCTTGCAAAGAACCCCCTCATCTAAAAGGACAAAAAGCCCTCGTAACAGGAGCAAATACAGGGATAGGAAAAGCAATAGCCCTATCTTTAGGACGCTCTGGTGCTGATGTAGTTGTAAACTACTTCGCCGGGGACGATTCAGCTGAAGAGCTAGTAAAAACAATACAAAGTTTTGGAGTAAAAAGTTACTGTCACAAAGCTGACGTATCAAAAGAAGATGAAGTCATTGCGATGTTCGAAAGAATGTACAAAGAATTTGGAACAATTGATATTTTGGTAAGCAATGCCGGAATTCAAAGAGACTCTGCGTTAGAACAAATGACATTAGCGCAGTGGAACGCCGTGATTGGAACAAATTTAACAGGCCAATTTCTTTGTTGTCGTGAAGCTGTCAAAGAATTTAAGCGAAGGGGAGTTGTTGAATCTGTATCTTGTGCAGCCGGAAAAATTATCTGCATGAGTTCTGTCCATCAGGTAATACCTTGGGGAGGACATGTTAACTACGCAGCTTCTAAAGGCGGCGTTGATCTTATGATGAAAAGTATAGCACAAGAAGTAGCACCTCATCGTATCAGGGTCAATAGCATCGCTCCCGGAGCAATTAAAACACATATCAATGAATCTGCTTGGGAAACGCCTGAAGCAGAAAAAAGTCTACTTACATTAATTCCTTATAATCGAATAGGCTCCCCCGATGATATCGGTAAATGCGCTGCTTGGTTAGCTTCTGATTTTGCAGACTATATTACAGGAACAACTATCTTTGTAGACGGGGGCATGACTCTATACCCTGGCTTTTCTACAGGAGGGTAGTAATGGATTACGATATCATCATTATTGGAACAGGAGCCGGGGGAGGCACTTTAGCGCATCATCTTGCTCCTTCAGGAAAAAAGATTCTTATCTTAGAAAGAGGAGACTATCTTCCAAGAGAAAAAGAAAACTGGAGTTCAAAAGAGGTCTTTATCAATGGACGCTATACAGCACAAGAACCCTGGGTTGACAAAGAAGGAAAAGAATTTCACCCCGGGATCCATTATTATGTTGGAGGCAATACAAAACTCTACGGAGCTGCTCTTTTAAGAATGAGAGAAAAAGATTATGGGGAGCTCCAGCATAAAGATGGTATCTCGCCAGCGTGGCCTATTAGCTATCAGGAAATGGAACCCTATTATCTTAAGGCAGAAAAACTCTACCATGTTCATGGAAAAAGAGGAATCGACCCCACAGAGAGTAAAGAAACCTCTCCCTATCCTTATCCACCTGTTAAGCATGAGCCTCGTATTCAAAAGCTAGCGGATGATTTAAGTGCTATAGGACATAAACCATTTCCATTGCCGGTAGGACTTCTGCTTGATGAATCGAAAAGAGCTTTTAGCCCCTGTATTAAATGCAGCACTTGTGATGGGTTTCCTTGTCTTGTTGATGGTAAAGCTGATGCGGAAACAGTCTGTGTTAAGCCAGCTCTTAAAAATACAAATGTAACTCTATTAACAAATAGTTATGTCAAAAAACTAGAAACTTCTCCGTGTGGAAAAAAAATCAGTGAAGTGATCGTAGAAAGAAACGGAAAAAAAGAATCTTATAAAGCAAATATAGTAGTTGTTAGCTGTGGAGCCATTAACTCTGCAGCACTCTTACTGCGCTCTGCTAATAGCATGCATCCAACAGGTCTAGCCAATCGGTCCGATGTAGTAGGAAGGTTTTACATGTGCCATAATAATTCGGCAATGATCGCCTTATCTACAGAAAAAAATCCGACAAAATTCCAAAAAACATTAGGAATCAACGATTTTTATTTTGGAGCAGATGACTGGGAATTTCCATTAGGTCACATCCAAATGCTTGGCAAATCCGACAAAGAAATGTTTAGGGGAGATGCAGGGCCCCTTGTTCCAGGATTTATCCTAGATCAAATGGCAAAACATTCGATTGACTTTTGGATGACAACAGAAGACCTTCCAGACCCATCTAATAGGGTTACCCTTACAGACTCTGGGAATATCAAGTTATCCTACACGCCAAATAACCAAGCATCTCATAAACATCTAATAAAAAAACTAAAGCAAATGTTACACAAAATAGGTATGAAACATCATCTTATTGATAACTCTGCTTACATAGGTAAACGAATCCCTTTGGCAGGCACCGCTCATCAATGTGGAACAATTCGTTTTGGAAAAGATCCCACGACATCGGCATTAGATACTAATTGTAAAGCCCATGATCTTGATAATTTGTATGTAGTAGATGGAAGTTTTTTTGTGTCTAGTTCTTCTGTAAATCCAAGCCTAACAATCATATCGAATGCTCTTCGTGTAGGAGATCATCTTTTAGAAAAAATGAAAACAGTATGATCTAATAAGCATCCTTTAAACAAGGATGCTTATTGTTTTTTAGCCAAACAAATCACTATAAAATTCTACTTTCAGCTTTAAACAAAAACAAAAAACATTTACTTTTTGCAATCGGTCTCTATACGCAACCCTTATAAAGGAATCAACTATATGTTATTTTTTTTAAAGTTATTTTCTTTTTTTTTATTTTTTCAGATTTTTTTGTGCGCTTCAACGATACAGACATTCTACGGGCCTTTAGAAATAGAGGAACCTGTTCTTTTAGAACTTATAGAAAGCCCTGCTTTTGAAAGATTAAAATCCATCCACCAATACGGTGTTTGTTATTACACAAATAATAAAGAAGAATACAATCGTTATGAGCACTCTCTTGGAGTTTTTGCTATTCTTCGTTTAAACAATGCTTCCTTACACGAGCAAATAGCAGGTCTATTGCATGACATATCCCATACAGTTTTTTCTCATGTCGGTGACTGGATTTTTCCTCAAGAATCTGAAGAAAAAGATTATCAAAATAGCATCCATGCCTATTTTTTAAAAAAATACGGAATAGAAGAAATTTTAAATAAATATGGATTTACTGTAGAAGAAGTACTGCCTTTAGAAAATCTTTTTCCCATGCTGGAACAAAAAAGTCCAAATCTATGCGCGGATCGTATCGAATACAATATTCAAGGAGCATTCCTAAAGAATATGATCAGCCAAAAAGATGCAGAAGACATTATCAAAGATCTTGAGTTTATAGAAGGGAGCTGGGTGAGTCACAACCCTCTATTAATGAAAAAAATAGGGAATTTCTCTCTTTTTATGACAGAAAATGCCTGGGGGAATAAAGAAGAATACATAACAGCTAAATGGCTAGCTGAAGCTATTTTAAAAGGCGTGGAACTCGATGAAATTTCTTATGAAGAAATTCACTTTGGGATAGACGACACTATTTGGTATCGGTTAAACAATTCAGAAGATCCGTCTATTAAAGAGCTTATAAAAAAAATAGCAAACGCAAAAAGCCACTACTCTCTTAGCAACGATCAAGAGTGCGATCTACTTATAAAAAGTAAATTTAGAGGGATTAATCCTCTTATTCTCCTAAACAACAACGAAAAAAAACGCTTAACAGAAATTGATCCAGAGTTTGCTGAAAAATATGAAACCATACAAAACTCTATCAAAAAAGGATGGGCTATTCAATTCAACTAAGAAATATACTGATCATAAAACATCTTATTTGCGGCATAAAATGGGCATTTAGCTCTTTTATGCCAATCTTCTTAAAAAAATAAAGCGCAAAAATGTCTATCAACCCCTTGGCTGTTGACGAAATAAGGAAAAAGGAACTATACAAATTACTTAAAAAAGGAGGAAATAAAAATGCGAGCTTTTATCTTTATGGCAGGTGTTTTTCTTTCTTTCTTTTCTTTAGAAGCTGGAAGCTTTAAAAAAATATCAGATTCCCCTTTAGTTTATGCTTGTGATAATTTTTTATCAGATAGTGAATGCGATCATTTTATAAAAATAGCTAATCCCACTTTATCGAGATCTACAGTAATTGATGTAAATAGCGCAAACAACCAAATTGATCAAAGACGGACAAGTTTAGGTATGTTTATTTTTAAGGGAACAGAAGATAAGTTGACAAGAAAAATTCAAAAAAGAATCGAAAAAGCAATCAATATTCCTCAAGAAAACGCAGAAGGCATCCAAATTTTATATTACGATATTGATGGAGAATACCAACCCCATTATGATTATTTTGACCCCGAAACTTCAGGGGGCTTAGTTCATTATAAAAGAGGAGGGCAACGAGTAGCCACACTCATACTCTATCTAAATACGGTAAAGGACGGAGGCGAAACAATATTTCCTAAAATCGGCTTAAAAATAGCTCCTACTAAGGGAAAAGCCCTTCTTTTTTATAATGTGACTTCCGATGGACGGCCCGATCCTATGAGCTTTCACGGGGGCGCACCTGTCATAGACGGAGAAAAATGGATCATCACGTACTGGCTAAGAGAAAAACCTTTCTACTAGACAGGATTCTATTCTGTTCGCATCGCTGCATTAAAATGGCTTGGATCACTTGTATACCAAAAATGTAAAGAATAACGCTTTCCTTTCTTAATCGGAAAAACTTCGTGATAAAAATTTTGACCGTTTGGAGCAATTACTAACATATTGGCTTTAATAGGAATAATTTTTCGGTATAAAGTACAAGCTGGCCCATCTTCAAATAAAAGATCCCCTCCTTCAAAATCATCATTTAAATAAAGAAGAGCGGTATATTCTCTCCAAAAAGTATGGTTGGGAACAAATTTAGATCCTGGGCAAAATCCATTACAAAAAATTCTTAATTTTGATTGATCATTTCCGTGAATAGGACAAGTAAAATAGCCATTATCTGCATGATATACACAAAAATTACCAGGTATTCTACAGTAAAGCGCGCAATGATCTATTTGATATTTTTTATTGTTTAATAAATAGGACTGATTCATCACCTTCAGAATTTTTTTAGAAATAGAAGAAACTATTTTTCGAATTCGAGGGTTATCCGTACAAGTTAACTGATTATCGGTATACTGATTCAAATCTTTTTTCTGAGTGTTGTAAGACTCGATTAAAAAATTTGCATCTTCTGAAGAAATAAAGTTTTCGACAATAACAATCTGGCTTTCTGGCGAAGCAAAGTCTCCTTGCTTAGCGATTAAACTAGATGAACTAAATGACAACACGCCCACCATTCCTAAAATGAAACATCCCCAAAAAGACATAGAACTCTCGATTAGAACTTATAATTTTGTTTAAACGCGTTAAAAGCCTCTATAATGGCTCTTTTTGTAGAATCCCTTGGAATCACTAAGGGCAGTCTCATATAAGGTTCGCAATGCCCCTCTAAACTCATCGCATATTTAATACATTGAGGATTTGTTTCTAAAAACATAGTTCTACAAAGAGAAGATAAAGAAAAAGACAGATCCCTAGCCTTAGAGAAATTTCCCATCAAGCATTCATCAATAAATAAGGACCACTGCTTTGGAATTAAATTTCCTATGACAGAAATAGAGCCCTTAGCTCCCGCAGCAATAAGAGGTAAAGCAAGAGTATCATCCCCTACATAAAGAAATTTAGAAGTAAGCTGCATAAGTTCTACACAATGATCTACATCTCCTGTAGCTTCTTTAATTCCGATCATTTGATCTATTAGCAATAATTCAGCTAGCTGTTTCGGAGAAAATCGAATTCCAGTTCTTCCGGGATGATGGTATAAAATAGCAGGAAGCCCGCAGGCTCCTATTTTTTCAAAATGACTTAAACACCCTTCAAAGGTAGGTTTATTATAATAAGGAAAAATAACAAGAGCAGCGTCTACACCAAGTTCTTTTGCTTTTGCAGTTCTTTCAACTGCAATTCTAGTGTCGTTACTACCAGTTCCTGCAATAATCGGAATACGTCCGTTGGCTTCTTTTACGGCGATAGAAATAAGCTCTGCTTGTTCTGAAGAAGACAATGTTGAAGACTCTCCTGTAGAACCGCAAATGACAAGCCCTTTTGTCCCTTGTTCAATTTGCCAAGAAATCATCCTACGAAAAGAAGTAAAATCAATAGAACCATCAATTAAAAAAGGAGTTATAAGCGCTACAATAGAACCATTTAACATATAGGTTTTTCCTTCTTGGGAGAAAATAGTAAAATAAAAGAACCAACTACTAGCATACCAGATCCGACAAACATAGGAAGCATCGTATGATAGCCAGCCAAAACACCGCCTAAAAGACCCGTTAACACTTCAGCAGCAACCTGTACAGCGGTCAACATTCCAAATGCCTGTCCTTGAAAACCTGGCGAAGATGCATCAGAAACCATAACAGCTGAATAAGTCATTACAACAGCCAGGCAAAGATTGACAGGAGGCGTTGTAAAAAGAAGACTAAGAGGATAATCAAAACCTAGAATTAAGAAAAAAGAAAGAGCAAGTAGAAAAGAAAAAATTCCAACCGATTTTTCAGGTAACATCCACTTAGAAATAGGTTTAAGCAGAAGAAGAGAAAAAATAGCAAAAGTAATAGATCCATACCCAATTACATATCCTAACATACCAGAATCGAAAGAAAATTTTCCTTCTATGTATACAGGAAAAAAGCGAAAATAAGAAAAATATCCCAAAGCAAGAAAAAAATTCACCACATATAACTTTCTTAGTTTATCTTCCTTCATTCCTATCTTAAAACTTTCCCAATAACTATAAACAGGGCCAGATTCTTTATGTTTTTTTGTCTCCTCAGAAAAACATAAGACAATGACAGTTCCAATCAAAGTCATACCCGCAGCTATCCAAAAAGGTGTTGCAAATGTAAACCATGGGACAAAAGAAGAATCTGATAGTTGCCCTCCCACAATAGGACCTAAAATAAAAGCAAAACAAACAAACAAGTTAATCCATCCAAAATGAGAAACTTTGTGATCATTTTCTCCTTCTTCAGAAGACAAATCTGCTACAACAGACTGAGCAATAGCAACATTTCCCTCGCAAAGGCCACAAATAAAAAGCCCTAAAAAAATAAATAAAACACTGACATACGTGGTAGCAATAGCAGTAAAAATATACCCAAACATAGACCCAAGCAATGAAAGAAGTATGATTTTTTTCCTTCCCCACTTATCAGAACACTTCCCTAAAATAGGGGCTCCAATCAATTGGCCAAAAGGATAAGCTGCCATGACAATCCCTAAAAGAATTGTTTTCATCTCTCTAGAATACAAAGAAGAAAGTATTCCATTTTGGCTATCCAAAAACATTTCAGGAAGAATAGGTAGAGGCATGGAAAATCCCATATACCCAAAAAAAACTACAAGAGCATAAGGAAGAACTTTTTTAAAAGAAGGAGATGACATAAAAACTCACCGCTATATTCAATAATCTTATCAAAATAATACGCGATTGCTTATTTAAAAAAAATCACCCCATTCAAGCTTTTTTCTAGATCGATATAATTCTTTGTCTTTTTTAGAAAAAATTTCTTTTCCTACTCCTTCTTTTTTACAAAGAAAAAATTCGACATGGCCCGCATGTTTAATAGGGCGGCGAATCACCCTAGCTTCAAAAGATGGTATGGTATTTTTTCCAAAAACAAGGTATGAAAATTTTTCATCTTCATATCCTAAATCCGCAGATTTTAATTGCCTGTGCAAAGCTGTTCTTTGCACCCTAGAGGAAAAATGACACCAATCACCTTTGGCCAAAGGACACTCCAAGCTATGTGGGCAAGGGGCCCAAAGAAGGCCTCCAAAAGAAAGTAAAATATCTCGAATTTTCATCAACCTTTGATACCCAGCAGGAGTTCCAGGCTCAATAATCACAAGAGTTTTTTGCGTAGCATTCCAAATAGTTTCTAATAAAGAAGGCCATTTTTCTTCTCGAATTTCTCCAATAGAATACGATAAAAGAGTCAAATCGTGAGGCTCTACTTTTATAGGCTTTTCTAAATCACAAATATGAAATTGCGCTTTTTGAATAACCTCAGAAGAAGATTTTTTAGCAATTTCCTTTCCAAAAGACATAAACTGCACATCTTTTTCAAGTAAAGAACAAGATTCTATACTTTTAAAGCAAGAAACAGCTCCCCACATTCCAGTTCCTGGACCAGCACCGACATCAAGAAAGGAGGAATACGCATTTTCTAACCCCCTAGAAGCCAATTCCTCAAAAACCTTCATAACTGCCGAAAAAGTGCCAGGAAGACGAGTAAATAGATATACCTTTCGCTCTTCTTCTGTTTGCAAAAAAGACCCAACCCCTTGTCTATAACGAGAAGAAATCCTTTCAAAGGCTTTAATATACTCACTTCTTTTAGAAGAAAAATACGAATTTTCTAGTTCTTCTAAAATTGCTCTCAACTCATCTTTCACTAAAGTTCCCCCCAAGCAATCGGCTTTTTACCCCAATGCATTAACCATTGATTGGCCAAAGAAAAATGACGACACCCTAAAAAATTTTTAGCAGAGTAGGGTGAAGGATGAGCTGCAATCAATACTTTATGCCTTGTTGACTGTATAATTTTTTTTCCTTTTTCTTCTGCAGACTTTCCCCAAAGAAGAAATACTATAGGATCTTCTCTTTCTAATAATTTATCTACAACAGCATCTGTAAATATTTCCCAGCCTCTGCTATGATGTGATTTAGGCTCTTTTGCTCTAACTGTTAGAATAGAATTCAACAAAAATACACCCTGTTTTGCCCAAGGAAGTAAATATCCACTTTCTGGACGAGGAATGTGTAAATCAGCAGCAATCTCCTTAAAGATATTCTTTAAAGAAGGAGGTAAGGTTACTCCTGGAAGCACACTAAAACTAAGGCCGTGAGCCTGCCCCTCTCCGTGATAAGGATCTTGCCCAATAATAACAACTTTTACTTCATGAAATGGTGTATGAGAAAATGCTGAAAAAACAAGGTCTTCAGATGGGTATACTTTGTATTCAGCGCGTTCTTTTGCTAAAAAAGAAGAAAGATCCTCCATATAAGAAGAAGAGAATTCTTTTGCTAAAATATGTTTCCAGTTTTCATCCATACTCAAGCATTATGAAAGGTTTCAGATTTTTAGTCAAAATCGACTAAGCTAAATAAAAAATTCAAGACTGCTTAGATGTCTGAAAAGATTCAATAGCTTGAAATAGCTCTGTACAGAACTGTCTAAACTCAAATGAAATATTTTTGTAAAACCAATTGTAATCGAGAATTAACATCGCCTTTTCGATCTAAAATCTGCGCGAAAAACTTTCAACTTGTCGATTAAGATACAATCGATAACTTAAAAAAAACGCCTTTTGGCAACCAATGGGAATCAATTCCATTAAAAGTCCTATATAAAAAACTAAACAGAGAATGAAAATAAAAATTAAGATGAATCATTACAATTTCTAACTCACCAATCCTTTTAAGAATTGATGAATTAGAAACATTTTCTATAAGCAATTTTCTAATTCCCAACTAGAAACACTTTTTTGGAATCGATCAAGTTCTTTTGTTTTTATTTTCACAAATTCTTCAACAAACGTTGGATTGAAAATCTCCCGCATACTAACTGAATTTTCAAAATTATAAAGAGCTGTCTCCAAAGAGTAAGGAAGTGTCATAATTCCTCTTTCTTTTATTTGATTAATAGTTAATTTAAAAAGATTCTCTTCAATCGCTGAAGTTAAAGGTTCAAAGTTAATTATTCCACTAAGAGCCGAGTTAACTAAAAAAGTAAAAGCTAAATATGGATTACATAAAGCGTCAGGGGATCTAATTTCTGCCCGAGCTGCATAAGGTTGGTTTTGATTAATTTGTGGAATGCGAATAAGAGCGCTACGATTTTTTTTTGCCCAACAAACATAGACAGGAGCCTCATATCCAGGGACTAATCTTTTAAACGAATTAACACTGCTATTTAAAATAATAGCACCGTCTGTGATCCTATGCAAAATTCCAGCTATAGCATGATGAGCTAAAGAAGATAAAAAACCATACCCTTCCCCATCAAAAAAAAGATTTTTTTTGGTAGTTTTATCTGCAACGCTTAAATTGATGTGCATACCACTACCATTCATCCCTAAAAAGGGTTTAGGCATAAAAGTGGCTATAAGGCCATAGGTGTCTGCGACCTGTTTCACGACATGTTTTGCAATCATTAGATCATCTGCCATTTTCATGGGCTCGCCATATTGAATACTAAATTCATACTGTCCAGGAGCAACCTCATGATGTAGCTTTTCAATAACAACACCGTTATTTAAAAGTTGCTGCATGATTTCTAATTGAATAGCTTCTTGTTTTTTATCTATCTGTGTACCAAAATAACAGACATTATCAGAAGGAACCAAATCCCCAGAATCTGTTTTTTTGAGCAAAAAGAACTCTATTTCAGGTCCCACATAAAACTCATAATTTAATTCCGAAGCATTGGAAATTGCTTCTTGTAATAAGTAACGAGGATCTGCAGGGTAAGGAATATCTTCTTCTTGGTACACGTACGCAAAAATACGAGCGATTTTAAATTTTGTAGAGCATTCGCTAGTATTTAAAAAAAAACTAGAAATATCTAACGACAAATGCATGTCACTGTTAAAAATATTACCACAACCAGGAACAGATGATCCGTCAAATTTTAAGCCATTTTTTAATGCCGATTCAATTTGTTTAGTTGGAATAATCACCTGATGAAACGTACCAGATAAATCTGTGAAATACACATACAAATAATCAAGACTACGAGACTGCTCTAAAACATTCTCAAGCAAAGCTTCTCGACCGCTATTTAAAGAAGAATTATCAATCGCCATAGACTGAATAAAAAAGCTAAAACATGCACAGAAAAAACATAAAATCCTTTTCATAGAAATCCTTTTTAGAAAACAAAATAGAAATTGAAAAGACTTATAGAAACTCTATAGAAAAAATGCAACCCAAGAATTGATTTAAAGGCACAATATCTATGTATTCTTAAGATTTTTAAAACATTGACACAAAACAGGAAAACGAATTACGATTTTGCTCTTTCTCTTAACTTTAAAGAAAGGCTACTGATTCATGAAAGACCTCGCAGAAAACAACCTCGTACGATTCAAAAACATCACTAAAAAGAAAGAGTCTATTTACGCAAATTTTAAAGTAAACGGCATTCGAGCAGGTGTTACATTTTCAGCCTCTATTGCTGTAGATATTGCTGCTGCTGAAGTTCACGCTGGCGATGTTTTAGAAAAAATTGTAGAAGAATGTGCTCGCATTGGTGTGTTAGAATTTAAAAAAGCAGAATTCCAATTCGAAGGAATTTCTTCTCTATAATTCCCTTATCTGGGTGTGGCGCAGCTTGGCTAGCGCGCTTGCATGGGGTGCAAGAGGTCGGAGGTTCGAATCCTCTCACTCAGATTCTTTTCCCGCAAAGACTTACAAAGGATTGACCGCTTTTCTTAAGTCCTTATTTTTTCTCGGGCGGTGGATAGGTAATGGATGATGTCATTAGAAACACAAGCTACAAATGAGAACTCAATATGACTTACATACCTCCTCCACCCCCAGCTATTTATCAAGCCGAAGAATCCTATTTCCCTCAATGCAAGCCTTATTACTATGAATGCGATGGATGCATCATCAATTTAGCTGCTACCACTAAATTTTACGTAGACCATTTTCCCTTTACTTCATATTATTGGCCTCGCGCCAAAATCGGCGGCAATTCATATCAATTGACCTCATCTATGAGCAGCCATGAAGAAGCTATGCAATTTTTGAAAGAGTTGACCTCTAAAATTGAAGAAGCTAATTACAAGCATTAATAACTAAAAGGCTCTCTACTTTACACGAACGACATCCCCCAGAAGAAACACGGCCACGAATTTCACCATATTTCTCATGTCCATTTTTACAAATCCACCACACTTTCTTTGCGCTTTAGGACAAATATCAACATCATCTATCACATTCACTACATACTCTAAAGTTCAAAACTTCTAAAACATATAAAGAAGAATTATCCCTATTAAAAATGGGAATCAAAAATTCGTTGTATGACAAATCTTTCTAAAGTTTCATAAAACAAAAAAATCTCCTTTTTAAAGAAGTCGACTTCTCTATATTCTACATACAAGAAGCAACCAAAAGGAGCGAATGATGGCAATTGATTTAGGATCAAAAAAAACAACAGACTTAGAAAAAAGAAAATCTCTAGAACTAGCTGTATCTCTAATTGAAAAACAGTTTGGAAATGGGTCTATTATGACACTCGGAAAACACTCTTCTTCAAGAGAAATGGGGGTTATTTCAACGGGAGCTATCGCTCTTGACTCAGCTATCGGAATTGGCGGAGTTCCTAGAGGACGAATCGTTGAAATTTACGGGCCAGAATCTTCTGGAAAATCCACATTAGCTATGCATATTGTAGCAAATGCGCAAAAAGCGGGTGGACTCGCTGCCTACATAGATGCTGAGCACGCATTAGATCCTAGTTATGCGGCTAAAATTGGCGTAAATGTAGAAGAGCTTATGATCTCTCAACCAGATTCAGGAGAAGATGCTTTAAACATCGCAGAAATGCTAGCAAGATCAAATGCTGTTGATGTTATTGTAATAGACTCTGTAGCTGCTTTAGTGCCTAAAGCTGAATTAGAAGGAGAAATTGGAGATTCATTTATGGGACTTCAAGCTAGAATGATGTCACAAGCGCTAAGAAAGTTAACTGCTACATTAGCTAAAAGCAATACTTGCGCTGTTTTCATCAATCAGATTCGAGAAAAAATAGGAGTTATGTTTGGAAACCCAGAAACAACTACGGGTGGAAAAGCTTTAAAATTCTATGCGTCTTTACGTATGGATATTCGAAGAACTGGTGGTATTAAAGGCGCAGACAATCAAGAAATCGGTAATCGCGTAAAAGTAAAAATTGTAAAAAACAAAACAGCGCCACCTTTTAGAGTTGCTGAATTTGACATCCTTTTTAACGAGGGCATTTCTCGTCTGGGATCTATTTTAGATATGGGCGTTGATTTACAAATCATTGATAAAAAAGGTACTTGGTTAAGCTACAACAACCAGCGCCTAGGACAAGGAAGGGAAGCTTCTAGGGAATATCTTAAAGCAAATCCTGCTGTAGCAGATGAAATAGAAAAGCTCATCCTTCAGAAGTATCTAGAAAAAGGAGGAGCTCTGACTGCTACTCAAAAATCAGACGAAGTTAGCAAGGTTGTAGATCAACTAAGCGAATAATCCACATATTGAGCGGCTTGTAAAGAAAACAAGCTGCTCCTTTTAAATATTTCCCCCCATTCACTAAGACTCTTAAAATAACTACGCTCTAGTTTTTTTCTAACCCCTAAGTCAACAGAAAACCATCACCTAAGCCGTCATCTATCTATACTTTGCGAACGTAAAATTACAATCTGCGCCCCCTATAGAGTCTCTCCTAATAAGCACTGAACTATTTTTGGGATTTTGAAAAAAACCAATAAACTAGAAAAATAAATAGGGCTAACTTCTTCTTGTTTTTAGAAAGAAGCTAGCTAAGAACCTAATTTGCGTATTGAGCAGCCTGAAAAGAAAGCAGATCGCTCATTTTTTGAAACAAAGGAGTGTATATTTGTAACTCCTTCAAACTCTTTTCAAATGAAGACATTTCTTCTTTAAACATAGCTACAGCCTTTTCTTTACCTAAAACCCGAGCCATGCTTATTTCTCGTTGCTTATTCTCATCCTGAACAATATCTCCCAAATCATCAGCAATTTGAAAGGCCATACCAAGATGATAGGCTGTTTTTTTCACTTTTTCGAGTTTATCTAAATCTCCTCCGCCAAACAACCAACCAAAAACAAAAGAAACCTCAAATAAAGTGACGGTTTTTTTATAAATAACATTTTTTACCATCTCTAAACTAGGATTCGGAGGAAAAATATCTAAAAACTGCCCACCTGTAGCGCCTAATATTCCCGCGCAATGTGTTGCGCATTCTAACGCTAAACAACACGCACGATCGGCCCTAGAGCTAAAAGAATGCCCCAAATTTCGCATAACAGCGGCGTTTTGATGAATTCCCTCAAAAGCGGCAGTGATGAGCGCATAGCTCGCCAAAAGAGCAATTGTCTCACCATACACTTTATGTAGCGTTGGCTTATCTCTTCGTTCTGAATCGTTATCCATGCAAGGAAGATCATCTGCTATCAAAGAAGCAGTATGGAAAAATTCTACAGCAAGTGCAGCGTTATTAACTTCTAATCCATTTCCAAGAGCTTCTGCAACCATAAAAACAATTAAAGGTCTAAATCTTTTTCCGCCATTTGTAAGGGCGTATTCACAAGCATCACGAAGCTTTGTTTTATCTCCAAACTTAGAAATACATCCTATTATTTCTTGCTCTATAAGCTTTCTAAAATGAAAAAAACGATCACCAGAATCTTCTGTATTTTTTCCTTGTAAAACATTCGCAGTCATTTTTAAACCTCAACGGTATACATTTTTTGTGATTTAACTCTGGCATTAGAGGGGATAAATCCTTTTATAGTAATAGAAGGATCGCAAAGAACATTTAATCCAACAAGAGTTCCAGGGTTTACTACAGAATTACATCCAATTTGTGATCTATCTCCTAAAATTAACCCCAGTTTTTTCATACCGGTTTCAATTTTTTCGCCGTTCAATCTTATTGAAATGTTTTTTTTGTCTAATCTTAAATTTGCACAGATAACTCCAGCTCCAAGATTTGTATTTGTTCCTAAGATAGAATCTCCTACATAATTAAAATGAGCTGCATGTGCACCTTGTAAAAAAAGGCTATTTTTAATTTCAGTATTATGTCCAACAACAGCATCATTTCCTAAAATCGTATTTTCTCTAATATATGCGCCGTGGAGAATTTTACAGTTACAGCCAATACTAACAGGGCCTTTAATATAAACACCAGGTTCTATTTTTGTGCCAATCCCAATAGAAATTAATTCTGGATTCTCTAAATAAACCCCTGGAGGAATTACAATTTCTATTTTTTTTACAGCTTGATGGGTTAAATAAGATGGGATTTTTTTTATAACATCCCAAACATGTTTAGTATTTTCAAACAACAAGGGAAACTCATCTATGCTTTCTTGTGCAAAATAATAACCAGCATCCATCTTGAGCCTTTTACAAATTTTCACTAGATAGTAGCTATTTAAGGAGCGAAAAACAAGCTCTTTTATTTTCTTTTATAACCTATATATATATATTCTTCTTCTTTATAGTGGAGTGTGGAAATGTTCATATCCATCTCTTTTTCATAGACATTTTTCTTCGTTCATAACTTGTGTATATGTCCATTCAGACTTGATCATAAGATGCATTTATTGATTTTTTGCACATTTTATCAACAGCTTGTTGACATCTTATAAACAACATTCCCACAAAGATTTTGGTTAAAAAACCAAACTTTTGTTTTTGACTAGTCATAGACTTTCGGAACGTAGATTGGTGAAGCGCTATTTTTCTTTTATAACACCTATATATATACTCTTCTTCTTTATAGTAGAGTGTGGAAATGTTCATAGACACCCTTTTTTCATAGAGACTTTTTCTCGTTCATAACTTGTGTATACTTCGAGTTGGAATTGATCATAACTAAAGGTTTTGCCTTTTTTGAACAAAATTTGAACATCTTATCTACATATCTTGAACAAGATTTCCACATTGTTTTGGTGTAAAAATACTCTTGTTTTTGTATTCTTTTCCTTTTTGAGTAAAATGCACTATGGACTCTTTTAGCTGTTCTATTTTTCCTTCTTGCCCTGGTTGTAAAATACAAACCAACGTGACAAGCCCTCCTATCTTGGATCGAATTAATCGTTTTTTTGAGAAAAAGATTCCTTTGATCTATGGGGATATTGTTGAGTGGAGGTCTAAGGTAAAGCTTGCTGTTAGAGGAACGATAGATTGTCCTGAAATAGGTCTTTTTGCTGAAAATAGCCACTCTGTTGTTCCCATGACAAAGTGCCCATTACATTACCCTGCAATGGATAAGGCTCTTAGTGTTATTTACAAAGCAATTAGTGCTTATCAAATAGAGCCCTACTTAGAAAAAACAAATCAAGGTCGCTTACGTTACTTACAGATGGTTTTTGATCGAAAGACTGAAAAAGTGCAACTTTCTTTGATTTTTAATGCTGAAAGTCTTCGTGAAAATGAAATAGCTTTTGTAAAGCAGCTTTACAATTCGTTGCCTTTTTGGCATTCAATTTGGGTAAACTTCGTGTCAGGGCCAACAAACACAATTTTGGGCTCTCGGTGGGAGTTGTTTCAAGGAGAAGAAGATTTTTGGCAAGAAATCTTAGGTATTCCTTTTTATTTTCATCCATCATCTTTTTCTCAAGCGCATTTAGGGGTTTTTGAGGAAATGTTAAAAGAGATAGCTCTATACCTTCCAGAGAAAGCCAATCTGTTAGAGCTTTATGCTGGTGTTGGTTGTATTTCGCTTTCTTTGGCTTCAAAAGCGAGTTTTTTAACGTTAGTTGAGTCTTCTCCTTTGTCTTTGTTTTGTTTTCGCAAAACGCTTTCTAGAATGAATTCTGAAATTTCCAGCAAAAGCTTATTTTTTTTAGAGCCTGTAGAAGAGGCTTCTTTTCCAGAAGAGGTTGACGTTATTTTAGTCGATCCCCCTCGAAAAGGACTTTCTAAAAAGTGCAAAGAAAAAATTTTTGCCTCAAAAGCTACTCAATGCGTTTATGTAAGCTGTGGGCCAGATTCTTGTCTTAGAGATTGCAAAGATTTTGAAGCTGCTGGGTGGTTTGTGGATGATGTAAAAGCGTTTCTTTTTTTTCCAGGTCAAGACCACGTAGAACTTTTGGTTAATTTAAAAAGAGCCGCTATTTCTTAAGGGATTTTTGGTTTATCTCCTAAAAAACCTCCAGACTGCATATTCCAAAGCTGTGCGTAGTGGCCTTTCATCGCCAGTAGGGTTTCGTGTTTTCCTTCTTCTATGATTTTTCCTTCGTTAAAAACAAGAATTCTATCTAAGTGAAATAAGGTAGAGAGTCTATGAGCAATTACTATGGTTGTTTTATTTTGGATTAAACTGTCTAAACTTTCTTGGATGTAGTTTTCCGTAATCGAATCCAAGGAAGAGGTTGCTTCATCTAGGATAAGAATAGGTGCATTTTTTAATAGAGCTCTTGCTATTGCTATTCGTTGTCTTTGCCCCCCGGAGAGTTTTATGCCTCGCTCTCCGACAAGGCTTTGATAGCCATTTGGAAGGTTTTCGATAAATTCGTGACAGTGGGCTTTTTTAGAGGAGCTTACGATTTCGTCTTGTGTTGCTAATAGATTTCCATAGCCGATGTTTTCTTTTAAAGAGCGATGAAAAAGGAGGGGATCTTGAGGGATCATGGCTATTTGTTCTCTTAAAGATTCTTGGGTAACACATCGAATGTCTTGATTGTCTATAGAGATATTTCCAGAGTTTACTTCAAAAAAACGAAGGATTAAATTAACAAAGGTGCTTTTTCCGCTTCCAGAAAAACCAACTAGCCCAATTTTTTCTCCAGAGGAGATTGAAACAGAAAGGTTAGTGAAGACGTTTTTATTTTCATGGTAGCCAAAGCAGACGTTTTTGAAGGCTATTTCCCCTTTTGTAATTTGGAGTTTTTTTGGAGGTGATTCGTCTTGGATTTCATAAGTCTTGGATAAAATAGATAATGCTTGTCTAGATGTTCCTACTTCTTCAGAAAAAGGAACGAGCTGGCTTGCAAACGAGTAGACTTCTTCTATGAGAAACATATTGAGCGTTAAAATTAACGCAAAGTCTCCAATTGTGATATTGTTGTTTTTCCTTTCGTAGATTAAAAGCCACATCATGATGCCCATAAGAAGTGTAAAGGAAGATGCGTAAAAGACTTTTACTTTTAGCAAATACCACAGACCCTTCCGATTTTGTTCGGCAGCGTTATTTAGGTGGTTTTTGAGATAGGAGCTTTCAAATTTTTCTCTAGCAAAAAGTTTTACATTTAAAATGTTAGATAAACTATCGATGACTTTTCCTGCGACGTTACTACGAGATTCTGAGAAAACTTCAGAATAATATTGCGCTTTTTTAGAGAGCAAAAAAGAAATAAAGATAAAAAAAACAGTCCACAAAATAAGAGCATAAGAAAAAAAAGGATGAACAAAAAACATCACGAAACAACCTATAAAAATAGATGTGATTTGTTTAAAAAAGTGGTCAAAAACTATTCCAATAATAACCACCGAGGATCTTGCCATGTCATTAATTTTGTTTCCCAATCCTCCAGCAAGATTTTCTTGAAAATAACGATACGAATGTTTTTCGGCATATTCAAACATTTTCTCTGTGATTTCATTTTTTATGGTGGGAAAGGTTTTTATTTGAAGCCAGTCGTAAAAACGAAAAACAATCCCAACTAAGCAACCAAGTCCCACATATAAAAAGGCAGGAAAGAGTGTGTTTGAAAAAAGTTTACTCGCATCTTCTGTTGTTGAAACTCGATCTATAAGTAATTTTAATGCGTATGGGGTAAGAGAGAGGTTGCTTGCATAAAAAACAGATACAAAAATAAATCCAAGAAAGCTCAGTTTATGCTTTTTGACAAAATACCAAAGAAAATTAGGTAAGGAGTTAGGGATGGTTGGCATGTTTTGACGTCTCTTGTTGTGGTATTGAAGCCTTTTAATTAGAACAAATTATAAAATAATAAACAAGGTTTGCGATTGATTAAAAATGTTTAAATCCTTGGTTTTTTTTGTCTGAAAGATAAGATTAATTTGTTTTTCTTAGCCATTTTTTGTTTTTCTAAATTGTATTTTTTTACTAAAAGTGTTTTTGTAAAATTAAAATTATGTGATATATCCTAGATAGAATAAAGGAGGTCCTATGATTCTTGCTGGGGATGTTGGGGGAACGAAGGCTGAGCTAGCTCTTTTTGAAGATGTTCAGTTGAAAAAAGTCGTAAAAGAGGGACGGTTCCTTTGTAAAGAATATAGAGGGTTAGAAGACATTTTACAAATTTTTTTGGGTGATGTTTCTTTTCCTGTAACCCATAGTTGTTTTGGTATCGCTGGGCCTATTGAAAACAACGTTTGTCGCGCTACGAATCTCCCTTGGGTTGTTGAGGCTAAAAAATTACAAGCCTTGATTCCTTCGTCTGAAATTTTTTTAATTAATGATTTAGAAGCTAACGCTTGTGGTATTGATGCTCTAGGAGAAGCTGAATTTTATACCATATCCGAAGGAGTTGGAAAAAAAGGCAATAAAGCTCTTATTTCTGCAGGGACTGGTCTTGGTGAGGCTGGTTTTTATTTTGATGGAACAACGCATCATCCTTTTGCTTGCGAGGGAGGTCATTGTAATTTTGCTCCTTCCTCTGAAGAAGAGATGGAGTTGTTGGTCTATTTTAGAGGCAAATTCGGAGGGCAGGTTTCTTTTGAAAGATTTCTCTGTGGAAGGGGGATTTCGAATATATATCAGTTTTGGGTCGATGTAAAACAAGAAAAAGAGAACCCCGAGGTAAAGGAGAGGATGACTAAGGAAGATCCTGCTAAAGTTATCTATGAATACGCTATGAATGGAAAATGTGACATATGCATAAAAACTGTAAGGCGTTTTATTGCTATTTATGGATCGGAAGCAGGTAATCTTGCTTTGAAATTTTTGGCTGTTGGTGGTGTGTATATAGGCGGTGGAATAGCTCCTAAAATGTTAGAGGCTTTTAAAGATGGTATTTTTTTTGAGAATTTTATAAAAAAGGGGCGCCTAAGCAACGTCCTTTCTGCTATTAAAATTCAGATTATTTTAAATCCTAAAACAGCTCTTTTGGGTGCTGCTCATTACGCTGAAAAAAGGAAGCGTCATGGATAATGTTGAAGAAAAACGTCTTCAAAATCAAGGCTCAGGCCCCATACCTGCTTGGCAAAAGTGGGGTCCTTACGTCTCAGAAAGAGCTTGGGGTACAGTAAGAGAGGATTATAGCGATACTGGGGATGCTTGGGGTCATTTTCCTTTTGAAGAGGCTCATAAAAGGGCTTATCGTTGGGGAGAAGATGGAATAGCGGCTTTTTGTGATCGATATCAAACACTAGTGATAGCTCCGGCTTTTTGGAATGGAGTGGATGGTATTTTAAAAGAGAGGCTTTTTGGGCTTTCTTCCCCAGAAGGAAATCATGGAGAGGATGTAAAGGAGTGTTATTATCATTTGGATGGCGTTCCTTCACATGCTTATATGAAATATTTATATAAATACCCCCACGGGGCATTTCCTTATCAACAATTGCGAGAAGAAAACAAAAAACGAACCACACAAGATCCAGAGTATGAATTAATTGATTCTGGAATTTTTCAGGAAAATCGCTATTTTGATATTTTTATAGAATACGCCAAAAATACAGAAGAGGACTTTTGTATTAAGATAGAGGTTTTCAATCGAGGAAAAGAGCCTAAAGACATTCATATTTTACCACAGGTTTGGTTTCGTAACCAGTGGTCTTGGTCTGCTACTAAAAAACCTAAACCACAAATTTTTAAAGGAAAAGAAACCGAAAATAGTTGCTCTTTAGTTGTTGATGATTCTTTGATGGAGCCTCTTGAGAATTTAAATTTTTTATACAAGCTCGGGAGAAGATATTTCTACGGTCCTCCTGGTGCGAATTTTTATTTCACAGATAATGAAACCCGTATTTTGGGCAGAGAACAATCTGGCGAATATTATAAAGATGATTTTCACCAAAGAATTATTGAAGGAAAAAAAGAGGATCTGGCTTCTTTGGGAACTAAGGCTTGTTTTCATTACTATTTTCCTCCGATAGAGGGAGGTCAGTCTAGATGTATTTATTTACGATTTTCTAAAGAGGAGCTTTTAGATCCTTTAGAGGGAATAGATTCTTTATTTATAGATCGGCTAAGGGAGACTGATTGTTTTTATGAAGGGATTCACCCTAAGGGCTCTTCTTTAGAAGAAAAGGCTATTCAAAGACAAGCTTTGGCAGGAATGCTTTGGAATAAACAAATCTATCTTTATGACGTTAATCTTTGGCTTAAAGGTGAAGATAGCCAAAATCCTCCTTCTGCGACAAGATATTCAATCAGAAACGTTCATTGGAAGCATCTAAACTCTATGCGTATTTTTTCTATGCCTGATAAGTGGGAATACCCATGGTTTGCTGCTTGGGATCAGTGCTTTCATTCTGTGGTTTGGAGTCTTATTGACCTTGAATTTGCTAAGGAACAGCTTTGGCTTTTACTTTTTGATCAATTTCAACATCCAAGTGGGCAAATTCCAGCGTATGAATGGGAGTTTTCTGATTTAAATCCGCCTTTGCAAGGATGGGCTTGTTTACAGATTTTTTATAAGGAAAAAGAAAAAAAAGGCAAAGGGGATCGGACTTTTTTAGAAAAGTGTTTTCACAAACTTTTGATGAATTTTGCTTGGTGGGTAAATAAAGTGGATAGTTCCGGGAACAACCTTTTTGAAGGGGGTTTTTTAGGACTTGATAATATTACTGTTTTAGATCGTTCTCAAAAAGCAATTCGAAACATGACTCTTCAACAGTCAGATGGAACTGGTTGGATGGCATTTTTTTGTCTTAACTTAATGAAAATAGCTTTGGAGCTTTCTGAAGAAAATAAGGTGTATGAAGCTTTGGCTACCAAGTTTTTTGAGCATTACGTTTATATAGCGCAGGCAATGGCTAAAAAAGGCGAGCATAGGATAGAGCTTTGGGATAGTGTTGATGGGTTTTTTTATGATGTCTTGAGACATCAAGATGGATCTTTTTCAAAAATTCCCGTTAGATCTTTAGTTGGGATTATTCCTTTATTTGCTGTAGAATACATCAGTCAAAAAGATTTAAGTCGGTTTCCTTCCTTAGAAAGAGATTTGCTTTGGTTTTTGCGAAATAGAGAGCCGCTTGTTGCTCAGTGTATTATGCAAGTCCATATTCAAGGAGAATTACATTATGTATTTACTCCAGTAAGTAACGACCAGTTACAGTCTATTTTAAAATACGTTTGGAATCCTGATGAGTTTCGTTCTGAATACGGGTTAAGGAGTCTTTCTAAATATCATGAGAAAAATCCGTTTGCTTTTGAAGGCAATACCGTGAAGTATGAACCTTCAGAATCTCTAGATAGAATTAAAGGTGGAAATTCTAATTGGAGAGGACCCATTTGGATGCCTCTTAATTTTCTTCTTATTCAGTCCTTGCAAAAATTATCGTTTGTGTTTGGGGAAGAGATGAAAGTCGCTTTTTCTAATGAAGAACCAGTTTCTTTGAATCAAATGGCAGAATCTTTTTCTGCAAGGCTACTTGCTCTTTTTTTAAAAAATGCAAATGGACAAATGCCTTTTTTAGGAAAAGAATTTCCATTTTTGAATGATCCAAACTGGGGTTATTATTTGTTTTATGAGTATTTTAATCCAGAAACGGGAAAGGGGTTAGGTGCTTCTTCTCAGTCAGGATGGACAAGCCTTATAGCCAATTTGATTGATTTTTTAAGAAAACCTAAATAAATTCAGGGTGCCATCGACGAATAAGAAAATACTCTTCTAGGTCGTTACAATAATTGTTTTTTGCTTTCTTTTTTTCGTTCAAAAGAAGGCTTTCTAGTCTTTCTTCAATTTTTGTTAAAATTACGCCTTCCCCTCCTTTGCTTTCAATTACTTGTTTTTCATCATAAATAAAAATAATGTGGCCTTTCCATACAATGGCATCTAACGGTTTTAAACATTTTATGATTTCTTGGCTGTTTTTGCCTTCAATTGGAATAGAAGTACCAAAATTAAGCCAGGAAGAGGTGTTTCTCGGGGTAAATCCATCTGTGGCATAATAAATCAGTCCAGAACAGTCAAATCCTTTTAATTGCCACTTAAAACAAAGATCAGGAGGCAGAGCTTCTTTTGGAGGATAAAGCACTAACATTTCTTGAACATTAAAACAGTTCCCTCCCCAACAGTAAGGCTCTTTTAAAGTAGAAAAAAGGGTTTTAAGAATAAAACAAGAAGAAGGAAGTTTAGGTGTTCTTTCTGGGGTTGTTTCATCCGCTGGGCTTAAAAAACGAGAATCTACAAAAAGAGGACCTTTATAAGGGTAGTCTTTTGTTGTTATTTCTAAAATGTGATTTGAGCAAGCTCTTTCTACTTTAAATTTTGTATTAGGAAAAGCAATTGTTTCGATGCCTCGAATGAGCCCTTGCGTGTCTAAAGGTAGGGATTTTCCGTCTTCACCCCCAAAAACAGATGTAAAATATTGGGTATTTAAAATGGGGGTGAATGTTTTTGCTGTAAAATACACTGTTGCTACTCTTAATAGAAAACACGTATCATAGAAAAAAAGTGAATTTTAGGCAAAAACTAGGGTTGTTTTATGATTAGAATATTGGGGTGTGTTTTACTTTTGTTGGCTGTTTTTTCATGCCAGTCCAAGCAAGAGCAAAAAGAAAAAAAAGCTTCCTTGAGGATTAATATTTTATCAGATCCCAAAACTGTAGATCCCAGAAAAACAAGAGATTTAAATGAACGTATTTTAACACAGATGCTGTTTGATGGCTTGATGCGGGTTGGTAAAGATGGAAAAAGTTCTTTTGCTTTAGCTAAAGATGTTGCTATTAGTGAAGATGGTTTGCAGTATACATTTCATCTTCAAGAAGCTTATTGGACCAATGGGGACAAAGTTCTACCCAAGGATTTTTTATATGCATGGAAAACAGCACTTTCGCCTTCGTTTCCTTCTGAAAATGCATATCAGTTATTTTGTATAAAAAATGCCGAAGAGATAAAAAAAGGGCAAAAGCCAGTAGAAGAACTTGGTGTTTTAGCGTTAGATGAAAATACGTTGCAAATTAATTTAGCGTACCCTGTTCCTTATTTTTTAGAGCTTCTTTCCTTTTCTATTTTTTTCCCTGTACATGAAAAAATAGACGAAACATCCAGTTTAGCCTCTCAGTTTGTTTCTTGTGGCCCTTTTGTGTTAAAAAGTTGGAAGCATAACGATTTTATAGAGGTAGAAAAAAATAGTACGTATTTTGATGTGGAAAATGTTTCACTAGCTTCTATTTATATGACAATGGTCACTGAAGATACGGAAATTAGAATGTTTGAAAATGGTGAACTTGATTTTGCTGGTTCTCCTATGTCTGCTCTTCCTGTTGATTTAATCCAGGAGTTAAAAGAAAAGGATCTTTGTTTTTTTCCTTTTTTGGGGACTGCTTTTTGTCGTGTGAATGTTGAAAAAGAACCACTAAAAAATAAAGAGTTACGAAGGTCTTTAGCTTTGGCTATTAATAGAAAAGATTTGGTTCAATATATTTTGCAAGGTGGTCAAGAAGAGGCTTTTAGTCTTGTTCCAAATTCCAAGGTTTTATTTTATCCAGAACGTAATTTTGAAAGCATGAAGAAAGAGGCAAAGAGTCTTTGGCAAAACAGTGGAATAGCATCTCCTAAAAAAATCACTCTTTTGTATGCTTCTAATCAAAAAAATCATCTTGTAGCACAAACGCTTCAAAGTAACTGGAAAGAAGTTTTAGGATTAGATGTTGTTTTAGAGGCTTGCGAAACGAAGGTCTACTACGCTCGTTTAAGTGCAAAAGAGTATCAAATTGCTTTGGGTTCCTGGATTGCAGATTATAACGACCCTGAAAGTTTTTTAGAGGTATTCAAGTACAAAAATACCTCGACTAACAATACAGAGTGGGAAAACCTTTCTTATGCAAAGTCTTTAGATTTGGCTAAAAATCAAAAGGGAGAGAAAAGAGAAAATACTCTTTTAGAGTGCGAGTCTTATTTGCTTCAAGATATGCCGATTATTCCTATTTATCATTTGAAAGGACTTTATTTAAAAAACAAATATTTGAAAGGCGTTGTGATTTCTCCTTTAGGAAATATAGACTTTAAATGGGCTCGTATGGATTATTCAGAAAAATAAGGATTATTATGTCGAAGATGTTTTTTTTATTGTTGTTTGCTGTTTCTTATATTGAGGCAGTGAGTATTCGTTTGCATAATGAAGCTAGTTGTCCTTTAAAAGCTGTTATTTATGGAGCTGATGGAGTTGTTTTAAGTGAAGTAATTGTAGACGCCCAGGGTTCTTCTATTTGGAGCGATTCTGTAAATCCTCTTCAAAAAGGAAATCTTCCTTCTCAAGGATCGATTAGGTCTAGGACTCCATTTACCGTTCATTGGGAGTGTTTAGATGGTAAAACATTTTGTATTTTGGAAGATGTTTCTACCGGCGCCTTGGTTACTACAGGGCAAGGAACAGGTAAAAAAGCTTGTGCGTCTCCCCATAAAACAGAAGTTGTTTCTTCAGAAAAAAAGGATTGATTATGATAAAAATATTTAGTTTTTTTATGGTTTTGTGTGCTACTTCTCTTTTTTCGGGTCTTTCCCTTTATAATGACAGCCCTTTTCCCCTAAAAGTCAAGGTGATAGGGGCCAATGGATCCAGGATTGGTGAGCAGGACATAGGTCCTCAAGGTCATTTTTATATGGAGGATCAGATGGGAGTATCGGATCCTGTAGGAGAACAAGATTCTAATTTTAGAAATTATAGCGATTCTGTTACTCCCTATCAGGTTTTTTGGTACTGTTTAGAAGGATCTCTATACTCTTCTTGCTTAGATGCTTCTGCTGGAGCCACGGTTACAGCAAACACTTGTGCTGGAACTTATGGATGCAAACTAAAATAAAAATTCAACCCTTTGATTTCCTATAAGTTAATTATCTCGTTGTTTTATTGTGTGTAATTAAAATTACAAATTAACTATAATATTAATTATAATATTATTAACACAATAAAGCGGAGTGTTTATATGGGGTTAATTAAAGGTTGTTCTTTTAATTTATGTCAAACTTCTGGCGAGTTTGCTTCTAGCGTTGTGTCTCATATGTCAGATGTCTCACTTCGTGTTTATAATTTTAGTGTAGCTTGTATTTTAGGATTTAATTTATTTAAGAACCCATTAGAAGAAACCGGCAGCCTAGAAATTATGAATAATATTCAATGGAAGTTATCCGTTGCTCAGGCTGTTCCTTTCGTTGGGCCTGTTTTTGTTTCACCCATAAAACAAGGGTTAAGTGTCTTAGAAGTTGGTTTTGGATTAGTTGCTTTAGCAGCAGTAAGAGCTTATGCCACCTGTTTTCCTAAGGTTAATGTAAAAGAGCTTGAGGCAGGGCCGAAAGAACACGTTATTAGTGGGTGTTATGGATTTTGTTCGAGTTCTTTAAATATTGTTACAGGAGGATACTCTGGTTTAGCTGAATTGGTCTATGGGGCCGCTGAGAGTATAGCTTACCATTTGACATCTTCAACAAAACAGGAACCTAAGATCCTTATACCTGTTTAATTGCTAAAATGACCACACTTTGTCTAAAATGACATCGTGTGGTTCTTTAGGAATTTTTGCGATTATATTTTCTTTAAAACCAATTCCCCACTTAATCACATCTGATGTTTTTGCGAGAAACCGATCAAAATATCCTTTTCCATACCCTAGCCTATTTCCTTCTTTATCAAAAGCAATTCCTGGGACTAAAATAATTCCAATTTTTTCCGGTGGGAAGAGAGGGCAAAAGGAAGGATTAGGCTCTTGAATGCCTAAATAAGATTTCTCTAAATGAGATAAATTCATCACCTTATAAAAATTTAGCGTGTCGTCTTCGACTTTAGGCAAAAGAAGTCTATTTTGTAATGAAAGCCATGAAAGAAGAGGCCAAAGATCTATTTCAGAAGAGTTACTAGCAAAACAACCTATATATGACTTTTCTTTTTCTAAGAGGCTTTTTAGAAAATGGCAAGCCAGAAAAGAAGCTTGTTCTTTTCTTTCTTTAGAAAGAGAATTTCTTTTAAAAAGAGCTTTTTTTCTAAGAAGGTTTTTAGTGGTCATTTGCTTTATCGTGATCTAAAATAGGAATTCCCTTTTCGTAAGGTATCTTTTTTAAAAAATACCCTTCACTATCATAGAGTGTAGCTGTTCCTTTTCCTTTTACAATACGAGATACAGGTTTTTTATCCCCTTTTTTATAATACGATCCGACTACGATATAGTCATTCTCATATTCCTCAGATAACATAAGGTCGCCATTTTTATACCAAGCAAAAGAAAGCCCATTTTTTTTATTTTGATACATTTCTTTTTGGCTTTCTTGCATTCCGTCAGGGAACCAAGTTTTGACTATTCCTTGCAGGGTGTCGTCTTGCCAACTTACGAGAATTTTTTCTTTAAAAGGCGCTTCTAAATAATATTCGCGCTCTTCTCCATTTTTTTTCCCGTCTTTTTGATGGTATGCTATTTGTAGAAGCCCTTTATCGTTAAAACATTCTACGACACCTTCTGGGAGTCCTTTTTTATATTCAACAAGTCTTGTTAGTTTGCCTTCTTCAAATTCCGCTCTTTTACCATATCCATTTTGAATAGAGGCTGCCAAAGTGTCTCCTACATAGTAATATCCTTCTATAAGAAGACCCGTTTCGTAAAGTTCTTTGTAAATAGGCTTTCCTTCTTCTGTAATTGCAAAAGCATTTCCATGGGGTTTGTCGTTCAAGTAAGAAATATTTTCTAGTATTTCTCCTTGCGGTGAATAGATGCAAATAGAGCCTTCTAACATATCTTGAGAATAGGGAATCCGTTTTTTTAGAGATCCTTCAGGGTAGTAATATAGAGAATCTCCTTCGAGAGCTCCTTTTTCGTAAAAAATTTCAGCAACAAGAGCCCCTCTATCGTCCCATATTGTATTTTTTCCGTTGAAAACCCAAGACGCCAGAGAGCTTTCTGAAAGATCAGCAGCCCCTTCTATAATCGAAAATTCCATTTTTTGATGGCCATTAGGAAACCATTCTCTATAAGCCCCTTGAGCTCTTCCATCTACAACCTCAAGATATTGCCAGATATGACCATTGCTGTGGTAACTAGTGAGTTTTGATGTCGATCTCCCTTCTTGATTTTTACCAAAAACCCGTAGGACTTTTTGATAGGGTTGAGGTGTGATGAAATCTGTGTTTTGGTAGCGAGAAAGTCGGTCTTTTGAGCTAACGGTTTCAGCAAATCCATTCCGGTCAATAATTTGAATACTTAGCAATGTAGAATCGTCTGCTACTTTTTTTTGTCCACAACTACATAAAAGGATTAGAGAAAAGAAAAGAGCTAGAGTTTTTTTCATAAATAAAATCCTGGTTTTATGTGTTTTTTTGCCTTTGAAGTAGCTTCATTTGCAAAGAGTATATCTTTTCTTTTGTGTTTGGGTTTTCTATTTTTTCTAACGTAAAAGAAGTAAAGAGAAATTGTGGGGATCCTTTTACCTTTACTGTATCAGTTGAAATTGTTTTATTTTCTAAGGTAGAAAGAATGAGTCTAAGTTCTTTTTCTTCGATTTCTATCGGATTTTCTTGGATTAGCTCCATTTCTTTAAATAAGCTTGTTTTTTTCTCTTCTCCTGCCGCGAAAGACAAGCCAGGAAAGTTTTTTGAAAAATTATTTAAAAAATGAGGCGATGCGTGTTCTATTAGGTAGGGAGCGGTGTTTTCTTGTTTTTTTAAAAAAACTTCTTCTAGTGAAAGAGCTTTTTGTTTTAAGCCTTCTAATTCGAGATTTTGGCAATAAAAGACGCATAGGGTAAGCGGGAAGGTTAGCAGGAGAAGAATAGATCCAGATATTAAAGAAATCGGCTTAGATAGTAGTTCTTTAAGATTAAAAGAGATTTGTATTTTTTTCATCTAAATCGATCCTGTTTTAGGTTTAAGAAAAAAGGAGGTGCTATAGTACCCTTCATTTTTTTCCCAAATAAATTCTTTTGTGGTATCTACAAGAGTATTTTCTTTAAGAAGAGTTTTTTGAAACTTTTCCGCTTCTGCTTCATTTACTATTTCAATTTGTAAGTGAATTTTTCCAACATATGGCGTTTTAGAGGACCCTACTTTAGGGTATTTTACTAAAGCGTAGTGGATTTTTTTGATTTCAAAAGAGCTTGGGTAGGTACTTAAGTACGCTAGTGTTTCTGAAACATCTGGAAAAGAAGGGGTCAAAGCGTAGGGCATTTGCTTTTTGTCGATAGAGTTTTCTAATTGAAAAAGTTCTTCTTTTAAATCGTCAAACGTTTCTAAAGATCTTTTTAGAGAAAAAGTTTCTTCTAGGTACGAGCTGAGCGCTTCTTTTTTTTGTGTCAGATTTACATAACTAAGACAGATTGTTGTAAGAGTAAGTAGTGTCGAAGCTAAAGCTAAGGATAAAAACTTTTTTATTCGTTTTTTTTCAGCTGTTTGGGAAGTGAAATTCTTTTGTCTAAATTCAATAGATCGGCCATCTTCTTTTAAGGCATCTAAAGCAAGGCCTATAGGAATTGCGTAAGATTCAAGAGTAGTGCTATCGTATGGAAGCGGTTCTATTTCATAAATTGGTTTTTTTTCTTCTAATTCAATTTCTGAAGGTAGATGCAATCCAATCATCTCCTTTAATCCTACAAAAGAAGAAAGGTTTCCTAAAATAAGTAGTTTGATTGCTTCTTCTTTTTTACTGTCTCCATTTGTATCTTCTATTTTTTTTAGTAAAAATGAAAAAAGACGACGCAGTTCTTTTTCTAGTTGTTTGGGATCTTTAGTAATTTGTTCGGGATCTAGGCTAAATGGGTGGGAAAAAATTACTTCGCTTTTTTTTATAAACAAGGCTGTACAGCCATCTAAGCTGATGTGGAATATCAATGCTTGGTTTAGATGAGGAAAAAAGTGATGCGTAAACCGGCTCAACGCTTCTGGAAAACAGGATGTTTGTTCCGGATCTATTTGGTATTTCTCCCAAAAATCTAGATGAGAAAGAAGATTTTGTATTTTACTAATGAAAAGGGTTGCCTTAGATGTTTTAGAGAATTTATCTTCTGTAATTTGGATAGCAGAAACTGCTTCTTCTTGCGGATATGGGATTTGTGTTTCTATTTGAAAAGGAATTGACTTCGTGATTTTTTCTTTATTTTGCAGGTTGAGTTGGAGAGATCTAATCAGGGTTTCTTTACTGGTCAAGCCTGAAATTAAAGAAAATTTTTCACTGCTGTTGGGCAGTAGTGAAAAGTAAAGCGGTTTTACATCAAGCGATAGAGGGACTGTTTTAAGCTCCTCTATATGTATTTTTTTATTTTTTAGCTGCAATTTAGCCCATTTTACATAGGGCCCTTCTGTTTGAAGACCAATCCAAAACATCTAATTTTCTCTTGTTTTTTTTCTACATTCTATCCTTCTTCATAGATTATTTCAAAACAAAATAGCTGAAAATATCTGGGTATTGTTATTAATTGATGCTGTTTCATTTAAAGATAGTAAGCCTTTTCGATTTTTTAACGATTTTAACTTTTTTAAAAAGCAAAAAAATAACAGATAGGTTAGAATCTTGGCTTAGTAATAGGATGTTTATATGAATATTTTGGAATATATTATTCGTCTCGGCTTTTCTGTGTATACGCTTTTTTTATTTGGCGTTGTTGTAGGGTCCTGGTTTCCTCAGATCGCCCAGTCTCGTTTTATGAGATTTATCAGGTATTATGTAGACCCTTATTTGAATTTTTTTAGAAGAATTATCCCTCCTATTGGTGGCGTTTTAGATCTGAGCCCTATTTTAGCTTTTTTTGCTTTAAGTCTTTTAGAAAAGATTATTATTAGCTTTTTAAGAGGTTTATGAGTCATTTACAAAAGCCATTTTCTTTAGGAAAAATTCTGTTACCCTCTAATATATTTTGCGCTCCTCTTGCAGGTTGTTCTGATTTTCCTTTTCGTAAAATGACAGCTTCTTATGGTCCTGGTCTTATTTACACAGAAATGACTAAGATGGACGCTTTGATCCGGCATGATCCTCATACATTTCGCATGCTTGATTATGAAGCTTCAATGCATCCGATTGGGGCTCAAATTTGTGGGAGTAAGCCAGAATTAGCTGGACCTTGCGCTAAAATCATTGAAGATCTCGGATTTGACGTTGTAGATTTAAATTGTGGCTGTCCTGTTGACAAAGTGACAAAAGATGGTAGCGGATCTGCAATGCTTAAAGTCCCTGAAAAAATCGGTGAAATTATTGCTAATATGGTTGCTGCAGTCAAAATTCCTGTTACTGTGAAAATTCGAGCAGGTTGGGACAGTGCTTCTATTTTTGCTCCTATGATTACAGAGATCGCAGAAAAAGCAGGAGCCTCTGCTATTTGTATTCATGGAAGAACTAGAGCTCAAGGTTATACAGGACCTGCTAAGTGGGATTATATTAAAGACTGCAAGCTCGTCGCCAAAAATATTAAAGTGATTGCTAATGGGGACATTTTCGATCCTCTCGCTGCGAAAGATGTTTTTTCTAAGACAGGGTGTGATGCTATTTTGATTGCAAGAGGAACCATGGGGCAGCCCTGGTTAGTCCAGGATATAGCGCACTATTTAGAAACGGGCGTTATTACGAAAAGAACAAGCCTAGATTATAAAAAAGCGCTTTTGGAGCATATGGTACATATTGCTGCTTATCAAAATGATAGAAGAGCTCTTTTAGACATTCGGAGGATTGGCTCTTGGTATCTTAGGTTAAGTCGGGGGACAAAGCAACTTAGAGAAGCAGTAAATAGGTCGGCTACTGTTGCAGAAGCATATTCTCACATATTAAATTTTGAGTGGGAAGAAGTTGATTTTACTCCACAAGCTCCTTCAACAGAGGCTCCTTGCGAGGTTTGTTGAAAGATTAATCGTGAATTATTTTTTTGTGGAATTTATTTGATTTTTACTGCTTAGTATGGGAATACCTAGATATAATAAAGTAGGATTCTCTGATGAAATCTATCTGTTTTTTCTTCTTGTTTCTTTTTCAAAGTTTTGCTTTTTCTGAAAAAGTGTTAATTATTACCTCAGCTTATAATCGGCCTGATTTTATTGAAATCCAACATAAAACATTCGAAAAATTTTTAAAAGATGAGTATGAATTTGTGGTTTTTAATGACGCTCGAGAAGCTGATTTAAAATCTTCTATTGAATCTATGTGCTTGAAACTCGGAATTCGATGTATAAATATTCCTCAGGCTATTCATAGTCAGCCGTATCTTTATAGGTTGCCACTCGAAAATTTTAATGCTCCTTCTGTACGAAATGCTAATGTGGTCCAGTATGCTTTAAATAATTTAGGATTTTCCCATGATGGAATAGTGGCGATTATTGATTCTGATATGTTCCTTGTAAAAGAATTTAGCATTGTCGATTTTTTAAATGGTTATCAGATTGCTGGGGTTCCTCAAGGAATTGGTTATTTATGGATTGGTATCGCTTTTTTAGATATGAAAAATCTTCCAGAAAAAACGAGTATTAATTTTAACTGTGGAAAGATAAATACCGTTCCTGTGGATGCTGGAGGGTATACTTATTTTTATTTAAAAAATCATCCTGAAGTAAGTGTTAGGTATTTTGCTCCAACTCATAGTTCTAACTTATCTTGTTTAGAATGCCTTCGCATAGATGAGAATTATCCTTGTTCGCACAACACAGCTTTATTAAAAAAAATAGGCATGGATGACTATCAAATTTATTTTATTCAGTCTGGGCTCCAAAATGTCGAATTCTTTATTCAGGGATCCTTTTTTCATTATCGAGGAGGATCTAATTGGGATAGGAGAACACAAGCATTTCATGAAAACAAAACTAACCTTTTTAATTCCTATATTTTAAAGATTTTAGAAAAATAAAATAACAGCATGTTTATAAAAAAGATGGGGTAAATATGCTTTTATTTTTTTCTATTTAGCTGATTGTAGCATCTTGTACAGGCAGTATTTCTTGAGGTTTAAATACCTGTGCTTGGCTTTTTAGGAGATTTACTTAGTTTTTCTTCGAAAATTTGTAAAAGACGACTGATTTCTTTAGGAGAATCTTTCCAGTCAACTTCCCTTTGGGATTCTTTCTTATGTCTTTTTCTAAGAAACTCTAAAAAATCCTTTAAGGATAGAATGCTAGCTTTTAAAACTTTAGCCTTTCTTGCTAGGTCGTTATCGGAAGTAACTACACAGATGTTGCTTGGGCTTTTAGATCTTTCTAGGGTATCTAAAATCGCTTCATCTGCTGTTTGTTTGGATGTTGCATAGATTATTTCGAGATCTTTGTAGTGAGTTCGCATATCTAGGTTTTTTTCTTTATCAAAGGCGTCAAAAACGACAGTGATTGCGATTCCAAGTGCCTGAGCTTGCATATTAAGCTCTACGATAAGATCTTGTCTTTTTTGTTGAAGGGGTGTTTTGCTTGAGTAGGGAACTCGAAATAAAAGGTTATATCCGTCAATCCAGTAGTGCATGTTCTTTAATGGATTGTAGGTAGAGTAAGGCTTTGTCAAAAGCTTTTCTACGATGAGATATTCGCGATTTGATTTCTTCAGTGAGCTCTGCAAAGGTTTGATTATAGTCATATTTTCTAAAAAGAGAATCATAGCTAAAACCACTGCGGCCTTTAGATTCTTCTAAGATAGAGCCTTCGCAAATTCCTTGAAAATATTTGACGTTTCCTTCTGGAGAAGAGATAACGATTGCGCATTCGAAATAAGCAGCTCTTTGTGGCTCAGGCAGGTTTTTCATAGCATTTAATAGTTTTAAGCAATTTTCTCTGTCTGTAGCATTTTCCCCTGCATATCGGGAAGAATGAACTCCTGGAAGTCCTCCTAGAGAAGGTACGACAAGACCAGAATCGTCTGATAAAACCCACTTTCCTAGTGTCAAAGCTGCTGATCTTGCTTTTAAAGAAGCGTTGCCTTCAAAGCTAGTTGCCGTTTCTTCAGGCGGATTGTAATTAGGAAAATCATGGAGAGATAAAACATCAAATCCCGCTGTTTTTAGTAAAAAACGAAATTCTCTTATTTTATGAATATTGGTAGTTGCTAATACGAGTTCCATAAATAAGCCTAAGGGGTAATTTTACTCTTGCTATTTTGATTCATAGCAAGAGTAGTGTTTTTTAGAGATAACTTGCAATGCTTAAAATAGTTAGATTTTCTCCTTGTACTTCAAGAGAGTCCCCTACTGTAAGTCCCTGCATTGTTTTGGCTAGCTTAGACTGGAAGGAAAGAATATTTTCGTCTGGATTAGCATCCCATGGACCTAGCAAAGTATACACAATCTCTTTGCCTTTATTGTTTTTGCAAGTTACAACACAGCCTACGCCTATTTTATCAGAAGAAATGTCTTGTGCTGTTAAAATTCTAGCCTGACTCATTTGGCTTGAAAGAAGCTTCATTTCTGATTGCAGACGATCTCTTCTTTCTAAAGCAGCTTTGAATTCTGCATTTTCTCTTAGGTCTCCGTGCGCTCTAGCTGTTTCGATTTCTTTTGCATTTTCTACTGTCTCAACCGTAGCGATGTGCTCGATTCTTTGCTTTAATTTTAAATAACCAGCTTCAGTTGTCCAAATCACGACTTCTTCTTCTTGGTCTAGTCCTTTGCCTTTTTTCTTTGCGAGTGAAGGGTGAGCCACTTCTGCTAAGGAATGGAGAATTTTTATTTCATGGCTATCGAGTAATTGGCATTTAGTAGCAAGAAGAAGAAACTCTTTTACTTCTTGCGCAGTAGCTTCTTGCATGATTTGTCTTACAATTGCATAACGTCCTTCTGAGAGAATGCTATGCATTTTTCTTGCTAGATCTCTATATTCAGGAATATCTTCTATGTGGCTAATTAAGATGAGGAAAGCTTCAAAGAAGTTAATTTTTCCTTGTTTATCAGAGAACGGAACAGATTTTGGTCCTATGATTTTTTGGAAGTACCATACGAAAATTTCAGGGTATTTTTTTGGATTTGTTCTTAGTTCTTCCAACTTTTTAGAGACTTCTTTTTCTTCTTTATTGGCTAATAGTTCTGAAAGGATGTAATCGCGTAGTGTGCCTTGATCCAAAGATAAAAAGAGATTTAAGAAAATAGTATTCCAAGTTGATTGAAGGCGTCTGATTTCTACGAGAGCTCTTTTCTTAAACGAGAGAATATCTATATCTTGAATTAAAGTTAAAATTGCATTTGGGTTATTTAATTCAGAAATCAAGTTATCTAGCGGAGCTGACTTTTTTTCGCCTGTTAAATCTTGGAGGAAAAAGTAGAGCTGAAGTTCTTGGGATTTAGAAATTTCACGTGAAGAAAGCTCTTCTTGTATTTTATTGGTTAAGTCTTTTTTTACAGATTCTTGTTTTAAAGTTTCTGGAAAACTTTTAATAAAACTGTAGATTTTTTGAATCAGTGTTTTTGTGTCGTTACACGCATTTAGATCATCAGCTAAGCGCTTTTCGTGTGTTAGTTCCGTGGCTCTTATTTTAAAGGGGCTACGTAGGTCGTTTGGTGTTTCAATGAGCGTGTCTTTTTTGATTTTCGCCCTTGCATTTTGCCACCATTTCACCCACTCTTTAGAAGGAATAACTAGATCGCAAAGTTCGTCTTTAATTTCGCCAGCTGTTTTAGGCCCTAAATCTTTAAGAAGAGTGTGGATTACTTCTACAGGAGATTCCTTTGCCTTTTTTTCAAATGCATCAGGATCTCCAAATCTAAGAGCTAAAAAATGATCCTTAGGAATAGGAGTCAGCGTTTTAAAAGCTGTTTCAAAAGAAAGATCTTTTTTGCCGGAAACGTAATCAAATTCTAAAGTAATTTGCTCTCTAAGCAGAGAGTAATCTGTAATAATCCCAACACCCCATCCAGCGGAATGAAAAACAAAATTACCTTTATCGATGTGTGATAAAAGTTCGTATTTACTGATCGCTCCTTGAAACTTTTCTTTATTTCTAAGGCCAATTAAACGAATCTTTTCAAGAAAGTTTTTGTCTGATCCGTAGAGTTTTTCCATGTAATCAAAAACTTTTTGTCCCATTTCTGGGTTTGTAGAGGCTTGTAAGTCGACAATAAGTTTGAAAATTTCATGATATTGATTTTTTTCTTTGAGAGTTTCCAATAGAGGAGCTATTAAATCGACGTCCTTGCTAAATAAATTGCAAAAAGAAGCATTTTTTACGCTTTTTAGTATCGCGGAGAGTTCTGCTGAGTCTATTTCATCTCCCTGGCAATATTCTTCCCAGATTTTTAGGAAAGAAGGATAATCATGGGTTGCAATATGTTTTTGAAAGTCTTTAAGATAGCTCATGTGAAATTAGTTCTCCCTCTTAGTTGAAGATGAACAAGCTCTTTTAAAGCCTTGGGGAAGGCCTTTTTAATAAGCTTGTCAGCTATGATGTTTTTTCTCTCTTTTTCCTAAGAGTATATGCTCTAATTTAATTATCTTCAATTAAAACCTTAAAAGATCTAGTTAGGAAAATCTTGATCGTTCTTGAAAAAAATAGAAGGGGTCTTTACTTTGCTAGAGGATGACCCTACAGGGCAGGAGAAAGTAGCTTTTTTTATGAAATGCACATTGGGTATATTTTTTATTTTTCAGGCTTTTTTTCCTGTCCTAGCTACCTCTTACGAGGTAGATGCTTCTTCTTTGTTGACAGACTTAGAAACGGTTCACGA
The DNA here is from genome assembly GCA_964455905.1 of uncultured bacterium. GTDB lineage: Bacteria > Chlamydiota > Chlamydiia > Chlamydiales > Rhabdochlamydiaceae > CAIJXB01. Next base: position 349,596 of record CAYVYN010000001.1, read on the forward strand.
GATAGATAAAAAAATACACGATGACCTTCCCGTCTTTTATAATTTTTTTATGATGGGTGGGTATTATAATATGCCCTCTGCTCGTATGAATAAAGAGGGATTTGTTTCTTTAGGGGCTTCTGTTCCCTCTCCATACAATGTATATGGATTGAACATACAACCATTTTCTAGGCTTGAACTTTCAGCAAATTATCTTGTTTATAATGGGGTTCTTGAGCCTGGCTTTGGAGCTGAGGGCTTTGGAGATGATGCCGAAAGAATGGGCAATATTAAATTTGGAATTCTAACCCCCTCAGAGGATTTACCTTTTTTACCTCTTATTTCGATAGGAGCTCAGGATTTTATAGGAACTAAAAGATTTAATGCACAATACATTGTGGCGACTAAGACCTGGCTTGATGCTAATTTAGAGTTAAGTTTGGGTTGGGGAAATGGTCGGATTAAAGGTTTTTTTGGAGGAGCGTCTTGGACGCCTTTTCGTAAGAGTCGCTATTTCTGGAAAAATTTTACTTTACAAGCAGAGTACGATGCGAACGATTATAAAAATAACCCTGGAGAGCATGAAAAAGGAAGAACCGTTAAAAGTCGTTTAAATGGGGGCGTCTCTTTTCTTGCCTTTGATTGTTTACAGCTTTCTTTAAGTTCTGTTCGAGGAGAGAAATTAGCTGGATCTGCTTCTTTGCGGTATCCTTTAGGGAGCTCGAAAGGATTCTTTCCTAAAGTCGATGATCCAAAGTTATATACAGCACCTGTTGATACCGAACCTTTAGGTGTTTCTCGTCCTGAATATTCGATGGCACAGGAGCTAGCTTATGCCTTTAGTGATCAAGGTCTTGATTTATATTCTGTATTTTTGCAAGTAAGCCAGGGAAAGAAAGAATTATGGATAAAATTAGTTAATAATAGATATCGTGACCACAGCCTTGTAAAAGAAAGAATTCAGGATGTTTTAGCTGCTTTAGTTCCCTCCGATATAGAAGCGGTCACTGTTGTCGTAGAGGCTACAGCTTTATCTTGCCAATCTTATCGATTTAGAGTACAGGACCTTTATAACTATCGCTTGGGCATCATAGGATCTTTTGAACTGCAAGCTCTTTCTCCTATGAAAGAAGCAGGAGCTCAACCTTCTGTGTATGAATCTCTTTTGCTTTTTAAAAGATCTAAACCTATTTGGGTTTTTACAGCAAGACCGCGGCTTGTAAGTTTTTTTGGAAATACTAGCGGTAAGTTCAAATATAATTTGAGTCTAATAGCGGCTCCTGAAGGCTATTTGTTTAATGATGTCTATTATAAAACGCAGGTAAGTTATTCTGTTGTTTCAAATACCACCGGAATGACCGGAGTTGATAGATTAAATCCATCTCATATGTATGTGGTTAGATCTGATTCTATGAAATATTATCAACCCAATACGGTTCATCTTGAACAAGCTTTTGTGCAAAAGTCTTGGAATCTTGGGAAGGGAATGTTTTATAGAGTATCTACAGGGTATTTTGAGGTGGCTTATGGAGGAGTGGCTACTGAATTCCTATATTATCCGGTAAATTCCCCTTTTGCTATTGGGTTGGAATTTGCTTCTGTGTGGAAAAGACAATATGAAGGATTGAGTTTTTTTCATAGAGTAAAAAAGTTTGATGGTACAAAGGTCGAGTATCTCCCTTTTACAGGGTATCAAGCATTTATTGACCTGTATTATGACTTTAAGCCTCTTGCTGTCGATTTTAAAATTACAGCTGGGCAATTTTTAGCTAAGGATAGAGGCGCTCGTTTTGAAATTTGTAAATATTTTCAAAACGGTGTTCGATTTGCTCTTTGGTATTCACTTACTAATGCAAATGAAGAGCTTAATGGACATCGATACCACGATAAGGGATTTGCTTTTTTGATTCCTCTTGATATGTTCATGAAACAAAGTAGCAGAAATTATGTTGGTTATGCGATGTCAGCTTGGTTAAGAGACCAAGCCGCTCAAGCAGATACAGGTAAAAAATTGTACTCTATTTTAAGTGAAGAACGTTTTTTTCCTTAAGATAGACGATGTAGGATTCTTGGAAGGGCGTAACTGATCATAAAGTCAGCTCCTGCTCGTTTAATACTCAAAAGAGCTTCTAAAAATACTTCATCTGCATTTAGGTACCCTTTTTCGTGGGCTGCCATAATCATCGCGTATTCGCCACTTACATGATAGGCACAAATAGGAAGGTTTGTCGCTTCTTTTATTTTGCTAATTACGTCAAGATAGAAAAGGGCAGGCTTAATCATGAGAGCATCGGCTCCTTCATTTTCATCGAGAAGAGCTTCTCGAATAGCTTCTTTTATATTTGCTGGATTCATTTGATAGGTTTTTTTGTCGCCGAATTGTAATTTTGAGCCTAAAGTGTCTCTAAAAGGACCGTAAAGAGAAGAGGCGTATTTGGCTGTATAAGAAAGAATTCCAACATCGGAGTGCCCTGTCATATCAAGACTTTCTCTAATGCATTTAACTCTTCCATCCATCATATCAGAAGGAGCTATGAAGTCAGCTCCACTTTCAGCTAATACAATCGACATTTTTTTTAAAATTTCAATCGTCGCGTCATTTAGCACGTAGCCTTTGGGGTCTACGATACCATCGTGTCCATGAGTCGTATAAGGATCTAGTGCTACATCTGACATTACGCAAAGAGATGGAATTTCCCGTTTTAAAAGACGGATAGCCTGAGGAACTGCTCCATCCGGAGAAAGAGCTTCTTTTCCAAATTCATCTTTTATACATTCTCCTGGAAAAAGAAGAACACCTGGAACTCCTCTTTTATGAAGAAGTTCAGCTTCTTTTAAAATTTCTTCTTTTGATAGTTTTGAGAGGCCCGGAAGGTTTTTATTTTCTTCTTTTCGATGTTCGCCTTTTAAAACAAAAAAAGGCATGATGAAATTAGAAGGCTTAAGAAAAGTTTCTTGGCATAAGTTTCGAATCGATTCTGTACGGCGATTTCTTCGGGGACGATGTATCATAAGAAAATTCTTTTTTTTTGTTGAGTAATCGTTTAAGATTAAAACAACGGCAATTTTTTAGTTCAAGAAAAAATGAATAAAAGAATTCGAGTTTATACGCGGAGATAAAAATATGTATGATAGATATGAAGAGTTTACTGAAGGTCAGATTAAAATTTTGAATCGATATGTTACTAATACTACCTCTAATATTTTTGGTCTTCGCAATTTGCCAGAGGTAATTAAAGGAGCATTATTTTCTAGGTACTCACGTTCTAGTTTAGGCCTTAGATCTCTTCTTTTAAAAGAATTTGTTCTCAATGAAGAAACTGCTTTTAGTGCTATTGTTGGGCACTGTAGTAAGTCAGAAGATGAACAGGAATCTGAAGATCAGCTGATTGCTGTAAAAAAAGCACAAAATTTTTATGATCGCATTTTGGATGGGTATGGCGATGATTCAATTGGAGAACTAGGTGGAGCCCATCTTGCTTTAGAAAATATATCTATGATAGCAGCTAAAATAATAGAAGATTCTCGCGTCGGTGGGTCTCCTTTAGAAAAATCGACTCGGTATATTTATTTTGATCAAAAAATTGATGGCCAATATCTTTTTTATCAAGAGTCTATTTTGATGACTTCAGCATATAGGGATTTATATATTTCTACATGTAATCACCTTTTTGACACCTACTCTGAATTAATCCCCCCTCTTACAGAATTAATGGAGAAAAAATTTCCGAAGGAGCACGACGTTTCAAAAGTAGCATATACTGCTGCTTTAAGAGCTAAAGTACTAGATTGTCTTAGAGGTCTTTTGCCTGCGAGTGCGTTAACGAATATGGGACTTTATGCCAACGGTCGTTTTTTTGAGCAATTAATTCAAAAGTTAAACAGTCATAATTTAGTAGAAATGCAAGATGTTGGCAGAAAAAGTTTTACAGAACTTTCAAAGGTTATTCCATCATTTATTCGTAGAGCAGAACTTACAAGCAAATATCAACACAGTTTTTCAGACTATCAAGAACAGATGAATGGAGATATTAAAGTTTTAGCTGAAAAGTATGCCCCTTCTTTAGAAAAAATGGAAGATTTAGGGGTTCGCTTAATAAGTCATGATCCAGAAGCTCCTTATAAAGTTGCTGCCGCAATTTTATTTAGTCAATCACAAGGTGGATTACACGAAATTAAAGAATATTGTCAGGGACTGCCACCTGAAGATCTGGGAAGGATTTTAGATGCTGCGAGCTCTTTTAGAGAAAATAGAAGGCATAAATCCCCAAGAGCTTTAGAGCATGCTTATTTTACTTTTGAAATCGTAGCAGATTTTGGCATTTACCGTGATTTACAAAGACATCGCATTCTAACACAAGAAAGACAACTACTTACTTGTAATTATGGATACTATGTTCCTCAAGAAATTGTCGGTACAGATATGGAAGAAAAGTATAGAGATGCTATGGAGCAAGCTAAAAAAGCTTATGATATTATGGCTAGCGAACTTCCGGAAGAAGCTCAATATGTCGTCCCAATGGGCTACAATATTCATTGGTACTTTCATGTCAATTTAAGGCAATTACAGTGGATTTGTGAGCTTAGATCTTCTCCTGCTGGACATCCTGCTTATAGATATATAGCGCAAGAAATGGCGAAGCAGGTCGTAGATGTATTTCCTATTTTTGAAAGGTTTTTTAAGTTTGTAGATTATGATGGCTATGAACTGGGAAGACTTGGTCAAGAAATTCGCACAGCTGAAAAAATACAAGCTAGAGGTGGCTTTGTTGTATGAGTGTAAATAGCAAGAAAACTGGTTCTGTATTTGGAGGAGCTCTTTTAATCACAGGTAGTTGTGTGGGGGCCGGAATGCTAGGCCTTCCTATTCTATCAGGTCTTGCTGGGTTAGGTCCTGCACTCATTATGTTCACTGTTGCATGGCTTTTTATGACGTTAACAAGTCTTTTACTTGTTGAAGCAAATAGCTGGTTCCCTAAGCAAGTTAATCTTCTTTCCATGGTCGATCATGCTCTTGGTAAAGTAGGAAAGAATATTTGTTTGGTCACCTATTTATTTTTATTTTATGCTCTTTTAGTGGCTTATGTTTCGGCTAGTGGGGGTCTTTTTTCCTCTCTTTTATATAACGTATATGGAATAAGTTTTTCTTCTTGGTTAGGAAGTCTTCTTTTTGTAGTGATTTTTGGCCTTGTTGTTTATAGAGGAACTAGGAGAGTTGACCTTTGGAATAGGGTTCTTATGGTTGGGAAGATCTTTTTTTTTCTTGCCCTAGTTTTAATAGGTTCTAAGTATATACAGCCTAAGTTGTTATCTCGATCCCACTTTTCTCTTTCTTTTTTTGCTTTACCTATTCTTATTACTTCTTTTGGATTCCACAATATGGTTCCAAGTTTAACAGCATACTTTCATAAGGATTTAAAAAAGGTTAGAACCTCTATTTTTATAGGAGGGTTATTTGCTTTTTTCATTTATCTTTTATGGGAGATTTTAGTTTTAGGTATAGTTCCTCTTGAAGGAAGCCATGGTCTTTTAGAAACGTATAGACTGGATCAAGAAGGATCTCAAGCGCTTTCTTCTATTATTGGGTCAGCTTGGATACAACTTTTTGCCCAAGGTCTTGCTTTTTTTGCTATTTTAACGTCTTTTTTAGCTCAGTCTTTAAGTTTTGTTCATTTTCTTGCAGATGGTTTTAAGGTTTCTTCTGAAAAAAAAGAAAGTGCTTTTCTTTGTTTTTTAGCATTAGCCCCTCCCTTGCTGCTTTCTATTATTTACCCTAAGTTGTTTTTTAGGGCTTTGGATTTTGCTGGTGGTATTTGTGCAGTACTTCTTTTTGGCGTTTTGCCAGCTCTTACAGTATGGATTGGAAGGTATCATAAAAAAAGTTCTGTCTCTTACAGAGTTCCAGGTGGCAAAGGAATTCTTGTTTTTATTTTAATCTTCTCTATCGCTATTTTTTTATTTGAAACCCTCATTTTGTCTGATGTGTTTAGTATTTGGAAAATGAACCCATAAAAATTTTCATTATTTTAAATGTACGCATTTCTTATTTTTATCTTGGGTTAGTTTTTTGAAAAATCAATTCTAATTCCTTTTTTGAATTAAATTTTGATTAAAACAATCGATGGCTTCAAAAAATTATACCTGCTATACTGCATTTTTAAAATGGTTTTCACTATTAGGAGTTTTATTTTATGAAAAAAATGCAGAGGTATAGTCGATTTCTTGGAGGGGTTCTTCTAATTTCTGGAACATCGATTGGAGCAGGAATGCTTGCTCTTCCTGTTACCACTGTATTTGGGGGGTTTATTCCTTCTGTTTGCGCTTTTACTCTTGTTTGGTTTTTGATGTTTATATCTGCTAACTTTTTTTTGGATGTAAATTTACACATAAGAGGAGAGCCTAATTTTATTTCAATGGCAGAGAGGACACTTGGAAAATACGGAAAAATCGTTTCTTGGTTTTTGTATTTACTTCTTCTTTATTCCCTTTTGGCTGCCTATCTTGCCGCTTGCTCGCCTTTATTTTCCCTTGCTTTTACTGCAATTTTTGGATTTGAGCTTTCCTCTTATATAGCACCGTTTTTACTTCCGATTTGTTTTGGAGGATGCCTTTATTTAGGAACTAGAGGCATTGATTATCTGAACCGTATCCTAATGGCGGGATTAATACTTTCGTATTTTTTTATTGTAGGGGTTGTTCCTCAACACATCGAATTACCTAGTCTTTTACATATGGATTTTTCAGCTAGTTTTTTAGCTGTTCCTGTTATTATTACATCTTTTGGTTATCATATTATTATACCTAGCCTAACAACATATATGAATCATGAGGAAAAATTACTTCGAAAAACAATTTTAGTGGGAAGTATTATTCCTTTTATTGTCTATATTCTTTGGCAGTGGGTTGTCCTTGGAGCCGTTCCTTTTGCTTCGCTTGTAGAGGCTTGGAAAAGTGGCCTTCCAGCCTCAGAGCCATTAGCTTTATCTTTGCAGTCTAAATGGATAGGATTACCTGTTCGTTTTTTTTCTTTTTTTGCGATTATTACTTCTTTTCTTGGAATTTCCCTTAGCTTATCTGACTTTTTGAGAGATGGACTAAAACTTAAAAAGGGATGGGAAGGAAAATTAATTGCTATTAGCCTTACTTTTTTCCCCCCTCTTGTATTTGTCTTTTCTTACCAAAAGGGTTTCTATGCGGCACTTGAATATGGTGGCGCATTTGTTGCCATTCTTTTAGGGGTTATTCCTTCTTTGATGGTTCTAAAGCTTAAAACGCATTCCTGGTATCGTACTGTTTGGGGTAAATTTCTTGTGATTTTTGTCATTTTTCTTTTTTCTATTATTGCTTTTAGTAACATAGCCGACAAGCTCGGGTGGTTTCAAAAATGCATATCTATTTATTTGTAGGAGAGCTGTGTTTCAATTAAAAACGAATTTTGAGCCTAAAGGGGATCAGCCTCTTGCTATAGAAAGTCTTGTAGATGGAATTAAAGAGGGAAGGCGTTCTCAAGTTCTTTTGGGTATCACGGGGTCTGGTAAAACGTTTACGGTGGCGAACGTAATCCAAAGAGTACAAAAACCAACTCTTATTTTAGCTCATAATAAGACATTAGCAGCGCAGCTTTATCAAGAATTTAAAAGTTTTTTCCCGAATAATGCCGTAGAGTATTTTGTTTCTTATTATGATTACTATCAACCAGAAGCCTACATAGCAAGAACAGATACATATATAGAAAAAGATCTAGCTATCAATGATCAAATTGATCGAATGAGACTTTCAGCTACACGTTCTTTGTTAGAAAGAGATGATGTGATTATTGTTTCTTCTGTTTCTTGTATATATGGTCTAGGAACTCCTGAATATTATCTTCAAATGAGGCTTCATTTGAAGGTCGGAGAAGTAAGAAAAAGAGATGAGGTTTTACTCCATTTAGTAGAAATGCAGTATAAGAGAAATGAATATGAACTTGTCAGGTCAACGTTTCGATCGAAGGGCGACATCCTTGATATTATGCCGGCATATGAAGAAGATATGGCGTATCGTATCGAATTTTTTGGGGATGAAATAGACCGTATTGTAGAAATAGATCCTTTGACAGGAAGGGTAAGGAAAAAAATAGAAGAGATGACTATTTTCCCAAGCTCTCACCACGTTACGCCTGAATCAGTTAGAGAAACTGCTTTAGAAAGTATTAGCCTTGAATTAGAGGAAAGAATTGCTTTTTTTGAAAAGCAAGATCGATTTATTGAAAAGCAAAGAATACAAGAAAGAACAGCTCACGATAAAGAAATGATTCGCGAAATTGGTTTTTGTAAAGGAATTGAAAATTACTCACGCCACTTTAGTAAAAGAAAAGCTGGAGATCCAGCGCCCTGTCTAATTGATTATTTCCCTTCTGACTACCTATTGATTGTCGACGAATCCCACCAGACCTTACCCCAAGTTCATGCGATGTATAACGGAGATAGAGCGCGTAAACAGGCTCTTGTAGAGTTTGGTTTTAGACTACCTTCTGCATTTGATAATCGGCCTTTACAATTTCAAGAATTTTATCAAAGGATGCACCAGGTGATTTATGTTTCAGCAACACCTTCTTCTTTTGAGGTTTTGGAAGCAGGAGGCGAAGTCGTTAAGCAGGAAATCCGACCTACAGGTCTTTTAGACCCAGAGATTGAAGTTAGACCGGCAGGATCTCAAGTAGATGATGCTTTAGAAGAGATTCGTAAAGAAAAAGTAAGAGAAGGTCGAGTCTTAGTTACTACTTTGACTAAAAAATTAGCTGAAGATCTTTCTGGCTATCTAAATGATATTGGGGTGAAAGCTAAATACTTACACTCAGACATTGATACTTTAGAAAGAGTTCAAATTATTAATGAATTGCGTAAGGGTGTTTTTGATGTTTTGGTTGGCGTCAATTTGTTAAGGGAGGGATTAGATATCCCCGAGGTTTCTTTGGTGATGATTCTAGACGCAGATAAAGAAGGGTTTCTTCGTAGTGAAACAGCTCTTATTCAAAATTGTGGAAGGGCGGCGAGAAATAGCGAAGGACGTGTAATTATGTACGCAGATAAAATGACTGTCGCAATTAAAAATACTTTGCAAATCACTTCTCAAAGAAGGGAAATGCAGAAAAAATATAATGAACACCACCACATCACTCCTAAGACGGTAAAAAGAGATCTTCTAGAAGATTTGAGCCAAACTTTTGGAGAGCCTTTACCTACAGTTCCTGAGAAAAAAGATGAGTCTCATCTTACCATAAAAGAGATAGACAAAAAAATAAAAGAAACAGAATTCGCTATGAAAAAAGCAGCCAAAGAGCTTCGTTTTGAGGATGCTACGCATTTTAGAGATCTTTTAAAACATTACCAAAGTCTAAGACTTTTGCAATGATTTCAAATTAAAATTTGATTAATTAATAATTGATTGTTATATTGAGTTTATAAATGATTCTATGTTGATTCGTTTAGTTTTTGTATGTATTAAACATTATTAATGGAGATTTATTATGAAAGCAAGGAAACAAGAACAATTAAAAAGACCTATTCAACAAGAACAACAACAGCAACAGCAACAACAGCCATCCATTCAAAAGAATCCGCAACCGCAAAAAAATCCACAACCGCAAAAAAGAAAATAATAATAAGCCCTCATTTTTTATGAAAAATGGGGGCTTTATTTTTTAGGAATTTATGATCATAAAACAAACTCACACTATTCCCACTTCTTTAAGCCATGTGCCCTATATAGCGTCGTTTACAGAAGATCACCCTAAAGTGTTTTCGATCATTCATAAAACAAATTACTCCTATTCTTCTCCTGTTTCATTTAGTAAACATTTATTTCGTTTGCAGCCGGAGAATGATATTTCTCAAAATATTTTAAGTTATAAACTTAGCTGCTCTTCAAAAACAGGAAGTGTTTGTAATTTTACAGGCGCTTTTGGAAATCATGCTTCTTTTTTAGAGATAAAAGAGCCCTATAAAGAGCTTAGTATAGTTAGCGAGTCACTTGTAAGTGTTAGTCTTTTGCCTAAAAATATGCAGCTTTTACACCAGCCTAGAACAATGCCTTTAATTTGGATGCCGTGGGATCGCATTATGATGCAGGCTTATCTGCAAGCTCCCGAGCTTCCAGAAGCAGAGTTATTTGCTTTAGCAGAGTACGCTATGAGTTTTGTTGATAAAAATCATCATGATGTTTTTGAAGTTTTAAAAGATATTAATCAAACAATCTATAGAGAGTTTACCTATGATTCGGGAAGTAGCACCTTGTTTACAACCCCATTTGACGTTTTTCTCCATCGGAAAGGGGTTTGTCAGGACTTTGCTAACTTGTTTATTTGTTTAGCTAGACTTCTTGGTATTGCGGCTAGATATCGTGTAGGGTATATTTATACCGGAGGAGATTATGAAAATAAATTACAGTCTGATGCATCCCATGCTTGGGTTGAAGTGTATTTACCCTATCTCGGCTGGCTAGGATTTGATCCTACAAATGGCTGCTTGGTTGAGAAAAATCATATACGAGTAGCGTCTGGTCGTAGTTTTATGGATGCCACTCCTACTTCAGGGACTATCTTTGAAGCTCCAGAGGGAACAAAAGAAACAATGACAACTTCGGTTCAGGTGATTCTTCTTGACTCTGAAGAGAATCCCCCTAAGAAATTATAGTTACAATTGATGTAATTAGTCCCAAAATAAAGCCTACAGAGTTACAAATGATGAGCGGGACATCTTTTTTTTTCTTTAAAAAGCCGTAGAGTACCCAAGTAGCGCAGTTTATTGTTGTGGTAATGGCTAATAGAAGAGACCCTTTGTGCCCATCTAAAGCCAATTTTATTTGATCTATATAAGAAAAGTACATAGCCATTGAAAGGATGGCTGCTGAGTAACCAATTTTATTGCCAAGATTTTTAGGCATTGCTCTCCCCGTTTAATTGCTTTTATATTTTCGCATCCTATATTATCCGCATTAAACTGTCTGTAATAGATTTATATATAAATCAGGAAATTTGTTTGGAAAAAGTCAGAATGTTGTTTTTGTATGAGGCAATAGATCGAATCCCTTCCTATTTGAAGACGGCTTTGAGCGGGTGGCTTGCAAGAGGAATATTTATTGCTTGCAAGCTTTTAACGATTCCTTTGTTACTGCAGCATTTGCCCAAAGAGCAGTATGCTGCTTTAGCTATTTTAGGTTCTCTTGAGGGGTGGTTTTTACTTTTAGATTTTGGGATTGGAATGAGCATCCAAACACATCTTTCCGAGTCTAAAGCAGACAGTAGGCTTCTTGCGGGGATGGTTAAAATCGCCGCTATTTTAGCTCTTGTATTTTTTCTTTTTGGGTTGCTAACTATAATATGCGCCCTTCCTTTTCTCTCTTCTTTTTTTTTAGGGAGTATTTTATTAGAGAGTCAATCAGCTTCTTTTTTTCTTTTTTGTAGTATTTGTTTGCTTCTAATGACTCAGGGGTCTATTGCCTCTAAGATTTTATTAGCAAAACATCAAGGGCATTTTATGTATTTTGTGCAGTCCTTAGGCAGTCTTTGTTCTCTTGCTAGTTTGATTTTTTTGGCTTGTCAAGATCATTTATCGTTATTTTCCTCTGCATTAGCTGTTTTTGGGGTTCCCTCTTTTTTTTCTTTTTGCCTTGCTATTTTTGTTTTTTCAAAAACTAAGTGGAAAGAAAAGATCAATAAACAGATTTTAAAAAAAGTACTTTTGAGAGCTAAAAGCTTTTTTCTTTTTACTTTTTTAGCTTCTCTTGTGACCCTATCTGATGCAATTATTGCTCCTAAAATACTTGGAATAGAAGCTATTATTGAGTACAACTTTCTTTGCAAAGTTTTTGGCGTGGCTTCTTTTGCGTATTCTGCTTTTTTGCAAGGTCTTTGCCCTGAGTTTAGTGAGGCTCTATCTTTGGGACGTTTTAAAGAGGTTATTCGGCGTTTGCGTTTTTTTTGTTTTCTAGGAGTCGTAGGAGTTATTGGTTTTTCGTTTTCCGTCTATGTTTTTTCGGGTTTTATAAAGAACGTTTTTTCGATTTCTTTGGAAGCTTTTCCGATTGTTCTATTTGGTTTATATCTTTGTATTCGGGTTGTTTCTGATTTTCATGCTATGGCGTTACAAAGTCATAGTAAGTTGCGTTCTTTTTTTGTTTTAGTGCCTATTCAAGCTATGTTAAGTTTAATACTGCAGTGTGTTCTAGGGCTTTATTTAGGAGTCGTAGGTATTTTACTTGGACTTAGCGTATCTTATTTGTTAACAGTATTTTGGGCTCTTCCGTGGGAGCTACAAAAAAGAGCAAAGCAGGTAAACGCTTTTTAGGTAGATTTTCTGTTTATTCTGTTTTACCATAGCTTTTTCTTACAAAGGAAATGATTCTGTGTTTTTTAGACTAAAAAAAAATTCTTTGTGTGGAAAAGGGGCTAGTCTTTTTTTTTGTTTTTATAATGTTTTATTAGCTCTCCCTTGTTTTTTTCAAAAAAAAAGAAGCCAGTCTATACACGAAGAATCCCCTAAAATCCTTCTTTGTTGTTTTGCGTCTTTAGGTGATGTTTTATTAGCAAGTTATAGTATCTCTCCTTTAAAAAAACGTTGGCCCAAGGCGCGTATTGGTTTTTTATGCTCTCCAATTTCCGCTTCGATGTTACAGATCGTAAAAGATGTGGACTTCATCCACACCATCCCCTATTGGATGAAAAAACAAAGTAAGTTGAAAAATCTATTTTCTCTTTTTTATCACTCCTTGTTTATTTATCCTCAAATAGCAAAGGAAATTCAAGGTATTAAGTATGATCTTAGCATTGAACTGCATCCATTTTTTCCAAACACCATTCCGATTGCTAAAAGAGCAAGGATTCCTCGTAGAATAGGTTTTGGGAGTGGTGGTTATGATATTTTATTAACAGATCCTGTGGACTTGCCGGAAAAAAGAGAGTACTTACCGTTCCTATATCGAAAATTACTTGCTGTTTTAGAGAGTGACTTAGATTCGCCTAAGGCTTCTTTGGAGATTCCTTTTTCTCAGAAAATAGCAAACGAAATTAAGGGACGCTCTTTTATTTTATTACAGATGGGCACATCAGATTGTCGTAAGGAGTGGGCTCCTGAGTATTGGCACGCAGTTGCTATAGAGCTAGTTCGTCTTGGTTTTTTTCTTGTATTTACAGGTAAGGGGGCTCATGATATAGATCTGTGGAACAAAGCGCGTTTAGAAGGTCTTGGCGTAAATTTAATTGATGCGTTGGATTTGGCAGAATTTGCATTTTTACTTAGACAGGCTAAAGCTGTTATTTCGGTAGATTCATTTCCTGTTCATTTAGCAGCTATTTTGCAAGTTCCTTTTGTGGCTCTTTACTTATATAGTGAATCTATAGAGTTTTGGCTGCCAGAGGATGCTTGTGGATCTCTTTTAGTAAAAAATGAGTGTGTAAGAAAAAATAGCAAAAAAAATCATCCAAGAGCGAGTTATCTCGACAAGATAAGTCCCTTAGATGTTTTATTAAAGGTAAAAATCCTTTTAGAGGAAGTTTTAGTTTTATGACAATTCAACTATCAATATGTATTCCATCTTACAATAGAGCGAAATTTCTACCAGACTTACTTAATAGCATCGTATCCCAATATGATGAAAGAGTAGAAATTGTTATTTCAGATAATGGTTCCATTGATGGAACTGAAGCCTTAGTGCGAACTTGGCAGCAAAAATACCCGCGCATTGTTTATGAACGGTTTACGAAAAATGTAGGACCAGATCGTTGTTTTATGCGTAGTGTCGAACTTGCTTCTGGTACTTTTTGTTGGCTTATGGGTGATGATGACATTATAGAACAGGGTGGGTTAGAAAGAGTTTTAAATGCTCTTTCAGATTCTCTTACAGGCATTACAGTAAATCGTTTTGCCTATGATTCTTCATTACAAAAAAAATGGATAGAACCATCAATTACAGGGCTCGATAAAGATACTCTTTTTATTGATGCTAAAAGGTGCTTTTCTTCTATTTTTGTTCTTTTTGGTTTTTTATCTGCTCAGATAATTAGAAAGTCAGCCTGGATTTCTGTCATAAAACAAGAGGATGTTTCTCCTTATTTTAATGCGTATGTCCTTGTTTACATTATGGGAAGAATGATTCAAAAAGAGCCTTCTTGGTTGTACATAGATATGCCTTGTGTGGGATGGAGAAGTGGCAATGATTCTTTTGCCGCTGAATTAGGAAGGTATCGTCGTTTTAAATTAGATGTTCTTGGTTACGATTCGATTTTGCAGGGGCTTTTTTCTAAAGATAAACCCTTTCTAAAACAAATGTTAACTCGTGTTTTGCAAGTTCATTTATTAGGTCATGTCAGAGATTTGAAATTTACAAGTAGTGGTTTTGTGTGGCAGGGATTAACTCTTTGCCTTCCAAGGTTTTATAAATTAACGGCTTTTTGGATGAGCTTATTCCCTTTGTTATGCGTTCCGAAAAGTCTTTTATTATTCGCTCGGAAACTTAAATGTCTTTCGCGGATTTTTCTACTCAGGCAAAAAGAGTTTTTTTGTTATAAGTCTCGTAGCGACAAGGGGGTTATGTGCAAAGAAAAAGAGCTTTAATTACGGGAATTACGGGACAAGATGGCTCGTATTTAGCAGAGCTTTTAGTCGAAAAGGGGTATGCTGTCACTGGAATGATGAGAAGAACTTCTTCCCCGACTACATCGCGTATTCAAAATCTGCTTTTAAATGGAAAAATTCAAATAGTTGAGGGAGATCTTTCAGACGGCCACTCTATTAAACACGCTTTAGATATTGCTTCCCCCGATGAAGTGTACAATTTAGCTGCGATGAGTCATGTTAGAAGCTCTTTTGACATGCCAGAGTATACTGCAGAAGTAAATGGTGTTGCTGTCTTGAGGTTTTTAGAGCAAATTAAAACGTTTTACCCTCAAGCTCGATTTTATCAAGCGTCTACTTCTGAGCTTTTTGGAAAAACGACAGGATTTCCTCAAAATGAAAAAACGCCGTTTCATCCTAGATCTCCTTATGGGATAGCAAAGCTATATGCTTTTTGGAGTGTAGTTAATTATAGAGAGGCTTACGGTCTTTATGCGTGTAATGGGATCTTATTTAATCATGAAAGCCCTCGCAGAGGCGAAGAGTTTGTCTCTCGTAAAATTTCTAAGGCTGTAGCTAAAATAGCTTTGGGTAAACAAGATCATCTTTTGCTTGGAAACCTCGATGCTAAAAGAGACTGGGGGTACGCGAAAGAATTTGTTGTTGGAATGTGGCAGATGCTTCAGCAAGAAAAGCCGGAAGATTTTGTTTTAGCGACAGGAAAGACTCAGACAGTAAGAGAATTTGTCGAAAAAGCCTTTAAAGAAGTGGGAATTTTTTTATCTTGGCAAGGGGCTGGTGTTAAAGAAGAGGGCATAGATTCTAAATCGGGGAAAGTTCTTGTCTCAATTTGCCCAGATCTTTTTCGTCCTGCAGAGGTTGATATTTTGCTTGGAGATCCGTCTAAAGCAGAACAAAAGTTAGGTTGGAAAGCTTCTATTTCTTTCGAAGAGCTTGTGGCTCTTATGGTAAAAAGTGATTATAAGGCTTGTTCTTGAAACCATCTCTTTGTATTGATGCCAGAATGCTTTTTTCTTCCGGAATAGGAACCTATATAAGGAACATAATCCCTTATATAGAGCCTTTTTTTCAAATTACTTTATTAGCAAAAAAAACAGAAATAGAAAGAGTTAAAAAATTCTATTCATGTCATGTAGTCGGAATTAACTCTTCTATCTATAGTTTCAAAGAGCATTTTGTATTGCCGTATAAAATACCTAAAGTAGATCTTTTTTGGTCTCCCCATTATAACATTCCTCTTTTGCCAATCAGAGCTAAAAAACGAATCGTAACTATACATGATGTTTGTCATCTAGCAATGCCTGAATTTTTTTCTAAACTTAAAAGACCTATCGTCCGATTCCTAATAAAGCAAGCGGTTAAAAGGTCAGATCTTATTTTTACCGTTTCTTCTTTTTCCTTACAGGAAATGGTAAAGTTTTTATGCTTGGAGGAAAAAGAAAAGAACAAGGTAAAAGTAGTTTATAGTGGAGTAGAAAAAAAGAGATACTCAGATAAAATCTCTTTGGAAGAGAGGAATCTAAAAGCGCCTTTTGTTCTTTATGTCGGAAATTTAAAGCCGCATAAAAATATAAAGAGGCTTCTAGAAGCTTTTTTATTGTTGCCATCTACCTATGAACTTGTTTTAGCAGGCCGTAATTTTATGGATGAGGCCCTTTTTTCTCATCCTCGTATTAAGCTTCTAGGAGAAGTAGACGATGAGGTGCTTTCTAGTTTATATCAAAAAGCAAAGGTGCTTGTTCAACCTTCTCTTTATGAGGGATTTGGACTTACTCCATTGGAAGCTATGCAAGCAGGATGTCCTGTTGTTTCTTCTCCTAAAGGGGGACTTGTAGAGGCCTCTCGTGGAGCTGCTTTTTATATCAATCCTCTTGATGTTTCTTCTTTAGCAGAAGGAATAAAAGAGGTATTAGAAAATGCACAGTTAAGAAGCCGCTTAATTCAATCTGGATTTCAAAGGGTAGAAGAGGCGTCTTGGGAAAAAACAGGAAATACTATCAAAGACCTATTGTTACAAGAGGCTTTTTCATGAAGGTAGCTCTTGTTCATGACTGGCTCTTAACAGAAGGGGGCGCTGAAAAATCTTTTTCTGAGATATGGAAGCTTTTTCCGGGAGATGTGTATACTTTGTTTTATCAAGAAAAAAAGATGGGCTCTTTGCCATTTTCTGTAGACAAGGTCCACACCTCTTTTTTACAAAAACTTCCTTTATCAGATAGATATCATAGATATCTTTTTCCTTTTTTTCCTTCAGCGATAGAGCAGTTTGGCCTTCTAGACGCGGATCTAATTTTATCAAGCTCGCACGCTGTCGCTAAAGGAATTCGTAAAAAAAAAGAGCAGCTCCATATTTGTTATTGCTATACTCCTATTCGGTATGCGTGGGATCTTAAAGAAACTTACCTAAAATCGTTTGGTTTTCTATCTAAGGCTTTAGCTAGCTTTTTGCTAGAAAGGGTCAGAAAGTGGGATTTAGAGGCTTCCTCTAGAGTTGATGAATTTATTGCTATTTCTCACTATGTGGCTAAAAGAATTAAGAACAATTATAAGAGGGATTCCAAGGTTATCTATCCTCCAGTTTTAATTGACCAGTTTTTTATAGGAAGGCAGAAACAAAACTATTACGTTACTCATGCAAGATTTGTTCCTTATAAAAGAATAGATCTTTTGGTTGAGGCTTTTAACCACATGCCAGATAAAAAACTAGTGATCGTAGGAGAAGGCCCCGAAGAGAAAAACCTTAAAGCTATCGCTAGCAGAAATATTGAGTTTGTCGGTAGAGTCGAAGATAAGGTTTTATACCAGATTTTAGCAGAGGCTAAAGCCTATGTATTTGCAGCAGAGGAAGATTTTGGGATTGGGGTGGTTGAAGCGTTAGCTTCAGGTCTTCCCGTCATAGCCTTAAAAAAAGGTGGAGCGGTGGAAATTCTCAAAGAAAATCTTTCTGGTATTTTTTTTCAAGAACCTTCGATTGCTTCATTTATTGAAGCTGTATCTCTTTTTGAGAAAAAAGAAGATTCTTTTGATCCTTTGTGTATTCAAAGAGAGTCTAGAAGATTTAGCGTAGAAGTTTTTCGGAAGGAATTTTATTCATATATTGAGAAAGTTAGGGAAGAGGCAAATACTCTTCGATAAAGAGGTTAGGGATCAATCCTAAAGTTTGTCTTGATGATGTTAGATATCGAGAGAGTAAATTATGAGCCCTTTTGCTTTATAACTAGTCAAAAGCTTAGTTTTTTCGCCTAGAGCTTTTTTTCTAACTCTTATTTTGAATAGAGATTCTAATAGAGCAAAATAAAAGCAATTTCAAACTAAGAATTCAACAGGCTCTTTCTGTACAAATACACCCTCCAAAGACCACTGTCCTTGTGTAATCCTTGTTTCTTTGGCATCTACGTACTCAAACGGAGCCACGCTCGCCAAAGAATATACTGGATTAGGATACATTTCTTCACTGGGTGTTTCTCCAAGGAGTGTTAAATTCAGCTCTTTTGCCCTCTTTAAACAAGCTTCATCTAAAACCTCTTCTACCCAATCAGGAGATTGCTCGTGGCAGTAAATACGTTCTTGAAAAAGAATAGGACAAGAGTTCTCTTTATCCCAAAGTAATCGTAAAATACGTCTGCCTTGAATTTTCCCCTTGGCGTTGACGACGGCAAAAGCTCTATTTTTTCCGTTCATTAAATAGTCCAGTAGGCATTTATTAAGACTAGGATTTCCATCTACTCTTTGGCAACTTTCTGACACTTCTGATCCAAGCACCAATAAAAGAGATGGATCATCTGTGTCCACTATCTTCCAATCAGTGTAATATTCTTCAGGTTGCTTTATTGGAAGAGCTTTAAGTGTCGCAAGCTTACCTTCTAGATCGTGGATTAACTCAACTCCCGGATTGCTCCTAGATAAACTATTGATTAGATTTCTAAGAATTAGCATGGTGTCTTCTAGAGATATGCCTGGTTTCATTAGGTACAAGATTTTTTCTTGGATCCCAAGGAGAGCTATCTTGTTACGATTTTCTGGATTTTTTATAGCCTCTTTTATCTTTGCCAAAGATTCTTCTAAAGAAATACAGTTTTTAAAGACTTCTGTAACATAGGGGATGCTGTCTTTAGGGAAATGGCAGTCTGTTATGATTTTCTGTGTAAAAAAAGCGCAGAAATCAACTGGTTGATCTTGTTTAAGGTATCTTTTATATTGGTGTAAAAAAGGCTTTAGAGAATACTCTGCTCCGTTTTTCCACAGTTCTTCTAGAGCTGGATCTTTAAAGACCTGTTGTAGGTGTGGATTAGTTTCTTTTTTATATCGGATTTCTTTAAAAGAGCCATTTAGGATGGACTGTACATAACTTTGTAAAACAGGTTTACAAAGCTTTTTTTCATGAGGGGGGAGCCTTTCGATGGCTGCGGCATAAGTGAAAATAGCCTCTTTATTTCTGAAATTTTCTTGAAATCTTAGAAATGTAGTGAAAAAATCTTTTTCAGAATCTAATCCGAAGCGATTTATAAATTCTCTTTCTAAAATACTTAGAAGAGCAGCAGGGTCTTCTAAGTATTTTATTTCCTGATCCTTTTCCAAAGAAAGGCATTGTAATACCATAAGAGCATTTTGATAGACCGTTTTAGGCAAAGGATTTTCTCCTTTAAATAACAGATTCGTCGCAATAGACTCTTTTTCTTCTGAAGATAGGGTCTTATTTCTAGTGAGGATTACTAAGCATTCCAAAAGCACATTAATACGACGTATTTCTTTAAAATCTTTATGCTTAAGAATAGCTCCTAATTTCGGATAATGCTCAATCTTTATTAAAGAAGCTATTAGTATAAGAACTAAAGCATGCTTTGGATTCGCTGTTGATTGAGCGGTGAGATCTTTCCACTTCTCCATGGCTGTATTTTCTTTTAAAGTCTCTACTACATCGCCTATCAAAGATCTACGCATAATGGGGTTTCTGAGAGTCAAAAGTCCCTCTATCAGGTTCTTTCCTTTTTCTTGATTTGATAAAGATACTTCTTTTATTTTACATCCTAAACAAACCAAAGCTAAACATCGCAATGTCTCATGTTTGACTAAGAAATTTTCTTCGCTAAGTAGCGCTTTTCCTTTCTCTTTCAAAGAGGGAGATTCGATACTATTTATAAAAACTTGCATTTCCAAATCAGTTAAATTTCTATTTTGAAATAAGAGTAGTGAGGGATATGGTAGTTTTGTTTCAGATTTTTTTATTAAAAATTTTTGACAGTTAAAGACTTCCTGATGTCGAGCCCAAGTAAAGAAAATATGCAAAAGTCCTATTTGGTCCGTAATTTCGTAGTTTGAAATATATTTTGACAGTCTTTTCTTGTCTTGAGTGGCTGCGACCTTGGCTATTTCGATTAAAGCGGATTGATCTGTGATTTCGTAGTTTTGGATATACTCAGACAATCCACAACCATTTTGCGCCGCTGCGATCTTGGCTATCTCGATTAAAGAGGCTAGATCCGTGATCCAGTAATTTTGGATATATTCAGAAACTCCGTGTCCATTTTCTGCTGCTGCGATTTTGGCTATGTCGACTAAAGCGGTTAGATCTGTGATCCTGTAGTTTTGAATATATTTAGAGACCCCTCTACCATCTTTCTTTGCTGCGATCTTAGCAATCTCAATTAAAGTAGCCTGATCTGTGATCCTGTAGTTTTGAATATATTTAGAAACGCCCTCCCCACTTTCCTCTGCTGCGATTTTGGCAATCTCAATTAAAGTAGCCTGATCCGTGATTCCGTAGTTTTGGATGTAGTTAGAAATTTCCGAGCCAGAGTTCTTTGCCACTATCTTCGCAATCTCAATTAGCCTAGCTTGGTCCTTGATTCCATACTTTGGGATATGTTCAGATATTACGCTCTCACTTTTTTCAGCTAGCACCTTGGCAATCTCAACTAAAGCAGCTAGATCCGTGATTTCGTAGTTTTGGATATATTGAGAAGCTCCATATCCATTTTGAGTTACTGCGATTTTGGCAATCTCAATTAAACTAGCCTGATCTTTGATTTCGTAGTTTTTGATGTGCTCAGAAACTTGCGTTCCATTTTGTGCTGCTGCGATTTTGGCTATCTCGACTAAACCAGGTAGATCCGTGATTTCGTAGTTTTGGATAAATTCAGAAACTTCATGTCCATTTTCCCCTGATGCTGCAATTTTGGCTATATCGACTAAAGCAGACTGATCCGTGATCCTGTAGTTTTGAATATATTTAGAAACTGCATTCCCATCTTCCTCTGCTGCGATCTTGGCAATCTCAATTAAAGCAGACTGATCCGTGATCCCATATTTTTGGATGTAGTTAGAAATTTCCCAGCCAGAGTTCTTTGCCACTATTTTGGCAATCTCAATGAGTGTAGCTTGGTCCTTGATTCCATACTTTGGGATATGCAGAGACATTCCGTACACACTTTTTTCAGCTATTATCTTGGCAATCTCAACTAAAGCTCGTAGATCCGTGATTCCGTAGTTTTGGATATACTGACAAGCTCCATATCCATTTTGAGCTACTGCGATTTTGGCAATCTCAATTAAACTAGCCTGGTCTTTGATTTGGTAGTTTTTGATATAAGCAGAAACCTGCGTTCCATTTTGCGCTGCTGCGATTTTCGCTACTTCTGCACGTAAAATCTCTTCCTTGTAAATTTCGTCCTTGGATTTTTCTGGCAGGTTACAAGCAATCGAGATCTCATGGTAAACAATTTCTAGTCTTTTTATATCTTTAGGGCTCAGTTGGCTTTTAACTAAAGCTACCCAATTATTGACAAACTCATTTGTAACTTCCGATACATCGGATACACTCCTTTCAAAAATAGAACGCATTTTCTTTTTAGGAGGTTCTTCTTGGCTAGATACGAAATCTGTTGAGTTTTGAACATCAGATTGTTTAATTGAGAAGTTAATATTTAGCATGAAAAATAAACCTGATTTTAAATAATTGCAATTAAATATAACAAAGAAGCGTTTAAAACAAAATTAATTTAGTTTTTGTGTTTATGTAATTAAATAATTTATAGACCGCAGGAAAATATTTCGAAGAGAAAAAGTTTAAAGCTATTCCGAGTAAAAACATTGAGTTTGTTGGTAGAGTTAAAGGTCAGGTTTTATACCGAGCCCTAATAAGAAAATTTTAAATGGCGCGTCTTAAATCATTCTAGAGAAGAAAGATGCAAAAAAATAAAGGTGTGCTATAGTCGGGCTAGACTCGGGAGCTTGTATGAAAATTATTATTTTAGCCGGAGGGAAAGGGGCTCGTCTTTGGCCCTTATCGATGCCCCATTTTCCTAAGCAGTTTCTGCAAATAGAAGGTGGTTTTTCTTTTCTTCAAAAAACTATTTTGCGTTTTTTAGCCTCCTATGGAGGGGAGAATATTTTCGTAATTACAAGTGATTCGACCTTTCTTTTAGCTAAAAAACAATGTTTTGAGGTTGATCCTGAAAGGAAGATTACTCTCATTATAGAACCTTCTAGTCGAGGTACGGGTCCCTCTGTTGCGTTTGCTATACAGTTCCTTCAGGAAAAAAGAGATTTGGACCCGCTAGAGCCTATATTAATTAGTCCTGCGGATGGATTTATTCACCCAGAGGAGGAGTTTTTAAATACAGTTACTTTTGCTGCAAAAAAAAGTAAAGAAGGTTTTCTTGTTTTATTCGGAGCAACTCCTTCTAAAGTGGAAACGGGATACGGATATATAGAGATTGGAGCAGAATACTCGGGCATAGCTAAAGCTCTTCGCTTCATTGAAAAACCATCTCGAGAAGTAGCCGAGATTCTTTTTTTAGATAGACGTATTTTATGGAATACAGGTCACCTTTTTACTACAGCCCAAACGTTTTGGCGTGAAGCCTTGATCCATGCACCTTCTTTTGTATCTTCTTTTGAGAAAATGGACGAAATTTCATTAGACTATGCTATTTTAGAGAAAAGCCAAAATGTTTTCGTTGTAAAGATGAATGGTCAATGGTCTGATGTAGGCTCTTGGGATAGTGTATATGATGTTTTGCCTAAACAACAGGATGGAAATGTCCAACTTGGAAACACAGTGTCTATCGAGTCTAAAAATTGTCTTTTTTCTTCTTCAAAGCGTGTAGTTGTTGGCATCGGCTTAGAAGATTTGCTTGTTGTTGAAACTGAGGAAGCTGTTTTAGTTTGTAAAAAAGGTTTTTCTCAAAGAGTAAAAGAGGTAGCCCCAATAGATAGTTTAACATTTCTTCGGCCTTGGGGTTCTTATAAGGTTCTAGAAGAAACTGATACGTATAAGGTGAAAAAGATCTTTGTTTCACCGGGCAAACGCCTTAGCCTTCAAATGCATTCTTATAGAAGTGAACACTGGGTTATTGTTAAAGGAGAAGCTTTTGTCGAAGTTGGAGAAAAAACTTTTTTTCTCAAAGAGAATGAAAATGTATACATTCCTCCCCTTACAAAACATAGACTTTCCAATAAGGGAGGAGACCTTCTAGAGGTTGTAGAGGTTCAGATGGGAGAGCTTCTTGACGAAGAAGATATTGTTCGATTTGAAGATGATTATGCAAGGCAAGTATGTGTTTTATGTTGAAACGAATCTTTTTTTCCTTATCTCTTGCTAGTTTTTTTATTTTTATTTCCATGGGGAACCTTTTTCGTTTTTTAGAAAATTCTCTATTTTCAGACAATCTGATTGTTTCAGAAGCATTGCTTTATTTTTTTTGTTTTGGGTCTCTTTTTTTTGTCGTTATTCCTAAAAAAGCGTTTTTAAAACTTTTTTCATTCCTTCTTGTTGTGGTTTTTTCTTTTCTCTATGGATGCATGCTTAACGGTTTTGATCTTAGAGCTAGTCTTTACGCCCTAAGACTTATTTTATTTGGACTATCTTCTTACTCCCTAGCTTTGATTTGCTTAGAACTTTTCCAAGGAAGCGTCGAAAAATTCTTTTTCTTTTTATATAAAGCATATTTTTTAGGGGCCATCATTGGTTTTTTGCTTTATATAGTATTTCCTTCCTCTAGTCTTTTGTGGGATGTTCTTGCGAATTATCATATTGGATTTCGTGGAGATCCACATGAAGGAAGATTTGTTTCTGTTTATTTTGACCCGAATTATTATTGCGCTATTGCGGGTTTTGCATTTTTGATTGCATCCTATCTTTATCAGGCAACGAAAAACCTATGGTATCTTTGTGGCTGCGGTGTTTTTTTTATTTCTGGGATTCTTACTTGGTCAAGAAGTGGTATCGTTCTTTTATGTTCAGTGCTTTTTTATAAAGTCTTTTTTGGAGTTTGTAAGGGTAGATATACTAAAAGAGGGCTTCTTTTGTGCAGTGTTTTTTGCCTAGGTATGCCGTTGTTTGTTCTATTTTACTTAGAGGATATGCAATTTTTTATCCATAGAACCCTTACTTTTTTTGAAGAAGATTCTGCTCTTTGTCGGTTAGAAACTTTTCGTTTAGGACTCGATCTTTTTTTTCAGAACCCTCTTTTGGGTGTGGGTCTTGGATTTTTGTACCAATATACACAGGGACAGGTTTCTTTAAGCTCATTAGATTCTTCTTTACTATCTTTACTTGTACAAATAGGCCTTATCCCATTTTTACTAGCGAGTCTTTATGTAGTGTACAGAGGTATTGGCGTAATGAGTGTTAACTCTTTTTGGAAGCAAAGAAAGCATAATAATGATTTCTTCTCTTGGCTTATTTTTTATATAGGTATTGTAGTGATTTTTTCTTCACAGTTTAACAATATTCTTTTTTATCCTTTTTGGCTGCTACCACTCCTAACGACGTATGTTTTTATCGTTAGGAGTTTGTATTTAGAGCGTCAGTTACCTGTTAGTAAGACTGCCCAATAAGTCCAGCTACGTACTGCCCAATTGTAATGAGCGTACTGGAAAGTGAAACTAAATTAGATAGGTTGGTTCCATCTTGTGAGCTTTGTGTTTGTGCCGTTTGAACCGCTGTATCAGCATTACTTTGTCCCGTCTGACAAACAGCTGAATCGTTTTGGTACGTTTGGTTTAACACGTTAAATTCAGTTGTTTCACTACTACTCCATTCGGATCCTACGCTATTTGCGTAGTCGACAATGTCATCTGTATCGTTTTGAAGAACCGTAGTGGATTCGTCATATTCTACAGTGAGAAGATCGGTTGCCAAAATGCTAGAATCAGAACTTGTTGATTGCTTTTCTCCCAATACTTCTTGACTGCGCACTGTCGCGTTTAAAAGAGTAAACTGGAAATTAGGTCTTGGGATTGAATTAATTACATCTGCACCTGGAATATCGACCATAATAATACCTCCGTTATTTTGCTTTAGGTAGCGTACATGTTGGCAAGAATGCCAGACATATAATTGCCTATAGCTGTTAAAATATTAGACATCGAAAGAGCATTTGAAAGATTTGTTCCGTCTTGTCCTACTTGATTTTCTGTTGTTTGCACTGCTGTGCTGGCATTACTTTGCCCTACTTGACAGGTGGCGGTATCGTTTTGATACTGCTGGTTGATCACGTTTAAATTAGTTGTATCAGAATCTGTCCAGCCGTTCGCATTGCCTTCTGCCACAGCATCATCAATTAAGGCCCCGTCTTCTTCTAATACCGTGGTTGAAATTTCGTATTCGAGACTTAATAGATCCGATGCCAAGATTCCAGCTTCAGAGTCTGTTACCTGTTTTAAGGTAAGAACATCTTGGGTTCTTGCTGTGGAATCTACTAAAGCTATTTGGTAATTTACCCGATGAATTGGTTGGAAATTCATAATAACATCCTGGTTTATACTATTTGTTTTTTTACCATAGAAGAACACTGTTGCTGCTGGCTAGATTGAATACTGTTAGTGATCCCGTAGTATTGATCTATTTCTTGTATTTGGAAGTTTTCAATTGTTTGCGCTGAGGTCGCTACTGTTTGCACAGCCTGCGTTCCTTGGTTAAAAGCAGATTGAATCGAGTTAGGGTCTGTGTAGACAAGTGGTGCGTTAGTAGATCCATAGGTGGCATCTAAACTCGAAGCACCATAAGGTTGTGTCCATACAAGCGTGGCGCTGGCTATGTTATCTAGTTCTTCATTAAGCCAACTACTGGATACAGTTTTACTTTCACCGGAGTTGTATATATCGATGATATCTTGCATCGCGCTATTAATTTGATCCTTTCCTTCTGTCCCAAGAGGAGTGATGTCCCCCCAGATACGGGTATCTGTTAAAAAAGCAAGTACACTGGGCTCTACAATATTTTCTGTGATAGATTCCCCTGTAAAAGGGTTGGTGATAGTGCGATTTACTATAAAACTATAGTTATATCGTGAAGAGTCGTTGGCTCCAGTGGTATATCCAGTTAAAGACATGACTCCAGAAAACAGATCTTGTTTTTCTGTTTCTGTAGCAGTCGTTGCGCAGCCTGTTGTTTCACAGGTAACCCCATTCGTGTTACTCCAAGAGGCTGAAGAGAGTGCATTAAATGCATTTTGACCTTGGGCTAAGAAATCAGAAACATCAGAAGAAAGATCTTGTATAGAGGCTTGCTCTGCGATCTGATCACCTAAAAAGTCAGACACGATCGGTAGATACTGAGCCGTGATGATAATCATGATTCTTCCATAAATTTGTGATTTTTCTTCAGCGCTAATATCTCCTTGATTCGCAGCATCTACAAGAAGCCCTATTTCGTTAGAGATAAAATCCCATTTAAATGAGTCGACTACTTGTAAATTCGTAGAATTGAGCTGAACGTTTGCGTCTTCTTGTAGCTGGGCGTATAGAGAAGAATTGTCTGGAATACTAGACCCTTCTGGAAAGGTGAAGTAAATGTATTGTGATGACGACGAGCTCATGTTGTGATTCTCCTGTATGGATTAACTTAAAGCTCAATAGTAACTTATATTTATTAAAGTTTTTTAAAGATGATAGTTTTGTTTTTTATTTTTTGTTTGTAAGTTTAAACAGCTTAGCTATTTGTGTTTTTTATTTTGAAAGTAAATTTTGTTTTTATTCCTTTAGGACATTCTGAATGTATTCTATGAATTCTTTCAGTGGGGCGTTTTCTTTATTAGAGAGGATGATTATGACGTTTTTAGTTGAAAGACTTGTTTTAAGAAACGAAGAGAACCCTTCCAAGCTTCCAAAATGATAAAAAAAGTATCCGAGTTTTGTAGGATCCGAGAGAAAAACCCCATATCCATAATAGATTAAGGGAGTTTTGGAGTGCAGTTCCGAAAAAGGTAGGCAGCACTCTTCTAGAGGAATTGACTTTTTTTGCGGTAGGTGAAGGGGAATGGCCGATCCATGAAATAACTTTTTTCGAGAATCTGCTGAAAGCAACACATCTGAAAAAAGCATTTTATTCCATTTTAGGAGGTCTTCTGTTGTAGAGTAAATTCCTCCGCCGGCATAAGCATTCAAAAGATTGTTTTTTTGATTAGTCACAGCTTCTACTGTCTTTGAGTTATTTTCACGATATCCAGTAGCTAAATTTTCTAATTGAGAGCTATTTCCATAGCCAGAGTTTTTCATGTCAGAAGGAAAAAAAATTTCGTTTTGTATAAACTCTCTGTAGGATTGGCTTGCTACATTTTCTATGATAGCTCCGAGAAGAACATAGCCACAGTTACTGTAATGCCAAGCTGTTCCGGGTTTAAAAAGAAGCGGTTTTTCAAAGAAGAGGTTGATTAACTGCTCTACTGTTTGAGACTCTTTTTTCAACATAAAGATAGCCTCATCAAAGTCAGCTATCCCAGAAGAATGGTTGAGTAATTGATGAATCGTGACTGTATCCCATAGTTGACTATATAAATGAGTAGGAAGATGTTTTTTTATAGGGTCGCCTATAGATAAAGATCCTTGTTGTTCAAGAAGAAGTAGAGCTACTGCTGTGAATTGTTTTGAAAGAGCCCCTATAGGAAAAATGGTTTGTTCTGTTATTTCCTCCCCCTGGTCGTTTGCTAGACCATAGCCTTTATGTAAAAGAATTTTTCCTTGTTTTATAATTAAAACAGACCCGCTGAATCCTTTTTTTTCGAATTGTTTTTGAAAAAAAAGAAAAAGAGATTTTTCCTTGTCTTCATCTAGTTCTTCAGAGCTAAGAAATTTTTGATAGCAAGTAGAGATTTTTTCTTCTGTATTAAAATCAGATAATGTCGCTTGAAAGGTTTCTACTGTGTCAAACGACATTCCGTTTAGACTACGAATAAGCGTTTGGATGACAGGAGAGTTTTCACTTGAAGAGAGCTTATAGCTTTTTTGATTAATAAAAACACCGGGTTCGTCCATCAAATTTTCCTGTAGCTTTAAAGGATAATTATTATTGCCACAGGAAAAATCTAGATTGAACGTCATTTTAGACCTTTTAGTCAGGCTTTATTACGTGTTTGTTTAAGATCCCGGATAATTTCATCATGTCAATTGGCTCTTTAGATCCAAAAACTTTTTCAAGAACGTTGTCTGGATTAATGAGCCGTTTGTTTTTGGGATCTTGGCAGTTATGCATTTTGATATATTCCCACATTTTCTTTACCATTTCGGGTCTAGAAACGGGTTCACTTCCAATCGCAGCAGAAAGTTCTGGGGAAAGAGAAAAACTTTGTTGTTTTCTAGGTGTTTTTTCTTTTGTAGAGGCTTTTTTGGCTGTTTTTTTAGACGAACTTTTTTTCGTGATCGTTTTTTCTTTTGTTGCTTTTCCCTTTGCTTTTGTTTTTTTCTTAGAAACGTAGGGAGTTTTTGGATGGTTATTATATTTTTCAGGAAGTTGATCCAAGGAATTGGCGATTACGTCACAATCAGGGTAGTTACTGCAAGAGTAAAATATTTTACCAAATCGAGATTTTCTCGGAGTAATTAACCCATCACATCCAATTGCAGGACAAGGAGACTCTCCTTCTAAAGGTTCTTCCCCTTTTTTAGGAATATTTACAATCCCTTTGCAGGTAGGGTAGTCGCTACAACCTAAAAAAGCACCAAAAGAGCCGAAGCGGAGTTTCATCTCTTTAGAGCATTTAGGACAAGGTTGTTCCCAGTCAAAATCTGGATTGTATTCCATTTTATCAAAGTCTAATGCCTCTATTGGTGCCGTATATGCACACGTAGGATAATTAGAACATCCATAAAAATATTTTTTTCTGGCCCAGATTTTTTGTAAGGGGGATTGGCAAAGAGGGCATGGTTTATCTGTTGTTAATTTAGGAACAAATGCATCTTTTTCTGCTAAGGTCACAAGAGGTTCAAAAACAGTCCAGAATTCTTTAAGCAGTTCTCTCCAATTTTTTTTGTCTTCTCCAACTCTTTCAAGTTCGTCTTCCATCGCAGAAGTAAAACCAATGTCCATAATCATTTTAAAATTGGTCTCTAGCATTTGGGCTATGATTTTTCCAAGTTCTGTCGGTTTTAGTGTCCCCTTTTCTTTGGTTGTGTAATCCCTGCTTTGGATTTTATTCATGATAGCTGCGTAGGTAGACGGTCTGCCAATTCCAGATTTTTCGAGTTCTTTGACTAACGATGCTTCTGTAAAGCGTGGAGGCGGTCTAGTAAAAGATTGCTCTTGATCTATCTTAACAAGATGTAGAGAGCTTCCTTCGACTAACGAAGGGAGTAAATCTTCTTTTCCTTCTTTGTCTTCTGCGTTGTCGATTTTTTCTTCGTAGACAGCCAAAAAACCTTGGAACTTCAAAGTGGAGCCTGTCGCTCTTAGAATAATCCCTTTTACTGCTTCAATATCGCATGATACAGTATCATATATAGCTGAAGTCATCTGAGAGGCAAGTGTTCTTTTCCAAATTAAAGAGTAGAGTTTGTACTGATCGTCAGAAAGGAAAGAGCGGATAGAGTCTGGCGTATGGGGTATTGTTGTGGGTCTAATAGCTTCGTGGGCATCTTGCGCATTTTTTTTAAGAGAAAATTGTCTTGGTTCCTCTGGAAGGAATTCTTTTCCAAAAGTTGTGAGGATATACTTTCTTGCACTAGTTAGGGCTTCAGGCGAAAGCCGGACGGAGTCGGTTCTCATATAGGTAATAAGACCTTCTGTTCCCTCGTTGCCAAGATCAATACCTTCATAAAGACTCTGAGCGACACTCATTGTTCTTGCAGCAGAAAAACCAAAGTGACGGCTAGCTTCTTGCTGAAGCGTTGAGGTAATAAATGGCGCAACGGGATTTCTTCTTTTTTCTTTTTTTTCTACAGAGTTAATTTTGTAGGTTGCTGATTTTAGTCGATTTGCAATTTTTTCTGCTGACTCTTGATTTGGAATCGTAATCGTGTTTTTGTTTTCTGTAGTTTCTTTTTCTATTCTGCTTCCATCTACTGAGTAAAGATGGGCAAAAAAGGACTTTTCTTCAGGAGCCGTTTGTAAGTGGGCTCCTAAATTCCAGTATTCCACCGGAATAAAAGCCTCTATTTGACTTTCTCTATCTACTACCATTTTTAAAGCAACAGACTGTACCCTTCCTGCTGAAAGTCCTCCATCCCCAGACCCTTGTACCCGTCTCATCAAAATAGGAGATATTTTATAACCCACGATTCTATCTAATAGACGTCTTGCTTGCTGCGCATTAACAAGGGGCATATCAATATCTCTTGGATGTTTCAACGCCTCATGAATCGCATCTTTCGTAAATTCGTTAAAAGTAACTCGTTTAATAGGGGTTTTGGGAGGTAATATAGCGGCAATATGCCAGGCAATAGCTTCTCCTTCTCTATCAGGGTCGGGAGATAGATAAACCATATCCGCTGATTTAGCTGCTTTTTTTAGGTTGTCGATGACTTCTTTCTTATCGCTCATAATGGCGTATTCAGGCTCAAAGTCATTCTCAATGTCTATGCCAAGTCCTTTTTTGGGAAGATCTCTTATATGTCCAATAGAAGATTCGAATAGAAATTTATCCCCTAAAATTTTTTTAAGAGTCTTTGTTTTAGTAGGAGACTCTACAATAATCAGTATTTTTGTCATTTATTGCCTTGGCACGTTAAGGAGTGTTTTTCTCAAAAGGGATATCATCTTTTTCTGATTTTACACAAGAAACTCCTTTAGTTTATGTCGAATTTTCATCTAAATCTCTTGATTGAACCTTTAATAATAGAGTAAACTTACAGAAAAAAATAAAAAAGAAGTTTTTTTTATGAATCAAGAAAAGTGGGAACTATTTGATAAAGAGGGGTGGATTTTAGGTCCTCTTGAAACTGATGAAGAGCTGGAGAGTCGTAAACTTGAAGTTGATTCGAAAAAAGATTTTATTAGGGATGGCTCTTTAAAGGCACATCAGTTAACGCAAAAAATTTACAATTTTCAGTTTCTCAAAGCGCCTATTTTTTATAGTAATAAACAGATGCTTCCTTGGCAAGGGGCTGCTTTTTGGATTTATACAGAAGAAGGAAAGTCTTTTCCTGTAATCCAAATGCGCACAAATTATAATAGATGGTATTTTAGGTCTTATGATGAACAAGAGATCCTAGCGCATGAGTTAGTTCATGCAGCTCGTTTTGCGTTTAAAGAGCCTTTTTTTGAAGAAATTTTGGCTTATAAGACTTCTAGTTCGTGGTTTCATCGCTTTTTTGGTCCCATATGTATTATTCCTCAGGAGGCTACCTATTTGATTATTTTAGTTTTAGGTGGTTGTTTGGGGTTTGCTCTCTCTGGTTGGATGTATTTTTTATGGATTCCGTTTGTGTTTTTTTTGAGTCTTTTAGTTCGCCTTTGCGTTTTGCAGGCTATTTTTTTCTTAGCCACTCTAAATCTTGAGAAAGCAGGGTGTTTGGGAATATCTAGTTTATCTTTTTTATTTCGGCTTACTGATAGAGAAATCTTTACAGTGGCGATTACCCCCCCTTCTCGCTTACGAGAAAAATTGTTAAAAAAGAATAGTGGACGGTTAAAAAGACTTATTGAGAGGTTCTTGTTTTAAATTTTACCGTTTATAAGCTTTGTCTTTTTTAGTCGTTTTTTCGGAGATTCTTGATGATAATTACGATATGAAGCATAATTCCTTTTTAACTTAAGGGATCATTCGAATAAGGTTAGGTGTTTTTATGACAAAGACAAGTAAGTGGTTAGTGTGTTGTTTAGGTGTTTTTTCTTTAACATCTGCTTTTTTCTCCTGGAATTTACATCAGACAGTTAGATCCATGGGTAAGGAATCAAAAGCTGTTTATAGCGCTCTTTTTCCCGAAGTTATAGAGAAAGTAAAAGAACAAGAGATAGTTGAGAAGTGGGATAATTCTCTTTGCTCTTCTTTAAAAGGCGTTCCTTACGGCGAAGATCTTGGCATGATTAAGAATGTCAAAGAAATTCCTCTAGAAGGAGTTGTTGCCCCACATAACGCTTCTATTTTAGAAGATAAAGATGGGTATATGCTTTTTTTTCGCTATGATGTGAAAGATCGAGTCAAGATTTTGGGAGTGTCTACTCCGGTTAGAGAGAAGATTCCATTTGTCAGTAAAAAAATGCCTTACAGAACCAATATTGGAGTAGTTCGTTTAAATAAAGATTTTAAGCAGTGTTCTCCAGTGCAAAGAGTGGATACCGGTAGTGATTTTTCTGAAGATCCAAGGGCTTTTAAAGCGGGAGATGCAGTTTACGTTTCTTATAACGATATGCAAGAAAACCCTATGTATAGTAGGACTATGCGGTTAGCTTCCCTTGACGCAGAAACTTTAAAAACGCTTTATACTATAGATATCGATCAGCATATTCAACACGTTGACCAGGTAAACCACATAGAGAAAAATTGGGTTCCCTTTGTTGTTAAACAGCCAGACGGATTTGAGAAGATTTTTTTTGAGTACGGCATTAACCCGCACAAAATTATGAGGATGAAAGATCCTAAATCTAATGAAATGGATCACCTTATTTTTCCTCATGAGGTTTCTTTACAGAAAATGCCTTGGAAATCTAAGTGGGGCCCTTTTAGAGGAGGCACTCCTGCTAGGCTCGTTGATGGTCAATATCTTGCTTTTTTTCATACCCTCTTTTATGAAGGAAAAAGACCTTGGTATGTAATGGGCGCGTATACTTTTGAATCTACTGCTCCGTATAGAGTTACAGCGATTTCCCCTGCTCCGATTTTATTTAAAGACATTTACAATACGCCAGCTAAAAACACAGCGCATTCCAATAAAAGAGCTATTTATCCTGCTGGAATAGCCCTAGGCGTTGAAGACGGAAAAGATGTTGTGTATGTTTCTTGTGGAGAAAATGATTGTAAGGTGAAGCTGATTACTTTTGATAAAGAAGCTTTATTAGCTAGTTTGATTCCTGTCCCTCTTTATAAGAAGGATTCAAAAGAGTAGCATTTTTTCTTTGTGCTCTACAGGGAATGTTGAGAAGATTACGGTATTTAGTAATAGTTCTTCTT
The DNA here is from genome assembly GCA_964455905.1 of uncultured bacterium. Taxonomy (GTDB): domain Bacteria; phylum Chlamydiota; class Chlamydiia; order Chlamydiales; family Rhabdochlamydiaceae; genus CAIJXB01. The sequence continues at coordinate 382,513 of CAYVYN010000001.1, forward strand.
GCACAAGGAATACCCATTAATTGCATTTTTTCTAAAAGCTCTCTATCTGATAGAGGGCTTTTTTTATTTTCTTCGGCAATTAATTTATGAAGGAGTTTCTGCGCTTCATCACAGGATATGTTTTCGCTTAGGCTTTTTGCGAAAAGAGTTTTTAAGGAAAGAATCCCTATAGCGCACGAAAGACTTTTATTTTCGATCGCTCGGATGATTGTTGATTCATGAAGGCCGATTTCTAGGCTTGCTTCTTTTATTTTGAGAGGTTTTAAGCTGGTATTCATTCCTTGAATGTAGTCTTTTTGTTTATCAACTAGATACTCTGTTACTTTTTGAATTGTTTTTTTTCTTTTTTCTAAGGCATTAATTAGCCATCTTGCTTCTTTTTGGTATGTTTTAATTGTTAGAGTGTCTTCTTTGGACAAGGAATGCTCGTAAAGGTAATTGTTTTCTTTTAATTTAAATGAATCAATCACTTTAACAATTAGTCGAGAATCTTGCTCGAGTACATAGATGTCCACCGGAATAGGCGGGGCTATTTTTTTTTCGAATTTGTATCCAGGAAATGGATTCAACCGCGCTATATCTTTTTGAAGGCATTCTTTGATGAAGGTCGTTTTTTTTCCTGTTTTTTTCTGTATGGCAAGGAAGTTTTTTTCTACAAGATCATTCCAGTGGTTTTGGATAAGTAGATAGCTAAAGGAGCTTTCTTTCCCTTGAGCTTTTAATTGTAAAGCAAGACTTTCTTGAATATTAGTAGCGGCTATTCCTGGGGGATCGAATTCCTGGATCTTTTCAAGACAGGCGGAAAAGTCTTTTAAAGAAAAGCCGTTAGGTAAAGCTTCTTTTTCCATGCTATAGAATCCTGTTTTATCCAAATTCCCAATAATCCATTCGGCTAAAGGAATTTCTTTAGAGGAAAATACTTGATGTGCTTGATTCATCAGGTGTTCAAAACACGATGTTTGGTAAGCTACTTGATTTTCACAGTCGCTAAATTGTTGATAATAAGATTCTTTTTTAAAGAGATTATCAGGTTCTTTTTTTTCTAAATCTAAGAAGGGATTTTGCGTGATTTTTTCTTCTAGCCAAATTTCTAGCTCTTCTTCCCCCATTTGTAATATTTTTAAAGACTCTTGCATCGCAATCGACGGTTGCATGGTCTGTTTTTGAGAGGGAATAAGTCTGTGATTGTAGCCAGGTTGTCTCATAATTACATTTATTTTTTTATTAATGCTGATTAATTTATAAATGCGACTTATGTTTATTCTTGTCTACATAAAATTATTTTAAGAGTAATCGTTTCCCTTTGTTAGTTTAGCGTATTTAGCAGACAAAGATCGGGTTTTATTTTCTTTTATAAAGAAAACGTCGTATGTAAGGCCTATAGAAGTTGTATACACTCTTTCTAGAGTCCCTGGTCCAAAATCTTTATGAAAGACAGAATCACCTTCCTCTAAAGACTCAGGCTCATAAAAGTCGTCTTCTTTTCTGTAAGAATAGCTAGGAGATGATGAAAGTGTTTTTAAAAATTTTGTCGGGATTTCTTGTAAAAATCGACTAGGAGTCATATCTCTTGAACTACCCCATAAAAAGCGCATTCTTGCTGCTGTAAGATAAAGATGTTCTTTTGCTCTTGTGATCCCAACGTAACAAAGTCTTCGTTCTTCTTCTAAAAGAAGAGGTGAATCCTTGGAATTAAGGTGGGGAAAAAGACTTTCTTCAAGACCCACTAAGAAAACTATCGGAAATTCAAGCCCTTTTCCACTATGAAGAGTCATTAGTTTTACGCAGTCATCAGGCTCTTGAGCGCTTTCAGCTGAAGGTTTAAGGGCTATTTCTTCTAAAAATAACGTAAGGGAAGGAGTTTCTACTTCCTGTTGCCACTCGACAGCTTTTGCGATAAGCTCTTCAATGTTTTCTTTTTTTTCAGCGTAGGTTTCTAGATCTTCTTTAAGGTACTCTATGTACCTTGATTTTTCTACTGCTGTAAGAAGTAGCTGGCTAACGGATTTTCCTTCTTTATTTTCTTGTCTTAGTTTCTCTATCAGCTCGTAGTAATCGTATAATCCTTGCAGCTGTTTTGCAGAGAGTTTGACGTCAGCTGTTTTGCTTAGTATTTGTTTGCAAAGAGGAAAGATTCCTATGCCATTTTTGAGCGATGTTTCTTGGAGCTTATCTAAAGCGGAAGGGCCTATTCCTCTTTTGGGGATGTTAATGCTTCTAGAAAAGGCTAGAAAGTCTGTGTCAGAAAGGAGCATTCGAAGTAGGGCTAAAATGTCTTTAATTTCTTTTCTTTGGTAGAAAGAAAGACCTCCTATAATTTTATAGGGGATCTTTGCCCGAAGTAGAGCATCTTCAAACGTTCTAGATTGGAAGTTTGTTCTATAAAAAATAGCGCAGTCTTTATAGGTTGCTGTAGTGTTTTGATAGAAATGCTGTATTTTTTGAGCGACAAATTCGGCTTCTTGCTTCTCATTATACGCAATATAGAGTCCTATTTTTTCACCTTCTGCTTTGGTGCTCCACAGGTTTTTTTCAAGACGTCCTTCGTTGTTTTGGATCAAAGCATTGGCCGCTTCTAAAATGGTGTTAGAACTTCTATAGTTTTGTTCTAAGCGCACCACCTTTGTATTTTTATAGTCTTTTTCAAACCGTAAAATGTTTGCTATATCCGCTCCTCTCCACGAATAGATGGACTGATCCGGGTCCCCTACTGCAAAAATGTTATTGTGTTTTTCTGAAAGGAGTTTAATGAGCAGATATTGAGCATGATTGGTGTCTTGGTATTCATCAATCAAAATAAAGGTCCATCTTTTTTGGTAGTGGGCTAAAACATCGGGAAATTCTTGAAATAACTTTACCGTAAGGAAAAGAAGGTCATCAAAATCAAGGGCGTTATATTGTTTAAGCTTAGTTTGATAAAGCCGATAGATCTGCTTAAAAGGCGTGAGAGTATCCGAGATTTGATCGGGTTCTGAAAGATCACTTTTAGCTTGAGAGATTTGTTTTTTTGTTGTTTTTAACAGGTTTTTATCTTCTTTAATCCCGAGCGTCGAGAAGCACTCTTTTAAGGCTTTTTCAGAGTCATCTTCGTCCAAGATAAGGAAGTCTGTTCCATAGCCTAACTTCATAATAGATTCTCGCAAGATTCTTGCGGAAAGACTATGAAAAGTACTTGTTAAGACATGGGTATTTGCAGCTTTAAGAATACGATGCTTCATTTCTTCAGCAGCTTTATTCGTAAAGGTAACTGCTAAAATTTCAGAAGAGGGAATCCCGATTTGTAAAAGATGCAAAATTCGTTCTGTGACCACTTTTGTTTTGCCAGATCCAGCTCCAGCTAAAATAAGCATGGGTCCTTCAATGTGCTCTACTGCTTTTTTTTGTTCGGTGTTGAGTCCTGTTTGGGTAGCTTGCATAGCGCTAGGATTCCTTATGTTTTTCGTTCCTCTTTTTTAGCTTTATATAAAATGTAGAGGTTACTACTTATAATAAAGGCTGCCCCAATTAGGGTCCATGAATCAGGGATGATATTCCACCAAATAAGATCTAACGCTAATACCCAAATAAAGTTTGAGTAGTCGATAGGTGCTAGTGTAGATGCTTTTGCGTAACGTAAAGCTTGCGCTAGAGTGTATTGCGCACCTGCTGTGATGAGACCAACTACTCCAAATAAACCCCAATCTTTCCAAGGCATCGGCTGCCAAGAGTTTAAAAGAAAAGGAAAAGTCGCAAGCATCATGAGCACGTTTGGATAAATAGCAATAGCTAGGCTGTGTTCTGTTTTGGTAAGGCCTCTAATCAGGATTTTATTTAAAGATCCTAAGATCGTTCCAGCTAAAATAATGAGAGATGTTATTTGAAAAAGAGACGTGCCAGGCCTTAAAGCAATAATTATTCCTAAGAATCCAATGAAAACGGCTAGCCATTTGTCTTTACTTACGGCCTCTTTTAAAAAGATGGCGCTAAATAGAATCATGAAAAAAGAGGAGGTATAGCTGAGTGTATAAATCATTGTTAAAGAGGTTAACGAAAAAGAAAGCATGAAGGTGTATGTGTATGCTAAGTTAACAAGTAATCGCACCGCATGGCGTCCTTTTTGGTTTGTGTGAAAGACTTGTCTAAAGCCTCCTTGAAAGAAAATAGCAATAACTAAGGGGATAAGTCTTGTAGCTCCTCGAAGAAAAGAAGTTTGAGGAACAGAGTAGGTACCCATTAAGTGTTTCACAAAAGCATCTGAAAGAGGATATAAAGAGAGGCCTAATAACATGAGAAGGGTTCCGAGTAAAGGCTTATGCTGCCACCTTCTATCAGTCGATGCGATTTGATTCATCAGAGTTCCTCTTTTGCTTTTTTTATGTGCTTCATTATGCCACAAGAAACATAAAGAACAACAAAAGTTTTCTCTTGATTTTAGTATCATTTATAGGTTTTTTAGAGATCAAAAATTTTGAATTAATAGCTCAGAGCTTTTTTTACAAAAACTGATTTTGCAATCTATTTATTTGTCATTTTTCTCGAGCTGCAGATTCTAACCTTGGGGCCCTAGAGGGTTTCCGCATGAGTAAATAGAATATGTGAAATTAAAAATTTTAAATATTTGATTTTGTGATTTTGTGTTTTCAGTTTTAAATTTGAATTAAAAAATCGGATAATTTAGCCTGCCAGTTCATTAAATTTAGTCTTAAAGGAAAGGCGATTATGAGATGTTCTGAGGTATTTTCTAAGTTTGTCGTTATCTTAATCATGTGCTCTTTTATCGCTCATCAGCTGTGTGAAGTTGTTGCCACAATCTATCCGATCGAAGTACAGCACGTAGAACTGGAAATTCCTCAAATATTAGAGCAAAAAGATTTACAGTTTTCTTATGATGATATTCTTAGATTACTATAACTCTATAGAGGAAGATGAATTTGGGAAAAAATACAGTTCCAATCAAATAGAGAACGTTAATCATTTTATAGTTTTTTTAGCTCGACAAGAGATGCTTCCTATAGAAGAGGAGGAAAGCTTTGATTTAGAGAACGACATCGAAGAACTTTTAAATCCGGATTAGATTTTTATGGATATAGACTTGATGCTTATCGAGAAGGAAAGTATGACATCGTTCCTGCCATTTATTGCAATACAAGAGATATATTTCTTTGTAAGAGCTGTTTAAAAAAGAAAGTTCATCAAACCAAAAAGTTCGTAAAGAAACACAAGAAAAAGATTATTACGGATTCTCAGTCCGGGATTTATTTTAATAGATTTGGAGGCCAAGATATATTCGGTTCATCGGGAAGAGGTGCGAGATTTGATCAGAGAGGTAACTTTATGGGATTTTTACAGTCAAGGAAACAGTAATGAAAGAGAAAGGGTTTGATATAATTATTTTAAGTGATGAGGGATATGAGGAGTTGTGTGCGGAAATTTATTTTGATATGAAATTTATTGCAATAATTACACAAGAACAAGGAATAGAAAATGCTATTATTGAAATAGATCCTTTTGCAAGTGAATCTAAATTTAATTGTTTAAAATTTATTGATATTTTACAAGTTGCATAGTCTAGTTTGGAGAAAATGAAAAAAGTTCGGTAGTTAATGTTTTTTGTTTTTTTATGAGAGTTTTTTTGAAAAACACCTTGTGGCTGTAAAAGCCTCTTAATATTTTAAATGTAAAAAAAAACACATTAACCGTAACTGGGTTTTTCTATTACATTTTTTGGCTAGAAAAATTCCCTTATCGGGTCATTTGGGCCTTCTAACCAGACGAAAGAACTCTTGAATTTTTATTTCCTTTGTACTGTCCTATAAAATAGGTTTTCTTTTTTCGTGTTCTCTAAGCCCTAAATTACCATAACGGTGGTAGTCGTAACTTAAAGAGACCTCTCTAAAATAATGAGGTAGTTCAACATATCCGTTTGCAAGGACAGGAGATCTATCTAGAAAGCAACCAGCTTTTGCGGAGGCTTCTCTTAGATGTTTTTGAGGAGGCGTTAATAGACGAATCCTAGAGACTTTTCCTTCAAGAACTCTATTAGAGAGCTCTTCTTCGCTCTCTTTTATAAAAGTGATTTCTTTAAAAAGTTCTATCCATGAATCTTTAAAGTGACTAGATGATTCTTCAGGATGATAGCTAATTTCTACGGAGGCTTTTGTTAAAAGAGTCGCTCCAATAAATCTTAAAATATCTAGAGCGCTTGTGTCTTTTTGTATGCGAATTGTAAGCGATTTTCTAGGCGCGTAGTAAAGAAGATTGTCTTGCCCTACAATAAGGTCTAAAACAGCTTCTGGAGTTTTTTGCGGATTTTCTAGCTCAAAAGAACTTGGAAATGCGTGTATTGTAGCCGCGTAGTTAGCTAAACTTCCGTATAGTATACCAAGCTCTTCAGGGGATAAAAGGACTTCTTTTAGTAGGTCAGTAATTGGAGCAAGTAGACTTGGCAAAGAAGCTTTATCTTGTGGAAGGCAGGTTTGTATTGGATTTGCAAATTGCATAAGGTAGTTAGGCCCTCCTGCTTTCATACCCATTCCAAAACAGCTAGCTTTACATCCCCCAAAAGGTTGTCTTCCTACAATAGCCCCTGTTGTCCCTCGATTGACATAAAGATTGCCGGCTTCTATAGAATTGATCCATTTTTTTATGTCTTTAGTGTCTAGTGAGTTAATCCCGGAGGTAAGACCATAGGAGGTGCTATTGGCAATTTTTATGGCATGGTCTAGGTTGTCTGCTCGTAGAACAGATAAAATAGGACCAAAGAACTCTGTTTGATGCATAAAGCTGCCTTCCTTGACTCCTAATTTAATTCCGGGAGACCAGAGATTGGGATTTTCTTTATCCACTTCGGGTTTTACAAGCCAAGACTCTCCAGGCTCTAGCGTTGTTAGCGCTTTTAGCAAATCGCCTTCAGGAGCTTTAATTAAAGGGGTTACTTTTGATTCTAAAGACCAGGGAGATCCTACTTTTAAACTTTCAGTCGCATCTTTAAGCTGCTTTAAAAAGTTTTTATCGTCATAGACTTCAGCTTCTAAGATCGCAAGGCTTGCCGCGCTACATTTTTGCCCTGAGTGGCCAAAAGCAGACTGGATAAGGTCTTTAACCGCGAGGTCTCTATCTGAAAGAGCCGCAATAATAAATGCATTTTTGCCTCCGGTTTCAGCAGAAAGGGTTGTTTCAGTATTTAATTCCATAAAGAGTTTCGCTGTGCTTGTTGCTCCTGTTAGAATGATTCCGTTGATCCTTTGATCTGCAATGAGCTTGCTTCCGACAGGGGAATCTACGCAGTTGATAAATTGGAGTATTTTTTTTGAGATCCCAGCTTCCCATAGCGCGTTTACTAAAATCCATCCACTTAAAACAGCCTCGGGTGCTGGTTTAAAAAGTACACAGTTGCCCATAGCTAAAGCAGCTAAAATACCCCCAGCAGGAATGGCTACAGGGAAATTCCAAGGAGGGGTAACTAAAATCGTTCCTTTGCTTTTCCACTCAATGTCTTTAAGAGAGCTATTTTTTAGAAGAGATCGTAAATAGTATTCTGCAAAATCGATAGCCTCTGAAACTTCCGCATCAGCTTCTAAAAGAGCTTTTCCTCCATCGGCGATCATTACGCCAATAAGATCCCCTCTTTTTTCTCGCATTTTTTTCGCTGCTAAGGCAAGAATCTCAGCTCTTTTTTCTACAGGTGTAGTTTGCCATGATTTTTCTTCTTCTTTAGCATATGAGATTGCTTGGTTGATTTCTTCCCAAGAAGCAAGAGAGTAGGTGTATAGCACCTTATTTGGATAAGAAGGATCGAAACCTTTTTCTTGGGAAGGTAGGTGTAGCTCTTTTCCTCCAATTACGCAAGGGATAGGTTCAAAGGTTTTATTTTGCCATTTTTTTACGGTGCCGTTTGCCCAACTTCTATTTTCTAATAGAGAAAAGTCTGTATCGGCTTCGTTTTTAAAGGGCGCTTCTATTTTATAAAGAGGCGCTGGGTCGTTTCTGTTTTGCGTTCTTCTTGGCCCTATAAAAATAGAGCCCATTTTCTCACAAGCTTCTTTAAATTTGTTTGCCTGTTCTTTCCATATAGGAGAGCTTGTTTTAAGACCGAACGTATAGCGTAAAAAGTTTTCTGGCCCTGTGTTCTCGTCGAGTCGTCGAATTAAATAGGCTATAGCACTTTGAAAGTCTTTTTTTTCAGCAACAGGGCAGTAAAGTAGAATATCTTTTGTAAGCGTTTGTACAACACGTCGAATCGGATCTGCCATCCCTTCTAGCATTTCAAAAGAGACACTCTCTTCTACTTGATTTTCTGCTCTAAGTAAGATCGCATACGCAATATCAAATAAGTTATGGCTTCCAATACCAAGGTGCACAACTTTTGCGTTTTCTTTTTGGCACCCGTAGGTCACCATTTTTTTATAGTTAGCATCAACTTCGGCTTTCGATTGATAAGGGGCTTGAGGCCAGCCTTTTACGCTAGCTTCGAACTGCTCCATCGCAAGGTTTGCTCCTTTTACAATACGAATTTTGATAGGAGAGCCCCCCTTCTCTACTCGTTTTTTTGCCCACTCGGTCAGTTCTTTTTGGATGATAAAGCAATCAGGAAGATATGCTTGAAGAACGATTCCTGCAGAAAAATCTAAGAATTCTTCTTCGCTTAATACTTTTTTAAAGAGTTCTTTTGTGAGATGGAGATCTCTATATTCTTCCATGTCTAGGTTAACGAATTTACAGTTTTTTTCTCCATTTGCTTTTATAAAAAAGTGGCTCATGGCTGTTTTATAAAGTTGCCTGAGTCTCTCTGAAAGGATTGTTAAGCTATGATCCCAACCCAGAAGATGAATTTGACTGAAAATCGTAGAGATTTTAATTGAGATGTATTCGATGTTTGGTTTTTTGAGGTCTTCAAGATACATATTCAGTTTATAAACCGCTTCTTTTTCCCCTAGTATAGCTTCGCCTAGATGATTTAAGTTAATTCGCACGCCTTGAGCTTTACGAATTGCCATATGTTTATTTAATGCTTTTGTTTCTCCAGGTAAAATAACATTTGAAGTTTCTTTTCTTAGCATGAAGGTCATAAGAGGCACAAGTACTGGCGCTAAAAACGGGGTAAGGGCTTTAAAAAGTTTTAATTGGAATTTTTGGAGGAAATTTAGATATTTTGGTGTGCCAAGTAAGTTTAGTAAATAAGTAAGTTGCTGCGCGATTCTATAAGGCGACTTACTGCGAAAGCACTGATCAGTCATGCTTGTTGTAAATGCTTTTCCAATTGGGTCTTGCATCATCTTGGCTAACTGTTTTTGTTTTTTCTTTTCTGAGAACGTTTCTATTTTTAGAGCTTCTTCGAGCATAGCTGCAGCTAGTAGGGTTGCTTTTTGTTCTATTTGTTCTAGGGAGAGAGGATTTGTCTTCGCATCTTTAATGTAGTTAATGGCATTTTCTATGTTTTTTGATGCTTTTGAAGACATGTTATTTCCTGTTTGTTTTGCATTTATAATTAATTAGTATCATATGTTTTGTTTTATTTAAATGTTTTATTTCAAAACCAGTTGTTTCTAAGTGGGAGTTCGATTACCATGGGAAAAGGATGCGGAGGTGTACCTTGAAATTTGTGATAACCGTTTTCTGTTTTTTGGTTTTTTCGGTTAGAGTTCATGCTGTAGATTTAGGGGTAGATGTTTTTTTTTCTGAAGGAGGGTATCTTGAGCTTCAAGGAAAAAAGATAGGTCTAATTACCAATCAAACGGGTGTTACAAAAAATTTAGAGTCTACTTTAGATCTTTTTCTACAGAAAGAAAGAGGGGTTCAGCTTGTTGCTTTATTTGCTCCAGAGCATGGGATATTCGGAGAGGTAGCTGCGGAAAAAGAGGTGAAAACTCAGAAAATTGGCAATATTCCTGTATATAGTCTTTATGGCAAAACAAGAAGGCCCACAGAGGAAATGTTAAGGGGAATAGATGTTCTTGTTTACGATATACAAGAAATTGGCTCTAGGTCGTATACATATGCTAGTACCTTATTTTATGTTATGGAAGAAGCTGCTAAGCATAAAATTCCTGTGATTGTTTTAGATCGGCCAAATCCTTTGGGGGGAAAACTTGTGGATGGTCCGATGCTCGACCCTAAAATGCGTTCTTTTATCGGGTATATTGACGTTCCTTATTGCCACGGAATGACAATAGGAGAGCTCGCTAGATATTTTAACGCTGAGTATAAAATTCATTGTCTTTTGCGTGTAATCCCTATGAAGGGCTGGAAAAGAGACCAGGTTTTTGCTAGTACAGGGTTGCCCTGGATTCCAACAAGTCCCTATGTCCCAGATGCTGAAACTTCTTTTTTCTATGCTACGACAGGGCTTATTGGGGGCCTTAGTATTGTGAGTATTGGTATAGGATATACTCTTCCTTTTAAAGTGGTTGGTGCTCCTTGGATTTCTTCTAAAGAGTTCGCTAAAATGTTAAATCAGCAAAACCTTCCAGGCGTTAAGTTTGTTCCTATGTATTTTACTCCGCAGTATGGTCTATATAAGGGCGATGTCTGTCAGGGAGCTTTTATTGTGATTACAGACCCCTCTACCTATAAACCTGTGCGTACCCAGTGTTTTATACTCGGAATTATTAAGTCGATGTACCCCTCGATGTTTAAGAAAAAAATAGCAGAGCTTTCTAAGTTAAAAAAAGAACTTTTTTGCAAGGCTTTTGGAGGGGAAGAAATTTTTTCTATTTTAGTTAATGAAAAGTACCCTGCATGGAAAATGGCCGAATATGAATTTTCTAAAAGGCAAGAGTACATCGAGAAAAGAAAAAAATATCTGCTTTACAATTAGCACTTGGGATCTTTGATTGCTAAAAGAAACCCATTTTCGATTGACAAAAACAAAAACCCGTCGTAGACTTCTGATTTCTTAATGACAACATCTACAAGGAGAAAAAATATGACAACACAAGTACAAGTCCCTGTTAGACCTTTGGGTAATCGTATTCTTGTTAAGCGTTTTCAAGCAAAAACATCCCAAGGCGGGATTCTTCTTCCGGATTCTGCACAGCAAAAACCAAAAGAAGGTCAAGTCATTGCGGTTGGACCTGGAAAAATGGATGATGAGGGAAGAGTTACTCCTATGACAGTACGCGTTGGTGATAAAGTTTTATTCTCTTCTTATGCCGGAACAGAAGTAAAAATGGACGATTTGGAAGAAGGGTATTTGATTTTATCTGAAGAAGACATTCTTGGAATCCTTTCTTAATTAATATACAAAAGCGGAGTCAAAGATGCCAAAATTGCTACAATTTAATGAAGAAGCTCTTAAGTCTATTTTAAAGGGCGTGAAAACACTGGCAAAAGCCGTGATTGTAACCTTAGGTCCTAAAGGAAGAAATGTCGTAATCAACAAAGGATTCGGTGCGCCACTTTCCACAAAAGACGGAGTCACTGTCGCTAAAGAAATTTCTTTGAAAGATAAATTTGAAAATATGGGAGCCCAGCTCGTTAAGGAAGCGTCTTCTAAGACAGCAGATTTAGCTGGTGATGGAACAACGACAGCAATTGTTTTAGCTGAGGCTATTTTTGGAGCTGGGGTAAAGAATGTTATTGCTGGCGCTAATCCTATGAGCGTAAAAAGAGGGATCGATAAGGCTGTAGAGGTTGTTTGTAACGAGTTAACTGCTCTAGCTACTCTTGTAACTAGTCAAGACGAGATCAAGCAAATTGCTTCTATTTCGGCAAATAATGATGCAGAGATTGGCTCGATTATAGCAGAAGCTATGCATAAAGTCGGCAAAGATGGAACAATTACTATTGCAGAAGCTAAAGGAATAGAGACTACTTTAGATGTTGTAGACGGGATGCGATTTGACAAGGGATATCTTTCTCCGTATTTTATTACAAATGCAGAAAAGATGACTGTTGAATTCGAAAATGCGCACATTTTAATTGTCGAAGGAAAAATTTCTTCTTTAAAAGAGATCGTGCCTATTTTAGAGAAAGTCATGGAAAAAGGGCAAAAACCTCTTCTTATTATAGCTGAAGATGTTGATGGTGAGGCTCTTGCAACTCTTGTTGTCAATAAGATTAAAGCAGGTCTTCCTGTTTGTGCTGTAAAAGCGCCCGCTTTTGGAGATAGAAAAAAAGCGCAGCTTCAGGATATGGCTATCTTAACTGGGGCAACCGTTGTTACTGCAGACTTGGGGCTCAATATTGAAGATGTAGGAATCGAAGTTTTAGGGTTTGCTAAAAAAATTAAAGTGGCTAAAGAGACAACAACAATTGTGGATGGACAAGGTGATTCTTTAAAAATCAAAGAGCGTATTTCTTTGATTAAAGCAGAGATTTCATCGGCTTCTTCTGAATATGAAAAAGAAAAACTTTCTGAACGTTTAGCGAAACTCTCTGGAGGGGTTGCTGTTATCAATGTGGGTGCTGCGACTGAATCTGAGCTTAAAGAGAAGAAAGCACGGGTTGATGACGCTCTTCATGCTACGCATGCTGCAGTAGCTGAAGGAATAGTTCCCGGCGGTGGCGTTGCTCTTCTTCGCGCTGTTAAAGCGTTAAAAGATTTGAAGTTAGAAGGAGATGAAGCTATTGGTGTTGAAATTATTTTCCAAAGTGCTTTTGCTCCAGCTTCTGCAATAGCAAATAATTGCGGCAAGCAGGGTTCTTTAATTGCAGAAAAAATCTACGAAAAAACTGGTTCATTTGGTTATAATGGACTTACCGATGAGTTTTCTGATTTAGTCAAAGCTGGCGTTTTAGATCCTGTTCTTGTAACGAAAAGTGCTTTAAGGAATGCTGCTTCAATTGCAGGAATGCTTATAACCATTGCTGCTATGATTACAGATAAACCAGTACCAAAGTCATCTGCTCCAATGCCTTCTATGGATGGTATGGGAGGAATGGGTGGTATGGGCGGAATGGATATGATGTAGTAGATCTTTCTATAGATTTATTTAAAAAAAGAGGCTCTCATGGGAGTCTCTTTTTTTTTGCCTATAAAGAATTGAATTTTTTTTCGGATAAACAGTAGCAAGATTTCTAAAAAATATTGAAAATATCTAGACTGTAAATGGTGTAATTGTGTAGCATTACAAATATACAAAAAAAATATAGGAATTTTATGCAAGAAGATGGTTGGTGGCAATTTTTAGAGCTTTGCAGGAAGTTTGAGGATGAAAAAAAGGCAGATACATTTTTTGATCTTTTTTTTACGAAAGAGGAAAAGGCTGACATGGCTAAGCGATATTTAGTCATTCGCGCTTTATTAAACGAAAAGCTTTCGCAACGAGAGATTGCAAAGAAATACCATGTAAGCATTTTTAAAATTACCCGTGGATCAAATGCGTTAAAAATAATTAAACCTAAATTGAAGGAGTTCCTTATTGAAAATATGAAATAAGGATCATTAACAACTCCTTCAATAGAAAAAAAGGAGTGTTTTATGATAAGTCAAGTAATGAGTATTTCATCTTCCTTATTGCCGGAAGATACGTTTCGTAAGTTGGAATTAAGAACAAGTTCCAAACATAAAAAACTTCTCGATTCATCGTGTCAGTTGGTTGTAGGCGTTGTCCTTAAAACCATTGAAGCTATCAAACTAAAAGAGTTTAAGAAATTTGACTCTAATCCTATGGATTTTGGGTGCCAAAATAGAGCACTGGTTCTTAGAAGTATTGATTTGTCTCTTCTTCAAGAAGAAATAAACAGTCTAGAGCAAGATACTCGGAGAGTATTTGAAAGGTATAAAGAAAGTTCCTTAGATCCTGTATCTTTTTTTAACGAGCATCTTGGAGAGTTAAAAACACAAGATGAGATAGTTTTTAAAAAGATAACATATTTACTCCACAGCTATGTGCTAACTGTTGTTAGGAAGTTTTTTCAAAAATTACCAAGTGGAGTTGTTGTTACAACAATCGATCCTAAAGCGTTAAAAGATCTTATTGGAGAGACCGCTACAACAGGCTTTATGCAGAATGTTGTTAAAAACAGTCAACGTTATCTATCTAATGCAACAGCAGAATATATGCGAGAAGAAGCTGAAAAGATTTCTCTTGATTCTTCGAAAAGTAGAATCGTAGAAATGATATCTGAAAAACAAACGCATCGAGTCGATAGAAGAACGTTTCTTTGTTTTTTTTACGCGGTAAAAACGATGTTAGTTCGTTTAAGGGAAGAGTTAGCTCCTATTTGTATAAAAAGCATAGGAGCAGATTCTTTGCCAATTTGTCTTTTTTTACAGCCTATAAAAAAAGGTGGAGAATTTCAGAGGATTTCTTCGGATAATTTCTCATTAGATAGTGCTATTGTCTTTTTTGAAATAGTTTTACATGTTCCAGTAAGTGAATTTGAGAGACTACTCGATCTATATGGATTTAGTGAAATCATTTTACATCTTGCTGCTTGTGAACCCGCCTATGAACAAGGAACCGATCTTTTTTCTATTCAGCTAGAAGAGGCTCGAAATGAGGTTCTTTTCTATAAGGAAAAAGGGGGGATGGATTTTTGTCAGCTAGATCACATTTATCTAGATCAATTAGCAAATAAAGAGAGTGTCTATGAATATCGCTAATCGATTGAGGATGGATTCTTTAGTCATTCTTTCCTTAGCGCAGTTTGGAAAGTTTTTTAGTCATTTTGCGATGAGAACTATTTTCATCCTTTATTTAATAGAGCAGTTAGGATACGTCGAATCGGACGCCTTAGGCATAAATACATTTTTTTTTGCTTTGATGGAATTAGGGGGTGTTTTAGGAGGTGTTCTTGCTGATAGATACCTAGGACTGAAAAAAACTGTTTTAGTTGGCTCGTTATTTCTTTCCTTGGGCTATTTCGGTTTTCTTTATGAAGCGGCCCTTTTTTTTTCTATGGGTTTACTTGCTACTGGTAGCTCTTTTTTTTCTAGTAATATTATGGCTTTGGTGGGCAACTATGAGCAGAAAACAGCCAAGGGTTCCGCTTTTACATTTTTTTATGTAGCACAAAATATGGGAGCTCTTTTATCTACACTGCTTTGTGGGGTATTATGTTTTCGATACGGGTTTCATCTTGCGTTTACTGTGGGTTCTTACGGGATGTTTCTAAGTTGTTTTCTTCTTTTTTTGTATCAAAAACAGCTTTCAGAATTTGAAAATCCTATTGAAGAGAAAGTTGGGTGTAAGAAGTCGGCTTTTTTATTTTTTTTAGTCCTTAGCGCGGCTTTGGGCCTATTTTATGCAAATAGGTATTTATTGCCTATTTTGCCGATAGTGACCCTTTTTGTTTTTCTTATTTGTATTGGTCGAGTTTTTTTTGATCGTGAAAAAAGCTTTTTCGCTAAGAAAGAGCTTGTTATCTTTTTGTTTGCGCTGATTGTATTTTTTGGAGTGGAGGATCAGATATGTTCTTCGTTAGTTCTTTTTTCTGAAAAAATGACAACGCATTCTTTAGTTGGGGTAAGCATTCCGAGCACCGTGGTTATGGTCCTTAATCCCGTTATTATTATTTTTTTTGGAGGAGTATTTGCTAAAAGAAAAGGGAGTTTTCTTTTGCCTTTTTATTTAAGTGCAGGAGCGTTTGGAGTTCTTTGTTTTCTTTGTTTAGTAGGGGGCTCTTTCTTATTTGAGGGAGCGTTGGCTGTGACCCTATTAATTTCTTTTAGTGAAGTGCTTTTAGCTCCTTATCTTTTTAGTCAAATTGCTAAGAGTGGAGGTAAAAATACTTCAGGCCTCGTAATGGGATTAATTCCTCTTGGATTTTCTCTTTCATTTCAATTGAGTGGACTTTTGAGTAAAATGGTTGTTTTAGGCGGGAATGCCGCTAGTGTATCTTCTTACGGAATAGGCTTTGGAAAGATTGCTGCATTTCTTTTATTAGCTGGAATGGTTATGTATGTATTTACCTTAAAAAAACCTTTTTTATTCGAAAATAAATGAAAGCCATTTATCTTTTTGGGTAGAGCTTTTACAGGTTAGCCCAAGATTTTTCATATAGGTTAAATACGCTTCTTTTTGAGATTCCAAAATGCCAGAGCTAAGCCAAATCATATTCGAAATGACAGGGAGGGAGGCTATGGCTTGTTTTTGCTCTTCAAAAGTCATATTGATGCAGACAATATGAGGTAAAGGGTTAGCATTTACAGGCAGGGTTTTTCCTATAAAAAGTGCGTTTGTAACATTATTTAAAAGAGCGTTTTCTTGTGTGTGAAGAAGAGCCTCTTGATCAATATCAAGACAGTACACTTTTTTGGCTCCAATTTTAAGAGCTGTTATCCCTAAAATTCCGCTACCGCACCCTAGGTCTATAAGAACTTCATTAGGAGCAAATTCACCTAAAAGATTCATCATTAAATACGTGGTTGGATGAGATAGGTCTCCAAAGCCTGGACCTGGGTTGAGAAGGACTGTTTCTTCTTCCTTGGGAATGAATTTGCTTAAGGGGATTTCACAGAGCACGCCATTGAAATAAGGACAAAAAAGCTCCCATTGTTCTTGCCAGTTTACCTCAAAGTTAATAGGAATTGGTTCATCCAAAAAAGACCAAGTCGATGGAATATCTTTTTCTGTTGCTTTGCCACAAAAAGTGATTGTTTTTTCTTCTTTGTTTTCTAGGAGGGAAATATCTTCTACGCCATACTTTAGAAGCTCTTCAAAAGCTTTTTTGATAGGCGCGCTTTTTTTTAGTGGAAAGTGAAACCAGAAGATATTTGATTTAGGCATTGTATTAGATTACTTAAGTTCAGATTTAATTAGTCTAGCATTTTTTCGAGATAGAGTTCAATCATCCCTTTTTTAAGATACAAAAAGAAAAATGTTGTGATTATTAGATGTGATAATTACTCTTTTAATCCATTGAAGTAGCCTTTAAGGAGCTCTTTTTTGAAAAAGATATTTTTTTTGTTCTTTTTTTTCTTGATAGCAGATGTTGGTTTTTCTTTAGAAAATCAAAAATCTTATGAATTAGCTATTTGCGCTATTTTTAAAGAGGAAGCTCTTTACCTTAAGGAGTGGATAGAATTTCATAAACTCCAGGGTGTTGAACATTTTTTTTTATATAATAACAATAGCTCTGATGAATATTTGGAGGTTTTGGCGCCTTATATAAAAAAAAATGAGGTTACTTTAGTTGATTGGAATTATTCTTATAATCCTTTAGAGCAAAAAGGGAATCGAACTCCTTGGTTAGATATTCAAAGCAGCGCTTATAAAAACTGTGTTGAGCTGTATGGCAATAAAGCAATATGGATTGCTTTTATCGATGTGGATGAATTTTTATTTTGTCCCACAGGAGCCAGACTTCCCGATTTCCTTCTTCCTTATAAAGAATACGGAGGTTTATGTGTAAATTGGCTTTTATTCGGTACTTCTTTTTTGGAGGACATCCCCCCAGGATCTCTTATGATCGAAGCTCTAACTAGATGTGCTCCAACGTTAGAAAATAGAAATAGAGGGATGAAATCAATCGTCCAGCCTTGCTATGTCATAGGTTGTAAAAATGCGCACTCTTTTATGTATAAAGAGGGTTTTTTTGCTATCACTGTGGATGGGAAAAAAACATCTCCTACACAAGAGTATGCAGATGGTATTTCGCATGATAAGATTAGGATCAATCATTACTGGACAAGAACTGAATCCCATTTTAGAAATAGAAAAATAGCAAGTAGAAAAAATCGACGAAATTTCGAAGATGAACAATTTTTAAGAGGTCTTTCAGTAAACTACAATAAGAATATAGATACAGCTATTTTACAATTTGTTTTTGATTTGAAAAAAAGAATGGTCTATGAAGAGTAGACTTTTTATCGTGGTGATTTTTTTATCTCTTTTTATAGAGACAGCCTTTTCGGTTAAAATAGAGCAGGTTCCCTACTCTATAGTCTATACGCGAAATTCAGTTTTAACAGAATCTCTTCCAGAATCGGCTATTCGGTATGCTGGAACAAGACCTCGCTACTCGACGTGTTCTGGTGTGGCTTGGTTCAATGCTGATACAAAGTTATTCGCGGTTAATATGCAGGGATCTTTTTTGGATTTTTATCAGGTTACTCCTAAAAAAAATTGCGTAAAACTAGTTACTAGATTTACGAATCGAGATGGACTGGATCTTAGTAGGCCTGAAAATGTCGCTATTTCAAAAGATCAAAAACTTCTTGCCATTTCTAATATGACTACAGGGGAAACTCATATTTATAAAACGGATAAGAAAAAGGGAATCATTCCAACTCCTATTAAAACAATAAAAGGAAGCCAAACGCATGGTGTTTCCTTTTCTCCAACGGGACAGTATCTTGTTTCTTCAAGATTGGATGCTATGGGCGTTTGCATTTATGAAATTAGTGAGGAGCCTATTTTAATAGCTTCTTTAGGGCTTCCATTTTATCCGTTAAAACCTAAAACAGCGAGTTTTTCTTTAGATGGTAGGTATTTAGTTGTGGGGTATTCATCGCAGTTATCCGAGGTTCCTATTGAGTCTAGGGCTATCGTTGTTGTCTATGAATTTGATAGGTCTTTGGGATCTATTAATCCAGACCCTGTGTGTTACTCCGAAAAGGCGTCTTCTATTGAAACTCTGGCATTTCATCCTGACTATTTTTCTTTTTTTACGACAGATCAGGTAAATGATAGAGTTTATGGACACGTATTTGATCCTGTAACAGGCCAAATAGGGGATAGTTGGATCGCCCTTGAAAAAGGGGATTCTTATCTTAATATGCCTCACGGATTAAGTTTTGCATCAAGTGGAAAATTTTTAGCTGTAAGTAATTATGGGGATGATAAAATAACTGTTTATAGGGTGGAAAAATGAGGTTTTTTCTTGTTTTACTTTTTTATGTTTCTAACTGTTTATATGGTTTTGAAAGACCTCTTACGGCTATTATTTGTTCTTATAATAATAAAGACTGGGCTTTTAGAAACTTAAGTAGTGTTTTAACGCAAGATTATAAGAATTATCAGGTGGTGTATATTGATGATTGTTCAACAGATGGAACAACCTTAGAGGTTGAAAAGTATCTTAAATCAATACAGGCTGATTATCAAATCGTTGAATTTAATATAACCGCCAAAAGTCATAGAATCAATGCTGTAAAATTTGCTAGGCAGATTAGTAAAAAGGCCCATCGAATAACTATTGTGAAAAATTCTTCCAGGCAGGGCTCTCTTGCTAATTTTTATAGAGCAGGACACTCTTGTGAAGATAACGAGATTATTCTTCGTATTGATGGGGATGATTGGCTAAGAGATGATCAAGTATTTCGTGTTATTAATGAGGCTTATAACGATTCAGGTGTGTGGTTAACTCACGGTTCTTTAATTTGTTATCCTTCGGGAAAAGTTGGCTGGTCTATTCCTGTTCCTGAAAAAAATATTCAAGCAAATTCTTTTAGAAAATGGAGATGTCCATCGCATTTACTTACTTGTTACGCTTGGCTTTATAAGAAAGTTCGCTTAGAGGATCAACTTTACGAAGGAGAGTTTTTTCAAGCAGCAGTGGATCAAGCGATTATTTTCCCCATGATGGAAATGGCTGGAAATAGGCACTTTTTCATATCTACGCCTCTATATATCTATAATGAAGCAAATTGTATAAATATAAATAAAGTTCAAACTAGGGCTCAAAATGAGTCTGAATTGTTCATTCGTTCTCAACCACCGTATGAAAAATTACCTAATTGAAAACAAAAAGTAGAAGCTTTGTGTTTTCTAAAAATAACTAAAAAAGAAATTAGAAATACGCTTAGATTTTTCAGGCGGTGTCTTTGTTGGTTGTATTGGAACCTTTTTTTTAATCGTTGGTTTATGGTAAATTTCGATAGGATCTTGAGGTTCTTCTTTCATTTCTTCGGAGCCTATTTCAAGTTCCTCTGCAAACTTTTTTTCTTCAAGAAGGTAAGCATTTTCTATTGATCTAGAGTGCTCTCTTGGAATCTTTATAGTAATTAACGACAGGTTTTTCTTTCCTCCTGAATCAACAGCCGAGCAAACTATAAGGTGGGCTAAACTTTGCGCTGGAATATGTTGGTATTCTGTGATAGCAGCTCCAAGTTGTTTTACTTCAGCGATTTTTGCAATTTCCCTTGAAAAAAGGAGCAGGTGTCCTCCTTCCTTAAAGGTATTTAGCGCAATTTTTGTGATTTTTGGTCTTGAGCTAGCTCGTATTTTGCTTTTTGATAGACTTTGGGTCCGTCTTTTAGCCCGGGGGAAAAGGATATCTTCAGAAAGTTGAAAAACCCTTCCTGTATTTGTAACTAAAATACTCCTAGAGCTCCCTGTACTAGCGGTCCAAATATTCCCGTCTAAAAGCATTGAAATGCAAATTGATGTTGTGCTTATATCAAAGGTTTCAAAAATAATATCAACCCAATTTTCGTAAATTTCGGCAAAAGTAATTTTGAGAGCATTCCAAATCCCTCCCGTTGTTAATCCCCTTTCGTTGAACTGTTCTAGAAAAAATTTTAATGTTTCATTTAGGCGTTTTTTTGAGAAGTTAGCCGCGTTCATACCGTCGGCTCCTTCTAAAAGCCCGAAAATTCTTACTTCGTGAGCTATTCCAAGGATGTTGATTGTAAAAGAGTCTGTTTTGTAAATGTTTTTTATTTCACGACTTTCTCCTTTAGAGCAGCTTATGCCTATAGGAGATGTGGGGAGGGAAGGACTTTCTGCAATCAGGTTTTTCCAAGATGTATAGTCAAAAGGTTTAGACTCTTCCTGTAGCATCTGTGTTTGGCATTTTTCCCACTCGTTTCTTAGTTTCTGATTGACTCGTGAGTGGCTTACTTCATGAAAGTTTTTATTTTCAAGGATTGGTTTTAATTTTGTATTTGGCTTTGGGATTTTCATAATAAAGCTTTTGTTAGGGAATTTTTACCTTTTTATTAATTTTGATCTGACTTTATCCTTCTCTTTTTTTTTGTCAAATATTTTTATTTCGCTATTTAAGAATGAAAATCCTTGGCAAAAACACGAAGATATACAATACTGATAGCTCTTTATATGCACTGGTAGCTCAGCTGGATAGAGCACCCGGCTACGAACCGGGAGGTCAGAGGTTCGAATCCTCTCCGGTGCATTCTTTTAATCGTTGGCATAAATATGATTTTTACTGCCTTTTCTTCAGGTCCTTGTGTCACTAATACTTATTTAGCTTGGTGCGAAGAGACTAAAAAAGCGTTTGTTGTGGACGTTCCACCAGGAAGTCTAGCTCGCTTACTTCAAGTTTTAGAGAAAGAAAACCTTGTTTTAGAAAGAATTCTTTTGACTCACTCTCATTGGGATCATATAGGAGATGTGAAGGCTTTACAAAAAGCTACAGGAGCTAAAGTTTTTATTCATCAGTTAGACGCAGGAAATGTAAAACAGCCTGGATCTGACGGTCTGCCTCTTTATGTGCCTATAGAGGGAACTACCCCGGATGCATTTTTAGAAGAAGGTGATCGTTTTTTTATTGGAAAAATAGAGTTGCTCGTTTTATTTACCCCAGGGCATACTCCAGGTGGAGTGAGTTTTTATCTTCCTGGCGAAAAAATTCTTTTTTCCGGGGATACCTTATTTAAAAAAAGTATGGGGCGTATTGATTTTCCGACATCTAATCCTGATTCCATGTGGAAATCGTTACTTAAATTATCACGGCTTCCTCTAGATACAAAGGTATTGTCAGGGCATGGAGAACCAACAACTATTGGTGAGGAAAAGTGGATTGTAGACGCTAAGAAAAGATTCACGTAAAAAGAGTAAAAAAGGTGGTTTTATGAGTTCGTTATTGGTGGGGAGGAAAGCTCCTGGGTTTTCTACTAAGGCTGTTTCTAAGGGACAGCTTATGGATTGCAACTTACACGATTATTTGGGTAAATATGTTGTGCTCTTTTTTTATCCTTTGGATTTTACCTTTGTGTGTCCAACAGAGTTGCATGCTTTTCAAGCGAAAAAAGAAGAATTTGAGCAAAGAGGTGCTGAGTTAATGGGATGCTCGATTGATAGTGGGTATTCTCATTTAGCGTGGTTAAACACTCCAAGGAGTAAGGGTGGAATAGAAGGTATTGAATATCTGCTTCTATCTGATTTAAACAAAACGATTTCAAAAGAGTATCAAGTTTTAGATGAAAAAGAAGGAATTGCTTACAGAGGTTTATTCATAATTGATCCCGAGGGTATTATTTGCCACCAAGTGGTAAACGATCTTCCTATAGGACGTTCTGTAGAGGAAACTTTGCGCGTTCTTGATGCAATTATTTTTCATAAGGAATATGGTGAAGTCTGTCCTGCTAACTGGGTTCCTGGTAAAAAAGGGATGCAAACCACCCAAGAAGGTCTTGTTCATTTTTTTGAAGAGACTTCATCTCAAAAGTCTTAGAGAATCATCCTTTTGTGGGGGCTGCGAATTTTTATAGCGGTCCCTACAGGGGGAGCATTTTTCGCACTTGCAAAAAAAACAGAAACCGTTCAACTTTCTAAAGAGTTTATTTGTTTTTCTGTTACGTGTTTTTTTTACGCTTTACTTAGGGAGCTGTGGTTTTTTCAAGCCGCTGTCAAAAGAATGAAATATACAACGTTTTTAGTGAGTTTATTAGCACTGTTTCTTTGCTCTTCTTTCCAAGAAAAAAAAGATCAGGTTTTTTTTGGAGTTGAAACCCTTGTTCCTTCTATTTTTATAGAAACGATTCCTGAAGGACAATCTGCTTCTTATACTTTATTTGTAATAGATGCAGAATCCGATGGTGTAAATAGTGGAGAATATACGGTTTCTGTAGAGAATGAAGATCAGCTTTTTGTAGAAGTAGAAAAGATGAAAGATTGGTTGTTGCAGAAAGTGGGTTCCAGTGTAGATAAATATGTATTTAGGGGGTATCTAGTAGGCGGCGCTTTTGCTATGCCTTTTTTAGAAAATTATTGGCAGGATGTTTTTCAAAATGAAAACGAAGAACTCTCCCAAATGTTTTTTACGCAACCTTCATTTGCTTCTTTTCGATCCACGTTTCCTGTCATGCAAGGGTGGGGGGACACAGAAGATTCTCAGCCTAAGACTGAAAAAGCCGCTCCTTTTTTTAATCTTCCTTTGACAAGCGGTGATAAGCAAAACATTCGAAAATTAATTACTTCAATGGCTGATAAAAGCTATGTCCAGCTTTTTGTAGAAAAAAAAGCTCTTGAAAAATTGGGGGATAAAATTCGTCCGATTTATCCTTTGCGATTTATAGGGTTTGTTTTAGAAGATCCTTACCTTCGTAGATGTTTACAAACAATTAGTCGTGACAGCCTTAAGTGGGGACCGTTTATTAAAGGCTTTGAAGAAAATATGAGAAAAGAAGAGAAAGGAAAAGGATTTACACTCTATGTCCCTGGGTTTGTAGAGCTTTTAAATGCAAAAAAATCAGATGTTGAAAGCTTTATTGAAAACCAAGACTATTCTGGGCTTGTAAAATTTTTTCTTGTCGATTAAGCGCGTAATTGTTGACCAGATTTCCTAGGACTGTTAAAGGTTAGAAAATAAGAACTTTCTAATATAGTCCTAGGAATTTGTAATGAACAAGAACCAAAATGGTAAAGAAGTAGTAAAAGAGTTGCTCTACACGATTAACTACATATATTATGGAGTTTATTTCTTTCTTTTTGCTTCTTTACAAGTTTTTCATGTTTTTTTAGTACAATCAGATTCCTCGTATTCTTTAGGCGGACAGTCTATTTACGCACTCTATGCGCTTATTGAAGTCTTTGTTGAGGTATTTGCTCTAGCTGTTATTTCTTCGTGGATTTTAAAACATAAATGGAAAAAACTTCATTTTTTTTATGTTTTGTTTACAGTTTTACTTTTAATCTGCCGATCTGTGGACTTACTTTTAGTGCGGCTTATGGATATATCTGTCTGGCACGGAATGGGGTTTATTTTTCAAGAAACGCCCGCTAATTTTATAGAAATGCTTTATGCTACAAATGTTCCTATTGCCGTTTGGTTTTTGGGGTTAGCCAGTGTTAGCGCTATGGTGGTATCGAGTCTTGTTTTTTTTCTTTTTTCTGAAAAAATCTCTAAAAAATTCCGATTTACTCTTTCTGGCAAAGGAGTTTTCGGTGTATTTATTTTAAGTGTATCGGTTTTAGTCTTGAATGATGTTTTTATTCGAATGCAGGAAGATTCTAAATCTTTAACAAAATATAGCAAGGCTCTTCCTTGGAAGAAAACGTTATTTTCCTCCGCGCCAAATTTATTTACTGTGGGAGGTTATTTAAAACCTCTTCCTCATAATTATTTATCGGAGAGTGCTTTTTTAGAAAATATGGATTCTAATCTATTTAGATTAGCAAGAAAGCCAGATCTTTTCTTGTTTGTAGTTGAAAGTTTGAGGGAAGATTTTTTAACAGAAGAGGTAACTCCTAATTTAGTCTCTTTTAAAAATGAGAATTTCTTTTTCCCAAAAACACTTTCAGCCGCAAATGCGACCCACATCTCTTGGTTTTCTATTTTCTACTCGTTATATCCCTTTTATTGGACTAAATACCAAGATCCCAAGTGGAATCATGGAAGCTACTGTTTATCCCTTTTAAAGAAAATGGGGTATAAGCTGCACGTCTACTCTTCGAGCCGTTTATCATTTTATTCTATGGATAGAATTCTTCTTGGTAAGGATGGATGCTTGGCTGATAGTATAGATGGGTTTCAGGGCGAAGAAATGATTCCTCCTCATGAAGCAGACTCTAAAGCTATCGAGAAGCTTTGCCGAGATATTCACGCTTCAGAGGAAAAAGGGGGAAGAGTTTTTGTAGTCTTCTTAGACTCTACCCATTTTGACTATAGTTGGCCTGAGGAAGAAAACACTCTGTTTACCCCGGTAGAAGGAAGGATAAACTACGTAAAACTTGCTTATGCAAGAGATAATTTAGCCGAGATTAAAAATAGATACAGAAACTCGTTAAGCCATGTGGATAGACTGTTTGCTTCATTTCGTGAGTCTTTAATAGAAAAAGGACTTTGGGAGGATTCTGTAGTTGCATTTACTGCAGACCATGGAGAAGAGTTCAACGAACAAGGGCAAATGTTTCATGCTTCGAATTTATCCATTCCTCAGCTACAAGTGCCTCTTTATTTAAAGTTGGGAAATGAAAAAGATTTATTTTATGTGAATACAGAAAAGAAAGCTTCGCAGATGGATATTTTCCCTTCTTTTTTTCACTACCTTTTGGGGGATAATCTTGCTGAAAGTGGAGTTTCTTCTCTTTTCCAAGGGGAGAGCCTTTTTAAAGAAAATCCAAAATCGTATGTTCTAGGCGCTAGATATAATGCAAGCCGTGCCCCTTATCAGTTTTATGTTCAGGGTGAAGTGTATAGAATGACGTTAGAGTTTTGTAATCCTAATGATATTTTTAATTGTAATACGCTTAAAGTATCTTCAATAGTCGACGAAAACCATGAAGAAGTCCCTTATAGAATAGGATTTATTCAAGAACATTTTGGAGACTGTTTGCACGAGCTGTTTGGGTCACCTTGAGGTGTATGAAGAGAATATTTTTTATATTGCTGATTTTGCCTTTGGCGAGTTTACAAGATTGTAAAAAGGAAGCCTCCTGCAGCTGGCCTAAAGAGTGGCGCAAAAAGGCTCTTGAACGATTAGATCTTCTAGCTAGCCGCGCAGTTCCTTTTGCATCTAGAACGTTTGCTTTGAACTTAGAATCCCCCCCTTTGGATTTTAGTGTGTCGGATAAAAATTTGGAAGAATTTGTGTTAGTTCATGGGTATTTTTCTTGTATCCGTCCGTTAGTTGGAGTTGTGACGGAAGAAGGTTCTGATATAAAACCTGTAGAAAAAGCACTTCATTCTATCATTTTTCAAAAAGAGACCCTTTTAAGAGAGATTTCTGTTGGGGAAATACTCTCTAAAGTATTGGCGTATAGATCTCTTTCTAAGGGTGCTACTGTATCTATTCCGGACTTTCAGGGTAAAGAGGCTTCTTTAGTGAAGTATGTTGTTGATGAGGAGATAGACCTTTGGAGCGGCATGCCTGCCTTTGGCCTCATTCCTTTAGATAAAAAACAAGCAAGACCACTGCTTCTTTTTCGAGGAACTGATTTTTCTCTGCTTTCAAAAAGAGGATGGGCCTCTTTATTGAGTGATTTAGATCCTTCTGGAGTAGGGCTTTCTGTTTTTAAAGGATCTCAAGGAAAGATTCACGATTGGCTTCTTAGAGCTGAGGATATTACAGGCAGAAAGGCTTGTGTCATGGGCTTTAGTCTAGGTGGAGTTTTATCGATGTATACGGCTCTTTTTGAAGGGGATTTTCTATCTGAAAAAGGATCTATGGCGTTTAATCCTCCAGGTGTTTCGCCGGATATTTATGATCTATGGCAAAAAAAAACTCCCCCTATTGCTCTTTACGTTACAGAGGGGGATTTAGTTTCTAAATTAGGTAAAATTGTTCCTAAAGCTTTTGAGTTTAGAGAAAACCAGCACCTAGGTCCTGTAGAAGCTCATACGAAGCTTATAACTTTCGATCCTTCTTTTTCTTTAGTAGAGGTAGCTATCGAAGAGGAAAATAAAAACCGTTTTACAACGGATTGATATTTAGAGCTTTTCTTCACTATCAAGTTCAGCAGGGCTTCTTTTTCTATCGGGCTCGCTTTGTGTAAGAAGAGAGCACCTGATTCCAAATTGGCTTTCATACGAACTTTCGAGGCTCTCCTCGCTTACTTGTGTATGGGGATTATGACCTCTACTATCTAAAAAATTTGCAAAAGCTTGTATCCAGCTCGCTCTTTCTTCTAAAATTGCCTGCGTTTTCGCCATATATGCAGGCAAATGCGTAAGTTCTCTTATCATTTCTTTATGGGTTTCATGAGAATGCGTTAGATGTGCGTGCCAAAGAATGTCTGTAATAAGATGTGCAGCGCCCCTATCGATACCGTCTTTGCAGGTATTATTATAAAAGTCTATCTCGAGTCTACTTAGAATTCTATCTTTTAGGATGGTGCAGTAGAGCATCATGAATGCTTTTTTTTGTTCTTTTGGGGAGAAAGGGCGATAGATAACATCTTTATCTAGAAGGTTTCTTTGTGCCTGATTGATTTGCTTTAGCGCCCACTCTGCTGCTTTTATATAAAAATCAGTTGGTTCTTTAGTTTTAGCTGGTTTTAATTCTTCAACAGAAGAGCCCAGGCTTTCTCTTAAAATGTCTTTTATAGAAGAAGAAAAAATAAAGTCTGTTGATCTGTCGTTGAGCCCTGCTTCTAATTGGTAGCGCACTTGGATAGCGTATTGCGTGAGTCCTATGTTGTTGTTTTTTGCTTTTTCTGCAAGAGGGCCGTCTAGTGGGAATCTCATGAAGTGGAAAGTGTCTACATACTCAGATTGGAGTTCTTGAAGTTTTTTTATGCGAGGGAGTTCATCTGTTTCCAAAGGATTTAGTAAGCAGCAGTATAGGATTTTCTTGTTTTCCCTTTTGCATTTTTCTACAAAACCAAGATATTCTGGCGCTATTTCTACGTTTCCTTGAACTTGAGATATAGCTAGTTGTGTCGCTGCTTTACCAAGCTTACTAAGTGTTTTTTGGGACCCTTCTTTTGTCTCCATTCCTGTTTTCACAATAGTCGCACCGAGCGCAATCATTTGAACTCCTGCAGCAAGTCCGCTTAGTGTAGCATTTCCTACTGCAATAGCGGTGTCTTTTACGGGGCTAGTGGATTCTTTTTCAGGAGAAGAGGGTAATCCTTCTACTGTTGGAATGCCTTGTCTGATGACCGCAATTGCACGTCCGTTGATAGTTCGAAAGCAAGCTATAAAAGGGAGGTTACCTTGAAGTAGAGTATCAAAATAATTGGTAATGCCGCAGAGTTTATGGTAGCTTCTGTGGGCTGTGGATTCGTAGTCGTTTGGATTCTTGGGATTTTTTATTGAAGTGATATCTATATTTATTTGACCCGAAAAAGGTAGACTTGCCGGAGATAGTTGAGATCTTAGACTTTTTAAGGCTGCTTCAGGCCAAGGACCTGTGTAGATACGCTTGCAAG
Source organism: uncultured bacterium (assembly GCA_964455905.1). Taxonomy (GTDB): domain Bacteria; phylum Chlamydiota; class Chlamydiia; order Chlamydiales; family Rhabdochlamydiaceae; genus CAIJXB01. Next base: position 410,433 of record CAYVYN010000001.1, read on the forward strand.
TCTCTATTGTGCTGATATTTAACAGTGCAGCTGGAATGCTGCTAATCGCCTCTCGTAGTTCTTTGATGGCCTGAGTAAAATGTGTTCTGCTTGATAAGTCTTTAAACGCTACGCTTTTTATTTGCTCAAAGATGCTTGCCGTAAAGATTGCTTCTTTTAAAAGCTTAGGGTTTTTTTCCTCTATTTCTTCTGGGTCGTCAACTAATTCAAATTCATCGGTTAATTCATCTCGTTCAATGTAGGGGATAACTCTTTTGGAACTTGTTAAGGCTTTGGCATCAGAAGAGTGTTGTGTAGATGGGTTAGGTTTTGGAGCGCATCCGTCTTCATCAAAAAACTTAAATGTCACTTTTTTTGTATGGGGGGCTCTGTCCACAGGAGCTGTGCCGGTGTTTTTCAGAATAGACTTTCCCATAAGCTTTTTGTCGATAGAAGGAGCAGAAACTGGATGCTTTTTAGGGTAAACAGGTGGTTTAGTAGTTGATTCTTTCGTTTCTTTATTTGAGTTAAGGAAATACTCTTCCAAGCCTATTGAACGTGAAATGCTAGCCTTTTCTTCAGCTGAAAGGATTGGACTAGAGGCACCAGAAGCCCAAGATCTTGAACTTTCAGGATCTATGACTAAAGGGTAAGTGGTTAATTTAACACGATGATGTGGATCGTCTTGGTGAAGAGGTTCTTCCGAGTCTATTGAGGGTGAAATGCTAGCCTCTTCTTCAGTTGAAGGAGTTAGACTGTAAGTAGAAGAAAACGTAGGGATTAGCCTTTCTTCTTGAGGTTTAGAATTATTTATGGCAATAGGTTCAATGTTTCGGGTATCAAGGGAGTTTGTTGGCTCTTTATGGCAAAAGCAAGAGCAAAATACATATTTCACAGCAGCAAACCATTCAACCCATGCAGAGGGATTTGGTATATCTTTTACCCAGGTGATCCAATCTCTATCAGCTTTATATCCGAAGGCTCGTTGTATGGGATTATTCATGGGTCCTCTTTTTGATTTAATTAAATTTCACTCAACAATTTTAATTATATTAATCTTTAATTGCAAGTTTGTTTAACATTAAATGATAATTATATATTTTCATGTAATTAAGCGCATTTTTTATTGGCGTAATTAGAAGGATAAGGAAATAAAAATGGAATTTTTTTATTAGATTATCGGGTTCTATGTTTTTGTTGAAAAGTTTCTAGAAGAGATAGATACGACGCAAACCGTAAAGGGGAAATAGTCTCTTTTTCGAGGGCTTGTTGCACAGCGCAAGAAGGCTCTGTTGTGTGGGAACAATTAGGAAATTTACAATCAAGAGCGGCTGTTGATATTTCTGTGTAGTAAAATTCTACTTCAGATTTATCTAAGTCCCAGACTCCGAAGCTTTTAATGCCTGGTGTATCTACACAAAAGCCACCATTTTCTAAAGGAAGCAGCGTTGCTGTTGTAGTTGTATGAGAGCCTTTCATTGTTTTTTCTGTCGTGGATCCTGTTTTTAGATTCGATCCAATTGTCGCATTAATAAGAGATGATTTTCCTGTTCCTGATTGTCCGGAAAAGACAGAGGTTTTCCCTTCCATGTATTTTTTAAGTAGATCAATTCCTTCTCCTGTTTTTGTGCTTACTCTTAAAAAGGGAATTGAGAGGTCTTCGTAGGTTTTTGCTAGCTCGCTTAGTAGGTCTTTTTCTTCTGGAGGAAGTAGGTCTATTTTATTGATTACAATAACGGGAGCCATATTTCCTTTCTTCGCAGCAATAATATATCTGTCTAGTAATGAGGGTTTTAAAGAGGGGACTGCTATAGATGCTGTAATGATTACCTGATCGATATTGACTGCGATTAATTGTTCTTTTCTACGTAAGAGATTATCCGCTCTAGAAAGAATGGAGTATCTTGGTTCTATTTTAAAAATAAGGCCGTGAATCTCTTCTCTTGGCTCTAAAAACACAAAATCACCTATAGCGACTAGGTTTTTTTTGTCTTGTTTTTCTTTTTTTAAAGATCCTTTTAGTTGACAACGATACAGTTTCCCCTCGACATCCACTTGGATTCCTTCTGGATAAATCCCTAGGACCCGTCCCCGAAGTGCTGTGTCTGAGATTGGCTCTAGTACTGGCGCTTTTTTCTTTAGTTGGTCTTGGTCTGTTTTTTTATATTTAGAACGGTCTTTTTCGATCGCTTTTTTTCTTTCCATTCTTGATATTTTACGATCATTGCCATGGAAGTCTTCTTCATAGGTATAAAAAACATCAGACTCTCGACTCATGAGGTAGTTCCTTCTTTCAGTCTTTGTAGTAAAATAGCTCCCGCAGCAGACACATTTAAAGATTCCATAAGACCACTCATGGGGATAGTTATTTTGTGAAACTGTGTATCACTTGTAGCATCTCTCGGTCCTTTAGATTCTTTGCTTAAAATTAAAGCTATGGGTGCTTTAGGCGCGTTTGTTGGGAGGGGAGATCCTTCTATATCGCCAACAAATACGGTAAATGATTTTAAAATTTTTAGGAGGTCGTCCCAGGATCCCTGTTGTAAAGGAATACGGAACGTCGCCCCTTTGGCAGCGCGTAGGGCTTTGTCGTTGAAAGGGTCACAGCTATTTTCTGTGATATAAACGCCAGACCAGCCGAGAGCAAGCGCTGTTCTAAGAAGGGTTCCAAGGTTTCCTGGATCAGCGATGCCATCTAATACAAGGAGGTGTGTGGTATTTTTGAGATTTTGGAAAGAAGGCAGGTTTACAAGTGCTGCATACGGTTCAGGATTCATGACGCCTGTTATTTTTTTCAAAATTTCAGGGGTGACTGTTATTATAGGAGCCCTTGTAGCAAAAGGCAGCGACTTTCCTTCTTCTACCAAAACAGCTAAAAGAAGCTGATTTAAAGAAGAAAGCTCTTTAACCATTTTCTCTCCGACAACAAGAGCTTTCTTTTGTTCTCTTCTAAAAGAGCGATCTTTTCGTAAAAGAACGAGCTCTTTGACAAAAGGGTGTTGCAGACTGATGAGGTTTTTTGGTAACATTTTTCCTGTGTTTTGCAAAGAATTTTGGCTAATTATGCCATGGTTTCTTTTCTACTTCAAGGATACTCATGCAATTGCGAAAGAAAAAAAATAACATAGTTTGGTTTGTTTCGGGGTTCTTTTCGTTTTTTTTAGTATGTATGTATTTGATTTTTAGAGATCACTCTTCATTTGATCTTGATAAAATTCGTCCTACAAGAGACTTTTCGTTGCAGACGATAAAAGTAGCTTCGCAAGAAGAAATTAAAAATGTTCTTTCAATAGTTTCCCAGCCTTTTAATTTTTTAGCTGAAGAAGAAGATTGCTATGTTTTTGAATCGAAAGATCAAAATTATGTTATACGATTTTTTAATATGAGAAAGATTACCCCGAAGTACTGGCTTAATTATATTCCGGTTCCTTTCTTAGACAAAAGGCGTTTAAGCAAAATTGCAGATAGAGAAAGAAATCGGCAAGAAATATTTTCTGGATTAAAAAATTCTTTCGAGCATTTTCGCTACCAAACAGGACTTGTTTTTTTGCATCTTTTTCGTACAGAGTATTTGAAAACGAAGATTTTAGTTATAGATAAAGAAGGTAGGGAACATAAAATTCCTTTAGATATTGTTCCTTTTGTCGTCCAAAAAAAGGCGAAGCTTCTTTTTGAGTATATACCAGATCTTTTAAAGGAAGGGAAGACTTCTGAAGCTCTATATGCTTTATGTAGAGTTTTGACTATTGTAAAGGACGAGTGCCGTCAAGGTTTTTACGGAGCTAATAAAGAGGTTGAGGCGGAGTTTGGATTTGTGGAAGGAAGGCCGATTCGAGTCGCTATACACTCTTTAAAAATGGATGAGAGCTTAAAAAGCTCTCGCAATGTGCTAAAAGAGGTGTATAGGGTTAGTCAGTCGTTAGAGGCGTGGGCAGAGCGCTGTTGTCCTGAAATTGCTACGTTATTTCAAGATGAAGTAGAAGATTTGCTTTCTTTTTTAGAAGACGAATAGGAGTGATCTACCGGGATGACTGCCCCTTTATATTTCAATAGGATAAACTCTTTTATTTTCTCTGATTCTATATGTTTTTTTAGCGCAAGAAGTTTAGGAGAGAGGGTTTCTACTTCTTGAATGGCTATAATGTTTACATACGGGGAATTAGTGTCTTCTAAGAGGAGAGCGTCTTTTAAGGGAGAAAGCCCTGTAAGAAGAGCGTAGTTTGTGGGGATTACCGCTGCATCCGCATCGTCTAGGGTTCTTGTTAAAAATGCTGCATCTACTTCTTGGAATCGGAGATTTTTTGGGTTACTTTCAATATCTAAGATTGTTAAAAAGTGACTTTTTTCTTTAAGGCTAATAAGGCCTGCCTTTTCTAAAAGACGCAAAGCTCTATCTTCATTTGTAGGATCGCTAGGGATAGTCACAAGATTTTCGTTGCCTAATGTCTCTAATGTGTGTTTTTTAGAGTAGATACCCATCGGTTCTATATGTACTTCTGTTAGAATCGCTAGATGGTAAGAAAATTGTTTAATTTGCTCTTCTAAAAAAGGCTTGTGCTGAAAAAAATTAGCATCGATTTCCCCGTCAGCAAGAGCTCTATTAGGTGTATTATAATCATCGATTACAAGGATTTTTAAGGTGATGTCTTCTTTTTTGAGATCGTCAATAATTTGCTCTAATATTTCTGCTTGAGGCGTAGAGCTTGCTTGTACTCGCAGTATTTTTTCTTTGTCTTGTTTGCAGCTAGAGAGGCTTGTTGTGATAAGAAAAGCAATAAGTAGTAGTTTACGCATTTTTTTGGCCTCTTTTTTGTAGAATGCTGTTGACGATTTTGTTGCTTAGTTTTTGCGTGATTTCCACAAGAAGAAAAAGGAAAATCACAGAAAGTGTTAGAATAAATGTATTAAACCTTTGATATCCATATTGTAGAGCGATTTGTCCAAGGCCGCCTCCCCCAATGAGTCCAGCCATAGCGCTATAGCCTATTAAATTGACTGTTGTTAGGGTGATTGCTCTTATCTGCGAGGGGAGAGATTCTGGCAGCAGGACTTTGAGAAGGACTTGCCTTGGGGTTCCCCCCATAAGAATTGAAGCTTCTTCTAAGGCGGGATTGACTTCTTTTAAGTTGTTTTCTACGAGTCTTGCAAAAAAAGGTGCTGCGGCTAAAGAAAGAGGCACTATGGCAGCTGTTGTTCCTAGGCTTGTGCCTATTAGCCATTTAGTCATTGGTATGAGGGCTATCATTAAAATTGCAAAAGGAATTGATCTACCTACGTTGACTGTAAAACTGAGAAGTTTATAAATAAACTGATTTTTTCTTTTTTTTCCTGTTTCAAAAAGAGCAAATCCTAAAGGAAGGCCTATCAGGCAGGCAAAAAAACTAGAGGCTAGCACCATGTAGAGTGTCTCTAGTAAAGCTTGTGGAATTAATCTAAGGGCAAGAGAGTAGTCTATCATGAAAGAACCTCGTAAGATATTCCTGTGTTTTTTAAAAAGGAAAGAGCTTCTTCCATCTGAGCTCCTTTAAGACCAACTGTGAGGGATCCAATCGGTATACCACTAAAAGTATCAATCCAGCCAAACAGGATGTTTACTTCTATTTTTAAAGTAGAAATAAGATGGGATAAAATGGGTTTTTGTGCTGCTGGACCTTTAAAGTGAAGTTTAACAAAGAGAACAGGTTCTCCTTTTTTTAGCGCTTCTGCTTTTAAACTCGTTAAATCAAGCTCATGGGAGCTATTTTGTAAAAGTGTTTGTGTGACAGGGTCTTTGGGCGCGCTAAACACTTCCCAAGAGGTTCCTTGCTCTATAATTTTACCTTTATCCATGACAGCTACTTTATTGCATATTTTTCTAATAACAGCCATTTCGTGGGTAATTATAAGTAGCGTTAGACCTAGTTCTTTGGACAGTCTTTGTAAAAGATCGAGGATTTCTTCTTTTGTTGCAGGATCAAGAGCTGAGGTGGGTTCATCGCAAAATACAATTTCAGGATTGTTTGCAAGTGCTCTTGCGATGGCTACTCGTTGTTTTTCTCCACCGCTTAACGTCGACGGGTAGGATTTTTCTTTATGTTCCAGCCCTACGAGCTTTAGAAGCTCTTTTCCTTTTTTTTCTCTTCTGTCTTTATCTATTCCTGCAAATTCAAGTGGGAGACACACGTTTTCTAAAGCATTTTTTGCTTCTAATAGAAGAAAGTTTTGAAAAATCATTCCAAATTTTCTTTTATCTACTAAGGCAAGGTCTTTTCCATAATATTGTATTTTTCCAGAAGAAGGGGTTTCTAGGGAGCTTAAACATCGCAGAAAGGTTGATTTGCCGGCTCCACTTCCTCCGATGATGCCAAAAGTATCACCTTTTTCTATTTGCAAGGATATGTCAGTCAGTGCTTTAAAGTGTTTTTTCCCCTCTTTAAACTCTTTATAGATATGAAAAGCTTCTAAAATGGGTGTCACGAGGCGTCCTTCTTGTGGATTTTTTAAAAAATAGTATCAAATAAGAGTTTATTTTGTCCAATTGTAAATTTGTTTTTGGCTATTTGCGTTCTGCTTTTTTTTGCTATGCTTTAATTATTGTTTTGATTTAAAATTAATATTTAATTAACGAAGAGAGATTTATGACAAACCAAATTACATTCAGGCAAGCGATGCAGATTTTGTTGCCAATTTCTGTTTCGACTACCTTATCTTTCTGGAAGGGAAAGGAAGGGCGTACCTGGTATGGTTTTTTTCATGATCTAGTTGTAGGAAGGTTATTTTCTAAAGACATCACCTTAGATGATGTCGAAAAGGGGTATGCGCATCCTGGTGCTTTTGCACAAAAAGTTGCATTTTGGGCAAAAACAAATTTCAAAAATAGTTTTAAGGGGCACGTTTTCGATGAAAAGAAATTTTCAAAAAATTTAACTCAAGATTTGGTTAGCGTAAAAGACTGGGATGCTGAGTTATATGAACAATCGGATGACCTGTCGTTGGGCGACCCTCCATTGTCGCTGAATGCTTTAGAGGATCGTTACGAGGACCTCATTAAAATTTTACCGATACGGGTTCATAAGTGGATTTTATTATTAAAGCAGACGTGTCCTGATGACAGTGTTTACTATGAACGTTCGGCAGACGGTAGGTTTCAAGTTGAAAACGCTTTCCATCTAGGCAGGATAAGCAACCGAGTGGTGATTCAACAGGAAATCGATCAATTTATGCACTCTCAAAATGAGTTTGAGCCACTTAAATGGAAGAAAATGGCTTTTGTTATAGATCTTCTAAAAATGGAATCCAAGCGTGTGACAAATATTCTTATAATAAGCCGAAAAACACTGGAAGCAATTGCAAAAGAGAGGGGGGCAAGCCTTGAAGGTTTCAATATTACAGAGAAGACAGTTCCTGAATTATACACTAAAACAAATGAACTGTTGTTAGGGGGATTGGGGTAGTTTAACATCTTCCAGCCTATTTATTATAACTTAGAGCTTTTTTATGAGTATTTCGTCTATAATATCTCCTTTTTCTGAACTTGTGGCTGTAAAGCCTTCTTATTACGGTTATGTAGAAGGTCGTATTTAGCGGTTTTTTTGTGAGATTTTCTTTGTTTGTAAAATGGGCTGGGAAGAAGTTTTTTTAATGAAAAGATTTTTTTGATTGAGTGGGCTATTTGGCTTGTTGGTTTGTTTTTTAAATTTAAACTGGAGTTTGTTTTGTGAGTATTTCTTTTATAAATTCTGTTCTGCCAGAAACGGTGGATGTGAAGCCTTCTTATTACGGTTATGTAGAAGGGCGCACTTGGAAGGGTTTTTTTTACGATCTTTATCGAATTTATATTCAAAAAGTGGATCCAAAAAGTCTGGAAATTTTTACATTAGACGATGTGAAAAGAGGTTATGTGACTCCTGAATTTTTTGCAAAAGGTGCTCTAAATAAAATATACTCTATCATTCCACTTACCACTTTTAAGAATCTCTTCCTCACTCAAAGCATAAGGGAGCTGACGACAGCCTTAAAAACAGGAGCTGCTTGGGAACAAAATTTTCAGTCTGCTGCTGCAGGAAAAACCTTACAATCTTTAGCTAATTCTTATGCCCAAACCGTTCGTGATTATATTTTTAGATTTAACGAAGAGTGTGAGAAAGCAGGTCTTGGTAGCGAAGAGTTTCTGTTCGTTTTGCAAGGAGATAAGCTGGTCTCATTTGAGAAACGCTTGGTTTTTAAGCCCGAAGAAGACAAAACGCAGCCTTTATGTCTAAAAGACTGGGAAATGGTTTTTAAACAAGTACAGCGGATCAAGAACGAATCGAAGGACTCCGTTTGTATATTACGAAATAATGTTTTGCTTTGGGATTCGCGCGGAGCTTCATCCTTAAAGAATTGGAGCAACCGATTTCCGGAGAGGCAACCGACGACTTCAGTTGACCAGCTTTCTTTTGGCCAATTGCAAAAAGAACTTGTTTCACTAAGTATCCTTTTGGGGGATATGAAGCTCTCCCTTGATAGGAAAGAGATTTCAGACATGTTAAGGTAAGAATTATCTCAAAAAAGAGAAAGATTTCTGCTGAATGAACCGAGCTCTCTTTTTTCTGTGAATACAAAACTGTCTATTTTAGAAATGTATTTAGAGGCTCTTAAGGGAGCTTCTAAAGGTTTTTTTATCCGGGTCTTTCTTTGGTAGGCCAAAGTGGCTGTTTTTTTAAGAGGGAGAGTATTTCTTTTTTATCTTCAGATAGAGTATTTATCGAAATTCTCTCTGCTTCTTTTAAGAGCTGGCCCATCTTTGGAGAGGGGGTAATTCCTTCTTCTAAAAGATCATTAGCCTTGATGAGCGGTCTTTTCTCTTGTATTCGAAGAATATAGGGAAAAAGTTCTTCTATTTTTTCTTTGTGACATACGTTAAAAAGCGAAAGAATAAGAGCGCTTAAGGAATTAGCGTAAAAGTGAGCCCATTCTACATTTTCTATTTCTTTTTGCCATGGGGATGGCATTTCTAGGAGGCTTTTCCCTTTATGAAAAAAGCGAATGTCTTCTTTTTCTTGTTTAGAAAGTTTTAAATAGTCTGCAAGCTCTAGGTGTTTTTCTAAAGAGTCTTTAGGGAAAAGATAAAGGAGTTTTAGGATAAGAGGGCAATTGTTTGGGAATTTTGGTAAAGAAGGAGCGGATGTTTCTTTAAGAGAAGGGAAGATTATTTCTAATAAACTAAGTTCGTGTAAAAGAATAATTCCTTGAGAAAAGTTGTCGGAGCGGGACATTTTGGACAGCTCTTGATAGACTCTTTCTATAGCAACAGAAGGAAACAAACATTTAGCGTGAGATAAGATGGCTTGTTTTGTTTCCCATTCAATTGGAAAATTAAATCTTGTGGAATAACGAACTGCTCTAATCATTCGAAGTCTATCTTCTAAAAACCTGTGGTGGGGATCTCCGATAGCTTTAATGATTCCCTTTTTTAGGTCTTCAGCGCCCCCTACAAAATCAAACAGTTTTTCTTCTAGGGGATCAAAAAATAAGCCGTTGATGGTGAAGTCTCTTCTTTGGGCATCTTCTTCTGCAGAAGCTTTTTCAATGTAAGAGGGTCTTCTTCCGTCGATATATTCTTTTTCTTTTCTAAATGTGGCTACCTCAAAATGGACCCCGTCTTCAACAACAATTAAAATCCCAAACGCAATTCCTACTGGAATTGTTTTGGGAAAAAGAGTTTGTATTTCTTCAATAGAAGCGCTTGTGGCTATATCGATATCGTCAGAAGGAACTTTTAAAAGGTAGTCTCTTACCCATCCACCTGCAAAATATGCCGTGTGTCCTGCTTTTTGCAGAGTAGATACTATTTTAGTAGCTATGGGACGGGTTGGCATAAATAAGCTTTAGGTTTTTTTGTTTTAGCGTTATCATGGATAAAAGAGGTATTTCATGGCAACTAAGATTAGAGTTCTTTCAGAAGAAACTATTAATAAAATAGCAGCAGGAGAGGTAATTGAAAACCCCGCTTCTATTATTAAAGAACTGGTGGAAAATTCGTTAGATGCGGGTGCCTCAAAAATTGTTATAGAAATTCACGGAGGAGGACTACAACTCATTAAAGTTTCTGATAATGGGTGTGGGATGGGGCCAGACGATGCTCTTCTGTCTTTGCAAAGACATGCGACTTCTAAAATTAAAGAGGCCGAAGATCTTTTTACAGTTGGGACGATGGGGTTTAGGGGAGAGGCGCTGGCTTCTATTGGAGCTGTTTCTCAGATGACTCTTCAAACAGCTTTAGATGAAGGTGATGGGGTAGAAGTTTTTCTTGAAGGAGGCCGGCTACAAGGTGTTGTTCCTGCTGCAAGAAGTCAAGGAACTACAATCACTGTCCGACAGCTTTTTTATAATGTACCAGCTAGAAGAAAATTTCAAAAGACACAAGCTCTTTGTGCTGCCGATGTCACTCGTACTGTCGTCTCTTTAAGCCTTGGAAACCCCTGCATTGGATTTGAACTCTATAACCAAGAAGGGGAAGTTCTTAAGCTTTTAAGGGGTGATAGTTTAGATTATCTGGGCTCTTTAAAAAAAAGGATAGCAGACGTTCTTGGAGATGAGTTTTTAGAGGGGGCAATTACTATAGAAGCAGATGCTTCTGTTTTTTCCTTTAAGGGGATTTTAGGTTCTTTTCAAAACACAAGACCTAATCGAGCTTTACAGTATCAGTTTGTAAACGGAAGAAGCGTTCTTTGCCCTGCTGTTTCCTATGCAGTAAAAGATGCCTTCGGTACAAGGATTCCTGAAAATAGGTTTCCTATTTATGTGTTACACCTAGACATTCCTAAAGAATATGTCGATGTCAACGTTCACCCTCAAAAAAAAGAAATTCGGCTTAGAGAAGAAAAGTGGATTAAACAAACGATAGAAGAAAAAATACAAGAGAAGTTGTCGATTCCAAATCCAATCGTTGCACCGTCTTCTTTTGCTCTTTTTTCTGAAGAGAGTTTTTTTCCAAATCCTTCTGCTTTAAGAGAGAATATTTCTTTTTGTGATCCTTTAGAAAGAAGCGCTCCGCTAGAAAGAAGCTCTACGCCGATGGGAGAAGCTGAGCTATCGTTTTGTATGAGACCACGCGCAGTTGGGGTATATGATCATTTTCTTTGGGTGGAAGCATCTAGCGTTCCTTCATTAGAAATGGGAGAAGATGGCCTTGTTTTTATTGATTTAAACGGCGCTGCTGCAAGAGTTCTTTTTGAATTCCTAGAAAAAGGGCAAGGTAAAAAAGAGCAACAGCTTTTACTTTTACCTATTAGTTTCCCTTGTTCTTTAGGCGAAGAAGAAGTAATTTTGGCTTGTTTAGAGGAAATAGAGTCTTTTGGCTTTTCTTTGCAAAGGGGACGCCAATCTTTTATGATAGAAGCGATCCCTTCGCATATAGAAGAAGGTGAGGCTCTGGAATTTATCAGAAGCTTTATTTCTTTAGAGGAAAGAGGTGAAACGGTAGAGCAAAGAAAGCGTAGAAAGTTAGCTTCGTCTACCTCTCGCATAGCTTCTTCTAGAAAAGGTTTTCATACCCTTTCTACTGGAGTAGCCCTTTTAGAGGCTCTTTTAAAAACAAAAACACCGGCAGTTTGTCCTTTGGGTGAAAAAATTATTACAAGGCTTGGTAAAGATGACTTGCAACAAATGTTCTCTTCAAAAAGAAACAAGTAGATATTTGCAGAGAATTTCTTCTTTGCAACATGCATTAGCTAAGAAACAAAAAGAAGCTGTTCTTATAGAAGACCCCATCGATTTATATTATTTGACTGGATTAACGTTATCTGTTGGCCAACTTTTTATTACTAAAGAAGATTCTTGTTTATTTGTCGATGGGAGATACTTTGAAAGTGCATCTAACAATGCTCCTTGCACTGTGATTTTATTTTCTTTAGAAGAGATTAGGTGTTTTTTAGAAAAAGTTCATGTGAAGACTCTTTGTTTTGATGGGGCTAAGACGACGTTTCAAAAAGTGGAAGGCTGGAAGAAGAATTTTCCTGCTATTTCTTGGGAGTCATGGGATTTTGTAACGCAAAGTTTACGAGTCATTAAAGATAATGAAGAAATTGCTTATTTAGCCAAGAGCGCAGCTTTACTAAGAGAGGGGTACGATTATATTAAGACTCTTTTAAAAGAGGGAGTAAGCGAAAAGGAGATTGCCGTAGAGTTTACACTCTTTTGTTTAAAGAAAGGAGCTGAAAGGCTAAGCTTTGATCCTATTATTGCTTTTGGAGAAAATAGTGCGATGCCGCACTATAGGGCAGGCGATAGAAAATTAAAGAGGGGAGATCTCGTTTTAATTGATATTGGCGTTGAATTATATCGTTATGCTTCTGATATGACACGTGTTTTATTTTTTGGTCCTCCTGATCCGTTCCTTGAGAATTGGTTAGACCTTGCTATAAAGGCGCATGATGCAGCCCTAAAGATAGCCTTACCAGGGGTAAAAGTAAAAGAATTGGATATCGCAGCAAGAGCTGTTTTTAAAGAGCATGGAGTAGAAGAATATTTTGTCCATAGTTTAGGCCATGGAGTTGGAATTGAGGTTCATGAGTTTCCTAGATTGCGCTTTGAAGGAGTTGATAGCGAAACCATTTTAGAGCCTGGTATGGTTATTACGGTAGAGCCAGGACTTTACCTCCCTGGAAAAGGAGGCGTTCGTTATGAAAATACGATTGTTATTCAAGAAAAAGAGTGTTTAAATTTTTTCCCAAGAGATTGACTTTTTTCCGGGATAGGGAAGTGTAAAAAGGGGCGTAAATGAAAATTCGGTATTATCTTCTTTTAGTCATAGGTGTTGTGACTACTTTGATTTTTTTGGGATCTTTTATTTTTGAGAGCTTTATGTTGCGCACTCATATTGGCGGGGTGCGTCGAGAAGGGGTCGCTTTGTATGAAGAGGCTCTTGATAGAAGAAGAGGATATCTAGAAGAGTTCATAGCTGATTCTTTAGTGAAAAATTTAGCTAAAGTGAACGTTCTTTTAGAGGCGATTTCTCAAATGAAGCCCCTTGCCGAGTGGTTTTCTTCAAGCGTTGATCATGTGAAAAATGGCACATGGAGAAATAGCGCTGCACTGATTGAGCAAGATGACTGGATCCAATTTTTGCAAAATACTGAAGGTTCTTCTTTGTTATCTTTAGTCATCCCCGAAAAAGGACCATTTTTTTCTGTCAAAAAAGAACCTATAGAAGAAGGGCTTGCTTGGGTCTACATTCTTGGATCTAATTCCTATCCTGAGCCTTTTTTAGGCGTAGAGATGCCTTTAAAGTCTCCCCTTGATACAAAGACTCCTAAGTCGTATGCGCTGTATCAAATTGACCGATTAAAAACTGTGAAAATGCCAGCATCTTTGGAAGAAAGTTTGATTGATGTGGGTGATGTGGATGAAGTGCGTTTCTTTTCTTTATTGATGAAAGCGATTTCTTTGGCTCGATCTTCTCCTTTAACCTTTCCTAGTATAGAGAAAAATGAGCCAGCGCCAAGTCAATTGGGAAATAAAAGTTACTCAGATGAATTGGCTCTCTATCAAAAAGAACAAATGACCTACTCTAACCAGCTTTTTTTACTTGAGCAGGTTGCAACTCTTCAGCAGGCAGGGGCTTTGGGTGAGGCAAAAGATATTTTTTGGCCAGACGCTCTCAGCCTTTTTTCTTCTAAAAAACAGGAAGAAAATGTTTCTGCTTTTTTTATAAAACCCATTTTGGGTTTTACTTCTCCTTTATTTGATGATGTTTCTTTTTTTGAGAAAAACCCTCCTGCAAATGAGGATTCTTCTGTTTCTTCGGGAAGCCTTGTTGTAAAAAACCCTATGGGAAATCAAGCTTTCCTTGTGAATACAGCAGAGATCCTTTTAGAAGAAGATGGTGTAAAAAAGCGGAGCTTACTTTCTATAGGGTTTGATCTAGAAGATATTCTAGAAGAAATTGTCCTTGGATTTCATCAGTATGGGGTTATTTTAAGCGGTGGAAAGGTTGTTTTAAATAAAACACCTTCAGGATTTTCCCCCATTCCAAATGCTGTATTAGAGGCAGCTTTTTTAAATGATCCTTCTTCTCGTGACGGGATTTTTTTTGTAGCAGGAGCTAAGTATTACTTTTTTAAAATGCAACCAGATCCTCGTGTAGATCTTTATTTTGTTTCTTTGCACTCTGATAAAGATGAATTTAGCTTTTTTTATTCTTATGAAGAGCAGTTTACCCAGATGGCGAAAGAGATTATTGTAGAAAGGAGACTCGTACAACTTGTTACTATTTTTGTTTTGTGGTTACTTCTTTTACGTGCTTCTCAAAAGCTTACAACTCCTATTGTACATCTTGCTAATATGCTAAAAAGGGTCAAAGAAGGAGATTGGGAGTCTGCCGATTTACCTGCTGTTGAGTTTAAAAAAGGAAACGAAATTCGACTTTTGTATGACTCATTTTTATCGATGGTAGAAGGACTTAAAGAAAAAGAAAAAGTCACTGCTATTTTGAATAAAGTGGTTTCAGAAGAAATTGCAAAAGAAATTTTGCAAGGGGGGGTAAAGCTAGGAGGGGAGGAAAGGGTTGTCACAATGCTTTTTGCCGATATTAGAGGCTTTACTAATCTAACACAAAATATGCCTCCTCATGAGGTTATCAGTTTCTTAAATAAGTGTATGACGAAGTTATCAGGGATAGTGGAACAGCACAGGGGTGTTATTGATAAATATTTGGGTGATGGCCTTATGGCTCTTTATGGAGCTCCGATTGCTTCCGAAGAAAGTCCTTTTTTTGCGATTGTTTCTGCTTTAAAGATGGTGGAGGTTTTAAAACTCTGGAATAAAGAAAGATCTCAATCGTCCTTAGAGCCTATTCATGTTGGTGTAGGCATTCATACAGGCCCTGTATGTGCAGGCAATATGGGGGCTCAGCATAGGTTAAATTATACTGTGATTGGTAGTAATGTCAACATGGCGTCTCGTCTTTGTTCTTCAGCTTTAGCTGAGGAGGTTTTAATTACCGAAGCTACTTATATGCACCCTTCTGTCAAAGAAAAGATTGTTGTCGAGGATCTGGGCGAACGTTCCTTTAAAGGGTTTGATGATAAAATACGGGTATATAAAGTGCTCTCTTTAAAAGAGGGAGTAGCTTCTTGATTTATTTGGTTTTTTTTCTTATTTTGCTAGTTTTTATTTTGAGTGGCTTTTTGCTCTATTTACGAGTGTATAAAATGCCCTACTTGACCAAAGATAAGGATAAAGAATTAGAGAAGAAAGATGCTATTTTGGAGTCTTTATTAGAAGGTGTCGTTTCTTTTGATGCAAAGGATCGTGTTATTTATGCAAATTTTGCTGCGGGACAGATGTTTTCTTGTGGTAAGAAGAAGTTGGAAAAAGATTTATTAAAAGGTTCTGAAATTCTTGTTTCAAAGAGTTTAGCTTTGCTAGCGACAGCTAGGCAATTAGGAGCGGCTGTTACAGACTCTCTTTTTCTAGAAAAAGGAAAAAAAACGTATTTAAACCTTGTAGCAGTTCCTTTGCAAGAAGGCTCTTTTTTGGTTTTACAAGACGCATCGAGTGATCAAAAGATTTTACAAATGGGAAAAGATTTTGTCGCTAATGCTTCTCACGAGTTAAAAACACCGATTACAATTATTCGTGGTTTTGCAGAGACATTGCAAGATATGAAAGATCTTCCAAAAGAAATTGTCGACGAAATTTTAGAAAAAATTGTCAAAAATTGTCAGAGAATGAACACTCTTGTCAGAAGCTTATTAACTTTAGCAGATATTGAAAATATTCCCTTAGTAAACTGCGTTTCTTGTGATTTAGGAGCCTTGGCTCAGGAAGGGAAAAGATCCCTTCTTAGTGTATACCCCAACGCTCAAATAGAAATAGTGGAAGAAGATGGCTGTATTGCTGTTGTTGAGGAAGGGATCCTAGAGCTTGCTCTTTTCAACTTATTAGACAATGCGGCAAAGTATTCGACTGGGCCTGCTAAAATTACAGTTACTCTTAGCCAAGATGAAGAGAGTGTGACTGTTTCAGTAAACGATAAGGGGCCAGGGATCCCTCCTCATGATCTCGATCATATCTTTGAAAGATTTTATACTGTCAATAAAGCCCATTCTCGTAAGCTAGGAGGCGCAGGCCTTGGCCTTTCTTTGGTTAAGAAAATCATAGAAAAACACGATGGCGTATTGTCTGTTACTTCACTTCTTGGTGAGGGTACTACGTTTACTTTTAGGCTTCCTAAAGATCGCAGGTAACCATTTTTTAGTAAGCAGCAGAGGGAATATTCAAATTTTTCAGCTGCTATTAAGTCTCTATAGTGTTGAGTCCTTTATAGCTAAAGACCTAATAAAAAAATGCATTTTCTCTTAGATATAGGTTCTTTTCGAGGTCGCTTCATTCAAGTGTATTGGATGGGCATGCTATTTTTCTTTTTACATCTTTGTCAGTGGCATTTTTTTTGCTTTAGAGAGGATGTAATTTAGGGCTTTTGGAATAATGGTTTCTTTATTGTTTTATTGCTTTGCGGAGGGGCTAGGTTCGCTCAGAAAGACACTAGGAAACAAATGAAATAAATCATTCAACCGGAATTTTTGAGCTTGTTATTGTTTTTTTTCTAGATCTATTTTTAGTGAAATCTGCTCTTTGCCTTTTTGCGTAAGCTTGTCAAATTGAGTTTTATTGTGGGAAAAATCAAACACAGAGAAAATGTCTTGTGCAGGAATAAGCTGCCCATCTAGTTCTAGTAACTCTTGTTTAAGGACTATGGGGTAGCCGTGTCCTAGTTTTTCTCGTTTGGCTCGTTCTAAAGAAAGAATTTGGTCGGCTAGAGAGGTTCCAAAAAAAGCTTTTAAGGCAGGGTAGGACGCATAGGAAAAATACAAAGTTTTTGTGTTTTGCATTTCGAAACAAAAAAAATCTTCTAAAGGCGGGTGTCCTTTTTTTTGTCTCATATCATAGAGCGTAGACCCTTTGAGCATTTTATAAAAAACGAGCTGTAATTCGGAGTCTTCTGGGAATAGATCAGACAGTGATGTGATCTCTTGATTTTTATTTTCTAAGAAAGAATTTACAAGATCTTTTGCAAGGTTAGGCTTGTTTTTTTGTGCTTCTTTCCAAAAAAAGGTGTGTCCGTAAAGATCTTCTAAAAAAATAGCGACAGATTTTTGTAGATGGGAATTTTGGATTTCTGCTGTAAAAAGCGTTGCTAAATTCCATTTAGCGACAGCGGAAAGATTTTGTCTTAGTCTATGTGATTCAAAGGTTGAAATATCTTCTTGAGGTTGAGGGATTTTTTCTTTTTTAGTTTTAGAAGGAGGTTTTTTTGGTTTTTTTTGAGAAGATTTGTATTTATAGTTTTCCCATTTATTTTCTAGTGTTCTTGTGTTTTCTATATAGCTACAAATGCTTTTCTGCTCGGCAGTAAAGATCTTCCCATCTTTAAATAGCGATAAGCTAAAAAAAGTGAAAATAAGTAAAAAACTAGACACAAGAAAAAGAGCGTTCATGCAGAGAGAACCCCATTGTTAGCCATTTTTAGGTAGAGAATAGGCCCTTTATGTAGAGAGGATCGTATTTTTAAATCTAGTTTTTCTTTTCCTGTTTCTATTTCTAATTTAATCCAAAGAGGGAGGTGGTCAAGTGTTTCTAGCCAAGAATCTTCCCAAGAGGCTTTTTCTGGATCAAAAAATGTAATTGTTAAAGAAGAAATTTCTTTGAGAAGAACCTCTGTTCTTTTTTTTAGATCAGTTCCCCATGTTGTTAAGCAAAGTTGTTTTCGTTCATCTACATAAAGTAAAGATCTCACGACACCATTAAAAGCTGGGTCTTTATCCGGCTCTGCTTTATAGGAAAAACAAATTGAGGGAAAAATGCTTTTTTCCTGAGGCGTAAAAAGAAAATTAGGCTCATTGAGATCTTTAAGCCGCAGGCAAAGTCTTTCTAAACGGTGTTTTAAAAAAAGTTTTTTTTCTATTTTTGCGTGGGTTTCTTGGATGTTTTTATAGCTTCCAAACCAGTTTTGGTACACTGACCAAAGAGAAGGCACTAAAATCCCTATAAGACAGATAGCAATCGCTACTTCAAGAAGAGTTAGAGAGTGTTTTTTTCTTTTAGTTCGCATGATTTTAGATCTTTTCTTTAGGAAATTGGGATTGAAGTGTTTTCTTTGCGATGAAAAAGGTTTTATGGGCTGAGTATAGTCTTTTTTTAGTCTTTGGATTTATAAAATCTACAGAAAAAGTCGTCGTTCCTTGGGCATTTTGTGGATTTTCTTCACTAATTTTTGTCGATTTAAGAAAAATATGAGCTTCTATCCATTGTTGGTTTTTATCTTCGAGCAGTTTGATTTTTTTTTGAACTTCCAGGAGTTGTTTTTTTTCGTTAAGCCCAGTGACAAGCAGTTCCCAAGAAAGCTCCCCGGTATGAAGCCGCTCTTCTATAGAAAAAAGAATTTCTTCTGCTTTTAAAGAAAGTTGTATGCGTGAAATTTCTTTTAGTTCTTTTTGTACATGTTTCATTGGAAAAGATATTGTTGGAATAATAAATAGAGTAAAAAGAGCTATTGCAACAAGTATTTCTAGAAGTAGAAAAGTGTTTGTTTTCTTTTTTTTTATGCGATTCATGATAAATAGTATGGACAATTTGCCGTATTCTATGCAATTATTATAGCTAATATTTTTAGATTATTTGTTAGTTTATCTTTAACTTAGGGGTTGATGATGCAATTTAAGGGCCGTTCATTGTATAACTTATTACAACTTAGTAAGCAAGAGGATCCCTCTTTGGAAGTCGAAGAGTGGCAAATACGTGATTATCGTTCTTTAAAAGATGAAGAGCTTTTTGCAGAATTGGCCTCTCTTGGGATCCCGCTATCTAAAGAAGTTTTTATGATTCATGCGGAAAATGCTGATTCTCCTGAGGATTTGGTTGAATATTTATGGATTGCAGAAGATGACTTGGAAGGTGAAGAGAAAGCCTATTTACTTGTTTTTGAGCTGTGGAGACGGTTCCTGACGGTCAGACAAAGCCTTTCGGTGTTTTTTGATGAGTTAGACTTTCTTGTTTCTCGCTTTGATGGAGGAGAACTCATAGAAGAGGAAGAAGCTCAATCTGTTTTATTTGGGTTACAAGATATTTTAGATAAAGCAGTGGATCAAGGAGAAAATCAAGAAGAAGTATTTGCTTCAACCTTACAATATACAGCGCATGATATCGAAGGATTCCTTTACGATTATATCGGAGAGCTTTTAGAAGACGGTAGTGAGGTGTTTGCATCGAAGCTAATAGATGCTTTTGATCCGTATGTTTTTGATAAGAAGTGGTTTGCTCTTCTTAGGGCCCGTCTGTTTGCTTTATCCGATGAAGAAAGAGCTAATGCTTCTTTGCGTCGCATCTTGGAAGAAGCTGAGGAAGAAGCCGATGCTGTTTTTTCAGAAGAAGTAGGCAGGTTTCTTTCATAAAATTTTAATTGGTTTAAAGTCTAGGTAATCGGCAGAGGTAAATACATACTTCGTGCCGTTTACCGATCCAAAAGGCAAAGTATTTTCTTTTACATTGTGTAAGTGACCAAAAACACAAATATCTACTTTAAATTCTTCTAAAATATCAGATGTGGTCGAAGGTAAAAGAGAGGCTCCAATTGGAGGATAGTGGATCAATGCGATCTTATAATCAGCGTTTGGATCCATACATTTTAAACTAATTCGCAACCGCTCCTGTTCTTTTTTAAATATTTCTAATGTTTGTTCTTCTGTAGGAGGAGTGCTTTCTTTGCGTGCTCTTGGATTTTGTTTAAACGTAATAAAAGGCATGAAGTCGTATTCTGTGCAGTCCCAAAGACGAGTGCCTCCAAATGCAATTTTTTTTCCTTGTACGTGGAGATGGACTGCGTTGTTGTGGATAAAATGGATCGAAGGAGGTAGATTTGCTTCCATTTTTGCATTAGAAGCCCACCAGTAGTCGTGATTTCCTTTAGAGATGACTTTAGTGCCTGGAAGTTTTTCGAGCCATTCTAGGTCTATTTTAGCGTTTTCTAGGTTGTTTGCCCAGCAGATGTCGCCAGGTATTAGAACTATATCTTCTTTTTGTATGCAGTTTATCCAGTGCGCTTCTATTTTTTCCGCGTAATTTTCCCAAGGGTGCCCAAAAAAACTCATATCTTTGGAGGGATTACTAAAAGCTAGATGTAGGTCGCCAATGGCCCAAATGCTCATGTTTGTTGCTACTTGTAAATGAAAAGGGCTACTTTATCGAAATGCCTATTTGAAATCTATAAGGTAAATCCATCTGGGAGGACTGTTCCTGAGGAGACAACAATAATACCGTCTCGAATAAAAATGCCATCTCCATCATAGTGTGTGAGTTTTTGTTTATTTATTAAGTGCACACCATTACCGATAGTCACATCTTCATCGATGATTGTTTTTTCAATAAGGCAGTTTTTTCCTATTTGAAAAGGACTTATTTCATCTTGGCTTTGTTCGCTGTAGTCTCCGATGACAATTGAATCTTTGATTTTTGTGTTTGCGCCTATACGAGATCGGATGCCTATTAAGCTGTGAGAGATTTCTTCTGCTTCAATAATGCACCCTTGGCTAATAATTGAACTTGCTATCTTAGTTCCTTTAATGAGAGCGCTTGGAAGAGGTTTTTGTGTTCCATAAATAGGATTCCATAGGTCGTATAGGTTTAAGCAGTTTGCTTGACTAGTTAGCGCGAGATTTGCTTCGTAGTAAGAAGCAATCGTTCCGATGTCTTCCCAGTAGCCGTCATAGATGAAAGCAAAGCTATTGTGCTCTTTAATTTTTTTAGGAATTAGGTCTTTGCCAAAATCATGACCTTCTTCTTTGAGTAATTTGATAAGAGATTCTTTACGGAAAACGTAAATTCCCATAGACCCCAAATAAACAGAGGGTGCTTTTTTATTGTCTTTATTAAAACGGAAAGCATCCAAAATAATTTGGTCTTGCGGTTTTTCAAAAAAATCAGTGACTTTATTTTCTTCTGATATTTTTAAAAGACCCATTCTCTTAGCTTCTTTTTCTTTGATGGGAAGTGCTGCGATGACTAGGTCCGCATTTTTTTGTCTTGCGAATTCAACCATCTCGATTAGGTCTAAGTTATAGAGTTGGTCTCCGGAGAGAATAAGAAAATACTCGGCTGGAACTTTTTGTAAATGTTCTATGTTTTTGCGTACGGCATCGGCAGTTCCAAGAAATCGTTTGATCCCATCTGCTGTTTCTTCAGGGCAAAGGACTTCTAAATTCCCTCTTTGAAGACTTTGGTGGGCATAGGAAGAAAGTAGATGCTTTTGAAGTCCCGCTGCAAAATGTTGCGAAATTACGAAAATTTGATGAATTTGTGAGTTAATAGAATTAGAAATAGGAACATCGATCAGGCGGTATTTGCCTCCAAAGCATACGTTAGGTTTACATCTATGCAGAGTAAGAGGGTATAATCTTGTTCCCTCTCCCCCGGCCAATACTATAGCGGCTATTTTGTCTTGGAGCTGGAGATCTTGAAAGTGCGGCATCGGTAGGTCCTTGTATAACAAATAGTTTAAATTTCTTGTTAACAAGGATTACGATTTTAATCAAGGATGTATTTCTAAATATTTACATGTTTTTTTTGAGTAAAAAGCTGTTTGTACTTTTTAAAAAGGCCAAAAAACTTTTGGCCTAGAAAATTATTTAGAGCTTTTCTTGGGAGTTGGAGTTTTTCTTCGAAGAGTCCATTGTAACTCTTCTTGTAATTCTGGAGGCAAAGAAAGCTTTGTTAGCTTTTCTAGTCTTCCAATAGAGATCGAATCGTCAAGAGAGTCTACTAGAAGAAGTAGGTAAGTAAAAAATAGCGGCCGATTTTGAGTCTCTGGAAGCTCAAGAAGATCTAGGCTCGTATTTTTTACGAAAGAATCGTTTTGAAAGGGTAATAGAGCGATTGCTGCATTTTCATTTTCTTGTGTGATAGGAGTTTTCTTTAACGTCGTAAGAAGGAAATCCTTAGCTTCATCTCCTATTTGAAAAAGAGCAGAGATAAGGGGTTCTTCCCCAAAGAATTCCGCTTTACGGATCGCTTCAAAAAGAGGGATAATCGCTTCTTTTACTTTAAGAACGCCAAGACACTCTCCTGCTAAAATAGGTGCTAAACCATACCCTGGAAAAAGAGGATCATAGAAGTCATCTTCTTTTAAAAGTCTTAAAAGAAGGGGGATGACTTTTTCTTTCAATGCACAGACTTCTTCTATAAGTTTTTCTGGGTGTTCTTCTTCTGAAAGAATAAGATCCGCTAGCTTTTTTTGCGTACCAGTAGCTGTTTGTAGTTTGTGGTAGGCTTCTTTTGCTTTTTCTATTTTTTGGAGATCTTCTTCTGTTAGTAAAATTTCTTTTAGAGGAGATGGGCTTTGTTTTTCTAAGAAGGCAAGTCTTTCGATTCTTTCGATATCAAAAGCCTCTTGGATACCCTTTCCTTCATTGTAATAATAGTCGAGCATGACAGGAAATTCTCCCTGAAAGTGCACTTCTTTATGCATGAGTATTTCTATATCTGTTTCTTCTACAAAAAAAGGATCTTCAGCGTTCATATAGTTTCTTTTGGGGGTGTTGTTTTAGTGAGGATACTTTGGATTTCTCCTGCGTTATAGCTAGATCGGACAAAAGGACCTGAGTATACGTGTTTTGCGCCTATTTCGTAGCCAAACTCTTCGTATTCTTTAAATTCTTCTGGAGTTACAAACGTTTTTACTCGAAGTTTTTTACTATTTGCTTGTAGGTAATGTCCAATTGTAATGATATCACAGCCTGCTTTTACAAGGTCTACCATCGTTTCTTTTACTTGCTCTTTAGTTTCTCCTAACCCAACCATAATACCAGATTTGACAAACCCTACTTTGTTTTGCGCTTTTACGTAGGAAAGAACTTCTAGTGTTCTTTCATAAGAAGCTTTATGCCTTACCCGAGGAGTTAATTCTCTTACTGTTTCGATATTATGATTAAAAATTTCAGGGCGCTCTGCCAATACAAGATCTAAAGAAGATTTCATTCCGCCAAAATCAGAGGTAAGAACTTCTATCGTTACGCCTGGATTTTGCCGACGGACTTCCTTGATGATTTTACCAATTTGTGCAGCCCCGCCATCTGGAAGGTCGTCTCTTGCCACCATCGTGATGACCACATGTTTTAGTCCTAGTTCTTTCGTGGAGGCAGCAATCCTTTCTGGTTCATCAGCCTCTGGTTGCTTTGGTGTTTTGTTAAAGTCTATATCGCAAAAACCGCAGTTTCTTGTGCACTCTTTACCAAGGGTTAAAAAAGTGGCTGTTTTTTTCGAATAACATTCCATTCTATTAGGACATTTTGCCTCTTCGCAGACAGTGTTTAGGCGATGTTTTTCTAAAATAGCGTCTGTTTTAAATGTTTGACCTCCCGCCGGTATTTTGCGGTGGAGCCAGGAAGGAAATCTACCTAGCGTTCCTTCCTCGGGATTTTCAGGGAGTACATTTAGCTTGTTTTTTCCGCACGACATGGGACGTTTTACCCTCTTCTAGTTTTAGGAGGAAAATGGATAGGCGTACCTTTTGCAAGCAAAGAAGCTTCAAGCCAAGCTTCAGATAGCGTAGGATGAGCGTGGATTGTTTCTTCGATGCACTCGATGGTAAGTTCGTTGGCAATTGCAACAGCCATTTCAGCAATCAGCGAAGAAGCATCATGTCCTACGACTTGAGCGCCTAAAATAAGTCCTGTTTTTTTATCGATAAGTACTTGTGCAAAACCTTCAGTTTCCATTGCTGCAATAGACTTGCCTAAAGCTTGGAAAGGGAACTTCCCGACACTGATTTCTTTCCCTGTTTTTTGTGCTTCCTCTAGTGTCATACCCACCATGGCAATTTCTGGATGCGTAAAAATAACAGCAGGCACTGCTAAATAATTCATGTGAATCTCTTTATTTGTCGCATGTGATGCAGCGACAATTCCTTGATGTGATGCTACGTGCGCAAGTAGGAATTTTCCCGTTACATCACCAATAGCATAGATGCCCGGAACGTTTGTTTGCATTTGGGAATTGACTAAGATTTCTCCTTTATCTCCCACCGCTACTCCAGCTTTTTCTAACCCAAGCCCTTCAGATACAATTTTGCGTCCTGTGGCTACAAGGGCTATATCGGCTTCGATTGAATCTTTGCCTTTGAGTCGAATTGATACGCCATTTTCTGTTTTGTCAATTCCTTCCACGAAAGCTTCTGTTGTAATTTCAATCCCTTTTTTCTTAAAGGCTTTTGTGATGGTGTCTGAAATAAGAACCCCTTGCGCCGCTAAAAGAGAGGGAAGAGCTTCAATGAGAGAAACCTCCACACCTAGTTCAGCAAAAAGAGAAGCAAATTCACACCCTATATAACCACCACCAATGATGGCAATTTTTTTGGGGAGTTCGTTTCTTTCTAAAATAGAAGAGGAGTTGAATATTTTTTCGTGATCACAGCGAAATGCTGGGATGTCAAAAGGGATCGATCCAGTTGCTATAATCGCTTTTTCAAACCGAATAAGTTCGCCTTCTTCGCTAAAGACTTTAAGCTCGTTAGGGGATGTGAATTCTGCCTTGCCTTGGATGACCGTAATACAATTAGACTGAATAAGTCCGCCTAAACTTTTTCTTATGCCTTCTACGACGCTATTTTTTCTTGCGTGCATTTTACTGTAGTCAAAAGTAACAGGGCCGGTTTCTATTCCAAAATCTTTTGCGGATTTTACTTTGCTTAGCATAAGGGCATTAGCAATGAGTGTTTTAGTAGGGATACAGCCAACATTTAGACAAGTGCCGCCAAGGTATCCTTTTTCAATAAGGGCTACGCTTTTACCTGCTTGAGAAGCTTTTATGGCTGCTACATAGCCTCCTGGGCCAGCTCCGATTACGACAAGATCAAAATTTCTTCTTTGCATTTTTCTGAGTCCTTTTTCTTTGCGTACTGTTTTTGGCTAAGTATACCTAATGGACTGAAATGTTTCTATGTATTTGACATTTCATTGAGTTAAAAGGCATAGTCTTTTTTTATTTAGGAAGGTCATTGCTATGGAAATTCGTAAAATTACTTATTATGACAAAGATGTTGTATTGGAAGCTACAGTAGCTATTCCTCAAGGAGGACAAAAAAAACCTTTAGTTATGATTTTTCCTTCTTGGGAAGGTAAAAATGCGTTTGCTGAAAAAAAAGCCACTGAGCTCGCAAAACTTGGTTTTATAGGTTGTGCATTAGATCCTTACGGGATAGGAAAACTGGGAAAAAATAAAGAAGAGTGCTCTTTGCTTATGGGGCCTCTTATTGAAAATAGAGAAAATCTTCATAGACGTGTTTTAGCCAGTTTATCTCTTTTCCAAAAAATTTCTGAAGCAGATATAGAAAAAGTGGCTGTAATAGGTTTTTGTTTTGGAGGGTTATGTGCTTTAGATTTAGCTAGGGAAGGGGCCTTGCTTAAGGGCGTAGTAAGTTTTCATGGTCTTTTATCGACTCCCTTTAAAAATTCTTCTACGCCTTTTCATTCAAAAGTTCTTGTTTTGCACGGAGACAAAGATCCTATGGTATCCAAAGAGGATGTTGCTAGTTTTTGCGCAGAGATGGAGGAAAGATCAGTTGATTTTCAAGTGCATGTATTTGGTAATACAATGCACGCTTTCACAAATCCAGAGGCCAATGATCCCGATTTTGGAACAGTGTATAATGAGCTAGCAGATAAGCGCTCATGGATTTTACTGAAGGCTTTTTTAGAGGAAATCTTTTAGATAGGCGCATACTCACACAATTCACAGCAAGCTATAAATCCAAGTCGTTCGTAAAGAGAAAGGCCCTCGCTTGATGCTTGTAGAGTAGCTAGTGTATACCCTTTTTTCTTGGCAGCATTTAATAGGTGATTCATCATGTCACTTCCAAATCCTTTTTTGCGTTCATTGGGAGTTGTAGCTACATAATAAATGCCCGCGACATCTGCGTGTGTAACTAGGATGCCTGTTACAGTAGGGGAGCCATTTAAATACCCGACATACATTTCAAGAGGATTGTTTTCTCTATAGGCAGAAAGAGGGATTTTTGCGTAAATGTGCTTAAAGGCATCTTCAGATCCGCCTATTGAAACTATGATATCTGCAAAGTGTTTTATGGAACTAGGAGAATCGACTTTTTTGAAATCGAGAGCTGAGTTTGAAGTTTCAAGGTCTTTTGTAAGATCTAAGTACATTCCAACGTTTTTCTCTTTAAACGCGAATCCTTCTTTAAGAAGGATTGTTCCTAGGGTAGAGGGGGTGTCTAGTTCGCTTACCCACCACGAAAAGGGCAGGTTTGATTTTTTAAAAAGGTTTTTTACGTGAGCGATTCTGCTATGAGCATTTTCTTCTATAAAGTGCGTGGAAACTACGTAATTAAACGTGTCGTCTACTATTTGAGAACGTACGATCGTCACATCTGGCTCAAGAAGTATTTCCATAGACGGCGTATATTTTGCAAAATAGGTCATTTGGAAGTGGGTGTTTGCAACCATGGCTTCTAGAATTTCAGCCTTTGTCCAGTTTTTGTTGTGATTCATTTTTTTTCCTTAGAAATTGGGCAGCTGTTTTTGCCAAGAATTTGATACACGACGCACCAGCTCATAAAGCTTTCAAAGAAAACAAAAATAGAGCAGGCTCCAGCAAACCAGCTTTTTTCAACAGCGGCATATATGAGTAATCCAATAGCAAAAGCAAACCGTAGAATTCTCCCGTTTGTGTTGATGTTTTTTTTAGGGCGTAGTCGCATAATGCGTTTT
Source organism: uncultured bacterium (assembly GCA_964455905.1). Lineage (GTDB taxonomy): Bacteria > Chlamydiota > Chlamydiia > Chlamydiales > Rhabdochlamydiaceae > CAIJXB01. The sequence continues at coordinate 437,150 of CAYVYN010000001.1, forward strand.
TCCTTGAAAATAGAGAGTTTTTAGTGGTTTCCTACTTGGCATATTCCTTAGTCTTTACTATTAGCTAATTCCCCCCTTAAATCAAGCGGTTTTTTTTGAGCGGTATTTATTGCTTTATTGCATTGTGGTTAGTTCCATTAGTCTTATTTTTTACAATCCGATCGATTTTTTTGAGCCTGCTGTAAGGAAGTATATTTCATAAGACTTGAAAGACGAGGGGGATTAGTTCTGATCAAGGGAGTTAGAATTGTGGGGGTTTTTTCAAAAAAGGCTGAAGATTTTTTCTGCAGCCTTTTTTAGTCTATTGCTTTACTGCTTTATTGCTCACTAGTCTAGCGAGAAACTTACTAGCCTGGCCTTTTGTTTCAAAATCTGCAAAAGCCATTTTTAACGCTTCTTCTACAAGAAGGGTTTTTGATATCTGTTTGCTTTTGCAAATTTTACGGATAGCGTGGCAACGATCTTCTAATTCCAGGAGAAGTTCTGACGGCAGGTTGAATGTTGCTTTTTCTTTTACTTCTTCTTCTAGTTGCTTTCTAGGAGGCGTTTGCTTTATTTCTTTATTGCTTTCTTTCTTTATTTCAGTAGTGTCTTCTTGCTTTACTGCTCTATTATTTGAAGCTCCTGACATGATGCTGCCGAGGATGTCTGGGGTGCTTGTTCGATCATGCATTGGCTAGGATCCTTTGTACTGTGTTTTCGTAGTCTTTTGCGCCGCTAGAATTAGGAGCGTATTCGTAGATTGTTTTTCCAAATCCTGCAGATTCAGAAATTCGAACGGAGTACTTGACTGGTTCGCAAAGCAGGTTTGGATAGTATTTCCGAAGTTGATCCAGGATTTCAGTTGATTTTTTAACTCTTCTATCTAAGAAAGTAGGGAGAAGGTATTTGTATTCTAATTTTTTATTGAAGTTTTGTACGCTTTTTAGTCTTTCTGCGAATTCTACAAGACTATTTAGTGTAAGTATTTCTAAACTGACAGGGGTTAACACTTCTGTGCAGTAAAAAAGAGCGTTGATTGTGAGTGTGTCCCAGCTTGGAGAAGTATCTACGATCACAAAATCAAATTCTCCTTCTAGGGGTGCTAAAGCTTGCGAAAGAGTTTGCTCTGCTCCGAAGTCTTTTCTTCCTATAGCTCTTTTAATGCCGGAAAGAGCTTTTCCTCCTGATAAAATCCAGAGGTTTTCTCTGGCTAGGTGTATTGCTTCTTTTGCGGAAATATCGTCATTTAAAACGTCTGCTAGGTTGTATTTTGGGCTGACGCCAAGGAGGAAAGAGTCTTGCCCTTGATCGTCAGTGTCAACAAGTAGCACTTTTTTTCCTAAAAGAGCAAGGCCGTGGGCTATACTCACGCAGGTGGAGCTTTTTCCAACGCCTCCTTTTGAAAGGCTAATACAGATTTTTCTCATAAAATTCTCTTTGTGAAATGGCTGTTTTTTTGTTTTTTTGGCTTTACTTAGTGAAACTCACGCTAACAAACTTTCTTTGTTTTTTGCAAGCAATAAATATTGCGATGCGTCTTTCTTGTTGTGATGTTTTATTGCTTTATTTCTTTGTTGTATTGGTTTTTGTGGTGTTTTGGGCTTGTTTTTTTGTTTTTGTTCCTTGGTTTTTTTATTTCTTTATTTCTTTATTGTTTTTGTGTGTTTTTGTCTTTGGAAAATTCCTAGAGAAATTCCTTGCATATTTTCTTCAAATTCAAATATAGACTGAAATTAAAAGTTATTTTAAGGAAATCAGTTTATGGAGAGGGGTTGTGTCATGCGCTTATCGAATGTAGTTTTTAGTCTACGATGTTTATTTATGGGAGCTGCTCTTTTGTGTTCTCAAGACGGATTTTCTGAGTTTGTCGGGCCACCGAATACTTCTGCGGGTATCGTAGAAAAGCAAATTGAAAGAGAGTATCAAGATCAAAATGTGACTCCAACACGAGAAGTTCCTCTTTTAGAAGTGGAAATTCCTGAAGAGCAGCTTATGATGGGTGATGATGAAACTGCCTTTATTCAAAAGATCACGCTTGAAGGTAATGATATCTTTTCTAAAAAGGTGATTCGTAAGATTTTAGCTGGTTATGAAGGCAAAGAGCTTAAAATGCGAGACATTAAAGAGCTCTGTTTGAAGCTTCAAGAAAAATATGTAAGTGCTGGGTACTTTTTAGCTAGAGTATATCCTCCTGAGCAAGAAGTTAAAGAAGGAAATCTTACATTAGAAGTATTGGAAGGAAGACTTGGAAATGTAACTGTTGAAGGAAACAAATACTATAAAGAAGCTTATATTAAGAAGTTTTTCACTAAATTCCAAGGGAAAGCCATTAACTATGATGCGTTCTTAAAGTCACTGTTTCTTCTTAATGAAAAAACTGATTTAAATGTCGGAGCTGTTTTTAAAAAGGGTTCAGAGGTAGGTACTGCTGATCTTATTTTAAGAGTTGATGATAAAAGACCTTGTCATCTTTATGTAGATGAAAACAACTATGGATCGCATCAAACATCTATATGGCGTACAGGTGCTCAGTTTCAGTATGGCAACTTGATTACAGGCGGAGATAAATTCGCAGTCACAGAAGTGGTTGGTAATCCTGTCAGTCATTTGAACTACACAAATGCCTCTTATACGATCCCTTTAAACACTATAGGGACAGAAATGAAGCTTAATTACCTTTATTCTAGTTTTCATGTGCCTCTTTTTCCAGAGCTTCGTTTAAGAGGTAGATCACAGATTGGAACTGTAGAGTTTTCGCAAGCGCTACTTAGATCTAGAAGGATGAGTACTGATGTCTATCTTTCCTTTGATTACAAGCAAATTGCTAACTATCAAAGAGGTAATATCAATTCTTATGATAAACTTCGTATCTTTAACTTGGGCTTTGACTTGGATTATAGCGACAGCTTTAAGGGAAGAAACGTCGCAGATATTTCGATTTCTTATGGCGTTCCTCACTTTTTAGGGGGTCTTCATACCGTGGATGACTTATGTAGTCGCTCAGGTGCTGGCGGACTTTTTGCTATTTTAAACGTAGATTATACAAGAATTCAGACTCTACCTAAGGATTGCTTTATTAACTTGCATATAGCAGGACAAGCAACTCCTTATAAGTTGCCTATTTCAGAGCAGCTTTATATAGGTGGTGTAGATAGCGTAAGAGGATTTCCTATAGCCGCAGCTCTTGGAGATGATGGTTACTATGCGAATTTAGAATTTAGAGCGGCGCTTCCTTTTATTCGAGATACTAAGGTTCCTTTCTTTAAACAAAGAAAGTGGAAAGAGTTTTTACAGTTAGTTGGGTTTGTAGATCAGGGCGGGGTGAAGTTAAACGGCGGTGGAGAGCACCAAAGTCATCACATTTCTATGACAGGCGCGGGTGCTGGAATTAGAATATTTGCCCCTTATGTGAATTTTACGTTTGACGTAGCTTTCCCTCTTACGGGAGATAAAAAGCAATCGTCCCCTGTGTATTACTTTAAGGCTGGAGTGCAGCCATTTTAATGAGTGTGTGAGTTGAGTATTTAGATATTTTTAGGGTGTTTTTAATGGGTATGGCGTTTTTACGCTGAAAACAATAATTAATGAGATGGGTATTATGAGAACTATTGTTATTTCTTTGCTTCGTTTAGTAATCTTTACGCTTTTTCCTGCTTTAGCTTTTGCTTTGCCTAAAGGAGAGCAGGTAGTAAGTGGAGAGGCTGACTTTGTCCACGTGGAAGAAGGAGCTCTTCAGATTACAACCTCTGATAAAGCCATCATTAATTATGACGCCTTTGATATTGGAAAGGGGGAGCGGGTGCGGTTTATTCAGCCCTCCTCCAGGTCTTGTGTCTTAAACCGTGTGGAGGGATCTGACCCTTCGCAGATTTTAGGATCACTGGATGCCAATGGAAAAGTATTTCTCGTCAACCCATACGGGATCTACTTTGGACCTGACGCATCTGTTAATGTAGGCTCTCTCATTGCCTCGACCCTAGATATCCTAAATCAAGATTTTCTAAATGACAACTTCAAATTCTTCTCCACAAAAGCTGGTAAAAATGGACTAATTCATAATTTAGGACATATTACAGCGCCTGAAGGCTCGATTGCGTTTTTGGCCCCTTATATCAAGAATGAAGGGGTTGTCACTGCGAACGCCGGTAAAATTGTTTTAGCTTCAGCTGAAGCTGTCACATTAGATTTTTCTGGTGATGGCCTGATGAGCTTTATTTTAGAGGGGGAACTAGAAGACGCTGTTATTGAGCACTTAGGTGCGTTTAATGCAGAAGGTGGCGAAGTGTTTATGAAGTTAAAAGTAGCAAATAAAGCTATTAGAGACATCATTAATACAGAAGGTGTAGTAGAAGGTAGCAAGATCGTCAAAGAAAATGGTCTTATCCACATCGTAAGCGCTAGTAGCATTAAAGCAAAAGGTGTCTATATAGATGGGGATGCTGGCTCAAAGGTTAAGGTCGATGGAAGCATTGATGCAGCAAATTTATCATCAGGTGGCAAAGGGGGAACAGTTACCATCCTTAGTGATGACATCAGGTTAGCAGGAGCAAACATCGATGCCTCTGGAGATATCTCCGGAGGTTTTGTCTTTATAGGGGGAGATTATAAAGGAGAAGGCTCTTTACGAAATGCAATTACTGCTTTTATGGATGAGGCATCTATTATTAAAGCAGATGCTATCACAAGTGGAAATGGCGGAAGGGTCATTGTTTGGTCTGATGATACAACACTTTTTAATGGAAAGATTTTTGCAAGAGGGGGTGCTTTAGGTGGAAACGGAGGGTTTGTAGAAACCTCCGGTAAGATTCATCTTGGAGTTACCACAGGATACGTCAATACATTAGCTCCTAAAGGGCAGGCTGGAGATTGGCTTCTTGATCCTGATACAATTACGATAGCATCTGATGGATCTGCAGAGTTAATAGATGTGGAAGATTGTACAGATGTAGCAATGGCAGTTTCTATTTTACCCGCGACGATTAACGGGGCGGGAAGTAATGTGATTCTTTGTGCAGCCACAAGTATTACACAAAATGCGAGCCAAGCAATTAATATTGGCACTTTCGGAGTGGGCATTACTTTTCAAGCAGCTACAGGGTCTCCGATGACGACCACATTAAATGCAAACATAACGACAAATGGAGGTGTGGTTACATTTTCTGGAGTAAATAACCCGATTGTTCTTGGTGCAGGAGTGCAGATTACGACAAACGGTGGAAATATTTCCTTTGACGGAACTGTTAACGGGGGATCGGCTCTTACGTTAAATGCAGGGGCAGGAAGCATTGCATTTAGCAGTAATGTCGGAATGACGACGGCTTTATCTTCTTTAAGCTGCACGACAACGGGTGCTGAAAGTACTGTGTTTGGCTCTGCTGTTACAGGAGTGAGAACTTCTGGATCTAGTGGGATTACAGTATCAGGAAATTCAACAATTGGTGGAGGAATTACCTTTACATCAGGTGGAAATCCAATTTCTTTAAGTAATGGTTCTAATCTAGATGGAGCATCTGCTGGAGCACAAAATCTTACGGTAAATGCCTCAGCGGGTACTGTCACCTTAGGAACTCTCGGAGCAACTACTAGTTTACATAACGTTTCTGTTTCGTCGGGTGCTGCAAATTTAAATGGGAATATTACGACAGGAACTGGAGGAACGGTCAGCGTTATAAATGGAGGACTTCTTGTCTTTGGAAATATAACAATCAATTCAGCTGGAGCTATTACTCTAGGGGGTAATGCGGCCTCTTTTAGCTCAGGGGAAAACACTCTTACTATCGAAGGAAGTGACGTTACTTTTGGTAACGGAGTGAATCCTATGAGTCTTGGAGGAAATCTAACAGTTAACTCTTCTGCTGCAAATAGAAGTATTACCTTTGCTACAAATTCTACTTTAAATGGTGCGTACGCTCTTACTTTAACAGCTGGAACAGGAACTATTACATTTAATGCTAATGTGGGAGGAAGTACCCCTCTTTCTTCTTTAAGTTGTACAACAACAGGATCTGGAAGTACTGTGTTTGGTTCTTCTATTACAGGAGTGACAACTTCTGGATCTGGTGGGATTACAGTAGCAGGAAATGCAACAATCGATGCAGGGATTACCTTTACATCAGGAGGAAATCTAATTTCTCTAAGTAATGGTTCTAATTTAGATGGAGGATCTGCTGGAGCGCAAAATCTTACGGTGAATGCCGGAGTAGGTACTGTCACTTTAGGAACTCTTGGGGCAACTACTAGTTTACATAACGTCTCTATTACGTCGGGTGCTGCAAATTTAAATGGGGATATTACTACAGGAACAGATGGAACAGTTACGATTAGCAATACAGGTCTTGTAACTTTTGGAGCAATTACGATTAATTCTGCAGGGGCCATTACCTTAGGAGGTAATGGAGGCTCTTTTAGCTCAGGGGTAAATACTCTTACGATCGCAGGAAGTGATGTAACCTTTGGTAATGGAACAAATGCTATTAATCTTGGTGGCAATCTTACTGTTGATTCTTCTTCTGCTAATAAAAATATTACGTTTGCTGCAAATTCTGCTTTAAATGGTAGCTACGATCTTACTTTAACAGCCGGAACAGGAAATGTTACGTGTAATTCGACGATCGGGGCATCAACGCCACTTGCTTCTTTTGCTGTGACAACAACAGGCGCTGGAAGCAGTGTATTTGCTTCTTCTATTACAACAAATGGAGCAAGTGGAATTACTGTCACAGGAAAAAGTACTTTAAGTGGAGCTGCAAGCTTTAGTTCTGGAGGCAATCCTATTAGCTTAAGTAGTGGATCTACAGTAGATGGTACTTCTGCTGGAGTGCAAAATCTTACAGTCAATGCCGGATCTGGCTCTGTAACCTTGGGAACACTTGGTGGAACCACTAGTTTACATAATGTCTCTATTACATTAGGGACAGCTACTTTAAGTAACAATATTACTACAGGAACAGGTGGTACTGTTACTGTTACAAATAGTGGCCTTGTCACCTTTGGCAATATTACGATCAACGCAGCAGGAGCGATTACCTTAGGAGGTAATGGGGGTACATTTGCGACAGGAAGTGATATACTGACTATAGCAGGAAGCAATGTCACATTTGGAGATGGCACGCATGCAATAGGACTTGGAGGAGATTTAATAGTTGATTCTTCTACTGCAGGTAAAAATATAACTTTTGCTGCTGGAGGTGCAATTGATGGTGCTTTTGCTCTTAGTTTAAATGCTGGAGCTGGTCAAATTTCTATTTTAGATGTTATTGGAGGAACAACTGCCTTAAATAGCTTGTTTATTCGAGCTGATGGTGGAGTCTCTTTAAAGAATATTGGTGGATCTTCTCAAGGAGTTACAGGAAGTTCTCAGATTATATCTTCTTCGGGTATTACTTTAAATGGAAGTGTATATAATGCTTATACCCAAATATATCAAGGACCTGTATCCATTAACGCTAATACAGCAGTTACAAGTAATAATGGAAATATTGAATTCGGCGGCACTATTGCAGGAACTCTTAAAAATCTTACCATTACAGCTGGAACAGGAACTCTTACTTTATCTGGAGCAATTAGTGGTCTTGGAACATCCAATACCGTAGATTCTTTGACGATTCTTTCTACCGTAACAAGTCCTATCGTATTTCCTGAAATTACTACAGTCGGGGGGCTTAATATCGAAGGTCTCAGCGCTTCTTTTGGCTTTTCCACTTCAATTGGAGGAAGAATTTTAGCTGCTGATGTCCAGACTTCGGATCCGTTGCTTGGTCCTGTTGATATTGCATTTAATGATGCAGGACTTCGGGGGTCTAATATTACTGGAACGACATCTATTGGTAACACAGGCGCATTAATATTAGGTAGTAAGTCAGGCTCTGTTATCACATTTGATCAGGGATTCACAGCTACAGACCCCACAGTTGTTCGTACTGCAGGGTCTATTCGAACTGGTGGTCTACCGATATCTTTAGGAGCTCTTAGTCTCGATGGAAATACTACCATAGATTCTACTAATAATGGAGCCTCGCTTGCAGGAGCAAATATCACATTTGGATCTACAATAAATTCGCCTATTACTTCACTATCTTTGAACGTAAATGCTGGAACCTCTGGAGATGTCTCCTTCTCTGGCTCAATTGGAGCTACTGATCCACTAGCTAGTTTAAAAGTTGTTTCAGCAAACACAATTACTCAATCAAGCACTGTAAATGCACTAACAGTAGCTGGTGTTGGTGTTAGTTATACAGTAGTAGGAATTAGTTCAGGAATTACCTTAAATGGCGATATAACAACTCAGGCAGGTTCGATAGAAATAAGTGGAGGGCCTGTTACTTTAGGAGCTGATGTTGCTTTAGATACTACGAATGCAGGAGTTTCTTTACTTCCTGCAAACATAAGCTTTAGCTCTACAGTTGATGGTGCGCATGCTTTGACAGTTACTTCTACAGGATTAAAGAGCTTTAGTGGAGTAGTAGGGGGAACAACAGCCTTAACTAGCCTAACATCATTAGGAGCTGGAACATTAAGCATGGTTTCTGTCACAACAACAGGAGAGCAGACTTATAATACAGATCTAGGAGTTACACTAAACGGTACATATACTACAACAGATGCCGCTTTTTCTATTGCAGCTGCTGTGACATTAGCAGGTGACTCTACAGTAACAACAGGATCTGGGGCAAT
>CAYVYN010000002.1:0-326408 GCA_964455905.1 uncultured bacterium
TAGGTTGAATAAATCTAGAGGGATTTTTTTTGTCCTGATTTTTTTGAAAATAATTAGGACTGATCAAACTGTTAGTTCTTATCTAGTTTTACGTAACTTTATTCTGTGATACCACCATCTTTTTTAGCGCCAAAAAATTATCAGGATATAGTTCCAGTCTTTTTTTGAGGTTATGCTTTTTTATTTTCTATAAGTAAATGAATCGAGTTTGTATAATTGGATTTTATTTTTTTTTGTGGAGTAAATATGATTGGATTATCAAAAAGTTCCCATCAGGAACTAATTTTAAAAAAATCCTATGAAGAAGCTGTATGTAATAATGGTTTAATTTCTTTAGTGACCGATATACATAGTGCGTTTCAAGATGAAAAGTCAGGAAAGGGAAAGGCTGTAATCGCAACAAGTGATGTAGTGTCGGTAATTGAAAGAACAGGCTCACTATGGAAGTCGAAAGGACAAGCAACCGGTCATAGGGCTTTTAGGCATGAAATTACAGGTATTGTGATTGGGTACGAGGGACATGGTCCTAAAGAAATTTGTGGCTCTCATTTAGAGGGGTTGCATACAAATCTGCAAACACACTTAAATATTCTTTGTAATGATATTTTTGCTTATAATACAAAAAACTGGAAGACCCCTCCAAACTATCCAGAGGCAGTTGCTCGATATAATAAGTGGCTTGTTCAAAAAAAATAAAAACATTTTTCGTTTTGATTTAATTATGTGTAGAAAACTCACTTTCTTTTGATGGAGGTGAGTTTTTAAACCATATTTTTCTAATATTTATTCGCATTCTTTTTTATTTATTTAACAAATATAGAAATAGTAGGTTTTCTGTTTTTTTACTAGTGATTTTTGGCATAAAAAAATCAAAGAATAGTATTAATATCGAAGTCTTTGAAGTTTAGTTCATAGTTAGTCTTGTAAAAATCACAAAGAGCAGTTCTGAATTTTTTTGCACGAGAGGGGAGTCCGTGTTCACAGTAGGTTTTGATTTGGTTATGAACTGCGAGTTTAAAGGAAAGAGAGTCTGTTTCTTTGCCATTTAAATTATCAACGCTTGTGTAAAAGCGATATCCACAAGCATTTGATAAAATCCATTCAAGAGCTTGGGGCTTAATTTCAACGCTTTGAAATAGCTCTTGTTCTATATTGGTTCTTCCGTCAGGAACATACCAATACCCGAAATCTACCAATGTTCTTCTTTTTTCTCCAGCTATTAACCAGTGCGAACATTCATGCAAGGCACTAGCAAAAAAACCTCTAGCAAAAAAGATCGCATTGTATGGCTGCTCGGGATTTGTTGGTACATATAGGGGTTCTTCTGTTCCTTTAACAAGTTGCGTGTTATGGGTAGTAGAAAAACAAGCGTTGAAAATAGAGATTAAATCTTCGTATTTGTGCAAGTGTCTTTCCTTATGGTTTAATTTCTATTAGGATTTCGTTGCGACGTAAAAAAGGTAGCGTCCAAGGAGGGTTGTAGAAAGCTAGAATTGGTTTTCCTATAATAGTTATATTTTTTTCCTGGAGTATGTTTTTTAGTGTTTCCAAGTTTTTTTCTAGGCTTTTATCCGTTGCGATACCTGAAAACTGAATTGCGGCAAATTTTTTAGATTCCAAGGATTTAATGTGGATGTTTTTGCAAATCGGAGCTGGCAAAGTTTCAAGTGTATAAGTATGGGGCATTGTAAATCGAATTTGCCAGCTATTTTTCGAGCCTTCTTGCAACACGGGTGCTGTCATTGCGATTCTAGTATGAGATGTATTATTGCCGAAAATATAATCGGCAAGAGCTCTAAATCCTTCTTTGATGGCTGTTTTGCGATCTGCTGTTATTTCTACTTCAGCTACAATCATGGGTGAATATTCTCGTATTTCAAAAGAACCTTTTGAATCTACTGTTTTATATTTTGGCTGTTCGACGCGACTCATGATATTACCTGCTAGCAAAGCTAAAAGCACTAAAATAATTAGTGCACCTATTAATATTTTCAATCTAAAGACTCATTAAGTATGGTTAAGATTAACATTCAAGAAATATAGCCAGAAGACGCCTCTAGCGTACCTCCCATTTATAGCATAAAATATGGGCTGTGTCGAGTTTTTTTACTCTGCTTCAATAGTGATTAATTCCAAGTTGGTTATACGTAATCTTTTAGATAAAGTATGGGCTAAACGTTCAAGAAATAGAGCTGCTATTTCAGGTGAGTCTTTGCTGATTTTTTCAAATGCAGTTCTTGAAAGAGCGTATAATATGACTTCGTTAATTGCGACAGCGTCGGCTGAGCGTTTCCCTTTATCTAGAAAAGACATTTCTCCAAAAAAATTACCTGGAGATAATGTTAGAAGGTGGTGTTTAAGTTCTTTTCCGAGCGGTAGATCTATTTTTACCGTTCCTTTGCAAAGAAAGTAAATTTCATCGCTTTCATCACCCATAGAGAAAATTTTGTCTTTAGGGTTGAATTTCTTTTTTTCTGTGACTGACTCTATTTTGTCTAAAAGTGGACGAGGGAGGTCTGTAAAAAATTCAAATTCATGCAAAGAAAAAGTGAAAGAAGCGTCTTTTGTTTCTTCGGAGTATTTAGAGATCGTTTTATCTTCAACCCATTCTAGAGCTGTATCTAAGTCTTGGTAAATTTTAAGGTTCATGTCTATTTCTCCAAACCCTAAGGAAGAAAGGTATTTTTTTACGTTTTGTCCTGAAGGAAGAGTAGGGGGGATGGATGTGAGGATTAGATACCCATTGCGCTCTTTTAGCCTATCATGAATTTGTTTTAGTAAATTAGCGGCTGTAAAATCTAATGATTGCACTCTGTGCATGTCTAGTACTATAAAAAAAGAATGATCAAGGTTTGGTTCTAGTTCTGTAAATAGTTGGTCAGTAGTTCCGAAAAATAAGGGACCTTGTAGTTCGTAGATAATCGTATTTTTACCTTCTGATTGTAATAACGTAAGTTCACTGTTAAGGCGTTGTTTTTTGGAGAACTTTTGGCTGCCTAAAAACTTTCTTCTTACAACAGAAGAGCGGATTTGTTCTCGTAAAAATAAAATAATAGCTAAAAAAACGCCTACACCTGCTGCAAAAACTAAACTCATACTTACAGCTGAAATAACTACGGCTAAGATCACAAAAAAATCAAATACAGTAGATTTGTGTTTCAAAAGCTGTATGCTATTTTTATCAAGCATTCGTAACCCGATGATTAATAACACGCCAGATAGTGCAGCTAGAGGGATCCATGGAATAAAGCCAATAAGAGCAAAAACAACTATTGCAGCAAAGATTCCAGAGAAAATACCAGAAAGATTGGTTTGAGCCCCGCTATTGATATTGATAATCGAAGGTCCTGTGGATCCGGCTCCGGGAATCCCTCCAACTAAACAGGAGCTTATATTTGCAATACCCTGTGCTAGGAGCTCTTTATTGGAGTTGTGTCTAGATTTGGTAATAACATCTAGGATTACACAAGTTTTTAGTGAATCAATACATAAAAGAATTGCTAGTGTTGATGCTGGTATAAGGAGAGATATCAGTTCATCGAACTTTATACTGGGTATGAAAGACCAGTCTCTTAATGCAGAAAAAAAAGTTTCAGAAACAGAAGAGGTAATCCTTCCGATAATCAATGCATTGTCATCTGGATTTAAAATTGATGGATGAAAAAGAGCAAGTAATAGGTATGACCCAATCCCAAATAGTAAAGCAGTAAAAATAGATGGAATGCACTTGAGGAATTTTTGTGATAAGAGCATGGATATTATGGTGATGCTTCCTATGAAAACGCTTTCCAAATGCCATGTGGATGGTTCGCGTAAACCTTGAAGTAAAGTAACACCTTTTGGAAATCCTAAAAAAGGAGCGATTTGACTAACGCAGATTAAAATGCCAACACTGTTTAAGTAACCTGCTACAACAGGATATGGGATGTACTTAATAAATTTACCTAGAGTAAAGCAACCCGCTAAAAACTGCATTAATCCAGCTAATAGAGACACAAAGCCTACATAAAAAGGGATTAGGCTTAAAGGAACTGTTCCTTGTGATACAAGCTCTTCTACGAAAAGTGCTAGCAAAGCTGCTGCAGGACCACAGGGTGCTGTTATAAGACGCGGCGTTCCTCCAAAGCAAGGAGCTATAATACCAAGAACAATGGTTCCAATCATTGCTGCAATAGCTCCGTTTGCAGCGTAACTTAGACCAAGTGCTGCATAAAGAATAATTCCAAATGCTATAGAAGATGGAAGCACCACAAGCATCGAAGCGAGGCCCCCCATAAGATCTCCTCTTAGTTTTTTTGATAAAAAAGTCCTGCCGATCATGTAAATTTCCTATTTCCATATTCTTGGTTATATATTTTTTTTATTAGCACAACGCTTATTTGTTGTATTGAAATATGTTGATCTATTCTGGCATTAGATTTTTTTGTCTTTTTTATTTTGTTGTGTTAAATATATTTGTTATTTATTTTTCAGTAAAAAGAGTTGTTTTTATTTTTTTATGTTTTTAATGGGGTCTTGGTGGAGAATAATTTATCTGTTAATCCATGGATGTTAACGATTAATGGAGGGTCGTCGAGTATTAAGTTTGCTGTATTTGAAATGAGAAAGACGCTTCAGGAGGTTTTCAGAGGTTCTATAGATCGAATTGGCGGACCTGTTTCTACTTTACAGGTAAAGGGGGAGGGCTTGAATGATGAACTGCCTCAAGAGGTCTTAGCATTAGATTATTTGGCTGCGGTGAATATTTTGATAAAATGGCTTGAGACTAGGCATGTTTCTAGAAATCTCAATGCTATAGCTTATCGTATTGTTCATGGAGGAACTAAATATAGTAAACCTCAAAAAGTTACCAAAGAGTTTATGGAAGACTTTGAATCTTTGATGCATTTCGCTTCAGAACACACTGTAAAAGAGAAAATATTGTTAGAGGGTTTTTTAAAGAAGTTTCCAGAGTTACCTCACTTTGTTTGTTTTGATACAGCATTTCATGCAGATATTCCTCAAGTGGCCAAATTGTTACCTATACCCAGGCGCTATGAGTCAATGGGTCTAAGGAGATATGGTTTTCATGGGCTATCTTATGAATTTGTAATGGATGAATTATCTAGGTTAGAAGGAAGTGATCTGGCAAATGGAAGGGTTGTTTTAGCCCACTTAGGTAGTGGATCTAGTCTAAGTGCTGTCTTTAAGGGTAGATCAATAGATACAAGTATGGGTTTTACTCCATGTTCTGGGGTTCCTATGGCAACACGTTCTGGAGATATAGATCCCGGGCTTTTTGGGTATTTAGCGCATACAGAAGGGATGAGCTCTAAAGAGTTTGAAGAGATGCTTAGTTATAAGTCAGGATTGTTAGGGCTCTCTGAGCGAAGTGGTGATATGAGAGATTTGCTTTGCAGTGAGGCATCAGATGAAAAAGCTGCTGAAGCTATTTCGTTGTTTTGTTATCAAGTAAAAAAATATATTGGCGCTTTTAGTGCTTCTTTAGGCGGGCTTGATGCTTTAGTCTTTACAGGTGGGATTGGAGAAAATCTACCTGTTATACGAGATAGAATTTGTGGTGGTTTGGATTTTTTAGGTGTTATCCTTGATAAAGACAGGAATGCATTAAATGAGGGGTTGATTTCTAGTCAAACTAGCCGTGTAATTGTACGTGTTATACCCACTAATGAAGAGAAAGTCTTAGCAAAGACTACATATTGTATGTTTAATTCTACAAAAACAAAAGAGTGAATTAATGAAAGAAAATATCCTATCCAGCGAGGAGCTTTATAAGATAGATGCGTATTGGAGAGCTTCTAATTATCTTTCTGTTGGGCAAATTTATCTTTATGACAACCCGCTTTTGCGAAGACCTTTGCTTTTATCCGATGTAAAGCCTTTTGTTGTAGGTCATTGGGGGACAACTCCTGGGCAAAATTTTATTTACGTGCATTTGAATCGTATGATCAAAAAGTATGATTTAAATATGCTCTATATTTCAGGGCCAGGTCATGGTGGACCTGCTATTGTTGGGCACACATATCTTGAGGGGACTTACAGTGAGGTTTATCCAGATGTTACGCAAGATGAAGAAGGCTTAAAGAAGCTATTTAAACAGTTTTCTTTCCCAGGGGGGATTTCTAGTCATGTAGCCCCAACGACCCCAGGATCTATTCATGAAGGTGGGGAGCTTGGATACTCTCTTAGCCATGCTTTTGGGGCTGTTTTTGACAACCCTAATTTGATCGTAGCTTGTGTAGTAGGGGATGGAGAGGCTGAGACAGGTCCTCTAGCGACTGCGTGGCATTCTAGTAAGTTTCTTGATCCTAGTAGTGATGGTGTTGTTATTCCTATTCTCCATTTAAACGGCTATAAGATTAGTAATCCGACTCTTTTTTCTCGTATGGAGCCGGGAGACCTTGATTTGTTTTTGAGGGGCTGTGGGTGGAATCCTTATTTTGTCGAGGGAAGCGACCCAGAAAAGATGCATCAACTCATGGCTCAGGCTTTGGAAGATGTCTTCGAAGACATTAAGAGAATTCAATCAAATGCCAAAGAGGGTCTTAAGAAGGATGGAGTTAAGTGGCCGATGATTGTGTTGGCTTCACCTAAAGGGTGGACTGGTCCTAAAGTTGTTGATGGTCTTAAAAATGAGGGAACTTTTAGATCTCATCAAGTGCCCTTGCTTGTTGATTCTAATCACGAAAATCACTTAGAGCAGCTGGAAAACTGGATGAGAAGTTATCGCCCAGAGGAGCTATTTGATGAAAATGGAAGGTTTATCGAAGAGCTGGCAGAGTTAGCTCCGAAAGGTTCTTATAGGATGAGCGCTAATCCTCATTCTAATGGAGGGGTTTTACTTCGCGACTTACGTATGCCTGATTTTAGTTTGTATGGTGTAAATCTAGAGTCACCAGGAAGTGTTCGAGCGCAAAACACACTGGTTTTGGGTGGTTTTTTACGTGATGTAATTAGATTGAATGAGGATCAGCATAATTTTCGTATTTTTGGTCCTGATGAAACACTATCAAATTTATTAGGTTCTGTTTTTGAGGTCACCAATCGACAGTGGGATGCCTTGAAAGTAGAAGAGGATGAGTTCTTGGCTCCTACAGGACGGGTGGTTGACTCTATGTTAAGCGAACATCAGTGCCAAGGTTGGCTTGAGGGCTATCTTTTAACAGGGCGTCATGGGGTTTTTAATAGCTATGAAGCATTTATTCGAATTGTTGATTCTATGTTTAGTCAGCATGCAAAATGGCTGAAGGTTACTTTAGAACTTCCTTGGAGAAGGAAAATAGCTTCTTTGAATTATTTACTTACATCTCATGTTTGGCAACAGGATCATAATGGTTTTACCCATCAAGACCCAGGCTTTTTGAATCATGTGATTAATAAAAAGGCAGGTATTGTAAGGGTATATCTTCCACCAGATGCCAATTGTTTACTCTCGGTGTTTGATCATTGTTTACGAAGCAGACACTATGTAAACGTGGTAGTGGCTGGCAAGCACGCACTTCCTCAGTGGTTAAGTATGGATGCTGCAAAGATCCACACTACGGAAGGAGTTGGTATTTGGCAGTGGGCAAGTAATGACCAGGGTGTTGAGCCAGATGTAGTGATGGCTTGTTGTGGTGATATTCCAACTCTTGAGGTTCTTGCGGCAGTTTCAATCCTTCGAGCGCATTTGCCTGATTTAAAGATTCGGGTTATCAATGTTGTAGATTTGATGAGACTCCAATCGCAAAGAGAGCATCTACATGGGTTAAGTGAAATAGATTATGATTCGCTTTTTACTAAAGATAAACACATTATATTTGCTTTTCATGGATATGCCCCTTTGATCCATCAGCTTACATATCGTCGTGCTAACCGTAATTTACATGTTAAAGGATATAAGGAAGAAGGAACCATTACCACCGCTTTTGATATAAGAGTGCAAAATGATTTAGATCGATTTCATTTGGTTCAAGATGTCGTTGATCGCCTCCCTCAGCTTGAATCGAGAGGAGCTTATCTTAAGCAAATGATGCAAGATAAGCTTATCGAGCATAAATTATATATTAGTAAAAATGGTCAAGATTTACCTGAAATCCAAAATTGGAAATGGGTTAGTTAGTTTGAGAATTTAATTTTAAATTTGGTGTTCATGATGCGATTTATGATGAAGATATTCACTTTATGTTTTTCTTTGTTTTTGATTTTTTTCGGTTGTTCAAAACCTACTTCGCCCCAGGATATTACCGGGATTTGGAAAAGTAGAGATCAGCATTCAGATAAGCCTAGAAGTCTGGTTGCCATTTATAAGTATAAAGATATGTATTATGGAAGGATGTTGGCGACTTATGACGAGAATGGAAATATTAAAGATACTATTTTTGTACAAAAAGAAAAATCTACAGGGGTAGTAGGCAACCCTCCTTATTGTGGAATGGATTTTGTATATAATGTACAAAAAGAAAATCAGGCAGGAGGCAAACAAGTTAAGTATAAGGGTGAAATCATCGATCCTCAAAAAGGAAATGTTTATGACGCTGAATTTTGGATTAGCGGTAATGATCTCATCGTTCGAGGGGAAGTGTGGATTTTTGGAAAAAATATACCATGGCATAGAGCATCCGAGAAAGATCTTCCAGATGGGTTCTCGATGAGAGATATTAAAGATTTTGTGCCGGTAGTCCCAGAAGTTTTATGAAGTTGAAAGTCTTTTTAAAGGATGTAATTGTGTATGGCATTCCTGGCAAAATCCAGTTAATGTAATCGAATGACCTAGAACCTGAAATCCCTGAGGTGCAATTTCAGAAACTCCTTGGGGGCATTTATAAATAAAATACGTTTTATTGCACCCGTCACACACGAAATAGTGTTGATGACCTTTTTGCTTTATTGTGTAACAAGTTTTTTCTCCAGGAAGACTTATTATATCAATTTTATCTTCGTTAATTAATGTTTTAATTGTTCTATAAATCGTGGATAAATTAATTAAGGGGATTTCAGTAATAGTAAAGGATAAAATTTCTTCTATAAATAAAGGTCTTCCAGTGTTTGATAGACATTTTAAAATTTCTATTCGTTGTTTTGTCATTCGTTTCATGATTTATACCTAGGCAGTTTTTTATTGCAAATGAAGTTGCATTTAGAGTATCTTAAACTGCGTCTTAGAAAATTTCAAGGAGATATGACATGTCGGCAAAGGTTTATTGTGGAGACTTAAGTGTTATAAAGCCATGCAACTGTGACTACGGAAAGGGTATACAGCCACTTTCTGCAAGTCCAGAAGATCAACGGTTTGGTTTTATTTTGGAATGTATAAAGAAAATTAGTGCTGTAGCGCTTGGGGTTTTCTCTGCTTTTATAAGTTTAAAATTATTTGTGCCATTTTTTCTTGCGGGTATTTGTATTGGAATTCATAGTTACATGCAAGATAAAGCAGGAACGAATCCTTTAGATTCTGTTTCGTCTTGTGCGCATGGATTATTAGAGCAGTTAACGGGTGTTAAATTACCTTGGCCAGTGTCTGTGGCTGCCAATACAGCTGTTATGGTTTGCCACATAGACCATCATGAGGTTGTGTTTGTGCCGATTATAGGAGTTTCTCTTGGAGCTTGGGTTGGTCAAACTGGATCGTATTATGGCGCTCTTATGTATAAGAAGATAGATGTCTATTTGGGAGAAGGATTTTTGAAGAGAAGTTTTGTTGGATAGCTTTTATTTTTTAGTTTGAGTTGTGTGACTTTTTAGTGCACAAATTAAAGATTCTTCGGTTTTCGATAAGAAATAAATGGCAGCCTCCGATAGGGAGGGGGGCTGCCTCTTAGCAAGTCTTTTATTCAAAGAGGATTATTAGAATGAAATCCCGTATTTGATATACATTAAAGGAAAATACATTGAAGACGTCTTTTTTGAGGTTATCCACATAGAGGGAATGGCCACATGCATTTCGATAAAATGTCTATGATTATCAGATCTTTTAAGCTCTTTACCAAAAAGAAAATCAGGAGATATTGTACCCCCACCTTCTTTATCGTTAGTAATAACACCGCTACCGAGCAATCCTAAGCCCAGGTATCCAGAGTTTTTTCGTAAAGGACTCAAATAATAATGTCCGACTAGGTGAGCGCTTAGTTGGTGTGCATAACCTATAGTCGAAAAACTAACGGCTGTATCCCAACCAAATTGACCATAGCGCGTTCTATATCCAATACCGAAATTAGGGACAAAAACAATAGGACCTACGCCTAAAGAAACATAACGGTAGGAATCGTATACCCGACAACCTGATTTGGAATCGGATGTTTCTGTTTGAGCTTCAGCTGTACAAGTGTCATTCGTTATAGATTGACAGTAAGCTGAATTTTTAAAGAAAAAATTAACAGTAAAGATAAATATAAGAAAACAGATTTTGTTTTTCATTATGGTATTCCAGTATTTTAATGAAGAATGAGGTCACTAATTTACATTTAAAACATGATTAATTCAAGTTGAATAATTTATTTAATTTTTAATGTTTTTCGCATTTTTGTGGATGTGTATTTTTTATTTTTGTATTGGTTTTTTTTAGAAAATATTTACAAAACGTCAGATAAGGGCTGGTATATGAGTGGGGGAGCAACGCTACTTGATGGATTCATAGTTAGATGTTTTTTGTTCAAGATAGGGGAGGAAAAGAGTTCCCTGTGAAGTCTTGGTATGCAAATACAATTAAAGGTGATTCTGATAATCTTGTATAAGCTCTTGAATTACATGTTTTGCGTTAGTTGCTAATACAGGATTCGTGTGCTTGTAATAGGGCAGTGCAATAAGTGCATTGGATAGAGCCCACCCACGACCTCTTTCCCAAGTAGCCTCATCTACTCCTATTGCAGAACGAAAACTATCTCTCATACGAGAGGGCAATAAATTCCAAGCAACGATCAAGTCACATGCTGGATCGCCTATTCCTAAGTTGCCAAAATCAATAACGCTGCTTAATTTTTCTTTTTGAATGAGTAAATTACCAGGAGAAAGGTCACCGTGCATCCAAACGAAAGGTTTAGACCATTGAGGTGCTTTTAATGCTCTTTGCCAGAGTGCTGTTACTGTGTGGACGTCTATCATGTCTCCTAGTTGCTGAATGGCTTTTCGTGTTTCCTTATCTTTTTTTTCTAATGGAATTCCGCGACTACATAGAGGTCCATGCGGTAGATCAATTTGGTGCAGTGCTTTGATGAATATGATGAGGTCATTCCCTAACGATTCAGGCACTTGGTTAATAAGGGGATTGTTTCCTTCAAGCCAGTTATAAACGGACCAGGGCCACGGATACTCTTTGCTTGGATTACCTTTTTTAAGAGGAAGCGGAATAGAAACTGGCAGGAATGGGGCTATTTTGGGAAGCCATTTAAATTCCTTATATACATTTTCTACTGCCCAATCTATACGTGGTAGCCTAACTAGCTTATCTTTTCCCATACGATATAATGCATTGTCTGTGCCTATAGATGGCACAGGTTTGAGTGGCAAGTTGGACCATTGAGGAAATTGGTGTGCAATAAGTTTTTGGACAAGAGATTCGTCAATATGAAACTCATTTTCATGCATTTTTACCATAAGATTCCTTAGTCAAAGCTTTGATTTTTTTGAATATTGGCTCTTTCATTTCGCGGTATTGGTGCCCGTCTTGGTTTGCGAGCGTTGCTGCGTGCTTTTTGATATTAGCGTACTCTTCTGCAGCTTCGGGGTGAGCTCTTAAGTAATCTCTAAATCCAATTAGCTCACTCCATTCGTTGCTATCGGAATAAAGCAAATGAATGTGGTATCTACGGCTACCTTCTTCTTTGTCTGCTAAGTAGGTGACAAAATAAAATCGATTAGAAGTGCTAAAAGAAGGTCTAAATTCATATCCAAGGTTCTGTAGCGTAGTACATGCATGATTCATCTCTTCTTTCTTCACTAAGATCGCAATATCAATAATTCCTTTGCCTCCCAAATTAGAAATTGAAGTGCTCCCAACGTGTTCGATAGCCAAAGCGTTTTTAAGAAACGAAAAAATTCTTTTTTTTTCATTTTGGAAGAGTTCGGGGAAAATCTTACTATAAGGTTTATAGACGTATTTGTTTTTGATGTGAGTATTTTGTCGCCATTTTTGTTCGTTAACGCGATAAAGTACATGTCTTCTTAGAGGATGACCTTCTGGCAATTTGGGATGATCAAAATCTTCTTTTGAATCATGATGCATGCCTATTTTTTCCATGATGCGCCTTGAGCGCATATTTTGCGTAGCTGTAAAAGAAACAATTTCTTTCAATTTTAAGGTCTCAAAAGCATAGGTCAAGACGGCTTGCGCTCCTTCTGTTGCATATCCTTTTCCCCAGTGCTGAGAGGCCAGTCGCCATCCAATTTCAATAGCAGGGGTAAAATGCGCTGGAAAAGACAGGTTATCTTCATTGTTTAGTCCTATGAAGCCAATAAAATCAGCAACTTCTGGAATAGTGACTGCCCACAGTCCGTAACCTCTTTCTTCCATTTTTTTCTGTATTTGACGTGCTAAGTTGTCGCTGTTTTCTTTTGAAAGGGGCGAAGGAAAGTACTCCATCACTTTGGCGTCGGCATTTAGAGTTGCAAAGGGTTCCCAGTCTGATTCTTGCCAAGGTCGTAAAATTAACCTTTTTGTTTTAATTGTAGTCATAGAATCCTTGAATAGAATTGGGTGATTTGTAGTGCTTTTTAGTTGGAAATTCTTAGTTGTTATTTTTTATAGGTTAGTAAATCTACATTTAAAATGCTTCTCAATTATTCATAGTGTGAAGGATAGTGGTCTTTTTACTGTGGACTCGAGCAATGTCACAATATTAAGAAAGTCCGTAATCAGAGTCTGTGAGCTAGATTTTATATTCTATTTTTAGAAAGAAATCCTTGCTTGTCTGAACGAACTCAAGCAGGTCTTGAAGTAGTAGGTCTTCTAATCGGTATGGATCAAGTTTATTGTATTCTTCGTTTTTTCTTAATTATCACGTAGGACCTCATAGTTCAAATGACTCTTTTGTCTTTGTATGCTCACTCATCAAAATCAGTAATGACTTCATAGGTGTTTCTACCCATGATTATGGTATCAATGGAGCTTATAAACTTCTTAATCGAGATTACCATCTTTGAAAGCAGCATAGTCATCAATGCATGGAAACTTTTGAGTGTGAAAATTGCTTTCCTATAGATTTTTCCATTCGCATTAATTTAAAATGTTTTTTCTTCGATTGCCATGCTTTTATCTTATCAGAAATTGTAGAAACAAAGGAAGATTCATGGGGGTTTGCGGAAGAATTACTCTCGTGATTTTATAAATAGGAGTCAGTAGAGGGCATTACGGAGAGGTAAAATCACAAGATAGACTTTGTTTCTCCCAGGAAGAAAGGTTTTCATGTAGCTCTTTTAATTTTTTATGTGCCCTTGCGTAGGCCGAAGCTCCGAGCACAAGGTGGAGAGGGGGTTTTTCTGATAGAATGGCTTCAATGATCACTGTTGCTGCTAAAGTAGGATCGCCTGGTTGTTTATTATGGTTCTCTATGGCGTAGTTGCGTAAGCTGCTTTTTTCGTAGTCAGGGATCGTTTGTTTTGTGACTACGATGGAGCTACCAAGGAAATCTGTACGAAATGGTCCAGGTTCGACGACTGTGACATGAATTCCAAGAGGAGCCACTTCCTTTGCTAGAGATTCGGAAAGCCCTGCTACGGCAAATTTTGTAGCGCTATAAAGACCTCCGCCAGGAAAGCCAACAAGCCCTACAATAGAAGAGATGTTCACGATATGACCGCTTCGCTTTTCACGCATATGAGGCAGAACAGCTCGCGTAAGTCGCAGTAATCCAAAGAAGTTCACTTCAAAAATATCTAGAATTTCTTGATCGGCTACTTCTTCAATAGCCCCAAGTAATCCATAGCCTGCGTTATTGACAAGAACATCAATGCGTCCAAAATGATCGATGGCTTGCTGAGTTACTTTGGAAATTTCGGTAGGATTACATAGATTTAACGGTAAGGTTAGAAGGCGCTCTTCATATTCTGGAAAAAGAGATAGAACTTTATCGGGAGTTCTTGACAACGCAACGACATAATCACCCCGTTTGAGCGCAGCATGAACGAGCTCTTTACCGAATCCCTGAGAAGTACCTGTAATAAGCCAAACAAGATTTTCCATCGTCAGCAGTCCTTAAATATAATTTTAATCTGAGCAGGAGAATAGCTCTCTCTTATTTAACCTGCAAGCCATTAGTGTCATAACTCTATTTTTAAAGAAAACTAGTAAAAATGTATTCAGGGGAAATAGTGTTTTTTGTTTTCGTTAAAATTTAAAGGTAAAAACTCGAGTAGACTTTTTTATAAGTTTTCTCGCCTCTTCAAGGGCAGAAGTGCAGTTCAATTTATACGTGGAGAGATGATCTCTATAATCAACCTAGATTTTAAGAATCGTTCAAAGGAGTGGGTGGGACGTGTTCAAAATATTTGATTGAGAAAAAAATAATCGAATAGCTCTCAAATTTAGACAAAAACTCTATATTTTTGTATTATTTTAATGAAATTAAATTATATAAAAACAGGAAGAAATAATTATTTTTTCATTTAAAATCTAGGTGATAGATTCGCGATTTTTCATAAGTTTTTTAAAAATCTTGATTCTCTTATAATTTCTCTCTGACTTGGTGTTAGACAATAACAGAAGATAAAAATGTGATGAGTTATGAATATATATAGTAGTGACGCAAGTTCCTTGTTTTTTAATACCTGCTACAGCCTTAAACCTTATTTCTCGAATGGCAGGAATTTCTTCGTTTGAATCTGTACAGAATTTTACTCTGAAAAGTACTAATGCCATCTACCGAACTTTAAGGGTGTCTCTGGTAGCAATTCCTGTTATTTTTCTCTTCCTATCAGCTTCTGGAATTAATACATTTTTACCTGGGTTTTTGAAGCCACAAAATGTATTCTTTAATTCCATTCATGAAATGGTAGAGCCCTTAGGCTCTCTTTAAACAATACGGGTTATAGTTCCAAATGTTACTAAAGTCATCGGTACAGAGGTAGAGATGTCTGCCCTAGATGGAGCTGAAGAATATTTTCGGGCTTTATCTAGCCAAAATTACTTAAGAGAGGTGGTGGCATATTCTTTAGTTTGCCATTACAGTTACACCCGTTTTTAGTATAACTGAAAATAAATCCATAAAGATGTTTGGAAAATTCACTTCGAATGAAGTGAATTTCTAATTTATCTAGAAAATAATGTTTATTTGTAGGCGTCTCGGAAAATTTAGCTATTTGAAGAAATATTAAAAAATTCAAATCCTTCAGCAATATCAATCCTTTCAGAGTCTCCCTCTGGATCCTCAATCGCATCAACAGTATCCATAAGTGCATCTACGATAGTTGGTCCATGTTCATTTAAAATGCCGTCGTTGAATTCTTCCCTAATCAGTTCCAATCGTCTTTTTGTGATGGAATGAACAAATACTCCTTTATCTCCACTGACTAGAATATCTAAATGAGCTTTTATTTTAGAGCCTAGCGAAACAAATTTTTCACTAGCCTCAATTTTAATGTGACCTGTTCTACTATTTAAATTATTCAATGCAATAACCGAAATCGCTTTAATAGATATCGTGTTTTTTGCTTTTAATGGAGCTAAAAAAACAACATTATAATCGCTCATATCTATAGATAAAGTTTTTGTGCTTTCAATCTTTTTGCTGAAAAGCGCAAACTTTGATTCATTTATTACGCAAACGTCAAAATAGTCGTTTTGTTTATAAAAAGAGGTTCTTATAGGTATTCCTGCAGCAGGCGTTGTCATAAAATTTCTCTCTGGTATAATTTTAAATGTTTTGGAAAAAGAGAGTAGCATAAACTAACTAAAAAATCCAAGAAAAGATGAAAGTAAAAGGTATAGGTAAATTACTAATTATTGAATGGTGGTTTTGATATAAATCTGATGAAATTTTATTTTGTTTTTTTTAATTGTGCCAGGCGCGCATGATAAAACAACCTAATTGATTGCTTAGATGTAGAACAGGTCTAATAGTGGATGTATTAAATACGTTCATTAGTCTTACTTTTGTGTCTGTTAGCCAAGATCCAATTATGAGCTTATTATCAGACATATTCGGATGTTGTTGGACTTTTTTATATGCCCAATTAACACCGTTATAGGCTGTGTGGCTTAGTGAATGAAATCCTAATATTAAAGCTGCAATGCTAATAACGTGGCGAGGATGCCAAGGGTTAATAGCGAATATGGTATTAGGCCCAAATGCTTGATTTAGTTGATGAGTAGAAAAAAGGCATCCGATCAGTGAAGATATAACGAAAACTCCTGGAGAGAAACTCCTGCACTCAAAATCAACGAGATTTTAGCGCAAACACTAATTACTTTATTCGCTACTTGACCCCGTTTAGAATATTTTGAACAATCCTCAGTGGTTATTTCACGGCCTCGTGCAATTTGATAAATATCATAAGTTTCAACTATACCGAATGCAAAAGTTACAGTACCTGCGATATTTTTGACACTTTTCTTGACTATTGGTTGATTTAACAAATGAATAGAAGCTCTAAATGTCGGATTGGCGCGTTATACCTACTTGGAGTTCTGCAGAGGACTGAAAGTATTAAGAAGGGTTTTTGCTCTTTTTTCAGTTATGTCTCCATAATCTTCTCCCCCAAAAGATAATCCTGATTCCATTGTTTTATGTTTCCAAGAATCTGGAAGAATAATGTATCCATGAGCATCATTTGTTAGCCCGAAGATAGAAAGATGTTTAAATCCTAAGCTTTTTGCAAAAACTTTTAAGCTCTTCTCATAAAGGCAGCTTAATTCCCCGGGGATAGTGATGAAAGCGTGAGAATGATTTAAAACTATAACATTCATTTCAGTTTTATAATTTTCTACAGGAAGAATGAGGCCACCAGGGGTTGCCTTCGGTTGAAAAGAATAAGGTTCTTTTTTTGTAGCTATATGTAATGACTGCTCAGTTTCTGTCTTGTTCCAAATCTGCTGAACTCGTTCTGCAAGCGATTTGCCGAGAGATTCACAAGAATTGAACCCATCAGTTGTATTGGAGGGATTTGGAATAACATCCCCCTGTGCTCCATTAAAATATATAGGTTGTACATCATGCCCTAAAAGAGATTGAATATGGTCACGTGCATATCCGACAAAATCGGATGAAAAAAGGCGGTTTTGACTTTTTAAGACTGTGGGGTGAATAGGGTAATTAAAGAGAATTGCAAAAGGCGAGCCATCCATTCTTGTGACTTTGATTACCGTAACATCCGATTCTGGAATCACATCTTTAGGCCAAGTTCCTCTATATGAGTTTAGTCCTTCGATACGCCCATAGCCAATTCCAATTTGCCCTTGAATCGTATTTTTACTTGCCTTAAGAATTGCTTCAACTGTTCTTTGAACATAAAAATCTCTGATGTTGGAGTCAAAGGGTCCTGCGAGACTAGCTCCTAAAAACGGAATATTGAGATACGCCCCTCCTCCAGAGTGAGTATGAGAGGAACCAATATAAATTTCGCATTCAACAAGCGCAGGGTCAGCATGTACTCTATTTGTAATTTCCTCTACCATTTCTGAAGTAAAACCTAAGTGATCAACACTACAAAAGACAACTTTTTTATCTCCGTTATCAATAAAAAGAGCTATTGCAAGAAGGGAATCATGAAGCCCTTCCATGCCTTCACCCTTTCTATTAGTATATCCTGCAGAAGGAGTTCCTATGGGGGGTGTGATATCTGCCTTCCCAACACCTACGGTGACGTTCGCGAAAATGATTGTTGGTAGAGCCAATAATAAAAATAAGTAGCGGGCAGTGGATTTCATCATAACCTCTAAATTTTTGATAGAATCAAGGAAATATTATACGCGAATTTTTTTTAAAAGGGAATGAAAATCATCGGCAGATTTAGCTATCTAGGATACCCGATTATTTTCCGGCTTTTGGATCTTTCGTGTTAGATATTTCTTTAATTTTTTGAATCTGTTTCATAAGTGAAGCGGAAATATTTTTTATTTTTTAAGTAAAAAGTTGATGAAAAAAAATTCAGGATCGAAATAGTGGCGATAGCCACTACTGATGTCACCTTCGGGACCCCCGTGCAAATAAAGCACAGGCTTTCCTCTTGCATTATCTGAGATTTTCCAGAAAATTTCGTTACGCTCATCTGCGGGCAAATGGCTAGTTGCAAATTGAGCGATTGCCGTAAGTATGTTTAGATATTAATCCTGCATTTTTAAATTGACTTAGAGGAGTCTCATAAACCAAGTCGATAAAATTTTTCGTCACAATCCATTGGTTGACAATAGGAAGGCATATCTTCTTTAGATATTTCACAAAATCCATTCTTTTCATAAAAGCGATGTGCTGCACGAAAAGCGAGAGTGGTGCCTAAGTAAATTGTATTAACACTATGTTCTTTAGACCAATCTATGACAGTATCAAGAAGTTGCTTCGCAAATCCAGTGCCACGATAATCTTTATTAAGAAAAACATCCCTCAATTCAAATGCATTATGGCCAATGTCTATGACCGCAATAGTCCCTATTACTTTTTCGTTGAAAAAAGCTATCCAATAATTACCTTTATTTTTTTGAAAGGATTCTGAGATAGCTTCCAACTCTTTGCGTTGGCCCTCTTCAATTGGAATATTGAATTCACCTATCTGAATTTTTTCTATTAAAGACACAACTTCGCGTTGGTACTTGGATTCATAGGGTTGAATTCTAAATGGCAATTCCACGTTTTTTACCTCTGACATCAAAAAATTTTCTCCAAATACAATAATAAATCCTAGAAAACAAACAATTAAATATTTCATTCCACCCAAATCTATTTCTTTAACTGAATGATAATAAGTTCAACTGGTGGGTCTATCTCTCGAAAAATAGCTTGACCAGTTGGAAAACTAACATCCGTTGTTGATCCATCAGCTTCTAAGCGAGTTATTATTCCACTTTGGAGCGCAACGACTAATTGAGGATATGCATTACGGTGTAGGCAATTTCCTCATTTGGCATTATTTTTGTATGAGATACGCTAACAGATTCATTTTCAATTAGTATTTCATAGTCAAGTGCTTGGATATCAAAAGAAATCAAGCTGATTAAACCTAATAGTAGGTATTTTATTTACAAGCTCCTGTATCGCTCAATTTATCTGTTTGCAGGCGGCATTCTATCAAAAACAAGTTGATTTTGCAACTGGAAAAAGTGGATAAATCTCAACTCGACTCTATCCTCAAGAATCAGTTTTACAGTGGTACGATGAGGACAAAACATGGATTAGCAGAGCTCCACTATCAGCCTCTTATTTCCACTTCTTTATATCAACGAGTACAGGACGTGGCCGCTGGATATCACAAAAAGCCTCATAAAAAGATCAGAGAACCGTTTCTAACGATGCTAGATTTTAAGAATCGTCCAAAAGAATGGGGACGATTGGACGGGTTCAGAATGAAGGAAAGACTTCACACTTTGACCTTCTTGGCTACTGGTTAATTACTAGTTTTATAGAGAGGGAGCAGGCTGGATCGCGTGTTCAACGGTTTCTTTATACACAAGATGTTGTTCTAAACAAATAACTTTGCAGGAGTAAACAGGGATGAGCCGCCAGTCCTTAACTTCCGATTGAAGTTTTTCTAAAACATTGGAAAAAGTTTTAATCGGTTGAAAACGTCAGTTGAGTCATCCATTGTTAAGACAGTAGTGGGAGATTGTCTGAGTTCCCCATTTTCTACTTCTATATGTCCAAGAATAGCTCGATCTAAGTAGATGCAATCAGCAAGATCGCCTCTTTTTCGAGTTTGGTGTTTCTGTCTATATTCTTGCAGCCATATCACATCTGATTGAATTAACTTTTTTTCATATTGTCGGATTGTAGATAGGTACATCGCTTCGGCAAGGCGGAAGAAATTTAGTTGGACACCATAACTCAAAACAGCGTGATGTATGCTAGCCATCATGGGTTCAAAAAGTCTTAATACTAAATCTGGCTGACTCCTTATCGAGACTTCATTAAATATAGTCCGAAGAATTGTGATAAGTAACTGCCAAGCAAGGTGTTGACTAATACTATCATGCATATCCTGAGGATGATTGTGAAGATTTTCCAAGTATGAATCAGAAATGATTCGGTCTAGAAATTTAGCTCCTTCGCTGGGAAAATGACTAAGGTGATCTTTATGTTGGGCAAGTAAACTACGAGGATTGATCCCAGGAAGAGCCTTACATGCGGAGAAGCATTGGGAAAATGCATTATCCAAGACTTTATTTATGTCAGTAATTTCAATAGATTTTGTGTGGCGAAAGAGATCAATAATAGAGCTTTTAATGATTGGGAATAATGTAGAGGATGTTTTTTCAAGAATCTTTCCAAGCCCAATGAATTCTAGGAATAAAAAGATGTCTGTCGCAAAACAGTTTCTTCGATCTTCCAAAGAAACTCCTCTAGAGTTCATTGTATCTAAAAAGCTATTCCAGAGCTTGCCATTAGTGTCTTTACATAAAGTACTTAGCAATCCATTATCGATAAAAATTCGATCAGCCATTCAAAATCATCCATTTTTAAATGAGATGCTTATCTCATTTCTTGGTTTTTTAAATCGTTATAGGAGCGTAGGTTTGTTTGGACTTCCTCTGAAAATAGCTGGCCTTTTACTTCTTTGATAAGGGCGTCCACTTTTGCAAAATATTCTGGCTTTTGAAACTGCTGCTCTTTTGGAAGAGCTGTTGTATACAGATATAAGCATAAGATTTTTAAACGCTCTGCAATTGCCATCTGTTGTTCGGCTTCTTCGATAAGCGCTAGCTCTTGCAAAAGGTCTGCTCCTAATACACACTTTTCAGTATCGAGTCGGCCTGTAAAATCCTTAAACTGGTCCAATACATATTCGTTACTGAATAAGAACAACAAATCGATATCCACTTTTAAGAGATAGCGGGCCGCAGTGCGAACTTGCTCTCTGGCTTGTTTATATTCCCCGTTCTTCCTGCGCCGCATGATGGCGAGAATTGCCTGCACAAACTGCTCGACAATTCTAATGATATAGTCTTTTTGCATATCTTCAGTCCGCTGGTTTTGCCTTTAGGCTAAAAGTTTGACTCCTTGATGAAGCTGCAGTTCTGAGACTAACTGATCGGGTCCCACAACGAAGTGCAGAGAACAGCCAGGTACTTCCCTGATTGAAAAAAGATTCTTCTTCTCTGGCTTCATTTCACAGGAGGGTTGGCCTGGGACTGTGGCAGTGAGATGTCTCCCTTTTAGTGTGATTTCCATAGAGAAAAGAGAGCATTCAAATACTCCAACAAATTTCTTTAGATAATCAGTCGCAATCAGTTCATTGGAGACTTTTTTCTTGAATACAATCGGAGCTAATTGGACTTCAAAAGAGACGTGTAATTCCGAAATATCTCCAGATCGGTTAGAGACAAAAACTCCTCCCATTTTCTGTGATTCCTCTCTTGATTCCATACACAGATTAAAATGATCATAACCTATAGGGTTGATCGAGTATCGGATATCATTGTGCGATGCGATCAGGACACCTTGATTCAGATCGATTTTTATGGAGCCATATCCTGGGTGCTCGAACTCGCCTATATACTGGTCTGGAGAATGTAAAAGAGCAGCTTCGGAAATCACCTCTGCAACGTCTCCAGATTGCTTCATCAACTCTTTCATTTGTTTTTCTTTTTCTTCAACCTTGGACAGCCAGAGATCATCTTCTTTCCCAAGTAATAGATCGGCAATTCCATAGGCTGCCATTGTAGGAAAAAGTCCATGGCTGTCGGAGTTTATCAAAACAACGACTCCTAATTTCTGTTTTGGATAAAGAGTCACCATAGAAATGAATCCGTCGATACCTCCTCCATGCGCTACGATATAGTGTCCTTCATGAAGTGCTGTGAACCATCCCAATCCATATCCGAACGCATCTTCCAATGTGGGGCTATGCATAGGCATATGGACAAGGTGCATGTCCTTCAAAGTTTCTTTTCGGATCAATTGCTTCCCATCCGAGAGTTGCAACTCTACCCACTTCATCATATCCTCAATTGTTGAGTTAATAGAGCCAGCAGGTCCTATATTTGAGAGATTCCTAAATGGAATCACTTTAACCTTCTCATTTTTTTCAGTATGAGGGGAGGCAAAATCATCTGCTTGCTGCGATATTTTAACTGAAAAATTAGAGTTGTTCATTCCAAGGGGCATAAAAATCCGTTCTTGAACAAATTCCTCCCAGGTTTTCCCTGAGATTCTTTCAATAACAAGACCAGCAACTCCGTACATGAAGTTATTATACTGGAATTTCTCACGAAGATCACAAGTAGGCTCGAAATACGGCAGCCTATCTAGAATCTCTTTTCTAGGAAACGTCGAGTTGTACCAGGCAAGATCATGGCGGGGTAACCCAGATCGATGTGTTACTAAATCTCGAATCGTCAAGTGGTGAGTTGCATGAATGTCCTTGAGCCGAAATTCAGGTAGATATTTGATAACAGGATCATCCCAAGCAAGCATTCCTTCATCAACCAGTTGCCCCAAGGCAAAAGTTGTAAACGCTTTAGAACACGATCCTATAGCAAACAAAGTATTTTCTGTGACAAGCAACGGATCAGAAAAATCACGAACCCCATATCCCTTCGTGAAAACGACTTTACCATCTACAACGACTCCAATAGCCATCCCTGGAATCTTGAGTGTTTCAAGTGCTCGGTTCATTAGGGGGTCGATTTTTTCGAGCCTCTCTTGGAGGGTTGCATCAACAACTTGTACGGGCTCAGAAGCGACAAGAGCAGCTCCAACCATCGATAGGGCACCAATGCCCATAAATAATTTGTTTTTAACCATTTGATACCTTTGTTTTATCTTTAAAATGTTTAGTTGCAAATTCATCCATCGCTTCATAAAGGAATTCGGGTAGTTTTGGATTATATGCTGAATAGCATTCCCTTTGTTCTAAAATATGGTCGCGGAGTTTTAAAAAAAATTCTTTTGTCACCGCTTGAAACTCAGCCATCAAATTGTAGTTCCATTGAATAAGTTTCTGAACTTCTTTTGAGGCAGGATCGAGACCCTGTTTAACTGCTTTTACAAACTCTTTCATTAATTTATTGGAATGGTCTGTTAACTCATCCACCTTCTCTTCAGACAGAGTTTCGATTTTTTTCTTTGCTTTTTCAGCTGCTTCTTTTCCAATTTGTTGCATCTGCATATCCTCGATTTCCTTGACCAGGTTTTGAGCAGAGCAGAATTTTTCGAGCCTTTCCTTCTGGCTCATATTGCAATTCTTGTATTGAGGAAGGACTGTGTCGATACTGGCTGTATGGTGTTGCAGTTTTTTGATCTCTTTGGCTAATTCTTGTTTTCTTGCCGTCAAGGCAGCTGTCGCTGCTGGAAGAATGTTTTTTGAGCCAAAAATTTCTTTGATTTTAGGCAGGCTAAACCCAACCCTTTTAAAGAAAATAATTTCCATGAGCCGCATGCAATCTTCATCACTATAAATGCGCTTCCCATTTTCCATACGGATCGAAGGCTCTAGTAAGCCGATTTGATCGTAGTGCCTTAGAGTACGAACAGTAACTCGAGCCTTTTTAGCAAGTGATGTAATGCTATGTTCCATAAACAAATTCCGTCATAAAAGAAGCCACCAGTATACAAGATTACGTAACGTCAACTACAACGAAAATATCAGAAAACTTCAGAAAATGGAGAAATAATTCAGCTTGGGGATATGAGAAAATTTTTACTTTGACGAATGATATGTGATTTTTTTTCAGTTAGCCTATAGCTTTCGGATAAAATCAGGATGGATAAATTCATATGGGCGGTTTTGGCAGCGGAAAGGGAACTAGGCGTAAGGCATGGCGAAGTAAAAAGAGATATATCGCCAGCCTGCCAGAAATGAGAGTCTCCAAATTGATTCATGCACAGAGAGACAATCCCAATAATCAATTTATTGTGGGTAAGCTAAAGTGTGAAATTTATCCATCTTCGATTCGTTTGGAGCATGATGAAAAACTCCCTCTCGATGTTTCAGAGATCGAGATTAGCGCCTTTCCATGCTACTACGGCGGGCATCGTTACTATGGCCTTTGTCCTGCATGTGGTCTCTGTATGTCCTTGATGGAACAATCCCTGTTTGTCGCATTTGTTTAAGAATGGTGTATTCTAGCCAAAATGCCACCTTCTCCTGTCGGATGTATAAGAAACTGAGGGTGGCCAAAAATAAGCTCAATAACAATGAGTGGAGAAAGCCAACATAAATGTTCTTCCAGCCACGACATAGACCGTGCTCTGTTTAAAGAGGGCTCATATTTTAGTGATTTATCTGTGAAATATGATTCAGAAGTGTTCCAAGCCCAATATGCCGTGCAAAGATGATTGTATACGACCCAAGGGACCTTTGATTTCGGGTCAGATAACAGAAATCTAGGTTCTCGAAGCTTTTTCATGGCAGGTGCAAATTTTATCCGTTTTACATAATACGCTTGAATAAGAGTGAATGATGCCATATCGCCCTTCTCCAAAGGGTTTACGTGATGGCGACGCCTAGTTTCTTCCAGATTGATCATCTTTTTATCTTTGGAGGCAATATCTACGAATTCTGAAATTAGGGGACCATAGCCTTCTTCGACTAACTCATAACAAAGGTCTTCCATGTATTCATAGGCAATTTCGTACTGCCTTGGACCGCAATATCGTTCCTCGGTAGCGTTGTTTACCAATCCATCAATTTTGGATAGATATTTCCAGACATATTCTTTCTTTGCAATTTGAGTATCCTTTATGTAAGCGACAATCTTTTTGTATGACTCGTGTACCTGGCGTTTTGTGGTTTTTTCTAGCTGAGATATTAGGTCTGAATGCCCTTGCCTTTGAGTCTCAAATCGGTTTCTTGCGACGCTTCCTTTAGAAAGCATGACAATGGACCGAGAAGTGGAGGTAGCTTTTGAGGTTCGTCGTGTATGTATTCTTACAACTTTTTTACATCTCTACTAAAGATGTTAAGTATAGAGATTTTTTTGTAACAGAAAATTACATCTCTTTGGCGATTTTTCACTAAGATTTTCGAGAAAATCGCCTCCTATTTTGGGAATTTTCCCATTTGTTCCCAAACCTCATTTTTCTCCAAGAAAATATGCGATCATGGGGTCATGAAAAACCAAACGTGTAAAAGATCGATTTCCTTTGAAAGGCATTCTGAAGAACCCTCAGAACGTCTTTTTCGGTTTTTCGATCTTTTTATGCGAATAGATCAGCGTAACAATCAGGAGTCTTATGAGCATAACCAAAGTGGAATTACTTCCGATCAGACCCCAAAACGGCCTGATGGCCTTCGCCTGTGTGGAGATTGATAACCAATTCTACGTTAATTCCATCGGTGTTCATAAGAGGCGAGACGGAAAGGGCTATAGGATTACCTATCCCGCTCGAAAAGTCGGCGAACAAAACATCACCATTTTCCATATAACCGAGCCATTACTCAGCAAGGAGATTGAACAGGCTATTTGCAGTAAAGCTGAAGAGGTTTTTGAAGATTAACCAATCAAAAAATTTAAAGAGGTAAAAAATATGTATGAATCAAACTGTCTCCTGCAAATGAGTCGAAATGGTACTCCTTTTCAAGGTCCCCTTATCTGTGATGGAAATATTCATCGCTTTTCTCGAGATACCAAACAGACTAACCCCGATGAATGGTACTTCTCCTATACGGGCCTTCTACACTCTGGTCAATGCTATCTTTATTGTCGTTATGGGTTTTGGAGTGAGGGAAGTGAGTTTGAGTATAAATCATGGGAAGAATCCTACAACAAAATTAGCTGTTTGTCAGCCATCGAGCACAAAGAATTACAGGCCAAAATTGAAGAGAATAGGTGTTTAGTCTTGATAGAAGAATGGAAGCGGCATGAAGAGGCTGCCGAAAAAGATGGGCTACGCACAAGAAAAGGGAGAAAAGTGGGGAAATCTCAAGTCGACTCTATCCTAAAAAATCCATTTTACTGTGGCACGATGAAGACAAAGTATGGATTGGCAGAGCACCACTATAAGCCTCTTATTTCAACAGGTCTTTATCAGCAAGCCAGGACGTAGCTGCTGGATATCACAAAAAGCCTCATAAAAGGATCAGTGAGCCTTTTATTCTTCGGGGGTTGATTACCTGTGAACATTGTGGATGTACCGTAACTCCCGAAATTCATAAAAAGCGTTATATCTACTACAGCTGCACGAACGCCAAGGGGATTTGTAAAAAAGTCTATAAACGAGAGGAGACTTTGGTTGGCTCTCTATCGCAGTATTTTGATCATATTGCCCTAAGTGAGAAACAAATCGCTGAAGTGACAAGCTACTAAAGAAAATCCATGAGTCCGAAAGTCTTTTCCATACTGAAAGCTTAGGAGCTCTACGAAAAGAGCAAGACCGCGTTCAAAAGCGGATTAACCAGATGTATGAGGATAAGGTGGACGTCTTATTGACGAGAAAATGTATCTTGAAAAAGTGAAAGACTATAAGTCTCGGCAAGTTGAGATAACCGAACAAATGACGCGCCATGAAAAGGCTGATCACAATTTCTATGTCACAGCCAATATGGTGATGAACCTAGCCACGAGGGCTAAGGAAATCTTTGAGAGTTCTGAAATGAACGAAAAACGACAACTTTTAGATTTAGTATTTCAGAACTTGCAATTGAAAGATGGAAGTCTCTCATTTTCAGAGAGAGAACCATTCTTAACGATGCTGGGTTTTAAGAATCGTCCAAAGAAATGGGGCAACCTGCACTTGAACCAGGGAGCGACGGGGTTATGAGGTGGGGGGAACTCCATTTCAACCAGCGCCATCCAACTTTTATGGGCATGAGTATAAAGAACTTAATTTGTGCATACAGCGGATTTTTACTCGTTTCTAATGAAAAAAGTATATATTCGTTGCACCCTTTAAAAATACCTTTCAATTTCCAGATAGGTTTGCTACTCTCTGTCTAAATTATTCATAAAGCAAGGTTTGATAATGAGGTATTTATCCAAAGTATTCGTGTTTTGTATCTGTTTTTCCAAACTATTATTAGCCAGTGATTCTCCTTATTGGCAAATTGATGGTGTAAATGATGGGTGGAAAGATGAATTCTTAGCATTAAAATATTTCCATAATTCGGAGCTGCAGAGGCAGTGGGCTTGGCATATGCTTGGTGGTTATCATTTTATAGGAGATGAGAATATTTTAGATTTTGGATGTGGGGATGGAAAGATTACGGCTGAAATCTCGCATTTTATACCACAGGGACATATTGTAGGGGTTGATTCATCATCTTCTATGATTACTTTTGCTAAACGTTGCTTCCCAAATATTCATTACGCTAATTTAACTTTTGAACAAACTACCGATACCCATCTCGATAATAGAAAATATGATGTAATTTGCTCATTCTGTGTTTTTCATCTTGTTCCAAACCCAGTTGCTTTATTAAAAAATTTGCGTATGAATTTAAAACCAAATGGAGTTTTGTTGTTAGTGGTGCCTTCTGGAAACAATCCAGTCTTTTTTCAAGCTGCAAACGAGATTTTTTACAAATATAAGCTATCAGCTCCTTGGTTGTCTAAAGATAATAATTCAAGCAATGCTACTATGCGTACCAAAGAAGGATGTATTGATTGTCTGATTAAAGCAGATTTAGAAGCAATCTCGATAAATTCTTTTCAGAATCCTACGGTATTTTATAACAAACAAGAATTGGTTGAGTGGATGATAGGAACAGTATCGGCAAATTGGAAAGTTCCAGTTGAACAAGCTGATTTTTTCTTTAATGATCTTGTGGATCGTATGGCAGAGCTCGACTCGGCTGTGATTGACCAGTCAGGAGCTTATCATATGAAGCTTAGTAGATTTGAAGTCGTTGCTAAGCCAAAAACATGACAGGTTATCTGAGGAACTTAAATAAATTGGGATAAGAAACTTTTACTTTGCCGAATGATTCCCATCACTTCTCGATGTTCAACCTTAGTTTTTTTGGCGTGTCCACCATGCATATGACAGGTGGTCCTTCCACGCTTGCCCACTTTAAACACTGTTTGTTAGATCGTTTACTTTTTGCCGAGCATTGGCTCGTAGTAATCCAGGGGATTCAATTCTAGATTTTTTCCTTAGTCCCACCCTTAGGGGGGGATAGATTTTGAGTGACGATAGCTTGTTTTTCATTATGTACGTGAACCACCTCTACTGTTTGTTGTCCATAAGAGGGGTATTTGAAGAACGTTTGCATGGTTTGATTGGCAGTATTTAGGGGGGCAAGCAAGAAAAGCTACTGAATATTATTGGATTTTGATGGAAAAGTGGGTAGCTCTCAGGGTCTTTATTGAGGAGTTAAAGAGCCATTGATTTATGAATGTTTTCTATGAGAGTAGTAAGGCGGAGTTCATCCTCTTTTGCTCCTAAACTTTTAGCTCGAGCTAAACCACTGCTCGCGATCTTTAGTGCGTTTAGAAAGTCATTTAATGCAAATTGCAGCTGAGCTTCTAGATAATCAGTATGCATTGCAAGTCGTTCACTCGATATTTGAGGTCGAACTTCGTTGATTATTTCCTGTGATAGCTTATATTTTTTTTGGAATAAATACACTTTACCTAATCGAATGCTGGTGCGAATAATATCATCGACGGTGTTTACACTTTTGAAACAGTCGAGAGCTGTAGCATAGCAATGTGCGGCTTTTTCTAAATCGCCCTCTGGATTATCCGCATGTGCGGCTCCCAAATTAAAGTAGACTTTCCCTTTTAAGTTTTCATTATCAACGGCCTTTGTCAAGTAAACTTGAATTGCCTCCTCTGCAGTTGTGACAGCGAGCTGGTAAGACGCTTGTTCGTTGTTATTTTTTCCTGCTAGAGCCCGATGAACGGCAGATTCTAAGTACAAAGCGCGAATAAAGAGAGATGGGTCTACAAATTCTTCTGAGAGTTCGTGGCAGCGATTAGCGTATTTAAGGGCTAAGATATAGTCCCCCAGATAGAAAGTCGTTGAAGTAAGTTGAGCGCAAATTTTTGCTTCATCATTTGTTTTACCAGTTATTTCAGCTGCTTGCAAGGCAGCTACTCCTTTAGAAAGGATTTCGTCCCATTTCTCGCTTTTGGCAAGTTTTTCAAAATCTTCAAAATAATTATTGATGACCTCGGTGGCATCGCTATTAGGCTGATAGCGTTCTACAGAATTGCCAATAAAAGATGTAGTTACACTCGTAATATTTTCTGTTGTATATTGATTGTTTCCAAAAATAGGTAAACTGTAATGGAGAGTAAAGACTAGAAAAATAGCTTTAACGCCAAGGTGTGTAGGTGAAAAATTATTCAAGGCCATTCTCCAGAAGGAGTAACGCTGCTTCATTACTCATGATTTGATCTAAAAATTTGGATTGGAATTCAGCAATTTCACGGACATAAACAGCTTCCGTATGTTCGATTGCTGTGTAATGAATTCCAATATATTCAATTCCATATTTTGTTAATTTTTCCAATTCTTCAACATTTTTTCTTTTGTCATCGATAAACACGATCTTTTTTGGTTGTTGATTAATCATAGTTAGAAATGGTTCAAAAACATCAATTTTCTTATTGTAATCACTTGCAAATAGAACGCCTTGAGAATATAGCGTTGGAGTTTTTGCAGGAACACTAAAGCATTTTTTAGAAGGTGCGGTTGTAAGGAAATTAAAACCAAGAGAGGAAATCTGTCGGAGAGTGGAATCTACAACTGAAGGTTGTCGATGAGTCAATCCCATGATGACTATCCCTTCGTTTTGTAACTTCAAAAGAGTAGGAATAAAAGTAATCTCTAAAGGTTGAACTCGACAGACTTTTTGAGTTTTAATCCAACCAGGATAGGTATCTCTTATTGCTTCTTCTCGGCTCATTCCATTTTGCATTCTTTGCTGTAGCTCATCATAAAACCAATTCGCATGTCCTAAAGCTTGAGCCCCTTCAAACAGGCAGTTATCCAGATCGACTAAAAACCAAGTTTCATGATCAATCAAAGGAATAACATCTTCAATGTGTCGAGTTTCAATTATTTTTGCCTGAAGATATGAAGATGTTAGACAAAAAACAGCAATTATTAAAGTAGCGCGCATGAACATTTATAATCTCAATTATTTAAGGGTTTGGCATAGCCAAAGATTCATTACCATTTCTCTAGTCAATCTAATATTTTACTGCTTGAGCATGATCAAAAGGGAGTTTGCTTTATGGGATGTTCTCCAATTTAACTACAAGGCTCTTGCCGTATGAGGCACTTCAACTGAATGATGTCTAAACTTTCTTGTGGGATCAAAATGTACATGCATTCTTTAATTTGTCTTTGGTTCCTCTGTTTTAAGGAGAAGAGTGTATCGAAACAATCTAATGAATTCCAGAAGAAATAGGAGAGATGTAAAAGATAGTTATCACAATATTTTAGTCGTTTTTGGAAAAAACGATTGGTTTTGAAGATGTTGCATAAGTACCTCAGATTATATTTTAATGTTTCAGAATTACTTAAAGAAAATGGGGCAGGTAGGGGGTGAACCTACGACCTGCGGGTTTCTTTGCTATTATAATTCCGCAAAATCAAACAAAAACATTAGATTTAATTAAGTAAATTGAGGTAAATTTTTTATTTGAATTGAATCAATTAAACAAAAGGAAAAATTATGATGGTCGTAGCCGGATATTTAGGTTCAGCAATTTTAGCTGGTGCTGCTGGTGTTTTTGCAGCTACAGCAAGAAGCGAAGGGAAAATTGCAGCGAGTGCAGCGCTTGCTGGAAACAACATTTTGTCCAAAACGGATGGTGAAAGTGTTTATGCAGTAATTACATGCAGCGGCGAAAGTATTGCGCAATCTGGTTTGTTTCCGACAGCAGGCCCAGTTCTTTTGGGTCGTATTACCATTAAAGAAGCTAGTTCGGATCTTGCTGTAGGGATGGGGCCTGTGGTTTTTGGTAACGGAGGTATGGCTGTTAAAGGTACGACTGTTTATCATGAAAAGACAACACAGATGGGATTCCCGGAACGTGCAGAGTTTAAAAGCAATGTTGGGCCCGTCGTGGCTAATCATTTAGACCTCGCAGAATGGGACGGCGCAGATATAGAGAAAGATCAAAGATTTAGCCCAACCGATGCCATTCCTCTTCTTAGAAGTTTGGGGTTAGGAGCTAACCTAGGTGCGGACAACTATTTCATAACTAAAGAGTGGTTTGTTGGGGCAGAATCTCCCAGAATTTCCATTTTTGCGGATGTGACAAAAAGAGGAAGCGTTTATGAGATTGACCGCCCCAAAAAGCTACCTTTTATTGTGACAACCATGAGTCCACGTGCATTTACGGAAAGAGCCAGCGCTGCGGCAATTAAATCCAAAGGCTATGCAAAGGCTTTGACTGTCAGTGCAGCAATCCTTGGAATCGGTGCGTATGCCATCCAAAAGAAGACAGAAAGTGATGACAGAAAAAGATGGATATAATTTTCCTTTAAAGGCAGTTTGCTTACTGATAAAGTATGCTGCCTTTCAATTCTCAATTTGAAACTAATGTTTTAATTGATCCTAGTCATTGGCGGAAAAACTGTGGAAAAGTAACTGATTTTGAAGATGTTGCATGAGAACTTCTGATTACAAGTTAATGTTTCAGAATTACTTGTGAAAATGGGGCAGGTAGGAGTTGAACCTACGACCTGCGGGTTATGAGTCCGATGCTCTAACCACCTGAGCTACTGCCCCGAATGAGAGATTCTAAACAAAAAACGAAAACAAATGCAAGGGGAATTTATTGGGAATAAAAAAATAGTCTAGGAGGCTGTCTTTCAAAGAAAGGTTTAATGGCAAAGATTTTTAGAGCAGGTGGTGAAATTCTTTTGCGCATAATCCTGAAGATTGGGTATACCTTGGCTTTTATTTGAAAAGGATTTTTTATGGCAAGTAAAGTAATTCCCTCTCTCGCTTTTGTTTTAGCTAGTTTTTCTTGGCAAAATTGTGTGCAGGCAGATGATATCTATGAACAAGAAGTTTCAACAGACGATGTGGCAGCGTTAGATCCTGTTTTGCTCTCTAGAACAGACAGTTTACCTTTGGAATCGTTTGAAGATTCTACCGATCCTTATCTAGAAGGATATATACAAGCTCTTGTAGACATGCATTTTTATGAATATAGGGTGATTGTTACAGTAAAAGACCACCACGTCTTTTTGTCAAATTTACCAGTAAATGAACTCACCGCGACTAGTATTATTTCTTTTGTAAGAGATTTACCGGGGGTTATTTCTGTTCAAGTCCAAGAGCTGAGCAGCACCGAAGTGTCGGCTAGAGAAAAGTATGTAGAACAGCCTAGAGTAAATGGAATTTGGTTTCCTCAAACGACGATGTTATTTCAGCCTTTAATAGCTGATCCTAGAGAACCATATAACTTTGCTGCTTATCGTTATGGGGATCAGGTTGTCGGGAAGCAGGCTGCATCTGTCGCTATTGGCGATGACTTTCCGCTTTTTCGTTGGAGAGACGTCTTTAGATGGCATGGTGATTTGCAAATAGGGATTCAAGGTGGTATTTGGGCTGTTTTTAATTATAAAGATGTGCCTCATAAAAATGATGAAACCTGCGAGCTAGTAAACACAGATTATTTTTTAGGGATTCCTTTAACTTATGCTTATGATAGATGGTC
Source organism: uncultured bacterium (assembly GCA_964455905.1). Taxonomy (GTDB): domain Bacteria; phylum Chlamydiota; class Chlamydiia; order Chlamydiales; family Rhabdochlamydiaceae; genus CAIJXB01. The sequence continues at coordinate 32,684 of CAYVYN010000002.1, forward strand.
TTTTAGAGCGCGTTTATATCATATTTCAAGTCACCTAGGAGATGAGTTTATCGTGAATCATCCTAAGTATTTGCATTTGAGAAAAAATCCTAGTTATGAAGCTATAGAATTCGCAGGATCTTATCAGTTGACCGGACACCTACGTACGTATGGTGGCCCTGGTGTTATCTTGCATAGTGATCAGTCCTTTCCTATGAAAACTTTTTTTGTTAAATATGGGGTGGAGCTTAAGATTTTGGGTCAGAAGTTGTATTACCACCAGCTTTACGGAACGCCGTTTTTAGCAATTCATTTAGAGAATTGGCAGGTAAGGGATTGGAATCTTGACCTCTTTGTAAAACTTGGATATGAATTAAGTAAATTACAAGGCGTTGGTCGTAAGATGCGTCTTTATATAGACTATCACCACGGATATTCTTATGAAGGTCAGTTTTTCTTAGAAAAGACCCAATATGCTGAACTTGGCTTTTCTTGGGGCTTTTAAAAAGCCGTTGTTATTGTTACGAACCCGTCTTGAAAGACGGGTCCTTCTTTTCCTATGTTGAGATTTCCAGTTAAGAACCTTTGATAGATTTTTAATGCTTGTTTTGCGTTCTGTACGCAGAAAAAGCAGTTGCTGACCCACTCAGAGCCTGCTATTGTTCCCGATGCAAGATTGCACTGAAATCTAGATGTAATTTTTTCTTTCCAGTACTCTGGAGGGCCAAAAAGTAAAACAGGCGTTGCGGAAGTAGATCCAACTTTTCTTCTTAGTTCTTCTAAACTATACTCAAAATCAGTTCCTATACCACCAGCTAAAAAGATGGGAAAGTCTAAGTGAAATTCCGCTTGTCTCTCTACTAGTCTGTCTAGTCTGTAGGTCATTTTAATGTCTATATATGGATTTTGAGTTTGTTCATTAATCACTGTGTTTTTTTTGTTTTGAAAGTCTACAATATTCGCGCAAGAAAGGAGATCTAGGGATTTGGCTATTTTATTGCCCATTTCCATGACTCCTGGTCCTCCTCCTGTAATTAAAGCAATAGGAGTTCCTTTGTTTAAGAGAGGGTGTTCTACTTCGTATCGCAATTTTTTTAACTCTTGAAATAATTCAAGAAGTTCTTTTTCTAGATTGCTCGAAAGTAAATTTGATCCATAAATTCCAAAGGAAGCAGCCTGTAAGAAGTCGTTGACTAGGTGTAGTGGGGTAAACATTCCAGTGTCTTTTTGTGGTTTAGGAACGTACTGGAGAATTTGATTGGATTTTTTATCAACCCAATATACAGGGATTGCAAATTGAGCAAGGTCATGTAACAAGGATCTATCTTCATAAGAAAAAAAATCTCCATACGAATGAGATGGTTTTTGAAAATATATTCTTTTTAGACATCTATGAACCTGTCCGCTAAGTAGGTTTTTTTTAAGAAGGGGAGAGGGAAAAAAGCGAGAAAATAGTACGCCCTGACTTGTGATAAGTCCTTCATCCATAGCTTTTAAAAAAGGATAAATAGGTTGTTGTTCTATGTATTTTTCTACAAGAAGAGCTTGATTTTCAGGGTGGTAGATCATTCCTGGAAATGTATAAAAATGAGGGTCTCTTGAGATCCAGTCTTGAGCTGTTAGATTAAGGAGTTGATCGCTTTTGACGATAAAGAAGGCTGCTTTATGGTGGAAAGGTTTTGGTGCAGTTTCAAATGCTTTAAAAACAGTATCTTTGTTTTCTAAGCATGATTGGAGCTGGTCTCTATCTGAAAAAAAAACATGCTCTCTATGAGGCTCTAAAGTAAAAAACTCTAGAGGAATAGTTTGTATTTCAGCGGGTGAATCTCCTGAAAATTCGTAAATGTCGCCAGATGCTTTGGTATCAGGCTCTAAAAGATTAGCGGATGTGTGTCGAAATCCATCAGGGAGAAATTCATTTTTGACCCTTGCAAAGGCTGTGCGAATATGAAGGGGCTTCGTTTTAACTAAAAGAATGTTGTTTTCTTCTAAAGTTCTTGGTTTTTTGTCTTCCCATTTTTGTAGTAATTGTAGCAAAGACCTTAGTTTTATAGATGGGTTTTTGAGGGCCTTTCCTAGTATAGGGATAAAACCATCAGCTAGCGGCTCATAAGAGACAACCCCTTCAAGGAGTGATAAAAATGCAACTACTTGTTTTTCTTTTTTTTCTAGGATCAGCTCTTCACTATTTTGGGGGTCTCCTAGATATAAAAGAGGACGTCCCATCCGATCGTTTCGATTAAACATTCTTAAGAGGTATTCAGGATTGCGAACTAGTCTTCTTTCATCGGCAGCAAATAATTTTCCTATGTAAGAGCCTATACAAAGTTGATCTAATAATCGTTCAGCAATCGTTCCATACGCAGTAATGGATATCTGTATTTTGGCAGTGTGTTTATTTTTGTCTAGTTCGTAACTGGTTCCTAATGCGTCAAGACCGAGTTGTGCTAGAGTGCTTTTCAGATTGAAGGAGACAGAGGAAAGATCAATTTCAAATCCTTTAAATGCTGCTGAGATGTTTTCGATGGAAATAGTTGCTCTAGATTCTCTTGTATTTATTTTTTCATACTGTGTAATAAATCCATCTGGAGAAATTAGATCAAATAATTCGGATGTTAGGTAACTTTCCATAAAAGCGAATCTCCCTTAATTGCTCTCTTTTCTTTAAGGTATATTAATTGCATGAAAAATGCAAAAAATAGGTTGCTGTTTTTGTTTGATTGAATTAAATTTATTGGTTCACTACAGGTAGGCCATTAGGTCAATAGGAGCTTTTATATGCAATTTTTTCGAAGTTTAGGTACGCATAATGGTACATTTCATGCAGATGAAGTGACAGCTGCAGCTCTTTTGATTCACTATGATTTGGTAGATAAAGAAAAAATTATTCGAACTAGAGATAAGAATATATTAGATCAATGCACCTTTGTATGTGATGTAGGTGGGGAATTTGATGTTAAAAGAAAAAAATTTGATCATCATCAGGTTTCTTATCAAGGGGACTTAAGTAGTGCCGGCATGATTTGGGCTTATTTAAGAGATGAGGGAATTGTTGATCAATCCACGTACGTTTTTTTAAATCATTCACTGATTCAGGGCGTCGATGCTCATGATAATGGTCGGGTAACACTTGAGGCTGGTATATGTAGCTTTTCTCAAGTGATTAGTAACTTTGTACCTATTCAATACGATGCTTCAGAAGATGAACAAAATAAATCTTTTCAAAGTGCATTAGAATTTGTTTTGGGTCATTTATCCAGAGCCTTAGATCGCTTTTCGTATATTAAGCAATGTGAGGATATAGTGAAGTCTGCTATGTCTAATGGTAGGGAATTTCTTTTATTTGAAAAATCAATGCCTTGGATGGATGTTTTTTTTGATTTAGGTGGAGAGGCTCACCCGGCTCAATTTATAGTAATGCCCTCCGGGAATCATTGGAAGCTTAAGGGCGTTCCTCCTACAAGTCAAGATAGAATGAAAGTAAGAACCCCTTTACCAAATGAGTGGGCGGGGCTTTTAGATGAGGATCTCAAGCGAGTTTCAGGAATTTCTGGAGCTGTTTTTTGTCATAAAGGGCTTTTTATTTCTGTTTGGGAAACAAAAGAAGATGCGCTTAGAGCTCTTTCTTATGTATTACAAAAAGGAGAAATTGTGTGAGTACGATATTTAGTAAAATTATAGAAGGTAGCGTTCCTTGTCAAAAAGTATTTGAAAATGAAAGGGTTTTAGTTTTTAAGGATATAGCGCCGAAAGCTTCGGTTCATGTTTTAATTATTCCTAAAAAAGAGATTCGATGCTTTCAGGAAGTTGCGCATGAGGATCTGTCTTTGGTTACTGAAATGCTTGCTATTGCGCAAAAATTAGCTGTTGAATTCGGCATAGAAAATGGGTATAGGTTATTAACGAATAATGGTAGAAAAGGAGGGCAAATGGTTGATCATTTGCATTTTCACCTTATAGGAGGAGATCCTTTAATAACACATACAGAATTAGGATAATTTGGTGAAATGGAAGTCTAGTTTTTTTTTCTTTTTTTTGATCCCGTTTACAGCTTTTACTGATGAAGTACAGGTTGCGCACAGGATTCATAATCATTTACTTGTTAAAGATCCATCCTCTGCAGTAGAAGAAGGTCGTCGCTTTTTAAGCAGGGCTTCTTCCTTAGGTGATGCAAATTTTAAACAAGTACAAATGGCTTATTTGGAAGCTCTTTGTCGTAGAGGAGAAGAAGTTGAGGCTTTAGAGCAGTATTCTTTGTTTTTTGCTCAAGAGGAAAATGAAAAAAATCAGAGAATGCTTTTAGAGTGGTTGGCTTGGGGGGTTTTAGGAAAAGGAGAGGAGTCTCCTTTACTTTTAATTCGTTTATATTCATTGATGGGCGCGGCTTTTACCCAAGATGCTAGAGCTATACCTATTTTACTTAAAGAGTTGAGAGGGACAAACGCTTTTTTGCGCTCTTTAGCCGTGAAACTTTCTATGCAGTATGGAGATGCTCCTTTGCAAAAAGAAATTTTAAGGCTTCTTAAGGAAGAAAAAGTTTGGTTTGTAAGACTTGAAGTGATTAAAGCTGTCGGAGCTCTTCGGATAGAAGAGGCTAGAAATACTTTGCAAGAAATTTTAGTGAATTCTAGAGCTTTGGCAGAGGAAAAAGCTGCAGCTATTTTATCTTTATTGAATATGTGTGATCAGGTTAGTAAGGAAGAGCTTTCTCATCTTTTAAAAAGTAATAGAGCTGGGTTACGTCATCTAGGCAGCGAAATTGTAGCTCACCTTAATTTAACAGATGAGGCAGAAAGTTTACTTCCTCTTTTGCAAGATGAATCTCCGGATGTTCGCATTTCAGCAATGAATACGTTAGGACTCTTAAAAGTCACAACGCTTAAAGGCATTCCTGTTTTGGAGTGTATTAAACCCAACTTAAATAGTAAAACACCAGTAATTTCTATTACAGCGGCGTGGTTAGCTTCTGTATTGGGTTCTTTAGAGGGTATTGAAAAATTGCGATTTTGGCTTGAAGGCGATGGACTCGAAGCGAAAAGAGTGGCTGCTGCAGCTTTAGCTGCAACGGGACATTTTGGGGTTAGTCTTTCTTTCGAAGAGATTAATAAACAAAAAGACCCGTATACTAGAGCTAATTTAGCTATTGGTTTAATTGGCCAAAGAAAAGAGGTTGAACGTTCTTCTGAGGTGCTTTTTCAAGTCACAATGGATTGCGGTGATGAGCTTTGGATGTGGGATGATGGAGAAAATCCGCTTTTTCGTAGTTTAGTGCCTAGTAGGGTAAGACATATAGATGAGGTTCCTAGGTATCCAGAGGTGGTTGATCAATTTACTAAATTAGAGGTCTTTTCTGTTTTAAGTATCGTAAAGCACCCTAAAGCGTTATCTGCTGTGAAAAATTTTTTAGGTAATCGAGATGCGTCAATTTCAGGTGCGGCGGCTATGATTCTTTTACAAGAAGGAGACGAGACAGCTTTAGATTTAATAAGGGAATTATTAGAAGATTCTGATGAGAAAATTAGAGTACAGGCGGCTCTTATTTTAGCTTTAGTGGGTGGAGATCCTTCTGCCGCGAATGTTTTGATAGAGTCATACCCTAAGGTGAGCCGAGATATGAAACTGCATATCTTAGAGGCTATTGGTCATATCGGGGATCCTTCGACTATGTCTTTTTTACTTGATGTTTTGAAAGAGCCGTTTCAGGGGCTTCGTGTTGTAGCTGCTTCTGCTTTAATTCAATGTTTGTATCACTAAAGCATTTTATTCACTCATTGCAAAGTCTTTTTCTATCGATGTTCCATAGTTTTTTATCGCTCTAATCAGATCCCTTGTTGGTCTTGTCAAAAACGAATTCACTTTTTCTTTTTCAGTAGCTGTAGCCTCTATAGACATTATAATTCTTTCTTTTTCCTTTTGAGGATTTTCAGGATTGGTAGTGTTGTATTCCTTTTGGATTTTTTGAATTGTTGCTAGGTGAGTGGTTGCTTTTTTTTGTTTTTCAGAAATGTATTTTGAATAGAGTGGGTAGCTTAAGCAGGCAATGGCTGCTATAGACCAGGTGGCTAAAGAAAGTGGTGCCAGGGTTATCGCAATAATTGCTCCTAAAGGCACTAAGTATTTGATTTTTTCGGCTGTTTTCCAGAGCGTCGAGCTTGTATTCGCTGTTTTAAATTGCCCATTTAAAGTTGTATTCCATAATTTAGAGAGGCTCTTTTCTTTGTCTTCTTCGAGTACGTGTAAAAGTCGTTCGAAAAGTTTTTTTGGATTTCCTGTGACTTCAGATCTTGTGATTCTTCCTTCTTTAGGTAAGTGAAAAAGGATGTCCCAGTTCGAGCTTTGGACCGCTTGACCTATGCGTAGGTTAGTCTCCGATGGTAATTTTTTTTCTTTTTGTAATTTTGGGAAAAGAGAGACGTCAACATTAACACCAAAATTATCAATTGCATCTAAAAAATCACAGGGTTCTCTTAGTAAAAAGGTAAGGAGGTTGATTTGAGCTGTTTTATATAGGAAAAACTCTTTTTCTAATTCAAATTTTTTCTTGTTAGCTTCTAGAGCTGAGAGTTTCTGTTTTTTTGTTAATGTCTTGATCTTTTCTTTGATTTTATCTCTACATGGAGAGTCTTCTCTGATTTTGTTAAGTAGAGTTTTTAGTCGGTGTATTTCGGGGGTGTTGGGGTTATATAGTTCGATGTATACGTTAGATTCTTTTTCAGCGGCGCTTATTATTTCTTCATTAGAGGAATCTTTAATTGAATCGATAAAATGGAGATATTCTTCATTTGGTGATTGGTTAAGAAGTTGTAGCTCTTCTGTTTTTTGATTGATTTCTTCTTCTAAATAATAAAGTAAAGATAAGATAGGGAGCGTAAGTGACGTGATATTCGGAATATTATCTAAATTTTTAATTGCATCAGGGGGATTGTTTGTAAAAATTTTCGAAATTTGACTTGCAAGTTGATTTTTTAAGTCTGGGGCCATTTGTATGGAATTTTGAATTTCTCGGATTCTCTTTATTTTTTTCGCTTTTAGAAGAGATTTTTTTGCTAGATCTTCGAAGGAAGTGGTCGATAAGGGAGCTATTATGTATGCGAGGACAGCATTTCCGGTTAGTGCTCTATAACTTGAAATTAGGTATCTTGGTGGAGCTAAAAAAGAAACTCCTAGGGATAAGATAGTGCTTACTGCACATATTGTCCATAAAGCAACGGGGATAGCTTGGAAGAATCTGGCTGAGTCGTTTAATTTAGTTTCTTTGGTGGGATCTAAATGATTTATCCATGTGTTTTGAATGTTCATTGCGCTCCCTCTTGTTTCGAGAATAATTATAAATATTTCAATTATTAATTACAATTATTATTATTTTGAATTAGATAAAGCTCTAATAGAATAGATTTTTTTGTGAGGTGTATGTTTTCAGATGTAGCGTAAGTTCTTTATTTTGAGTTTTTAAGGATGAGATTTATTGCATCTTTTTTCATTTTAGAATACATGCTCGCTAACCCATTAGATCTTCCGGGAGATAGACTTTTATTTAGGCCCAGTTCTTGGATAAATAGAGGGGGGTGAAAAAGAATTAGCTCTGGAGGCTCGTTTTGGTAGATAAAAAACAGTAAAGCAGCTAAACCAGCAGATATAAGAGCTTCTGAGTGAATTTCATAAAATAAAGTGTTATCTTCCTTTAGTTCGGAGCGAAGGTATGCAATGCTTTGGCAGCCGTCAACTAAAAATATGTCTTGTTCAATATTTTCTTTTGGTTTTGGCAATGCTTTTCCGAGTTCAATAATTTTCTCGTAAATTTTTTGGGGATCGTTATTTTTGGGGAAATTAGAAATTAAATTTTGATGTTTTTTTTGATATAATTTTTTAAGTTCTTCTGTGTCCTGGGGGAAAGAGGAGTTCATTGATTTTTCCATTTTATATTATGATTACAAAGAGTATAGTTCTATTTTTTCGGGTAGTCAATAGGTGTTTTTTTTTATGCGAGAATTTTTTTTGCTTGAAAAAAGAATTTTAGGTGAAAAATGAAAAAAATCAGGAAATCCATTGACTTTAATAGGTAATATCTTGTTACATAGTCCCAGGTTTTAGAGAATACCCACTAGAGAATGTCCAAAGTATGCCAAAAGAAGATACTATAAAGATAGACGGTACCGTAACCGAGCTCCTTCCTAATATGACCTTTCGTGTTATATTGCAGAATGAGATGGAGGTAATGGCTCATCTATGTGGAAAGATGAGGATGAGAAATATTAGAGTTCTTGTCGGAGATGTGGTGACAGTGGAACTGTCTCCTTATGATTTGACTAAGGCTAGAATCATTTATAGGCAGCGTTAAAATAAAGTATCGCTGCATTTTTTTGTTGATTTTATGGTCCTGGTGAGATAGCCTTATAGGCTTTCTGATTAAACTAGGCGTTTAATGAAACGCCCAGATAGCTCAGTGGTAGAGCACTTGCATGGTAAGCAAGTGGTCGTAGGTTCGATTCCTATTTTGGGCATAGTCAAAAGAGTTGTAAGAAGTAGAGTAAAGATTACGGAAGCCTAACGGAGGAAGTAATGGCTAAAGAAACATTTCAAAGAAGTAAACCGCACGTCAATATTGGTACAATTGGACACGTTGACCACGGAAAAACATCCTTAACTGCAGCTATCACAAAGGTGCTTGCAGAGGGTGGAAAAGCGAAGTATAGAGATTATGCTTCTATCGACAATACACCTGAAGAAAAAGCTCGTGGAATTACGATCAATTCTACACACGTAGAATATGAAACAGAAAATAGACACTATGCTCACGTTGATTGCCCAGGACACGCTGACTATGTAAAAAACATGATCACGGGTGCTGCTCAAATGGACGGAGCTATATTGGTTGTAGCTGCGACAGACGGAGCTATGCCTCAAACAAAAGAACATATTCTTTTGGCTCACCAAGTTGGAGTTCCTTCAATCGTTGTCTTCTTAAACAAGATGGACATGATTGGCGCAGGAGACGAAGAGCTTGTTGATCTAGTTGAAATGGAACTTCAAGAATTATTAGAAGCGAAAGGATATCACAATACACCGATTATCCGTGGATCTGCTTTAAGAGCTCTAGAAGGAAATCCAGATTACGTAAACAGCATTAGAGAACTTATGAGAGTGGTTGATGAAAAGATTCCAACTCCAACTCGTGAAGTTGATAAGCCTTTTCTTATGCCTGTTGAAGACGTTTTCTCTATTTCTGGAAGAGGAACAGTTGCTACAGGTCGTGTTGAGAGAGGAATTGTACGAGTAAACGATAAGTTACAACTCGTTGGTATCCGCCCAACAAAAGATACAGTAGCTATTGGTCTTGAAATGTTTAATAAAATTCTTGACGAAGCTCGTGCAGGAGAAAACGTTGGTATTCTCTTAAGAAGCGTTGAGAAAAAAGACATTGAAAGAGGTATGGTACTTGCAGCGCCTAACGCTTGTAAGCCTCATATGAAATTTAAAGGAGCTATCTACGTTCTAACAAAAGAAGAAGGTGGAAGACATAAGCCATTCTTCACAGGATATCGTCCTCAGTTCTATTTCCGTACAACGGATGTAACTGGAACTGTAACGCTTCCTGAAGGTGTAGAGATGGTAATGCCAGGAGATAACGTGGAAATCACGGGAGAACTCCTACATCCTATCGCTATGGAAGAAGGTATGAGATTTGCGATCCGAGAAGGCGGCAAGACAATTGGCGCTGGAACGGTTTCTAAAATTATCCAGTAAAGGTTAAACAGGTTAGGTATTTAATACCTAACCTGTTTTGGGTGTGTAGCTCAGTTGGTAGAGCAGCGATCTCCAAAGTCGCTGGTCGGGGGTTCGAGTCCCTCCGCACTCGATATGTTGATAGTGAATGAATAATAAAACTATAAAGGAGATCTAAGATGGAAGTGAAAAAAAATCGTCTGAAAAATCAAAAATCTCTGTTTGTACATATTCAGGAGCTTAAAGAAGAACTGCAAAAAGTAAGTTGGACGAATAAAGAAGAATTACGATTTTCTACAAAAATGGTCGTGTTATCAACGCTTTTTTTTGGCTTTGGTATTTACTTTGTTGATTTTTTGATTAAAGGTAGTTTGGATTTAATTAAAGCGATTTTGCATTTTATTTTTGGTTAATTAGTAGGGACAACATGCATAAATGGTACGTGATTCAAGCCGTTCCGGGTCTTGAAAAAAAAGTGAAAAAGTCTCTTGAAGAGAATTTAGAGTCTAAAGGGATGAGTGAGCTTATTAGTCAAATTCTCGTGCCAACTGAAAATGTTGCCGAAGTGAAAAAAGGTCAACAAAAAGTTAGCGAAAAGAAAATGTGGCCAGGCTATATTCTTATTTTCATGACGCTTACAGATGATTCTTGGATGTTTGTAAAAAACACTAATGGCGTTCTTGAGTTTCTCGGTGGAGCAAATCCATATGCCCTTCCTCAGCATGAGGTTGATGCCATATTGAATGAACTTGAAGAGAAAAAGAAAGGCGTTGTTCAAAAGCACAATATCTCTATTGGAGATAAGGTTAAGATTACAGATGGAGTTTTTGTAAACTTTGTAGGTTCTGTAATTGAAGTGTTCCATGACAAAGGTAGACTCAGTGTTATGGTAGCTATTTTTGGTCGAGAGACCAGAGTCGATGATTTAGAGTTTTGGCAAGTCGAACAGGTTTCGACTGAGTCAGAAGTCGTTTAGATTGCAGTAAGGAAGAACAATGGCAAAAAAACTTGTTAAGACGATTAAACTGCAGATTCCTGCAGGGAAAGCAAATCCAGCCCCACCTATCGGTCCAGCCCTTGGGGGTGCCGGGGTAAATATTATGGCTTTCTGTAAGGAATTTAACGCGAAAACTCAGGATAAAGCAGGGGATATTCTTCCTGTTGTTATTTCTGTGTATTCCGATAAAACGTTTACTTTTATCACTAAACAGCCTCCTTCTTCCCGTCTTATTTTAAAAGAGCTCGGGATTGAGTCAGGTTCTAAAGTGCCAAATAGAAACAAAGTAGGAAAGCTCACAAAAACGCAAGTTCGAAAAATTGCAAAGTCAAAAATTTCGGATATGCGAGTGAATTCAGAAGAAGCTGCTATGCAGCTTATTATAGGTACAGCACGCTCAATGGGCGTGGACGTAATTGAAGGCTAAATATGTCGCATCAAAGTAAAAGATTTCGGGAGATAGCTAAACTACATGAGGCCGGAAAAGCCTATACGTTGTTAGAAGCTATCGAAATTTTAAAGAAATGTCCTCCGACAAAGTTTGATCAGTCGGTGGAGCTGTCGCTTAAAACAGGCGTAGAAGCGCAAAAATCAGATCAGCAGGTGCGTGGAACTGTATCATTACCGAATGGTACAGGGAAAAAGATTGTTCTTGTCGTGTTTGCTCGCGGTGAGAAAATTAAAGAAGCTCTTGATGCTGGAGCTGATTATGCGGGAAACGAAGATCTCTTCGAGAAAATTAAATCAGGCTGGACAGACTTTAGTGGTGTTATATCTACTCCAGATATGATGCGTGAAGTTGGTAAATTGGGAAAAATACTAGGTCCTCGAGGCCTTATGCCAACTCCTAAAGCTGGAACTGTGACAACAGATGTAGCAAAAGCTGTGGTTGAAGTAAAAGCAGGTAAAATTGAGTTTAAAACAGATAAGCATGGTGTAATTAATAATTCCGTCGGCAAAGTTTCTTTTACAAAAGAACAACTTTACGAGAATATGTTAGTTTACTTGCTTTCTATTGCAAGATCAAGACCTGCGACTGCTAAAGGACAATTTTTAAAACTGCTTTCTATGTCTAGTACAATGGGGCCTGGATTAAAAATTGACTTACATTCAATCCCAGAGATACAAGGAGTGTAAAGATTATGAGACCCGAAAAAACATTGCTTTTAGAAGGAATTAAGAAGGGGATTAGTAATTCAACTGCTCTAATCTTTGCAACGTATGATAGAATGAATCCTAATCTTGCAGCTGCTTTTCGTATGAATGTAGGAAAAACTGGTGCAAATTTTGCTGTTGTAAAGAAGAGAATTCTTCTAAAAGCAGCAGAAAAAGCGGGGCTTACTTTAGATCGTGCGAACTTAACTGGTCACGTTGGTGTTATTTTCACAGAAAATGATCCTGTGCAGACAACTAAGTATGTATATCAGTTTCGTAAAGAAAATGCTGCTAATTTTAATGTCTTAGGTGGTAGATTTGAGGGAGTTCTTTGTTCTGCACAAGATGTAGAGCAAATTTCTCAATTACCGGGCCGAGATGAAATGCGAGCTCAGCTACTAGGTCTTTTAGAAGCGCCAATGAGTCAAACGCTTGCTGTTTTTGAAGCATTACTAAGCAGTGTTATATATTGTTTGGACAATAAAGTCGCAGAAAGTGAAGAAAAGTCCGATTTAGAAAATTAAAAAAGATCAATTAATGAGGTTTTAACGTGAGTACTCAAGAACAAACAATCGAAAATTTAGTCGAAGAACTTAGCAAATTAAGCGTTTTGGATATGTCCAAACTTAAAACTGCTTTAGAAGATAAGTGGGGCGTAAAAGCTTCTGCTGGAGCTGCTGTTATGATGGCTGCACCTGCTGCTGCTGCTGCACCTGCTGCTGCTGAATCTACAGAATTCCAAATTACTTTAGAAGCGTCTCCTGCTGACAAGAAAATTGGAGTTATTAAAGTAGTAAGAGAGCTTACAGGACTCGGACTTAAAGAAGCGAAGGATCTCGTAGATGGAGCTCCTAAAGTTCTAAAAGAAAGTAGCCCAAAAGCTGAAGCAGATGACATTTCTAAAAAAGTAGCTGCTGCTGGTGGTAAAGTGACACTAAAAGGTCTTTAAGATTTTTTCTTAAAGGTGTTTTTAAAGGAGTAGAAGCTGAAAAGCTTCTTCTCCTTGCTTTATTTAAAAACTGTGAGTTTTCTAGTTTATTAAAATTGAAACACAACTTTTCTGTGTTGCGCTAGAATTCTTATTCTATTCATAAATTCTTAGGTTAGGAGCGATTTCAATGCTTAAAAAGCCGCCTCATCGGGTGAGTTTTCGTGAAAGGGAAGAGATTATAGATCTTCCAAATCTGATTGAAATTCAAATCAAGTCGTATAAACAATTTCTCCAAGCGGACAAACTGCCTCATGAACGAGAAAATGCAGGACTGCAAGAGGTGTTCAGCGAAATCTTTCCAATCAAATCTTACGACGAAAAGACCATTCTAGAATTTCTTTCTTATAATTTAGGTGTTCCAAAATACAATCCCGAAGAGTGCATGCGTCGTGGAATTACCTATAATGTTACTTTAAAAGTGAAGTTTCGTTTAACAGATGAAACAGGAATTAAGGAAGAAGAAGTCTATATGGGAACCCTTCCTGTTATGACTGACAAGGGAACGTTTGTAATTAACGGCGCGGAGCGCGTTATTGTTTCTCAGCTTCATAGATCTCCAGGTGTTGCTTTCGAACAAGAAAGGCATGCAAAAGGAACTGTTATTTACTCTTTCCGTATCATTCCATACAGAGGAAGCTGGTTAGAAGGAGCATTTGATTCTAATGATCTGATTTATATTTATATTGATCGTAAAAAACGAAGAAGAAAAATTCTTGCAACATCTTTTATCAGGACCCTAGGATATTCTTCTGATGCTGATATTATCGAAGAGTTTTTTAGTACTGTAAAAGTGAAAATCCGTTCTGATAAAGATTTCACAAAACTAGTTGGAAAAATTTTAGCAGAAGATGTAGTTGATGAAGAGTCAGGCGTTCCATTTGGTAAGGCTTCTGAAAAGCTCACTACAGCTATGTTAAAAAGAATGTTAGATGCAGAAATCCCTGCTGTCAAAATTGCAGAAGATGCAGACGAAACAAGTCCTATTATCAAGATGTTAGGTAAGGATCCAACAGATTCTTACGAGTCAGCTTTAAAGGATTTTTATCGTAAAATTAGACCAGGTGAACCTGCTACATTATCTAACGCCCGTTCTGCTATTATGCGTCTTTTCTTTGATCCGAAAAGATATAATTTGGGTAGAGTTGGTCGTTATAAGTTGAATTTTAAATTAGGCAAGACAATTTCAGATGAAGAAATTCAAAATGTAACTCTGAAAAAAGAAGATATTATTTATGCTCTAAAATATCTTGTACAGCTTAAAAAAGGTGACGAAAGCGTTCATGTTGACGATATAGATCATTTAGGTAATCGTCGTGTTCGTTCTGTGGGCGAGTTGATTCAAAACCAATGCCGTATTGGGCTTGCTAGAATGGAGAAAATTGTTAAGGAGAGAATGAATTTATTTGATTTTTCTTCTGACACATTGACTCCAGGAAAAATTGTGTCTGCTAAGGGATTAGCCGGTGTTTTAAAAGACTTCTTTGGAAGATCTCAGCTTTCTCAATTTATGGATCAAACCAATCCTATTGCAGAGCTTACTCATAAACGTCGTCTTTCATCCTTAGGACCAGGTGGTCTTAATAGAGAAAGAGCAGGTTTTGAAGTTCGAGACGTTCATTCAAGCCACTATGGTAGAATTTGTCCTATTGAAACGCCAGAAGGTCCAAACATTGGATTGATCACTTCTTTAGCTTCTTTTGCTAAAATTAACGAGTTTGGATTTATTGAAACTCCTTACCGTGTAATACGAGATGGTGTTGTTACTTCTGAAGTAGAGTATATGACTGCAGACCAAGAAGAAAACTGTGTTATAGCGCAGGCTTCGGCAGCTTTAGATGAACATAATATGTTTACTGAAGACATGTGCTGGGCTCGTTATAATGGAGAGTCTTTGAAGATGGACACTAAAAAAGCAACCCATATGGACGTTTCTTCAAAGCAGCTCGTTTCTATTGTTACAGGTCTGATTCCATTTTTGGAGCACGATGATGCTAACCGAGCTCTGATGGGTTCTAACATGCAACGTCAAGCCGTTCCTCTTTTGAAAACAGATGCTCCTGTTGTCGGAACCGGATTAGAATTGCGTTCAGCTAAAGATTCTGGCGCTGTTGTGATTGCAGAAGAAGATGGCGTTGTAGAATACGTGGATGGTTTTAAAATTGTAATAGCTTCTAAGGCTAACCTTTCTCATAAAAAAACGTATGTTTTACGTAAATTCTTACGTTCTAATGGCGGAACTTGTGTAAATCAAACTCCTCTTTGTCACGTCGGTGATGAAATTGTAGCGGGGGACATTATTGCAGATGGTCCAGCTACAGATTTAGGAGAAATTGCATTAGGTAAAAACGTCCTTGTAGCATTCATGCCTTGGTGTGGATATAACTTTGAAGATGCTATTATTATTTCTGAGAAGCTATTAAGAGAAGATTATTATACTTCTATTTATTTAGAAGAATTTGAGTTAACAGCGAGAGATACGAAGCTAGGAAAAGAAGAAATTACAAAGGATATTCCAAACGTTTCAGAGGAAATTCTTGCTAATTTGGGTGATGATGGAATCATCCGTATTGGTGCTGAAGTAAAGCCTGGTGATATTCTTGTAGGTAAGATTACTCCTAAATCAGAAACAGAATTAGCTCCAGAAGAACGCCTTTTAAGAGCGATCTTCGGAGAGAAAGCTGCAGATGTTAAAGATGCCTCTTTAACAGCGCCTCCGGGAACAGAGGGTGTTGTTATGGACGTAAAGGTCTTTAGTCGTAGAGATCGTCTTTCTAAAACAGATGATGAGCTAGTTGAAGAAGCTTCTCGTGTTAAAGATGCTCACCAAGATTATAAAACAAAAGAAGCTGAACTTGTGATGGAATTTCACGAGAAGCTTGGAGCTTTGCTTATGAATGAGCAAGCACCAGGTCCTATCTTGCATCGTAAGACGGGTGATATTGTTTTAGCTGAAGGAGCTTTAATTACACAAGAAGTTATAGAACAACTAGAAACAGAAAAACTTGAAGATCTTATTATATCTGATCATGAGTTGTATGCTCTTTTAAAAGATATCTTAAGAGAGTATGATACACAGATTCAAACTCTTCAAATGCAGCATAAAACTGAAATTGAAGTAATGAAGAAGGGAGATACAGAGCTTGATCCTGGCGTTATCCGACAGGTAAAAGTATATGTTGCTTCTAAGCGTAAGTTACAAGTTGGTGATAAAATGGCGGGACGCCACGGTAACAAAGGGGTAGTATCCCGCGTTGTGCCTGAAGCGGATATGCCTTATTTACCAGACGGACAAACGATAGAAGTGATTTTGAATCCTTTAGGGGTACCTTCTCGTATGAATATGGGTCAGCTTTTAGAGACTCATTTAGGATTTGCTGCACGACGTTCTGGCGTTTACGTAAAGAGTCCTGTTTTTGAAGGTTTCCAAGAGTCAGCTATTTGGGAAATGATGAAAAAACTAGGTCTTCCTGAGGATGGAAAATTATTCCTTTATGATGGAAGAACTGGAGAGCGTTTTGATAATCGTGTTGTGGTTGGATATATTTATATCTTGAAACTCAGTCACTTAGTTGCTGATAAAATCCACGCCCGTTCTATTGGACCTTATTCATTAGTTACTCAGCAGCCGCTTGGAGGAAAAGCACAGCAGGGAGGTCAGCGTTTAGGGGAGATGGAAGTGTGGGCTCTTGAAGCATATGGAGCAGCGCACCTCTTACAAGAAATGCTTACTGTAAAATCTGATGACGTTGCGGGACGTACTCGTATCTATGAGTCCATTGTAAAAGGAGAGAATGTCTTGAATGCCGGTACTCCGGAATCATTTAACGTTCTTGTGAAAGAGATGCAAGGGCTTTGTTTAGATATTCGCGCTGAAAGCGCTGAAGTTTAATTTATCTGTGTGCAAGGGGAGACACTCATGACAGAAGAAGAGTTCCAAGGAGCCCGTTTTGATAAGTTGACCATTAAATTGGCATCCGGTGATGTCATTCGCGATGACTGGTCGAGGGGAGAAATTAAAAAACCGGAAACGATTAATTATCGTACGTTTAAGCCTGAGAAAGGTGGACTTTTTTGTGAGAAGATTTTTGGTCCTATGAGAGACTGGGAATGTGCTTGCGGCAAGTATAAAAAAATTAAACACAAAGGTATTGTTTGCGATCGTTGTGGTGTCGAGGTTACTCTCTCTAAAGTAAGAAGAGATAGAATGGCTCACATTGAATTGGCAGTTCCTGTTGTTCATATTTGGTTTTTTAAGACAATGCCTTCTCGTATTGGAAATATTTTAGGTATGTCTACTTCAGATTTAGAGCGAGTTATTTACTACGAAGATTACGTTGTAGTGGATGCAGGTCGTTCTACTTTAGAAAAAAAACAGCTCCTTAATGATTTTGAATTGAGAGAAGCTCAAGAGAAGTGGGGATCAGATTCTTTTACTGTAAAAATGGGAGCTGAGGCTATTTCCAGTTTACTAGAACAAGAAGACATGCTTTCTCTTGTAGTAGATCTAAAAGAAAAACTTCGTAAAACAAAATCTATGCAAGCTAGAATGAAGCTTGCAAAACGATTAAAGATTATAGAAGGTTTTTCTTCTTCATCTAATAAGCCTACATGGATGGTTGTATCTTACGTTCCGGTTATTCCACCGGATTTACGTCCATTAGTTGCTTTGGATGCAGGTCGATTTGCTGCTTCAGATTTAAATGACTTATACAGAAGAGTTATCAATCGTAACAATCGTTTGAAAGCGATTTTAAAGTTGAAAACACCAGATGTAATTATCCGTAATGAAAAGAGAATGTTACAGGAAGCTGTAGATGCTCTTTTTGATAACGGTAGACATGGTCATCCTGTTATGGGCGCTGGTAATCGTCCTTTAAAAGCTCTTTCAGAGATGTTGAAAGGGAAACAAGGCCGTTTTAGACAGAACCTTTTAGGTAAGCGTGTTGACTATTCTGGGCGATCTGTTATCGTCGTTGGTCCAGAGCTGAAATTTAACCAATGTGGTCTTCCTAAAGAAATGGCTTTAGAGCTTTTTGAGCCGTTTATTGTAAAAAGATTAAAAGATGAAGGGCATGTATATACTATTCGTTCTGCTAAGAAATTAATTCAAAAGCAAGCTGAAGAAGTGTGGGATGTTCTTGAAGAAATTATTAAAGGTCATCCTGTTCTCTTAAACCGTGCTCCTACTTTGCATAGATTAGGTATTCAAGCATTTGAACCTGTCCTTATTGAAGGGAAAGCTATTCGCGTTCATCCTCTTGTTTGTACTGCGTTTAACGCTGACTTTGACGGGGACCAAATGGCGGTGCACGTGCCTCTTTCTATTGAGGCCCAGCTAGAAGCTAAGTTGCTTATGATGGCTCCTGATAATATTTTCTTACCTTCTTCTGGTAAGCCGGCAGCAGTACCTTCTCAGGATATGATTTTGGGATTGTATTATTTGATGTTGGATCCTTTGTATATTCCAGAAGATTACGGACTTAAAACGAAAGTTTTCCGTAACTCAGAGGAAGTTCTTCTTGCGATGAATTCAGCAGGTAGCTGGAACTGGCATGAGACAGACCAAGGAACTAGAAGAGACTTTTTAGGCCGAGGACTTCGTGTTCACGAAAGAATCAAACTAAAGCTTGAAGACGGCATTATAGAAACTACGCCAGGTCGTGTTCTTTTTAACACAATTGTTCCTAAAGAACTTGGATTTCAAAACTACGTTCTTCGAAAAAAGAAGATGAGTGAGCTTGTCCTTGAAACGTATAAAAAAGTAGGGTTAGAAGGTACTGTACGCTTTTTAGATAATCTAAAGAGTTTAGGATTTGCAGAAGCTACAAAGTCTGCACTTTCTATGGGTATTTGTGACGTAAGAATTCCTACTAATAAAGCTAAGGTAATCGAAGATACTTATAAGAGAGTTGCCGTTGTTGTAAAACAATACGAAGACGGGGTTATTACCGATGGAGAAAGGCACTCTAAAATTATTAGTATTTGGACTGAAGTTTCAGACATGCTTTCCGATGAGCTTTTCAAATTGATTAGCCGTGGTAAGAAAGATGAAGCTAATCCTCTTTATTTGATGATGGATTCTGGTGCTCGTGGTAACAAGACACAGGCAAAGCAGCTTGGAGCTCTCAGGGGTCTTATGGCTAAACCGTCAGGTGAAATTCTTGAGTTCCCGATCACAGCGAACTTTAGGGAAGGATTAAGCGTTCTTGAGTACTTTATTTCTTCTCACGGAGCGCGTAAAGGTCTTGCAGATACAGCCTTAAAAACAGCTGACTCAGGGTATTTAACAAGACGTCTTGTTGACGTATCACAAGATTTAATTGTGACCGAAGAAGATTGTGGGACTATAAACGGAATTGAAGTTGCAGCGATTAAACAAGGACAAGAAGAACTTCTTCCTATCAAGGATAGAATTTTCGGAAGAACTGTTTGTGATGATATCATCCAACCAGGAAACAAGTCTTGTGTGCTTGCAAAAGCAGGAGATGTCTTAACAGTGCCTCAAGCAGAAGCTATCGATGATGCTGGTATTGAATTTGTAAAAATTCGCTCCCCACTTACTTGTGAGTCGAAAAGAGGGATTTGCTGTAAGTGTTATGGTATTAACTTAGCAAATGGTTCTTTAGTAGGATTCGGAGAAGCTGTCGGTATTATTGCTGCGCAGTCTATCGGTGAACCTGGAACTCAGTTAACAATGCGTACCTTCCACCTTGGGGGTATTGCGTCTGCAGGGTTGAGTCCAGAGCTTGTAGCTGAAAAAGAAGGTATATTGATTTATTCTGGCGTTCGTACCGTAAAAAATGAAGACGGTGTGTGGCTTGCTTTGAATAAAAATGGTTTTGTTCACGTAGTAAGAGATGAGGGAAGGACAATAGAAGAATATAAAAAACTTCTTAGCACAAAGTCCTTGGAATCACTCCAAACATTCCATGTTGAGTTGGGTACAACACTTCTTTTAGAAGAGGGTGCTCGAGTTAAAGCTAAAACAAAAGTCGGACATTGGGAACAACATAATATTCCGATTATTTGTGAGAGACCTGGATATGTTAAGTATGAAGACCTTGTAGAAGGGATATCGACACAAAGAGAAGTTAACAAACAAACAGGTCAAACTGAGTTGATTGTAAAGCATCACCGTGGAGAGCTTCATCCTCAAATCGTGATTTATGCAGATTCTGAGTTTAAAGAACTTATAGGAACATATGCGATCCCATCAGGAGCCTTTATTTCCGTACAGGAAAAACAACATGTTCGAGCTGGGGTTCTTTTGGCGCGTCTTCCTAGGGGTGCTATTAAAACAAAGGATATTACAGGGGGATTACCTCGTGTTGCTGAACTTTTTGAAGCAAGAAGACCTAAGGACGCTGCAGAAATTGCGAAACTTGACGGTATTGTAGACTTTAGAGGCGTACAAAAAAGTAAGCGTATTGTAGTTATTCGCGATGAAGAGTCTGGAATGGAAGAAGAGCATTTGATTCCTTTAACAAAACACTTAATCGTCCAAAAGGGAGATTTGGTTGTAAAAGGACAGCAAATGACAGACGGACTTGTTGTTCCTCAAGAAATTCTAGAAATTTGCGGCACGAGAGAGCTGCAAAAGTATCTGGTTAATCAGGTTCAAGAAGTATATCGTCTTCAAGGTGTGGATATTAATGATAAACACATTGAGATTATTGCTCGACAGATGTTACAGAAAGTACGCGTTACAGAGCCTGGAGATACTGTTCTTCTTTACGGAGAAGATGTGGATAAGAAAATGTTCCATAAAATCAACCGTAAGGCTATCGAAGAGGGTGGTAGACCTGCTCAAGCAGCTCCTGTACTTCTTGGTATTACTAAGGCGTCCCTTGGAACAGATTCGTTTGTTTCTGCTGCGTCATTTCAAGATACAACAAGAGTTCTTACTGATGCTGCTTGTGAAGGAAAAACGGATTATCTGTTAGACTTTAAGTCTAACCTCATTATGGGTCATATGATTCCAGGGGGAACAGGATTCCGCTCTTTCAAAAAGCGTATTGCTAAGTATTTAGATCAAGATGGAGATGGAGATGTTCTCTTTGACTTCACATCTACTTCGAAGACTGTTTCTAGTTAATCATTTGTATTAAAAAGTGTCAAAAAAGCCCGTTTTTAACGGGCTTTTTTTTTGTCTATTTTTATAGACAAGGATTTGATTTTTCTGCAAAAAAACCTTCACTACACGCTTTCGCTCCTTCTTTTAGGTATGAAAATACATGATTTTTTACTTTATTAAGTTGAAGATCTCATGTTTACGTTTGTAATTAAAGCTTTTGATAATTAATTTTATTTGGTGGTAGAATGACTAGTTTTCATGCAGATCTTAGGAGCTTAACTAACTTTAAGGCATGGAATAGCCTGCCGGTCACCGTCGAAGGAAAAGAGGGTGCGATAAGGAACGAGGTCATACAGCAGATTTTATTTTCAGACAATGATTCAAACTTTTTGCCAACGTTTCAAGCGCTCGCAGATAAAGCGGTGGTTTGGATTAACGATCATAAAGATGAGCTGACCAAGGAAGATGCGGACTCTTTGAAAAAATTAAGGGGGATTTTTTTAAGTCAGCTGCCCCCAGAAGATTCTCGTGTTGTAAATTTGGCCAATATTTCTCGAAGTTTAGAAAGTGTAACAGATCACTCTTCGAAGATATCGCATGATTTTGATTCTGTCACGCGTTATTTAAGTAATCGAAACGAATTATTATTACTGATTTTTTTTGCGCAAACCAATTGCACTAGTATAGCTATTTTAATCGATTAGATAATCTTAGGGTAAAGACTTAGAAGATTCTCGTCTATATGGGGTTCTTTCCAAAAAACAAAGAAGATCTTTAAAACACGAATTGAAGATATTTTTAAGCGTTTTTATGTAACCTGAAATGCTAAAAAAAGAGGCCCATATTTATTATGGGCCTCTTTCTCTTATAGTTTTTGTTCTATGATTTTTTCTAATTTAATAGCATCCTTAGTGAAGTTACGAATACCTTCGTCTAATTTTTCAGAGGCCATTGCATTTTGTGAAAGCATCCAGCGAAAATCTTTTTCTGCTAATTTAATTTCTTCAATAGGAAGATCTTTGGCTTTGTTTTTGTCTAGTTTATGAGGTACAGGACCTTCCATTTGAGAAAGTTCTTCAAGAAGTTTTGGCGCTATCGTAAGAAGATCACAACCGGCAAGCTCTAAAATTTCGTCTACGTTACGGAAGCTAGCGCCCATGATTTCTGTTTTAATGCCTAGCTTTTTGTAGTAGTTGTAGATTTCCGTAACAGAGATCACACCCGGGTCTTCAGGAGGAGCATAACTTGTTTTGTTTTCTGCTTTTTTATACCAATCTAGAATTCTTCCTACGAAAGGGGAAATTAGTGTCGCTTTAGCTTGAGCGCAACCTATTGCCTGAGCCATGCTAAATAATAGCGTCATGTTGCAGTGTATGCCTTCTTTTTCAAGTTCTTCTGCAGCTTTTATTCCTTCCCATGTGGAAGATAATTTGATAAGAATTCTTTCCTTAGGGATTCCTGCTTCTGCATATAATGCTATAAATCTTTTTGCTTTAGCTATACTGCCTTCTATATCAAAGGAGAGTCTTGCGTCAACTTCAGTAGAAACTCTGCCAGGAACAATTTTTAGTATTTCTAAGCCGAAATTTACAAATATTTTCTCTAGGGCTAGTTCTACCGCTTCTTTTTTTGTTTTTCCGTTTTTTTTACCGTATTGAATTGCTTCTTCTATTAAGAATTGATATTCAGGCTTCGTTGCGGCCGCTAAAATTAACGAGGGGTTCGTGGTTGCATCTGTAGGTTTATATTTTTTTATTTCTTCAAATTCTCCGGAATCAGAGACAACTGTAGTTAGTTTTTTTAGCTCGTCAAGTTTACTCATATAATATACTCCCTTTTTAAGGGATTATAGCATGGATAAAGATTTTTAAAAGGAGAAATTGTTTTTTTTTGAAAAAGAATTTCCTGTTTTGCGCATATGATTCAAGATGGCAAGAATACCGATAAGAGGCTAAGTTCTTATTAGATAGAAAGTTGAACTGTTAATTTTTTATAGAAAAAAAGAGAGTTTTTTTGTGTCTTTAGGAAACCCTTTAGGGTTTAAAGTTGTTTCAGCTCCAGGAACTTCTATAGTTATCGAAATCCCATTTTTTAATGAAGAGATGATTTTTTCCAGTGCATCCGGCGGAAGTAAAATCCGCTGTCCGCCTTCATGTCTAGCTCCTAGATAAAAGAGGATTTCGTCGTCTGTTTTAATGGTCAAGGCTGTTTGAGTTGGGTTTTGTTCGAAGCACGGAATAGGGTGTGATTTAGAAAAAATGTACCCTCGCGTGCCTTCTTGTAATTTGAAGATTTCAAGATGTATTTGGTTTGAAGCTTTATTAGATAAGGAGGAAATCCTAGTGGAGCTATGTAGAGTAGATCCACTATTGATTTTGTCGACTTTCCAGTTCCCTTTATTAGAACAAGAATTAGAGGCTAAAGCAATAGCAAGAATAAAAAGTACTTGCTTTCTAGAAATCATTTTGCGTTTTCTTTAGCTTTTGCAGGTTTAGTTTTTTTTGCTTTTTTCCCGTTGTTATTAGAAACGATTAATATAGAAATAACAGCTACAACAACAGCTGAACCAGCAATAAGAATGTTTCTGAAAAATTCTCTGCCTTTTGCTTTTTCTGTCGCGTTAGTAGAAGGGGAAACGAGAGTTCCTTGAGGCTCGGCAGTTTCGTCATCTTCAGCATCAATATCTACACTAACTGGCTCTTGCGTTTGTTCAGAAATAGCGCTCGGTATAGAAGTTTCTGTTTGTTCGATTTCAACTGTGTGATTTTCTGAAGCATCGGCATAAATGAATGAAGGCGTGTGCATTGTTGTAAAAGAAACAAGTACAACCCAAGAAGTGATGTTTAGTAGTGATTTTTTTTGCATAAGGTTCTCCTTTTTGTAATGGAATATATGCGCTTGATGGGAATTTTGTCTATGCTTCTCTTGTGTATTTTGAAAAAGCTGTTTTAAATATGTGCCATGGGGCGATTTAGTTTGGATTGTTTTGCTTGGAAGTTTTTATGTTTTCTGTGGGTTCTAAAGAAAAAGAAGCAAAACACTCGAGGAATGTTTTTTGATGGGTTGCAAAGTCTTTTTGTAGGGCTGCAGCAGTGAGGATGTGAACAGTTTCTTTTTCTAGGAAAAAAAACTGAAAAATACGGGCGTTTCCAAAAGGGGTGAGTTTTTCAATAGATGTTAAAATACCTTTGCCAGCTTTTATTTGTAAGTTGCCTAGGTTTCTCCAGCGATTAGAAGGATCGGATTCGTACATTTTTTGCACAGCTTTTACGTAGTTAGAAAGAGATAGTGTTGTTTTTTCTTTAGCTAGGTTAATAGAGGGGGGGAATTCTTTTTTAGAAGGGTGTAAAAAAGAGATTACTACGCTAGGTGCTAATTTCGATGAGTCTACAAGTTCCCAGTTTGGAGGTGGAATAAAAGAAGTGGCTAAAGGGGATTCTTCAGCTTTACAATTTAAAGGCAGTAAAAGAGCAACCCCTATTAAAAGGATTCGTTTAATGCGAGCAGCTACTAGAGTCATGAGAGCTTGAGCTTTGGTGCATTGCTGATGCTAGAATAGCGATACCGCCAGCAAGACCAACTCCCCAACCGATCATAGAAAGAGATACTGCTGTAAAAGTGGCATCTTGCGCTCCGGTTCCGGCCCAAGTTTCTTGAGTTTCTTCTTTTATGCTTTGAATTCCTCCGGTTGCTCTTCCAGCAATAGGAGTGCAAATAGAGAGAAAAAAAAAGTAGTATAGGATTTTTTTCACGATATCATATTCCTTCTTTTGAGTCCTGTTAAGATTCTTATGTCATAACTACGTGTTTCAAGCAATTTTTTTCTTGTGTTTTTTTTATGGGGACTTTAGCCTCTGTTTCAGAGTGGAAATTTTTTTTTATTTGAGCTTTCTAAAAATAGGAATTGAAAAATAACAAGTAAACAAGAACTATCTTAAGGTAGTTTGGTAGAAAAGAGGTGAAATCTTGAAAACTGTAGATACTGGAAAAGAGAAAATAAAGAAAATCTGTACCCTTCTTAGGGAGGAAACTTTGGAGCCTGCTAAAAAAGAAGCAGAGCAAATTATTCAGGAAGCAAAACAGCAGTCAGAACTTATTATTAAGTCTGCTCAAGAAGAAGCTGCAAGACTTAAAAAAGAAACCTTGGCGCAACTTGAAAAAGAAAAAAATGTTTTTCAGTCTTCTTTAAATCAAGCTTCTAAACAATCGTTAGAATCTTTAAGAGAAAGCATAGATAGTAAATTATTTAATTCAGAGCTGTCTTCCTTGTTGCAGAAACCTTTACAAAATCCAGAAGTAATAGCAAGTCTTATTTCGGCAGTAGTAAGTGCTATTGAGAATAAAGGTATAGATGCAAGTTTAGAAGTATTCATTCCGAAAATGGTTTCTAGCAAAGATGTGAATGCTCTTTTACTTTCCAAAATTAGAGATAAATTAAAAGCTTCTTCGCTATCCATAGGAGACATCCAAGGTGGAATTGAAGTCAGAATAGCTGAAGAAAATATGATTATTGATGTATCAGATAAAGCTCTTTTAGAGCTAGTTTCAAGATACATTCGAAAGGATTTTCAGGAAATTCTTTTTAGGGCTAACTAAGCATGAGTAATTATTACTACCTAGCATCTTCCTTACCTTCTTTAGAGTTTCCTGTACTTCCAGAGCAGGACGTTGAATCGTTGAGCTCTTCTTTAGAAGAGAATTTATCTAAGGAAGATAGTAAGAAATTAGAATCACTTCGTCTTTTAGTTGATATTTTAAATTTAAAACCTTTGTTGCAGGAAGAAGAAATTGATCCTAGAGGAAATTTAGGTGAGAAACAGCTTGGAGATGCTTTATTGTCTCATGATTGTTTGCCTGACTATGTTTTTGAATTTTTAGATGAGCAAGAGACTTTAGTTGATAAGTTGAAAAATTTTTCTTTTTTGCTCGCCCGATTTTTTAAAGAAGAAATAGCTAAACAAAAAGGATTTCTTCTTAAGTTTTTTACTTTTGAAAGAGAGTGGCGGCTGGTTGTTTTGGCTTTAAGGGCTAAAGTTTTGGGCAGAGACATTTTTAAAGAGTTACAATTTGAAGATCCTCAGGATCCTTTTGTTATGCAAATTTTAGCACAGAAGGACGCTGAGGTATATGAACCGCCTGTAGAATATAAAGAATTAAAAGATTTATTTTCCCCTTCGGAAGCCGGGCAAAAAATGAATTCTTGGGAACAAAATAAGGCTCTTGCTTTATTTCGTTTTCGTAAGGTGGAGGAAATGAAAGAAAGGGAGCAATTTTCAGTGGACTTTATCTTAGCTTATTTAGTTCAGGCTATGATTATTGAGTACTGGAATGAGTTGGACCTAGCGAAAGGAAAGATAATTCTAGACACATTTAAAAAGAGTTAGGGTCAAAAGGATGAAAGAATTTACTTTAGAAGCAGTGAAAAGAGAAGGGAAGGTAGTCAGCGCTTTTGGGAACCTTTTACACGTGCGTTTTGTTGGAAGTATACGTCAAGGTGAGATCTGTATGGTCCGCTTGAAAAGTGATGTCGCTCTTAAAGCTGAAGTAATAGAAATCGTGGGTGATATCGCTAAGGTCCAGGTGTTTGAAGATACACGCGGCGTTGAACTTGGAACTCAAGTTGATTTTGCCTCTAAGCTTTTAGAAGCTGAATTAGGCCCTGGTCTTATTTCTTCGATTGTTGATGGACTACAGAATCCTTTAGAAGAAGTTGCTAAGGAGTCTGGTTTATTTTTATCTAGGGGTGTTTATTTGCCCCCTCTAGATCATGCGAAACTTTGGCCATTTACTCCTACGGCTAAAATAGGCGCTATTCTTTCTCGTGGTGATAGTTTTGGTTTTACTCTAGAGAGTCGTTTTCATCATGAAATTATGTTGCCTTTTTCTAAATATGGAAAATATACGGTTACTTGGATTATTGAATCTGGATCGTACTCAATAGATACTGTCATAGCAAAAGCTGTAGATGAAAAGGGTGTAGAACACTCGTTTACTATGGTTCAAAAGTGGCCTGTAAAAATGCCTCTAGCAGAGGGCCAGAAGATAAAAGCTACTGCTATGATGGATACAGGGTTAAGAATTTTAGATACCCAGTTTCCTATTGTAAAAGGCGGTACATTTTGTTCTCCAGGACCTTTTGGAGCAGGTAAAACAGTTTTGCAGCATCACTTGTCAAAATACTCTGCTGTGGATCTTGTTGTTGTGGTTGCTTGTGGAGAGAGAGCTGGAGAGGTTGTTGAAACCCTAAGGACTTTTCCTGATTTGATCGATCCGCACACTGGTAGTTCTTTGATGAATCGAACTATTATGATTTGTAACACTTCCTCTATGCCAGTAGCCGCTAGAGAGGCCTCTATTTACATGGGCGTTACAATCGCTGAATATTATAGACAAATGGGGTTAGATGTTCTTCTGCTTGCAGATTCGACTTCTAGATGGGCTCAAGCTATGAGAGAGATGTCTGGTCGATTAGAAGAAATTCCTGGAGAAGAGGCTTTCCCAGCTTATTTAGCTTCTAGAATTGCTTCTTTTTATGAAAGATCTGGTGTTTTATCTTTAAAAAATGGGAAAAAGGGTTCTTTAACAATAGGTGGAGCTGTTTCTCCTGCTGGAGGTAATTTTGAAGAACCGGTCACTCAAGCTACTTTAGCTGTAGTAGGTGCTTTCCATGGCCTTTCACGAGCTAGATCTGATGCAAGACGCTATCCAGCGATTGATCCTCTTATTTCTTGGACAAAATATCTGAAGGAAGCTGCTTCTGATTTAGGTAAGAAGATTTCAGGATGGGGTGATAAAGTTATGTTGGCTTATTCTTTTTTAAAGAAAGGTGATGATATCGGTAAGAGAATGGAGGTTGTAGGCGAAGAAGGGACTTCTGCCGAAGACATGATTACTTATTTGAAATCCGAACTTTATGAGTTTGCGTATCTTCAGCAAAATGCTTTTGATAAAGAGGATTCGTATTGTCCTTTGGATAGGCAGATGCCGCTATTTTCTTTGGTACAATCTATTTTTGCAAAAGAGTTTGTTTTTGAAAGCCATGATGCTGCTAGAGAGTTTTTCTTGGAACTTCAGAATGCAATAAAGAATATGAATTTTATGCCTTTTGAATCTGAGAAATATTTTGAAGCGTTAGCCAAAATCGAGCAAAAAATTGAAAGAGCGGGTAAGTAATGAAGAAGATATATGATAGAATTGTCGATATGAGAGGGAATCTCATTACCGTGCTAGCGGAAAATGTAAGTTTAGGTGAGCTTGCTAGAATTCATCGGCAAGATGGAACTAGTTTATATGCTTCTGTACTTCGATTTGAAGGGGAAAAAGTAACTTTGCAAGCTTTCGAGAACACTAGAGGAATAGCAACAAACGATCAAGTTGTGTTTCTTGGAAGAGAAATGCAGGCAGTCTGTGGTAATGCTATTTTAGGAAGAAGATTAAATGGCGCTGGTGAGCCTTTAGATGGAGGGCCTGCTGTTCGTGGTGAATCTATTGATATTGGATCTCCTTCGTTTAATCCTGTAAAAAGAGTTGTGCCGAAAGACCTGGTGAGAACAAATATTCCCATGATTGATGTTTTTAATTGTCTTGTAAAGTCACAAAAAATACCTATTTTTTCTATGGCAGGAGAGCCGTATAACGCTCTTTTAATGCGTATTGCCAATCAAACTAACGCAGATATTGTTGTGATAGGTGGTATGGGACTTCGTTTTGATGACTATCAAGCGTTTATTGATAATGCAGAGCAAGCTGGTTCCTTAGAAAAAACAGTGATGTTTATCCACAAAGCTACAGATCCTGCTGTGGAATGTTTGTTGGTTCCTGACATGGCTTTAGCGTGCGCTGAACATTTTGCTATGCAAAATAAAAACGTACTTGTGTTGCTGACTGATATGACCGCTTTTGCAGATTCTCTTAAAGAAATTTTGATTACAATGGATCAGATTCCTTCTAATAGAGGGTACCCAGGTTCTTTATATTCAGAATTAGCTTCTCGTTATGAAAAAGCTGTTGATATTGATGGTAGTGGTTCTATTACCGTTATTTCTGTCACTACTATGCCAGGTGGAGATGTAACACATCCTGTTCCTGATAACACTGGCTATATTACAGAAG
The DNA here is from genome assembly GCA_964455905.1 of uncultured bacterium. GTDB lineage: Bacteria > Chlamydiota > Chlamydiia > Chlamydiales > Rhabdochlamydiaceae > CAIJXB01. Next base: position 61,715 of record CAYVYN010000002.1, read on the forward strand.
GTCAGTTTTTCTTGCATGGAGGGAGAATCGATCCGTTTGGTTCACTTTCTAGACTTAAGCAGCAAGTTATTGGCAAAGTTACAAGAGAAGATCACGGGGCCATTGCGGATGCTCAAATTAGGCTTTATGCTGATTCTAAAAAAGCTAAAGAAAGACAGAGTATGGGTTTTAAATTGTCTAAATGGGATGAGAAACTACTTCATTATGGAGTTTTCTTTGAAGATAGGATGATGAATTTAGAAGTAAACTATACTCTAGAAGAAGCTTTAGATTTAGGGTGGAAAACTTTAAGCGAGTGTTTTGATAAGCATGAAGTAGGTATCAAACAAGCTCTTGTAGATAAGTATTGGCCTGAAAATTCTTAAGGGGCTGTAAAATGACTCAAGTAAAATTGACTAAAACAGAACTTCGTGTCCAGCAGCTTAAACTAGCTCAGTTACGCAAGTATTTACCTACTTTACAATTAAAAAAAGCTTTATTGCAGATAGAGGTAAATCAATCTATTGCTGAAATAGATCAAGTTACAGAGCGATTTGAAGAAGAAGACGCGGCGCTACAGCGGATAGCGGCTCTTTTTTCCCAAAGAAGTTCTGAAAGCTTTTTTGCTTCTATTTCAATTGTAGAAGTAAAAATGTCTCATGAGAACATTGCAGGCGTAGATATTCCGATTTTTGAAGACGTCATTTTTGCAGAGCCGACATATTCTCTTTTTGATGCTCCTATTTGGTATGAGTCTGCGATGGATAGAGTCCGTGAATTTTTAGTTATACGAGAGACGAAAAAAATACTAGAAATCAAAAAGAATGCTTTGGAAAAAGAATTGAGAGAGGTTTCTATTAGAGTGAATCTTTTCGAAAAAATTTTGATCCCGCGCTCGTTAGAAAATATTAAGAGAATTAAGATTTTTCTAGGGGATCAGCAGCTTGCAGCTGTATCTCAAGCCAAAGTAGCGAAGAAAAAAATCTTGTCAAGATCTTCCGAGGAGGAATCCTTATGATTACTGAAGTGGATAAGTATTTGATTTTAGGAGCCAAGCAGGATCTTGATGCTTTTTATCAAAGAGCACAAGAAGAAGGGATTGTCCAATTTATAAAAAAAGGGAAATCAGCTCAAGCTCCAGAAGAAATTCATCTTTTACTTAATGCAATAAAGACTCTAAAGAAAATAATAACTTCCGAGAAGGTCGAAGTTGATTGGGATGTCGGAGAAACAATTATTTCTGCTAAGGAAGTATTGCGTTTGAAAGAAGAAATCTCTCGTTTGTATGAAGATAAGAGATTGACAGAATTTGAAATCGCAAGAATATCACCTTTTGGAAATTTTTCTTTAGGAGACATTGACTATATAGAAAAAGAGGGACGTAGAAAGGTTCAGTTTTTTTCTATAAAGGCAGATAAGGCTCGTGATGTTTTAGAAAAAGAAGGTCTTGTTTATATTAATACGGAATATGAGCTTGACTACTACATTGCAATAAATTCGGCTCACAGAAATTATTCTGCTGTTTGTTCTTCCCTTATAGAAATGCGTATAGATAGATCCCTTGAAGATTTGGATGGCCATTTAAAACAGGTTCTTGAATCGATTTCTACGCTTGAATTGGAATTAAAGGAGTATGCAAAAAAAATAGATCGTTTTCAGGCAGCCCTTATAGAAGAGTTAAATCGGTATCATTTAGCTTCGGCAAAAATGGAGATAAGATCTCCTTTAGAGGGAGATTTTTTATTCTCTGTGGAAGCTTGGATTCCTATTTCTAAAAAAGAGTTGTTTTGGTCTCTTTTAGACGGTTTATCGGTTCATGCAGAGCAAATTTGTATAGAAGAGTCTGATAAAGTACCTACATTCATGGAAAACACTGGTGTAAATAAAATAGGCGAAGATTTAGTTAAAATTTATGATGTGCCATCTATTCGTGATAAAGATCCTTCAGGATGGGTTTTTTGGTTTTTCGCTCTTTTTTTTGCTATGATTATAGCTGATGCTGGATATGGTCTTTTGTATTTAGCTTTTGCAGGGTATTTAAAGTGGAAGTTTAAGACGTTTTCAGGAATTGGAAAAAGATTTTATCGTCTTTTTGTAATTCTTTCTGTTTTTGTTGTTGGGTGGGGTATTCTCACAGTTTCTTATTTTGGGCTTTCCATAGGGCAAGAAAGTCCTTTGCGTAAAGTAGCGCCTATACAGTGGCTTGCTGAAGCAAAAGCAGAATACCATTTAACGCAAAAAGATGAAGTATACAAGGAATGGCAAACTAAGTATCCTGATGTTTCTTCTTCACTAAATGCAAAACAGTTTATCCAATTAGCTAAGCCTAAAGATTCTAAAAAAAGTGTTTCGCCTGTTATAACAGAATTTTCTGACAACATACTTTTAGAGTTTTCTTTAATAGTTGGAATTTTACATATAGGGCTATCTTTATTAAGATATTTAAGGCGTAATTTAGCTAACTTAGGATGGGTGATATTCTTAGTTGGAGGGTATTTGTTCTTCCCATCTCTTTTGAGAGCTACATCTATTGTTAATTTTGTAGGCATTATCGATAAGCAAACCGCTAAAGTAGTTGGAGAGCAGTTGATCTATGTAGGTATAGGAACAGCTCTTTTCTTAGCTCTTATACAAAAAGGGCTTAGTGGAATTAAGGAACTCATGAACCTTGTTCAGGTTTTTAGTGATGTTTTATCTTATGTTAGACTGTACGCTTTGGCTCTTGCTAGTGCTATTATGGCTGCTACTTTTAATGAAATGGGTAGCGGAATTGGTTTTATTGGAGGACTTTTAGTGATTTTAGCAGGTCATATAACCAATATGGGACTTGGTATAATGTCTGGAGTGATTCACGGCCTTCGTCTTAATTTTCTTGAGTGGTATCACTTCTCTTTTGAAGGTGGAGGGTATTCATTTAACCCCTTAAGAATTTTAAAATTAAAAGAAGATTAAAAAAAACAAAAGGAGAAATGTATGGATTATGCGATGATTGGACCTGCTATAGTGTTAGGTTTAGGTTGCGTAGGTAGTTCCATAGGTTGTGGTATTGCGGGGATGGCATCACACGGGGTGATGAGCCGCGTAGAAGAAAATCATGGGCTTTTTCTTGGAATGTCTGCGATGCCTGCTTCCCAGTCAATTTATGGGTTTATCTTAATGATTTTGATGAAAAATGCGATTGTTGCAGGTACTTTAGCTCCTCTTGCAGGGATAGGGATAGGCCTTTCTGTTGGTTTAGCATTGATGGCTTCCTCTGCTTATCAGGGAATGTGTGCAGCTTCTGGGATCCAGGCTGTAGCTAAACAACCTTCTGTTTTTGGTAAGTGCTTTGCTGCGTTAGCGATTATAGAATCTTTTTCTATTTTTGCGTTCGTTTTTGCTCTTATTCTTCTTAGCTAATCCTTGCTTGCAGTAGTTTCTATGATGATCTTATTGTGATATTTTTTTAATGCCATAAGATCATCAAGATTTAATTCTTAGATTTTTTAGTCCAGTTGTTTTCCTTCAGTTTTTATTTTTTTGAATCGAATTTTGTTTGGGAGAGATTTTCCCAAAGTTGCCAACTCAAATTAGTAGGTCTTTTAAGTTTGCTAGATAAAGATGCCTTTCTTGATTATCTTGCGAAAACAAATGCAGGATCTTAAAAGAGTGTCGGTGTTTTTGATAAACTAATAAGACTATTGCTGTTTTTTCTTGGGATAAAAACAGCAATAGTCTTTGTTTTTAAGCTATACCTTTAAAAAAATAACGTAGGTTGCTAGAGTAAGTTTTTTTATTTTTTACGAGGTGTTTTGTGAAGGCTTTTGATGACTTATTAGAGGTTGCTAGAGTATTAAATGCTCCAGGTGGATGCCCTTGGGATCTTAAACAGACTTTTTTTTCTTTGCAGCCTTATGTTTTAGAAGAGGCTCACGAGGTGGTGGAGGCTGTCGATGGACAAAACGATAAGGAAATAGTAGAGGAGCTCGGAGATCTTCTTTATACTGTAATTTTTTATGCTAAAGTGGCAGAGAAAGATTCTCGGTTTACGATGGAAGATATTTTAGTCGCTGTTAAAGAAAAGTTGATTCGCAGACACCCTCATGTGTTTGGAACTTCTTCAGCTAATACGGAAGAAGAAGTTGTTAAAAACTGGGATCTTATTAAAAATTCGGAAGAAGGAAAAAAAGATCGTAAAACTCCTTTAGAAGGGATTCCCGATCAACTTCCTCTTTTAGCAAAAGCGCAAAAAATGTTGAAAGTGTTTCATAAGGAGAAATTTAAAGCTTCTTCCCAAGAGGGTGATTTAGGGGATTCTCTTTGGCTTTTAGTAGAAGAAGCTGAGTCGTTAGGTCTTGATCTAGAAAGTGTTTTTAGACGCCGCCTAGAAGAAAAGAAAAAACAGTTTTTAGATAGAGAGCGTTAAACGCTCTTTATCTAATGTATTGTAGAAGGCTGTCTTGGGCCGGAGCTGTGGCTGGTAGAAAATCAACTAAAGAAGCCTGAATCCCTAATGTCTTAGCGAGGGGTTTCAGCGCCTCGTAAAGAGCTTTATTGTTAAAAAAAATTTCGGCAGGAATTCTTTTGTGAATTTCTATACAAGATAGGATCTCTTCAGAAAGGTGTTTTTTCGGACACTCGTGTACTTCTATTGCTTTTACTTGTAAAACGAGTAGGGATTCTTGGTGTACGATCATGGACACTTTGGCAAAATAAGGCCTTTCTTTGTCGCAGATGAGATTCGGGGTATTGAAGGTTGAAGCTTCCCAGGCGCCGTCATGGTATAGTTTTAATCCTTTTAGGCCTTCGATTCGCTTAGTGTTTAGTGGAATAGGTTCGCTTGGTTGTGAAGCGATGGGTTTAGGGGTATGCCATGAGGACTGGGGTAATCCTGTTTCTTGGCAGCGCGTATATAAAGTGTATTTTTCTTTTGTGGGATTGGGTTTGGGAGTAATAATTTCTTCTGCGTATTTCCTAGCGCTTTGTAAAATAAAGATAAAGTAAGAGGTTTCTTCTTCTGTAAGATGCCAGCCTTGAAATCCAGGTAGGTAACTAAGAAACGAGGGAAATAGATCAAGGGGGACAGCGCTTGGGTTTCTTTTTAGTATGGCAAGTTCTTTTTTATTGAGCATGTTTTTGGGTAAGAAATCTAAGACAAGAGCATTATGAGAGCTGATAATTTCTGCGTTTTCTGGATGGTTTTGTCCGTTTTGAAGCTGCAGATGGATATTTAAGCTTTCTTCCCCTCTAAATAACGCAATCCCGAAGCACTCTCCTCCGCTGCCAGCTATCGAACAATACCCTATAGAAGAGGAAAATGGGTCTTGTACTGCAAAAATATGCTCTTCGTGGATCGTATTCCAGGGGGCCTCATGGTAAAATGCGTAGGCTTCATTGTAAAGAGTATTTTCTAATTCTTTCGATACTTTAGGTGGTTTAGGTAGTCTTGGTGTTTTGGGTTTCATAAGGCTCCTTTTTGCTGAGGTAAATCCTAAAAAATAGAAACTACCTGATTCTCTACTTTTTTTCGTGTTTTTTTTTCTATTTTTGTTTTTATTATACAGAAAATCGGAAATGACATATATTCTTGCTGCTGAAATCTAGTGTTATTGGTTTCAATGTAAGAAAAAGGAGATGTTAGCCATGAGTAGAGTTGCTTTTGCGGTAAAAGTTGTAAAAATTGGTCTTGTTTGTTTTAGTCTAGCTTCTTTTTCTTTTTGTACGAAAGCAGGTGCCCCGAAGCAAGAAATTGCTTTACAGCATCCTTTTAAACATGATTTACATCTAACAAAGATACCCTCTAAAACTTCTAAAGGTGCATCTTCTGTGATGCTTTGTTTTCATGGTATGGGGGGAGATTATCGAATTGTTGAGTATGTAAACCAATACTCAGGAATAGATACTAATTTTTTTAGTTTTAACTTTCCAGATTATGGAATTAAGTTAGGTTCTTTTCAGCCAGAAGATACCCATATGGGAAGTGTAGATGAAATCCTTCCTGCTTTGTATGTTTTGAAGCAGGCAGTTATCGTTGATAAGTTTCGCAAGGTTTCTTTATATGGTTTTTCTGCAGGAGGAGGTGTCATTATTAATACATTGACCGCTTTAAATACGACTTCTGCTGATGAGAGACTCAAAGAAATTGGTATAGGCCCTAAAGAAAAAAAGAAAATTATTTCTGCTCTTCGCAATGGAGTAATTCTTTTAGACGCTCCTTTAAAGTCTGTTGGTGAAATGAAAGCTTTTCTTGAGCCGATGAGAGAAATTGAGATTGTTGGAGCTCGCTATAAAAATAATGAAATGGAACCTATAGAAAATATTGAAAAGTTGAAAGGATTAAATCTTCACTACATTGTCAATTTTCAGTCTCCTGACGAGGTTTTATCTAATCGAGATGACCAGCTTTATATAGAGAAATTACGCTCTATTTCTGGGCCAAAGGGATCTGTTGCTTTTGTCATAGAAGGGAAAGGACATAGCCTTCCGCATCAACATCTTTGGGATCTTTATTTACAAGCGACTAAATAGTTTATTTTTTTAAATAGACTCTTTTATCTAAAAAGCTTTTTTTTCTAGAAAGATATCCTGATCTTCTGGAAAACAGGCTTAATACTACGAGGATGAGTCAATTCGACCGTATTTTGGCTCATCGTCTTTTGTCTAAAAATTTTAGCTTTTTATATTATTTTCTTCTTGTTTGAAGAAATTTAGCAACCCTAGCTAATAAGATTATTTTTACTAGATCTGTTTTGAGATAAACGAACTTAGTATGTAATAGAGAATTCTGACCCCTTATACCTGATAGAAGTACCTAAGGTCCACTTTCTTTTCACATCGACTTTGCCTTTTGACTTCAGATTTCTTTTTTATCGACTGGTAAAGTTTTATCCTTTTATATGTTCGTATAATTTTTTTTACTACTTCAAGGGGTTTGCGATAATTTCCTTTATTAGTTGTAGTGTGAGAAAAATCCACCCTTATATTTTTGCTTTTTTTTAACAAATTTCTTGAGTTCGCTTCCGAAATAAATTACTCTCCGCTTTTTTAGACAATTATTTTCTGGAGATCTTATGTGGAAAAAGGCTTTTGTTACTTCTTTAACTTGTTTTAGTTTGGGATTTGAGATCTTAGGACAGGCTGATGATTGTTATGTTGAATATGATGAGCAGGTTAAATACACTTCTACCAGTCAGTTTTCGAGCTGCGAGAGCTTGGACATGCTTGGCGTTGTTCCAGGTCTTATCGATGCTCCAAGGTTTCAATTCGAGCCCTACGGAAACGGTACAAATTGGACGTTTGGAGGTTCGATTAATTTAGATGGAGATGCCGATGGTGGCGATACTGCGATTGGAGAACTTTACATAGTACCAGGTCCCGATGGTCAAGCTACTTCTTTAGAGGTTTTTGGCGGCTTAAATATGGGAAGTAATACTGATTCTGGTTATTTCATTTATGGTTCGAATGACCAAGATCAGCTAGCTACCGGCAAACTCATTTTATCAGGTTCTAGTAATAGTACTAGCGCAGATGGTAAGATATATATCGGAGGAGATCGAGATGACGATCGTATTTCAGGTTTTGTTTCAATAGGTAAAGGTAGTAATCCTTTTGGTGAAAACACTGTGTATGTGGTAGAAAATGGTTCTAGACTTCTTGTGACAGATACTATCACGTGTTCCAATCCCTTTATATTTAAATCTTATGTAAGTAGTCCTAATGACTCTAACGTACACTTAGATGTGGCTCCAGGTGTTACTTTCACAGCTTCTGGTGTTTTTGAATTTCAGAGAGAGGATGATGACGAATATTGCCAGGTGAATAGACAGGATGAAGGTGGTGGAACTGTTATTTTAAGTACGTTAAAAGAAGATGATCTATACATACAAAATGTCCAGATTAATAAAGGTGTTTTGGAAATTAACATTAATCCCGAAGGCAGCGGAAGAGTGGCTGTAGGGGAGGCTACTTTGCGTTTTGGCTCTTCTATGAATTGGAAATCAGACCATCAAATTGAACTTTATAGCCTTTCAAGTGTTCTTGATGACGGTGGTAATGAGGTGACTGTTGATGCCCTAGTTTCTGATAAAACATATGGAGCAACCGAAGGAGATGGGCGTCTTAATAAAATTGGCTCTGGAACGTTAACTCTTACTAATACCAATACATATTCAAAAGGTACTTACCTAAAAGAGGGAAGGCTTGCAATTAGCAGCCCAGCTCAGATCAATGCATCGACATATACGAGCTCTAATGGTCTTTATCTTTACTCTTCTACTGTGCTTGAAGTCACCGGGTCTCTTACTCTTGGCATCCCTATTAATCTTATTCCGGCTAGTGGAGCTTCTTCGTATAGTGGGACTATTTCTATTGCTGATGGAAAAGTATTTACGTTATCAGGTTCTGAGGCTCGTTTGATCGGAAGTGGTGGGGTGAATGATACTTTGACGATCCAAGATTTTGGTACGTTTAAATTAAACACGGCAACTGCAGACTTTTTGGGTTCTTATGTTCTTTTGGATTCTACGCTAGAGGTTTCTAATAACGCAGGAATTAATAAAAATTTTATTAATTTAAATGGAGGGACTTTAAAATTATCGGGAGGAAACTTAGAAATAGGTACACTAATTGCTTCTGGAGATAGTTTTGTTTCTCTTGGATCGTATAGTCTTACAGTAAATAATAGCGGAGATAATTTTTCTGATGCCTCTATTTCAGGAACTGGGCAAGTGTTCTTCAAAGGAACAGGATCTATAGATCTTAAGGGTGCAGCTAGCACGTATTCCGGAGGAACAGATATCAGTGGGGGGTTAGAAATTTATGTAGATGCTGGCGATAATTTGGGGACAGGGCCTATTACTCTTGGCTCCGGATGTCTTTTGGGTTTTAGCTTTGGAGCTGATGCGACCATTACGCAGCCTGTTACTTTGGGGGGCGCTTGTAAGATTAATGCAGCTAGTGCAACAGGTACAATTAGTGGTATTATTTCTGGATCTGGCGGTAGTTTAGAAATTTCTGGTCGAGATGGCTTTCTTACCTTATCAGGTGATAATAATTATACCGGAAACACAACGATTAAAGACGCTATCGTATCTATTAGCTTAGCCAGTTCTTTTGGTTCATCTACGACAGCAATTTCTTTGACAAATGGCGGAGTTATAGCAACGAATACTTTGACACTTCCAAATACTAGAGCTATTAATTTAGAGGTTGGTACGTCGGAATTGTCTGCTGCCGAAGGGAAGATTTTTACTATAGAGGGTGCGATTAATGGTTCTGGTGGTGTTGATGTAGCAGGTCCAGGGATTACTATTTTAAAAGGAACAAATACTTTTTCTGGACAGCTAGAAATTACAGGAGGAACCCTTCAAGTTGGAGCCGATAGTAACCTTGGAGCCTCAGGTGGAGAGATTACCTTGGATGGCGGTATTCTTAGCATTGTAGGTGGCAGTATAGATTCGGACCGTGGTTTTTTTGGTATTAATGGACAGATCTCTGTTGATTCTGGCTATGAGGCTCGCTTTAGCGGTCCATGCACAGTCACTAAATCAGATAGTACGTTAGTAAAAATCGGAGCTGGTGTTGCTGGTGTATTGCCTTTAACACCACCTCTTTCGACGTTTATTCCTTTTGTCATTGTTTCTGGAGGTAGTTTAGAAACAAATACGTATGTTACAAGCGGTAGCGCTATTTCTGTGGCAGCAGGAACCAAAATTGTTTTTAAACAGAAGGTTCCCGGTTCTTATAGCGGTAGCCAAACAAACGGAGGGCTTTCAGGGGCTGGTTCTTTAGAAGTCCGAGGGGATTCTGGTGTTGCTTTTACACTAGATACAGTGACGGTTCCAAATACCTATACAGGTGATACGATACTAGGAAGTGGTATATTAGCAATCAGTACAGATGTATCTTTAGGGGGAAGCCCTAAGGTTATTGGGAGAGGAGGGTCTTTACAGACTACCTTGACGACAACAAGCCAACGCCCTGTTTCTTTGGAAGCGTCTTTGCCATTTATTGTAAATGAAGCCGCTGTGTTTATAGAGAGAGGGACGATTAGTAAAGTAACAGGATTTACTGGAGGGGTAATAAAGCAAGGGCCTGGAACCTTGGTTTTGTCTCCTGAAAGTGGTTCAAATACGTATGAAGGAGGGACTACCTTAGAAGAGGGGGTTGTTCAGGTTTCTTTTGATAAGGCCCTAGGAAGGGATTCAGGCTTGATTTCTCCTATTATTGGTAAAGGGGGAACTCTCCTTATATCGGGAAGTACATCATTTAGTACAAGCCGGCCTGTTACTTTTGAAAGTGGTTATACAACAACGTTTGATATAGGGGGGGATCTAGGGGCTGATCTTACGCTTACATTAAACGGTGCTATGGGTAGTTCTGGAGGGTTTATCAAAAGTGGAGAAGGAAAGCTTGTTCTTACTTCTAATAATACCAACTCGGGAGGAACTACCGTAAGTGCGGGTTCTTTAGCTTTTAAAGATACGAATGGTTATATCGGTGGGTCGATTACAGTCGAACTAGGGGCTACGTTTGAAATAGCTACTTCATCTAATCTTTCGGCAGGAACGTCTATTATTTTAAATTCAGGGACGCTAAGTGCTGTCGGGGATTATCCAAAAGTTACGAATACTCCTATTAATTTTAATGTGGGAGGAGGACTTATTTCTGTGGATAAAGATAGGACCTTAGAGCTGTCAGGTATTTTATCCGGAAATGGCGTTACGTTACAAGAGGGTGTAAATGGACCAGGTACCCTTATTTTATCAGGAACAACGAGTACTTATACTGGAACAACTACTATTGATGGAGGCACTTTACAGATTGCTTCTGAGCTTAACTTAGGACTTACAAGCTCTATTATTTTACGTAACAACGAAGATGACGCTATTTTAAAAATAACAACACCAACAACTATTACAAAAAAAATAGAAGATCTAGATGGAACTATTGATGTGGGAAGCAATGCTGTTACGTTTACTGGAACACTTAAACCTTCTACTTTAGCTGTTTTAGAGAAAATAGGAACAGGCATGCTTACCTTCAGTCCAAGTTCTGTAACAGGTTCTTTGCCGGAGTTAAAGATTTTAGAAGGCTCTCTTACAGGCAACACCACGCTTCTTGGAAATACTAAGATTACGTTGTCTTCCGGATCAAATAGTTTGATTTTTGCTGATACAAAAAATGGAACCTATTCAGGAACAACGCAGGCAGGTATTTCAGGAGGAGGGAATGTAGAGATTAATGCATCAGCAGATGACATTGTTGTGACATTTGCTCCAATATATAGTACAGGAAATAATTATACAGGAAGTACTACTTTAACAAGGGGAATTTTAGCAGTTAGTAAGGATAGTGATTTTGGAGCAACGGGAGGTAGTAGTTTAGGTCTGATAGGTTCTGGAGGAACATTACAAGCTACAGCTACGTTTACATCAAATAGGTTAGTATCTCTTACAACAGGAAAGACAACAACCTTTAAAGTGGATAAGAACCAGGTATTAACCTTAAATAAGACGATTTCAGGTGGAGGGACTTTAGCTAAAACAGGTTCTGGTGTTTTACAGCTAAAATGGGATGGAATTACTCCCAATAGCTATACAGGGGGGACCCTTCTTACAGAAGGCTCGATAGAAATTACAAGTGATAATTTAGGTACGGGTACTATCACAGGAAATGGAGGCACCTTATCCGCTCCGACAGCTTCTGTCAGTTTAATGAATCTAGTTACATTAAACGATGGTAAAACGACTACATTTTTTATAGGAGATGGTCAGTCAGATACTTTAACTTTAAATGGGGTATTAAGTGGTGCTGGTTCTTTACTTAAACAAGGGTTAGGTATTTTAGCCCTTAAAGCGATAAATACACATACAGGCATAATTACGATAGAATCGGGAGAGGTTTCTTTGACTGCTGGATCTTCTCTAAGTGCTTTTACAGTACAAACCGGCGCTATTTTTTCTCTTGGAACGGCATCTGGCTTAGCTCCAGGGAGCTCTTTTACATTTACAGGAGGCACCTTTGAGCCTCTTGTATCAGCGACGGTTTCTAGTAATATGTCCTTTGGGTCCGGGGGCGCTATTTTTTCTGTGCCTACAGGTCTAGTTCTTACTTTGTCGGGTATTTTGTCTGGGGATAATGCTTTTACGTTGCCTTCTGGAAGTTCTACCCAAGGAACTGTTGTCTTATCGGGAGTAAGTAACACCTATAAAGGAGGCGTAAGCTTATTGGGGGGGACTTTGCAGATTTCTTCCGGCGGTAGTTTAGGGACTGTTGCAAGTAGTTCTGTTGTTTTAAATGGTGGTATTTTAAAGGTTACAGCCTCTACGACAATTAGTCAGGATCTATCCACGCTACAAGGAACCCTTGACGTTGATGGATTGAATAGTGTTACTTTTAACGGGAAAATTACAGCAGCTAGCGGGGTTACGCTAAAGAAGATAGGAACTGGTACAGCAATTTTTTCTCCAAGCAGTGTTGGCGTGACAAGTCTACCTATTTTGAACCTTGAAGTTGGTTCCGTACAGGGAAATACGTCTCTTTTTGCTGATTCAGAAATTGACCTTTCAGATGGCACTACGATGATTTTTAATCAAACAACAGCTGGAACTTATCGCGGTTCTAGTAGTCAAAGTATTTCAGGGGCTGGTTCTATCAATATACAAGGGACATCTGGTGTTGTTTTAACATTTAGCCCTAAGGTAGCCCCGACCTATACGGGCTCGACTATTCTTACAAGTGGTACTTTATCAATTAGTAGTAGTTCTTATTTAGGAAGCTCCTTAGGAGGTATCACAGGATCAGGAGGCACTTTAGAAACAACAGCTACTATGACATCTTCAAAAGCAATTAGTCTAACAGGTAGCTCAAAAACAATTTTTAGCCCTACGCAAAATACAACACTGACACTAACTGGTGGTATTGGTGGTACTGGTGGGTTGATCAAGGAAGGAAAGGGGATTCTTAATCTAAATCCCGGTTCAACAGTTGTAAGTACGTATGAGGGAGGAACTACTCTTCAAGAGGGTATTTTACAAATTAAGTCTGATGCAGCGCTAGGTAATTTAATTGGAGGTATCATAGGTTCAGGAGGAACTCTACAGGTAATTACAAGTTCATTTACTTCAGCTAGAAATGCTTCATTAACAGCGGGGACTGTAACAACATTTGATACCGGAGCCTATACGCTAACCTATACGGGAGCTATTACAGGAGACGGGGCTTTAAGTAAGGCTGGGACAGGGACTCTTGACTTACAAGGAGCTAATAGCTTTACAGGAGGAACGACTTTAACAGCAGGGACGGTTTCGATTATTGCAGGTAATGGGTTAAGCACGGGCGCTTTGACATTTAATGGAGGTACGTTATCTATCAAGGAAACTCTCTCTCTTTCAAATCCTGTTGTTTTTACAAAACAAGGTCTATTTACGATTACTTCTGGTAAGAGCGTCACCTCAGTTGGGGTTTTATCTGGTACAGGTGGATTTTCTTTGACAGGAGGAACCCTTATTTTGCAAGGGGCAAATACGTACACAGGGGTCGGAGAAGTAAAATCAGGTACCCTAGAGGTTTCTACATCAAGTAGTTTAGGAGCTTCTACAAGCTCTCTTAGCTTAAATGGTTCCGGGACTGTTTTGAAAGTAAATTCGGCAACCGATGTGTCTTTTAGCCAAGCTGTGGAAATGAAAACAAGTACCACGATAGAAGTAGTAGCTCATAAGGCTAGCTTTTCAGGTTCTATAACGCCTTCATCTAGCGTTGTTCTTTCAAAGACAGGGGCTGGGGCCTTGTCGATGTTACCTACGACAAATTCGATACGTTCTATAGGTACCTTAGATATTAAAGCAGGTAGCTTTATAGGAAATAGTTACAACTTATCTACAAGTATAGTTACAACTGCATCAGGAACAACTCTTAGCTTTTCTCAAGGAGCGGGTGTCAGTGGTTCTTATGGAGGAGGTTCTTCTTCGATCTCAGGTTCTGGTGCTGTAATTATAGCGGGAGCTTCTGATTCGGTGTTGACATTTCAAGGATCTAATACCTTTACAGGAGGCCTTACTCTTACTTCAGGGACGCTTTCAATCAGCAGTGATAATCGCTTAGGAGGAAGTACGGTTGCGATTTCTGGTAATGGGGGAATATTAGAGACAACGGCTAATTTTACTATTTCTCGATCTTTAAGTTTATCAGGTAGTACAAATACGACAATAGCTCCTAGTGGACCAACATTAACCTGGTCTGGGGTCATATCGGGAGATGGGGGACTTATTAAAGATGGAGGGGGGGACCTAGTGTTAGCTGGCGTAAATACGTATAAGGGCGGCACTACTTTTCAAGGGGCTGGAGCTTTAAAAGTAGCCTCAGATACAGCCTTAGGGGATACGACAGGGTCTATTATAGGAAATGGTGGTACGCTTAGTGCAACAGCTACTTTTACTTCTTCTCGTAGTTTGATTTTAAATAGAGGAAAGACAACGACACTTTCAGTAGATAGTGGAAAGGTTCTTACGCTAAATGGTGTAATTAGTGATCAGGCAGGAACAAGTGGTGCTGGGGTTTTAAATAAACTAGGCGCAGGGACTCTTGTTTTAGGAAATAGTGCTAACACCAATACTGGGGGGGTAACGATTACGGCAGGGGATATTTCTATAAGCCAAGCAAGTCAGTTTTCAGGTGTTTCTTTAAAATTTGCAGGAGGCGCTCTTAGCACAACAGGTAGTATGACTTTTGCAAAGGGGATAACATTTGATTCGACAGGATCACTTAAAGTCACATCAGGAACAACCTTAACTCTTTCAGGTGTTTTAGCGGGCCTCAAAGGTTTTTCTATGACAGGGGGTACTGTCATTTTATCCAATACCAATACATATCAAGGAAATACTGAAGTTGTCTCTGGCACTTTACAGTTTAGTGGGGATAGTAATTTAGGGAACTCTATTCTTAGTGATACAGCTGCAGTTGGTGCTGTCGTTCTTTCGGGAGGCACTTTAAATATTTTAGGAGATATTAGCTCTGTTCGAGGGTTCCAAGGATGTAATGGAACAGTGAATGTCAATACGTATAATGTTAGCTATTCAGGAGTAGTCAGCTCCAATATAGGCTCTAAATTAACAAAAGAGGGTTCTGGAAGGTTATCTTTAATTCCTTCGACAAGTTCTATTAGTAGCTCTTCTTTACTTAAACTAGATATTAAAGAAGGATCTTTTACAGGAAATAGCTATAGTCTCGGGAATACAGAAATTACTACAAGTACAACTACGGGTGTTGTCACAGAAATAGCTTTTAATCAAAATGTGGCAGGGACTTTTTCTGGTAGCACTTCAGGTAATGGATCTTTTCGTATGCAGGGAGCTTCTTCTGGCGTTCTTACTGTAAATGGAAAACAAGAGTTTGCTGGAAATCTTTATTTAGAAGGTGGTGTTTACTCTGTTAGCAACGATAACTCTTTAGGTAAAGCAGGAGGGAAAATTTATGCAGTAGGAACTTTTGGTAAAGTTCAGACTACAGCTAGTTTTTCTACAGATAGAGATGTCTTATTTGATGCAGCGACGATAACTATGGAAGTTATAAATGGGCGATCTGAGACTACTTGGACGTTTAATTCTTCCCTAATTCAGGGAAACGCCCTAAGTAAAGCTGGGGATGGAACCTTGAAATTAAATGGAACAGTTAATGTGAGCACTATCAGCGTGAATGGTGGGACTCTTTATGTAAATGGTGTAGTTCAATCGTCTACAGGATCTTCTTCTCAAAGTTCTACTGAAAGCTTTTCTAGTAACCGTATGAGTTCTGCTCCACCTATTTGCAAGGTGGTTGTAAATCGTTCAGGGGGACTAGTCGGAGGTGGAATTATTGCTGGTGATGTTTTTTCATATGGATTTATAGCTCCAGGAGATCAAACCTCAGAGTCTTCTTTAACAGTTGAAGGGAATGTTTCTATGTTCTCAGGAAGTGTTTTTCTAGATGACATCAGCCCAAATAACTGCTCACATCTTGATGTGGGTGGAGTATTTAGTATTGCACCTAACGTGACAAGTATTCTTGTTCCTCGTAGTGGTATATATAAGATACCAGAAAACCTGTCTATTATTACTGCTGCAGGTGGAGTTACTGGTCAGTTTGTTAGTATGTCTATCCCTGAAGTTTTATTTATGAGCGCCGTTGCAAACTATTCGGATCCTTTTTCTGTTGGTGTAACGGTGACTCCTTTGCAAATTTTTTCGGAGGTAACAGGGCGTAATGCTGATGCAGTAGCAACTTCATTAGATAACGTCATTGACTGGAATAGACTCAATGTATCCTTTACTTTACCTTTAGTAGATACTGTTTCTAATGCCCTTTTACCAGGTGTCCTTAGAAGCCTTATGCCTCTTGCTTCTTATCCAAATAAGATGACAAATACCTTGAACAAGATGCAGCCTGCTGCATTAAAGGGACTTGTTATTGCACAAGAAAGCGCTTCTATAGAGGTAAGAGGAGCTCTTAG
Organism: uncultured bacterium; assembly: GCA_964455905.1. Lineage (GTDB taxonomy): Bacteria > Chlamydiota > Chlamydiia > Chlamydiales > Rhabdochlamydiaceae > CAIJXB01. Next base: position 78,159 of record CAYVYN010000002.1, read on the forward strand.
CTCTAGGATGCAAAATGCTTTAGATACTAAATCATGTTACGCTCTAGAAGATGGATCCTGTAAAGATGATACGAAAAGAGTCCATATTTGGCTCTCTGGTATGGGAAATGTATTAAATCAAAAGTCGAATACTTATAACCATAGCCCTCAGGTCGGATATCAAAGTAAATTAGTTGGAACAGTAGCTGGGGTTGATGCTCACTTTTTAGACTACTTCTACGCAGGGGCTCTTGGTGGCTATACCAACTCACACATCAACTGGAAAGAAAACCGTGGTCATGGCGATGTTAATACTGGTTACGGAGGACTCTATCTATCGTTCTTAGGGGAGATGTTCTACGGGAACGCGTCTATTATCGGAGGTTGGAGCAGCTATAACACAACAAGAAACATTTTTTATCCAGGTGTTCATGAGACAGCCAAAGGGCAGCGCCAAGGAAGAGAGCTTCTATCTCATATAGATACAGGAATCAACTTAGGATTTAGCGGCTTTACTGTTAGACCGTTTGATAGTTTTGACTATTTAGCTGGAGTAGAAAACAGCTACGAGGAAACTGGCGCTAGAGACTGGAATCTACGTATCCGTAAAAGCAACGCGATTATGCTACGTAACGAGCTAGGCTTACAGTTTGCTGGGTGTGTTTGCGTCAAAGAGTCTAAGTGGACTGTTTCACCTAAAGTTAGCTGGGTAAGGGAAGTGAGGGTCAAAGGATCTCATTATAGAGCATCATTTGCTGGAGCCAGTGAGTTTCCTTTCACTGTCACAGGGTATTTTCCAAGTAGAAACCTTTTTTCTCCAGGACTCATGATAGCTGGCACTATGTATCAAGATAGACTAGGTATAAACTTCACCTATGATGGCGAGTTTACAGGCGGCTATAGCGCTCATAAGTATACGGCAGAGGCTCGGTTTGGGTTCTAATGAATGTATTAAAGCAGCTATTATTTTGCAAATAGCTGCTTTTTTTACGAGAGTGAAAATTGTCTTTTTAAATTTATAGTAAGACGCTTACTTCTTATTAGTTTTTGAGTATCCCACTGGATATTTACTTAAGAGAAGCTCTGCTGTTAGACCTGTGATAAATAAGCGTTTATGCCTGCTTGTATGGCCAGCAAGGAGTTCTATTTTAGACTTGCTGATGCCTAATGTTTTTGCTAGAAACTCTATGAGTAAAGTGTTTGCTTCACCTTTTTCGGGAATGGCTTTTAATCGAACTTTCAGCTCGTTGCCTTCCCACCCTAATACTTCATTCGAGGAAGCTCTTACTGTTACTTTTATTGGTAATTCAAAACCGTTAGAAGTTTCTTTAAGATGCATTTTTCGTTCTTTTTAATTTTCTTTTCATACTACTATAGCGTTCAATAAAATGTCATTTAAATATTTTAAGCTTTAACTGCTAGGTATTTTTTTGTATGTTATTTTACGTGAACAAGAAATCTTGTTTTTAATTTGTAACATGAGTTGATGAACTTGGGGGTTTTATGAAGTTTTATATTTGTGCTGCGTTAGCTTTTTTATCTGCTTTTAACTCTGTTTATGGAAAAACTGATGAGGAAAGAGTTGAAACACTTGCATCTAAGATCATCTTAGAAAATACGAGTGGGTATTATATTCTTTCTGACAAAAGCTGCTGGAAGGTTGTTGGATTTTCTAAAAGATGGAGAGGGGTTGTTGAGTGGTGGAATCGTGTAGAGTTAGCTCCAGCAAAATATAATACCATCCCTAGTGACTGGTTTATTGGAAGTGAAATAGCTATTTTTTCTAAAAGGAATGCTTTAGATGTAAGTGAGGAGAATGCTTCTAATTATGATGTGATTAGACAGTGTACTCATCTACTAGAAAATCAAAGAACTGGACATGTTTTATTTGCTATTTATATGCCAGTAGAAGAATGTTTTATTCAACTGGCAGCGGATTCATATAAAGATGGGCACGCTCAAGGTTTTGCGAAGTGTCTTCAGGAAAATTTTAAGAGTAAAACTGATTCTTATTCGAAAGAATATGACCTTGGCTATATTGAAGGCTATAAAAATGGGTATGATAAAGGATATCAAGCTTCTGAAAGAAATAGTCTGCCAGAAGCTTTTTTTGTAGAGTATTAAAAAAAGCAAGAACATTGCTCCTTTAAAATAGGAAAAAGGGAGCAATGTAAATCAAAAAACTAGCTTCTAGGTTTTCGATAGTTCTTATTTTTTCAGCTGTATTGTTGTTTTAAGAAGATAATGATCTGAACAAGAATCCCACTTGATAACATTAGAATCAAAATTACCGCAGTTTTGGGTCGTTGTCTCAATTGATTTTACACTATCTGAGGAAGCCAGTACGTAATCTAGTTGCAGTGGGTCAGAAGGGTCTATTCCTTCTATAGCAGCAGATGCAGTATCTCCTCCCCAAGTAATCATGTCACCTATTCGACCTTTAAAGGAAAGGCCTTGAGTGGATTTTATTACAGGATGTTCTTTTAATTCATTAGGATCCATATTTAGATCGCCGCAGACGATCACAGCTCTAGTATCTGATTGTTTTTCATTCATTTCTTTAAAAACCAAATCAAGTTGAGACGCTCTAACAATTTTTCTATTTTCGGTAACTTTACTTGGATCCGGAGATTCTGAATGGAGTAGATGGAGTGCATAGATGTCAGCAATAGTTTTTTGTTGGTCCTCGGAATCTTTGCCTACTATAGAAAACTTAACAAGGCTCTTTCCACAACAGCCGCCAAGGCCTAAAGGAATGGTCTCTCCGTTATGGTCTTTGTAATTTTCAGGGAAAGGTTTTACGACTAAACTCTCTACGGGTATATCAAATTTACTTAGAATAACAACTCCAGAGTTAGGGCCTACAGCTCTTGGTGCAATATTGCTAACCATGCAATGAAATTTATGTTTTAATGCTGTTTTAATCTTTTCTACAGCGCTAAAATCAAAGCCTTCATAAAGACAGACAACATCAGCATCGCTTTTATTGATTTCTGCAATGATCGAGTTTAGTCTTGTTGTGCATTTATGTTCCGGAACAAACCAACTAAATAACCATTCTAATCCTAGATAAGGGAGTCCTTGGGGCTGTTGTCCGTTTAAACAAGCACTAAAGGCACTATCTGCCTGAGGAGCCCCTCCATGTAAAATTGAGTTCTCTCCTGGGATCAATAGGATATTCCAGTTATCTAAAGTAAACGATCCGTCCGAGGGAAATTGTTTGGGGGTTACGTTGGTCTTTTCATAAATGAAAGGTTCTTTCGATAAATGCGTTCCTAAATACCGCAAGAAAATGCCCGCGGGAGCAGTAAAAGGAGTTAAAAGTAAGTTGGCTACCATGTTCGTTGCTATAACACTTTTTCTAACCCAATTAGATACTCTGCTTTCAAGAGATCCATTACAGGGAAATAATTGCGTGAACACTTTTTCTTTTAGGTAGATTTTGTCAGCATCGAAGCTACAAACAGGATCTGTTAAATAAGAGGCTAAAGCAAATGTATATTTTTTAACTTTTCTTGTTACGTCATCCCAAGAAGGCATATATGTCTCTAAGTAAATAGTAGGAAATTTTTGTGTTACATTCATGGGGTGTGTCTTTTGTAAAAAAGATACTATTTTAAAAAGCGGGATTAATAAATGCAAGTTGAAATAAACATTAGTTGGGAATATAATGCTAAATATTGGCGGACTATAGCTAGTAATAGAGTAAAATTAAGGTTATTTGTTGAAATAGGATATAAAAATATATTTGGGTATTATTTTAATCTAAATATTATATATTTCACTTATGTCTAGTGATTAGTTTGAATTTAGCTTTAAGTAAGAGCTTTAAAAGCTTAATATGCATGTTTTTCCTATAAACGGTTTCGAGTCAAAAAATAATTAAAATAAAGAAGATTGAGAAAATGGAAAATAAAGAGATTTACTGGACTGTTTGTCCTAACTGTTATGGGATTGGCAAAAAAAACTTGAAGCTCCGCAGAAAAGCAAAATTTCGCTACGAAACAGCAATTCATGAATTTGAAAAAACTAAAGATAAAGAAGAGTGGTTGCTTCGTCCTAAGATTACCCAATATTTATGCGATAATTGTAATGGATCTGGTTTGATTTCTGCTTCTAGTCTTCCTGTAGCAGACTCAGAAAAATATCCACATGTAGCAATTATTGGGGCAGGTATAGGAGGTGTTGCCTTAGCTGTGGCTTGTTTGCATCGGGGGATTCCTTTTACACTTTATGAACGTGATGCTAGCTTTGATGCTAGGGCTCAGGGCTATGGCCTTACTTTACAACAAGCAAGTAACGCAATCAAAGGATTTGGTCTTATTTCTTTAAAGGACTCAGTGAGCTCTACACGCCATGTTGTACATACTACAGAAGGAAAAGAAATTACCGAATGGGGGCTAAGGACGCATGCAAATGTAAAAAAGACCCCAAAACGCATAAATATGCATATTCCGCGACAGGCCTTGCGTTTGGCCTTGCTGGAACAATTGGGGGGGCATGATGCTCTTGAGTGGGGGCACCGGTTAGTCGATTTTAAAGAGTCTGAAAATAAAGGCGTTGAGCTAAGCTTTCAAGTAAATGGTAAGATAAAGAATGTCAAAGCAGATTTGGTCGTAGGTGCTGATGGTGTTCGGAGCGTCGTTCGTAGTTTGTTGGTAGGTGAGGATATTACGCCCTTACGTTACCTAGGTTATGTTGTGGTTTTGGGCATTTGTTCTTTAGAAGCTCTTAAGGGAGTTGAGAGTTCTTTGCTTGATTTAGCCACCGTATTTCAAACTGTGAATGGCTATGAAAGAATTTATGTCATGCCTTATGCGTTAGACTCGGTAATGTGGCAGTTTAGTTTTCCTATGCCAGAAGAAGAAGCTAAGGCTTTGAGTGTACAAGGAGCTCAGGCTCTTAAAGAAGAAGCCTTTCGTCGAGCAAAATGGCATAAGCCTGTTCCTGAAATTCTATTAGCAACCCCGACGCAGCAAATTACAGGTTATCCTGTTTATGATCGAGAACTGCTTAGACCTAAATTGTTAGAAAAAGGTGGCGCGGTCACTTTGATTGGAGATGCAGCTCACCCTATGAGTCCGTTTAAAGGCCAAGGTGCAAATCAGGCTCTTTTGGATGCTTTGGCGCTTGCTCGTAGTATTTCAGTAGCATGTACTTCAGCGTCTAACTGGAAAGAAGTGGGCATCAGACAGACGATATTAACTGAATTTGAAGAAGAGATGTTAGCTCGTAGCGCTTCTAAAGTGAAAGATTCAGCTGAGGCTGTAAAAACTTTACATTCTAAAGATGTGTTGCGTCAAGGGTATGAGCCTAAAGGGAGGCTTTTGCGCTCTAACAATCTATAATCATCTTTAATTTTAAGTTGTTTTACGTAATAAAGGCCTTTTGCGTCTTAAAAATATTTAAATTTACAGAATTCTCCCTAATATTTTTTAGATTTGTTTTACCGTTCTATATCTGGTGTAAAAAGTATGTTTTTCTATTTAGTCCAGAATCATCTAGCCATTGTGATTATCATGCTAAAAGATTAAGCGGTTTATTTAGAAATCAGTCTCATCTAGGTCAATCGACTGCTTTCATAGGGGTAATATTTTGGTGCTTGTCCAAAAACAGAGTAAACAACAGTAGACTCTCGCATCGGAGGTATAAAGTTCTTGTCTATACCGCGGTTCGTGCAGTCTTCCTCAGTAATTTCTACCCAGCTTTGACACTTACCAGTAGCTATACTTTTACCGATGTTAAATAACCCAAGTAAAATGGGTGCGGACAGGCTACCGATTAAAAGTGAAGTAGCTAGGATACTTGGGCAACCAGCAACAACTAAAATTTTAATGACTTTTAGGGCAATTGCTACCACAAGAGCGGCTATAAGAATATTTTGAGTGCAATAATAATTTGTGTGAATTGGCATTGATACGATAATTTTGCAAGAAAGCGTCTGTTGCAGGTTTTGGTAATCTCCTAGTGCTTTATTTAAAGTATATTCCACTAGGTGCGATAGTTTTTGAAAAAGCATGTAACTTGCTACAAACCCTACTCCGCAATATACAGCGGCCGCAGGAACAGTGGTCCAAAGATCAGGACTTTTTACATTCATCTTTTTTTATTTAGGTTAATTTTTTGATTATAACATTTTATCTATTTTTGTGTTTTATGTAAATTTTATTAATTTAATTATTTGATATAATAATGTTGCGAGATTTTATGGTGAAATTAGTAGGTTAGGTTTGTTTTGTTGATTGTTTTGTTGATGACGGATTTACTGATCCTGTAGCATTTAATATCAATGCCGGATTTTATGTTATTTCCTAGCTCTTCAATAACTTAAAGTAAATCCTCCATCTAGAATTAAATTTACGCCATTAATAAAATCTGATTGCTCAGAGAGCAAGAATTCGATAGTTTGAGCGACTTCTTGTGGTTTTGCATGACGACGAAGAGGAATATTAGCAACTTCTTTTTCCATTTGATCCTCATAACTCAATCCGGTTTCAGTGGATTTTTTTTGAATCCTTTCTTGATGGAAATTTGTCAAAACAACGCCAGGGGAGAGCGCATTAATACTAATCCCTTGGGGCCCTAACTGATGAGATAAAGCTTTAGTATAAGTTGTCCACATTCTACGGATTACGCAAGAAGGACCATATTCGGGCTGCAATTGAATAGAAGTAGTTCCTGCAATAACAACTATTTTACTGGGATTTGATAGATGGGGTAGTGCTGTTTTTAAAGCTTCGATAGGTCCTGTAAATGTGGTTTTAAATACCTCAAGCCAAGTATTTTCGTCTTCTATCAAAGTTTTTCCATAAAATTGTGGTCGCGGTACAATCAAAACAAATCCGGCAATAGGTTTATGGGTTTGATTTAAATAGCTTTCAAAAATATCCCTAGATGGCTTACTTATGAAATCAAGGGTGCATATGTCATAATCGCCAGGATTGGATAGTTCTAGTTCTTTTTGTAGCTTTTTTAACTTGGAAAGATCTCTGCCAGTCAGAATTAAATTGTAATTAGGCGCCAACAACCTTGCAGTAGCACCACCCAGTTCGCCAGATGCCCCAGTAATGATAAAAGTTTTTCGTTCTTGTTGAGATAGGGAGCTATTTGCAAAACAGGATCCATGAAAAAACAGAATTAGGAAAGTGCACAAATATTTTCTTGTTTTTATATAGTAATATTTTACGATATTCATGGTTTTATACCTTTTAGAATAGTTTACTCCTTATATGGAGTGTCATTTTAATTTTCTGAAAGTATAGCTAAACTAAAGTTATTTTGAAATAAGTTACTTTACAAGTGCTTTTGGCGGCTTTCGGTATCTCCTTTTCCAAGAAAGCCGTTGCTGCAAGTTTGTATATTGTTTGCAAGCCGGACGAACCGTTCTAAATATATCGAAGAGCCATTTTTAATCAATCATTTAGCTATTTCTTGATTGTACTTTGAAAGGAGACATGAATAGTTTGCTTGGCAAAATATGCAAATGGATTCAGTCATCAGTCCATGTGCACAAGATTTCCTTTTTGTTTAGAAAAAATCCTCTTTGCAACTTTAAATGTTTTATTTAAAAACTTTTTCTGTAACTGACTTAATCTTAAGTACTCCGGATGCAAGCTTCGAACTTGCGACCAATCGATTAACACTCTAGAGACAACGATTCTGTTAAATGCCCCGGATAACCTTAAATCACCCTAACTGGTGCGATTGTATCGGATGAAGTTTGAAAGATTCTATCTGTCGCAAGGCCACCTGTTTATTTTGTGAAAAAATTATAAAGATTTGAAAGGTTTGCTTTAAAAAGTCGATTTGAAGAGAATTGGTGGTTTCAAAACCTTACCTCGAGGAAAGAACACCATGGCCACGATACTAAATATAGCTAAATACGTAGTAAACGGAGATCCTTACCCACCATTACTTGCTCGACATACAGTTAGAAGTTCTGCAGTTTTTCAGATCCTTACAACGGCTACAACAGATGCAATCGTTGAACGAGTCGAGAACTACGTTCGAGGAAAATGTGGTGAAGCAGCTTTGAGTGAAATAACCGAAGAAAATGCATATGAGTATCTCGCTGCTACAAAACTGATCGATATGACAATCGCGTCAGAAGAAATGGTTAATAGCACTTATAAAATCAGAGAACTATGTCTACTTAACTCCAAAGTTATTCCTGGTGTACGAAATAAAATTAATATCATGAATGCCTTTTCCAATCCTCCTGCAGATTTAGAAGATGTTGATTTGCTTTTAGCTAATGAAATAGATAACGTTCACCCAGCAGTGACGAGTGCTCCTTTTGGCGAGCCTAGAAATAAAATTTTAAGTAAGATTTATGATTATTCGCAAACCAAAGCTTTGGTTGTGCCGGAGCTAGTTTCGATTGTAGAAGAAGTAGTAGCAGAAAGATTTGCTGCTATGGAAAAAGTATCAACCCATATCCCAGAAAAAACAATGATTGTTTTCAAAGGCTGCTCGGGTTCTGGAAAATCCTATGCTCTTAGGCATTTTCTCTCAGAGGAGATAGGTGCATTTAGTCCAAATACTGCTGTTCAAAGTACAGATAACACTAAAAAAGACATTCGAGAAAGAACTGGTAAAGTTTTTACAGATCAGCAGGTGCATCTTTTTGGTTTTGCTGTTTTTAAAATGATGTCTCAAGAAATCAAAAATCACTCTCCTGATATTTCCACATTGCAGGAAGGGTGGTTTAACAGTTCTCCTGGGATCGAGAATCTTTTCAAGGATCTGAGCAAACAAGGACTCAAACTCCAGATGAAAGATTTTGACGGAGATTTTGAAGCTTTGGCTTTACGGGTATTAGCTAGACAAGGTGATATAGATACTCCCAGACCTCCTTTAGAGCAGGTGGTTCGTGGTTTTAAAACGAGCCGAGAGTCAAGGCCTCAGTTACTCTGTTCTATTAGAAATGAAGATACCTATGCATTCAGATTTGTAGACAAATACGCCCGAATTAGTGATGAAAAAGACCCTTTATCCGTACCTTCTCTTCCAGAGGCAGTTGATCTAGAAATTCTCCAAGGCAAAGACCTCGTGATTTCTGAAGCACATGTTGACCTTTTCGGGGAACATTTACGAAATGTGGTTGGATTAACGATTAGCGAAGCATTCACCAAAGAAGTTTAAAGAATGATTGCTCGATGTGAACAGTTCGCCCCAAATATTGGGGCGCCTATCCAGTCCGCAGAGAATGATTCTTTTGATGATAGAATCAGGTTGATCTCTTTAGAAGCTTTGCAATCAAGTAACCGCATTTCTAGCTGTATTAATGGTTTGGATAAACAGTTTGCGATTCTCTTTACGGGAGACACTCATAGTTATTTAGAAACCTCTATTACTCCTTTTATTTGCGACCTGGATAACTCTCTTCCTTCTTCTTTTTCTCAGAAACCTTTAGGTGGAGTTGTACGTCGAATTCGTTATTTAGAAGATTGCCGAAGACTGATGGAAAACCCTGTATTAGTCCTTGATGCAGGTGATTTCTTGCAAGGAACCCCCTATTTCGAAGAGTTTGAAGGGATTTTGGAAATTGAATTTATGAATAGAGCAAAAACGCATGTAATTACTGTAGGAAACCATGATTTCGACAAAGGATGGGATCATCTAGAGAAATTACTGAAAGCAGGACGCTTTCAAAGCGTTTGTGGAAATATTTTTCGAGAGAACGAAACAGCTTCTTGTCTACCAGCTTATTGTCTACTACAAATTAACGATCAGAATGTAGGGGTTGTGGGCATTATGGGACTAGATTCATGGAAATCCATCGCTCCTGGAAAACGTAAAGGTTTAAGAATAGAAAATCCTATAGATACACTAGATAGGGTTGTGTCAGAAATTCGACCTTATGTGGATCTTGTTATTTTATTGTCTCATTCAGGTATTAAAGATGATAGAGAATTAGCTAAGCATCCAATGGTTGATTTAGTCATAGGGGGGCATTCTCATACATTCATGAAACAACATGAAATAATTGAATCATCTCTTCTTAATACAACAAAAAAAACACCTTTATTTCATTCATTCCGACACGGACAACTAATGGCTAGGCTAGATATTACATTGCTAAATGGACGGCTGTCAGGGACAGAATCTTCCATTGCGTATCTTGATGAAAGATATGATGTTTCCGAATTCGACATGAATGATCCTAATGCTTGCCTATTAAAAACTTATAAAGAAAAGCTTCAAGAAAAATTCAATGAGCATCTAGGAGACTGTGTAGAAAGACTACCATCTAAAGATAAAATGTCTCAACTAATTCCTTTGGGAATAGAGATTGCCAATATGTTACGTAGAGCATGTGATGCTAATGTAGGAATCATTCCTTCGGGTTCCATTAAAGTAGGAATCGAACAGGGCCCTTTTACTAGAGGCAGTATTCATGAAATCTTAGCTCATCGAGATGCTTTATGGACTGCAACAATTCAAGGAAGTTTACTATCATATCTTGCAGAAGAAGGACAAAAACGATGGGGAAACCAAAGAACCTTTCAGTATGCAGGAATGACGGTTCTAGTGATCGAAGATGGAAAGGTCGAAGTAAAGATCAGCGATCAAAAAATCAATTTAAAAAACTTTTATAAAATTGCCGCTCCTTCTTTTTTCTTTGAAAGAGAAATTATGGATAACGATGGCAACATTTTCGTAGAGTTAAAAGATCAAGTACAGTCTATCGAAATGCGAGAACAAGACCTAAGGGATGTTATAACAAATAAAATTAGAGAAGAGGGTCTCAAACCTTGGATTATTCAGAAGGTGAATGTGGCAATCTAAAGTGAATTTAATCTAGGATGTTTTTGCAATTAGGAGGGTGCTGTTTCAAAGGGGAGGGAGGAGATTAACAATACCGTCAATATTACGACACTTTTAAGGATTTGCAAGTAGAATTCAAGAAGATGGATCCATAACCCTGTTAAACTCCGACAAGCGCGTTCTCATCACCCAATTTGCATGTCTTGTAGAAAAAGGTGTAATCATGCCTGAAAAGCAAATTCTCCTGCTTAATGAGGGTGTGTGATAATGGTGATTTTCTTGGGTTAATGATACCCTTTTTATTGGAGCATGGTTCTAAATTAAAAGTTTTCTTAATAAATGGGAGTGAAAAAAATTAAAAGAAGTTGCAATCTTAACTACATTTCTACATTTCTTGTCGACGATGTCCTAGACAAAAATGTTACATATCTCATCCATGATTCTTTTACCTCCATACCAGCAATCGTTTCTCGGAATTTTTGTGATCATCAAACATTTCATCTTTTTTTTGACTCCCTATAGTAGAACGATTTAGTTTAGTTGCTGATTTTATAGAAAAAAGACTAGATTTCATGAAATCATCTGATGTCGCTATGGGTTCTTTTATTCTATGGAATAAGATTTCAATGGATACTATGCTCTAAGCAAGCTCAGGTAAAAGAAGAAAATTTCAACTTAGGATATGTGACTCTTAAACAGAATATGATAAAATCTGCAAAAAATATACTCAGTAATAGCGGAACAACAGAGGAACACTTGGGAGTCTATACAACAGCCTTTACAGAGAAGGGTGTGCAGAATTTGGTTGTTGGTTGCGGAGCCCATATTTTGCATCTAGCAAAAATTCCAACAAAAACAGATGACGTCGGCAATATCGATGTGATAGGGGTTATTTTTCGAAAAAATTCTGTGGTGTAGTGAGTGTCACATGGTCTTTTAAACAGATTTCTGCTTGGCAGCGAATTCCACCTTCTTTGAGTCCTCTTGATCGAATTGATTCCATTATAATTCCTTTTTGGCCGCATAGTAGATATGCAATCCAATGGATAGTAGTATTCTAGTGATTGACTTTCAGTTGCTTACGAGAGAGTGTTAAAGGTAATGCCGTAATATATACGGAATCGACACTCCAAAACGAATTTCATCTAAATTTTTCTTGATGAGATTCTAGCTTTGGGTGATTTAAGGGAATTGTGTACTCCGGCAAAAGTACGGCATCTTGAAGTGAGGTTTTTGAAAACCCTGCTCAAAATATCTCCGGGTGCAAGATTTGAACTTGCGACCAATGGATTAACAGTCCAGCATAAGCACACATTTTACAACAGTCTGCGGTTCATAGAAATAAGAGAATTAAAAGAGTTAAGCGAGAGTGGGTTGTTATAATTTGTGGTGAGTTTTTGCTGATTTTTAGAAGAAAGTGCACCATTAGTGCACCGCGTATTTAAGGTTCTTTTAGAAGAAATAGGGTTATTTTGGATTATCCTCAAAAAAATCTTTTTGTAGCATAAAAGCAATGTTATTGCTCGGATTTTCATAGGATTTTTTGTAGGATCTGTAGGCAGATTCACAATTATTATCATATATTTTCTTGAACATTTGATCGGTTTTTTCAGGGAATGCGGGTTGAGCCCATCTTATATAGGCTTCCAAGGAACGGCATCGGTTTTTTTTATACTCTTCAAAAGATATGGGGTCATCTCTCATGGTTTCCTCAATAATTGCTTTTGAAAAATCGTTAACTCTTCTTTCTATGACCGTTGAGTGATGGGGCGGGACTTTGAGTGTTTGAATGGAAAGTCCTAGTATTCTCGCTGATTGCATTATAGCTAACATACCTAATCCTACGTTTAAGACTATGTATACAGCAAATGGTTGATATTTGCAATCCGACTGTCTTTGTCTAAAGGTAAGAATTATATTATTTTGTTTTTTTATCGAAGTAATTTTTCGCTAGAGATTTTTTTGACAGGAGATTGCTTCATGCATATGAAAAATAGGAATTAAAGGTGCTTTTGGTGCGGATATTTAAAGGTAGAGGGCCCTAATTCTTCAGTCTATCAACGAAGATGACCCTCTTTAGCCTGGGGGACATTATTTTCTTTAAGATAGCGCTCTACTGCTTCTTTAAAAATCTGGTTTTTGTTTTCAGTATAGAGCTGTTGTCTTTCTGCGCTGATATCGGCTTAAACTTTTTGAATCCAATTTTTTGCGTCTGTTTTTCGATCAAACGTAGCGGTGAGGATTCGGGTGACCTTTGAGACGAACTTATGCTTGATAACTATTCCACTTCTATAAGAGGTCTTGTGCGAATAGATCACATAGAAACTCTTTTTTTAACCGTGCAGTGGATATAGAATCCAATGGTCGATACCACTTTTGCACTTAATTTTTAGTTATTTATCAAGGAGTGTTAACAGTGATGCCGTAATATTGACGGAATCGGCACTCCAAAACGAATTTCACCAAATTGATGAGAGTCTTGTTTTGGGTGATTTAAGGGGATTGTGTACTCAGGTAAAAGTAGGGAATTTTGAAGAGGGGTTTTTAAAAACCCCGCTCAAAATATCTCCGGGTGCAAGATTCGAACTTGCGACCAATGGATTAACAGTCAATAGCACTCCAACAATTCACGACTGAGCGCAAATGATAACAACAATAGGATTAAAAGTTTAGAGTTTTTTGTCTTTTGCAAGAAGTTGTCACTAATCGTGGGCTCTTGTGAGTAAGTGGGGAAATTTTGGGGAAAATTTGAGAGGGGGCTCAAATAATGTAAATGGTTTGGTTAAAGGGGCGAGATTTAATCTGGCATAAGATCTTTAGGAGAGCATTTCAATGCTTTAGCAAGGATGATAATATTTTCTAGTGCAATATTTCGTTCTCCTCTTTCTACAGACCCTACATACGTGGGGTGCAGGTTTGCTTTTTCGGCGAGCTCTTCCTGGGTAAAATTTAAACTATGCCTTTTTTCTCGAATACTCTTGCCAAATTCAACTCGAGCTAGTGTTTTTTTTCTATTATGTGAACTACCCACCTCATACCTATGCTTAAGTAAAAGCTCTAGGCTAAATCTCTTAGAGCTCTTATTCCACAGACTATGAGTACTAAATAATGATTATGAGTACGTTTTTATTAGTTGTATATATATAATAAACGCAAATTAATCTGCTTTTATAATTGTGTGTATTAAATGAAATTTATTTCATTTTTGTGTGTGAAGCTTTTGCTGCAATCGAGTTTTGGTGCGGATTTATGATTTATAAGTAAACAAAAAATAGACAAAGAGGAGAAATTCCATGAATTCAATTTCACTGAAAATACCGGATTATTTTCATAGAGAATATTCTAACGATATTAATCATAAAGTAGAAGATTCAACAGTTCTAAAACAATGCAAAAGAATGACTCTTATTGCGCTGCCGTTTATCAGCTTATATAAGCCAGCAGGTATGGCCATTTCTCTTGGAATGGGCAGCTGTAGAGCTTTATCTGACGCAGTCAATTTGTATGGGGTTACTCAAGTAGGAACGCAACAGGAAATATTAGATCAGCTTTTACAAACAGCTGTAAGCATTACTTCTATCGTATGCACAATCCTTATTCAGCCTCTTGGAATGTTTGTTACTACAGGACAAGATCTTACTATTGAAGCATTTGCTTTGGTTAACCATGTGCAAAAAGGGGAGTATGGGCAAGCCATCGAAAGCGTCGCTAAGATTGTTAATAACACTTTGTATTTGTGTATGTTTGTTGGTGGAGGGGTAGAATTGTCTATAGCTTCTTTAGCCATGCAAGTATTAATCGGACTTTATCAGTCTAGAAAAGAGCTTTTAAATGAAAACTACCCTGAGGCAATCGGCCACTTAGCGATGGCTATGATCAGAGGAAATCAAATGCTAGGCCAAGTTCACACACTACAACTTAAATGGGAAGCAGATGCTAATCTAGAAGAACAAAAGATAGTTAACCTTAAAAAAATGAGTTCTACGATAGAAGAGTTGCAGAAGGAGTTGGCAGAAGAGGCAGTAAAACTTGAGACTTTGCAGCAAGACACGACGGCTAGGTCAGATTACAACTCTGAATTATTGGAGTTTCAAAAGATTCAGTTGATTGAGCTTGAGAAAAAATTGCTAGATGCACAGCACTTACAGAAAATCCTAGTTTCATATGGAAATAACACTGAAAACCTTCCAGCTTTTCATTATGCCATTAAAAGAGGAGATAAAGAAGCTGTTGAGTTGATGCTTAAGTATGGAGTTAGCGTAGAATCTATTGCAAGTGGTTTTGACAAATCTTACCATAGTATATCTGGAATTACTGCTCTACATCAAGCAGCCCTGTCTGGACAACCAGAAATAGTTGATCTTTTGTTGCAAAATGGTGCTGATATCAATGCTAGATCATTCGATATTGGTCCTAGTCTTTCCCTTGGGGTCATTCACTATGCAGCTAAATCTGGGAATGCAGAAGTGATTAACCGTCTAGTTAAGGGTGGTGTTAATATCGATATGAGTTCTATCAATGATCCATATGAAGCCAACACAGCCTTGCACATAGCTGCTGAGCTTGGAAGCTTTGATGTCATTGCAGCTTTAGTTAATGGTGGGGCTGATGTTAATAAAGGGAGAGTTCCTAGACAATATAGTAGTTGGTTAATGGATCGCCACGGAAGCCCTTTGGACAAGGCTGTAAGCACCCTTAAATACTCAGATAATCCTAAAAACCTAGATCTCATTAAGTTTCTTGTAGAGAACGGGGCTCAACGAAGGTATCAGCGTTATGATCATATGCTGTGCCCTATTATAAAGGAATATTTGGAAAGCGTCGGTAGGTAATAGTAAATTATCAGATCGGCTAGTGTTTAGGACATTTCCTTATTTGTTTTAATGTTTTGCCATGAATTGTTTATCGATTTACTAAAAGAAAAAATAAATAAATAAATCAAAGCGATGGATATATGAAAGACACAGGATTATTTATAATTAAAGCAGTTGTTGTTTTTGTGTTTTCATTGATTTTAGTTAAAAATATTAATATCAAACACGAACACGATATTAAAATGGAAGAAAATAGTGTCAATTTAAATTTTGGAGCGAAATATGGATCTCCTATTAAAGTGGATATAGACTTGGGAACAAAGCCGTATTCTCCACTTAAAATAGAACACAGAAACGGATATTAAAAAATAAGTATCATTTTTCCGGCGCCTACAAAATGAACGCTAGTTGAAGTGTCTAAGAAATAATAAGGAGATACTAAGATACAGGGAGCCGCTCTAGTGTTTTTTTTTAGAGCGGTTCAATTGTTTTTTATTGCGAGGTTTTTGAAGAAAGTTTCTTCCCCATGCTTCCGCAGCAGACAATGCATCCCCATGTTTTTTCAAAATACAGTCTACTTCCCAAATGCTTTTTGATCTAAAAAAATCTGCTACATCACCTCTTTCTTCTGTGTCAAATAATTCATTAAGTAACCTTTGAAAGCTCTTTTCCCTCATCCATTTTGGCTTTATGCTTTGCTCTTTTCCAATCCTGTCTTTTAGTTTTTTTTCTTTTCGATAGAGCCTGTCTCTTAAAGTCATATTCTGACTCCAATAACAGAGAGATAGGCATTTACGGCATTCTAAGGAGTTTCCAAGTAAATATAAGGTGGAGACGCGTTTTTGACAGCTGGGGCAGTGACCAAAATAGCGGAAGCCTCCGTAATTGCAAGGAAGAGCAGAGAGGTCGATTTTTTCAATGGGTAGCAGGCTCTGGTCTGCATGTTCAAATTTGATACAAGACTCACTCAAAGAAATGGTAACTTTGCCAGCGAGCATAGAATAAGACCCTGGGCTCTTCTTAATAGTTTTGACTAATTTAGGAATATTAAGTCCAGGTAAGCAAGTTATTGGTAACTTAACACCCCTTCTTGCTCTGCCATATAATGATCTGCCTCTTCCCATTCCGCTCATATCTCTGAATTATCCGAAATAATTAGGTTAACCTTGAATTTTCCACCTAGGTTAACGGGGTTTTTTTGTTTTTTAGTCTAAATTTTTGTTGTTGGGTTTGCTTCTTTCTAAAGCCAGGAGTCAAGCATTTCATGCTGACTCTTGGTGGTAATTATTTACTTAATTACTTAATAGCCTGTTTTTTATAGGGAAAATACTAAACTAAAACCCTAAAACCACTAAACTAAAACCCTAAAAATGCTAAACTAAAAGCCTAGATGTTTACCTTATGCGAAGGCGTACGG
Source organism: uncultured bacterium (assembly GCA_964455905.1). Classification (GTDB taxonomy): domain Bacteria; phylum Chlamydiota; class Chlamydiia; order Chlamydiales; family Rhabdochlamydiaceae; genus CAIJXB01. The sequence continues at coordinate 95,139 of CAYVYN010000002.1, forward strand.
TATCTTGGATTTTGAATGGGTAGTCTTTTAATATACCTTCTTCGTAAAGTCGTTTGAGTTTGTTTGTGAGTTGTTTGTTTGCAACTGATTTGTTCGATGCATTTGTCTTTTGTAGTCCAGATAATTTCATTAAATGCTCTCTATCTAGTGTGATAAAATTATGACCTTGCCTTTGTCCTTTTCTTATTTGAATCCATTCTGCTAGAAATACATCATCGGCGTGTAGATCTAAAGTTTTATTTTTTATTGCAGCTCCAACGTGATAGATCTTTTCATCTTGAGGTTCAGGCTCGAATGGACGAAGAGATATAGTTATTTGCTCTGGATATTTTTCCTTTGAAGTTTTACGAGTTTCCTCTGTAATTTGAATGAGGGGGATTTTATAAGAGATGATTTTAGCTTTTGTCTTTTGAGATTTTTTTAACGGTTTTGAAAAAATAAAACAAGTTTGTTCTATGCTTTTTACGTGTTCATAAAATTCCACCTTATCGCTAATAGAGAAGTAACTTTTTCTATTAGGATAAGTCGTGTACATAAGTTCTGTTAGACTACAGGAATAAGAGAATTTTCTTTTTTTATTCCCCAAGAACCAGCAGGCAAGCCAAATTTTTTGCCATATTCCTGTTTGATTCATTACCATAGTGTTAAATAGTTTTCTGGCTTCGTCCTCGCTAGTTGCTTGAAATCTATATTCAAATCTAATTGAATTTCCTGAGGAGTCTTTTTGTTCTGACTGAGCTATGTATTTTGTGCCGTTTAGATGAGATAGTTGAATTTCTTCAATTAAATGTGGGAGATAATAAACTCGATCTAATATAAATCGTTCGACTCCAAACTCATCAGTGGAACTGATGTTTTTGAAAAGGAGTGATGGAAGTGATTTTTTTTCTGCAAGGATGTTTTCAATTGTTTGGGCTATTAAATCCGCTGTAATCACTTGAGGAAGATGGGAAGCTTGATCAGAGTGAAGTAGGGTGGATTTAAGCGTTGCTTGCTCTTTTGGGGAAAGCTTTTCGATGGGGGAGGTCACTTCTTTCCATTTTGGCACATCAATAGAAGGGATCATTAAGTCTACTTCATCCACAACATTCATTTTTTCCATTTTATTTAGAGTGCTTATTATTGCTCCAGAGTCTTTTACCTCTAAAACAAATTGTTTGTCTAGATTGTCCAAATCAAGCGACATACAGTATTTGTCATGATTTTCTGGAGTAGGACATGGAATTTCCTCCCCATTTTCAATTTTGAAATAGTTGGTCTCAACTATCTGATGATTGGTAAATGTGAACTGTGCAACAAGTGCTGTTTCAATATTGTACGATTTTACAATTAGCATGTTTTTAGTTTTTGTGTGTTTGTTTTGGTGTTTATAATTCTTGGTTTATTGATTTTTTCTATAAACCCGGTGCAGTCCTTTTGGGTTTCTAGGGGTTCTATAATTTTTGTAAAGTTTGATTTTGTCATATAGAAGGTAGTTATTTGGGCATCCGGACCTTCATTTCCCTTTTTAGCAAAATTAAATTGAAGCCTAACCCCATCGGTTAAAGCGGAGGATCCTCTAGCATCTGCTTGACTAGGGCCTTGATCGTTCCGTAAAGCAGCTTTATTTACGTGGTGTGCAAATAAAATGGCAGGGTTACCAGGTAAATCAAGGGTCAGTTCCTCCAAAAGAACTATAAATTGCGTGGCTGCTGCGTTATCTGTTTCTGCATCAGCTCCCATCAACCTTGAAATAGGGTCCAAAATTATAAGTGACCATCCCTCTGGAGGAGCCATCTCGATTAGGCCTGTTTTTAGCTCTTTAAAGTATTGGCTAGGTTTTCTGTTTTCTAAGAATGTAGCTTGTTTTCCGCAGAAAGAATATGGAGCAATTCTTTTTGAAGCCTCTTTTATGAGGCTGTTGTCGCTTCTTATTTTTTTTGAAGCTTTGTATAGCAATCTTTGAATGTCATCATCTCCATTCTCTCCTAAGCCTAAAAAGACATATCCCTTTTTGTCTTCTCCAGCATCATTTGTTGTTACGTATGTATCCAGCCACGGAGTACCCGTTGCTACGGATATGGCTAGCTGTGCTAAAAGATGACTTTTGCCGACCCCACCGGCACCTGCCAGCATGGCAACAATGCCATTGGGAAAGAATCCTGTCCGCTTTCCGGTCTCATCCATGTATTCTAGAAGCATAGACTTTCTGAGCGGCTCTTTAGTTAGATATTCCTTGTCTATGCAGTCCAAAAATTTTATTACAAATTCGGTTTTTTCTCGTTGGTTCTTCCTAAGCGATTCTAGTTCTTCTTGAACAAAGAGGATTATTTCTTTAGGATCTTCTCCAGCAGAAACTAGCTTTTCTGTTTTTGATAGAAGGGTTGATAGTTTTCTAGAGTCGGAATGTCTCTTGAGATCTTTGATGTATTCTTCAATGTAGACAGCGGTTCCTGCCTGCTGAGCAACAGAAACTATGTATCTAGTTCCCCCAACAGTTTTAAGTTCAGCCTTCTGTTTTAAGGTTTCGCAGATTAGATGAACATCGACTGGTTCATTGTTTTCATAAGAAGCTTTTAAGGCGTTAAAAATAACTTGATGTTCCTGTTGGTAGAAATCGGATGTGTTCAGACTACAGGCTGCGACTTCAAAGCTTTTAGGATTTGTTAACATGCTTCCAAGAACCATTATTTCTGATTCTATTGAGTTAGAGAGTTCTGTCATGGTTATGGTCCTTTCTGTTTGTTTTGTTCGTTTACAAATTCAAAAAATTGATCTTCATCTATGAGTACGCGTCTTCCTACTCTTTTAATTGCTCTGTCAAATCCTGTGCTGGCAGCGTGAAAAATCAAGTGTCTAAGCCCTCCTGGCGGAGGCCAATCATGGTATCTATTCCAATGTGTTGCTTGGATTAGTTTAGGTTTTTTTAAAGGAGAAACTGTGAAATTTTTAGAATCAGATTCTGACATGTTTTAATTCCTTGGTATAGTTGTAGTGTGTTGTACAAAAGAGCACAATTTTCGACGATTCTTGTCGAAAACGAGTGAATTAAAACAAACGTAGGGAAAATAGAAAATCCCAGGAAAAAAGAATTTTTTCTGGACGAAATTGGGATAAAACTTAATTTTTAAGTATATTGTGACAGTATTTTTTTTAGATCTTTTTGATTAGAGGTCGTTTGCTTTGACATTTGTCGTCCAATTTCTAAATATTCCATTGGAGGACAAACATCCAATAAACAACGATAGGCGAATTGCTTCTCTTTTTCATTTTCCCTAACATAGTTTGAAATAAGAGGGTGAAATAATGCAGTCTCTGCATCAATAATCTCTCCAAATCCATAAAGGTAATATCCGAGTGTTTGGATTGCAAGTTTCAATTTTTGGAAGTCAGTCTGGAGTAAGTCTACAGAGAATACTCCGGGTATAATTTTGGGGAGATAGTATTTTGGCTCTTGTACGGGCTTGGGCCTTCCTTTTTTTATGTGATTGGGACGGGGATCAATGTCTTTTAATAAAGAACGAAGAATGTTTTGCTTTTCTTCCTTAAAGTATTTATTTTTTTCTTTGGATATTAGGAAGTTTAAAGGACTCCAAAGTATGGAGTACTCTGCAAATTTTCTCTTATTGAAAGAAGTGCTTTCTATTATTTGTCGCATTTCTTCTATGATCTCTGGTTGCGATAGATGACAGTTCCTGTACCACAGGACTTGAGCTAAAGCTTGAATACACAAAGGAGCCACTTCAGAATATTTGAATGTGTAAGATTTTCTTTCTATTTGAGATATGTTAAATGCAGTCTGCAGTTCTATAGGAAGAACAACCCCTTCAGATAAAGCCCAATTTAAAAGATGTTCGATTTTCCAGAGATAAAGAATCTGATCTTTTAGTTCCGGAGCCGGAAATTGAGTGCAAACAGGCCTAGCTGATTTAATATCATGACATGCTGGATCCACTCCATGTTCTAGAAGACGATTAATATGATTCAATAAAAGCTCTTCCCAATAGTTAAATTGCTTCAGGTATTCGTTTGAATGCCCAGATAGAAGAGAGTGGTAATTTTTAAGGATTTCATCGGAATGGTCAGAAACATCAATCTTGCGAAGGTGCCAAATTTTTTCTCTGTGAAAATAGGGGGCTTCTTCAGGGAGAAGTTGAAAGTAAGAAGGGAAAATTTTTATGCCCAAAAAAATATGAAGAGCTTCTCTTATTTCTAAGTGAGATAGATTGGCTATTTCGAGGTAATCAATTTCTTGTTTTTCATTTTCAAACAAAAACATAAAGCTCTCTTATGGGTTAACCAAAAATCTTTTCATTCATACTTGCTACAACTCCGGCTGTGTGGCTTTCACTTAGGTGAGAATATCTTTTTACCATCGAAAGGGTTTTGTGTCCGAGCACCTCGGCTATTTCTGTTAGAGACGCTTTGTTCATAGCGAGGTAAGAAGCCGCAGAGTGCCTGAGATCATGCCATCGGAAATCTTTGATTTTTGTAGCTTCTAATACTTTTTCCCAAGAGAATCGAAGGTCTATAGGTTTTCTCGGATCTTTACCCGGAAATAGTAGGGGAGTGACTATACTGCGATTTTGTTCTAACTCTTGAAGTAGTTGTAGCGCCAATCCGGCTATGGACACAACTCTGCGCTCTCCATTTTTTGTTTCCTCAAGAATAATCCGGCCTTGCTCTAAATTTACATCGGACCAGCTTAGATTTATAAGCTCTCCCTGTCTCATGCCCGTTGAAAGGGCTAGAACAACCGCTGTATAAAGAAAAGGGTTAGGGCTGAGTTTGCAGGCCTCTAACAGAGCCTTCCTTTCTTCTTCAGATAGAAAGCGTACTCGGCCTCTTGGTTCTTTAGGCTTGGTTACTTTTCGTATGGGTGAATCTTCTATCCAACCCCACTCTTTGACAGCCACTGTGAAAGCATGGCTTAAAGCTGCCAAGTAACGAACAACGGTTGCTTTGCTTCTTAGCGTTTTTCTTACAGTCATTTCTTGGAGAAGGATATCTCGGTATTCTCCGATAAGAGCAGGGGTTACGTCAGATAAGAGTTTATGTCCAATTTGTTGTTTCCACCAAGAAAGCTGATTGCCTTGTCTTTGTATGCACTTTTCTTTTGTAGGCAGAACGCTTTTCACGTAGCGATCTATCATTTCAGATAGGGTATGTTTTTTAGACTCGTTAGTTTTAAAGTAACGGCCATCTCGAATAGCGGCTTCGGTATCTTGAATCCATTTTTTTGCGTCGGTGACTCTGGTAAAGGAATCACACTGAGGCTTGTGTCCTTTGAGCCTGATTTGTACGTAGAAGCGAGTTTTTCCATCTTTGTCTTTGCGTTCTTTAATCGATGCCATAAATTCCTTAAAAGTTTGAGAAAGTTTAAAGTAGTAGGCGATAAATAGCAACAATGGATCATCAATCACCTGTTTTTGCGAACAGTTTCTCAATAAAAGAATGGGGGAGTTATGATAATTTCCCCAATTTTTCCCCACTGCCTTTTGAAAAGCAGTTGTTTTATGCTAAACATATCGGCTACGTACGTGCCTTGTTTGTTGTCAGGTGTTGTGATGAAGTGGGGAATAAATGGGAAATCCATTCGTAAGAATAAAAAAAGCACTTAGGGATTGCTCCTTAAGTGCTTGAACTTTAAATACTCCGGGTGCAAGATTCGAACTTGCGACCAATGGATTAACAGTCCACTGCTCTACCGCTGAGCTAACCCGGAATATGCTCAAGAGGTTAATCGAACATACCGATTTTCTGCAACTGTTTTGATGTGTTTTTTCTTAAATTTCTTATTTTTTTAAATTAAAAAAAATTTTATATAAAAAATGATTGATTTTTTTTCTGAAATTAAGCATTCAGAAGATATAAGATCAAGTAGGGTCTTTTTGAATGTTAATGTAATCAACGTCAACAAAGAGAAATTTATGGCTAAAAAGAAAGCAGTTAAAAAAGCTGCTCCAAAAAAAGCAGTAAAGAAAGCTGCTCCTAAGAAAGTGGTCAAAAAAGCGGCTCCAAAAAAAGCAGCAAAAAAGGCAGCTCCTAAGAAAGCGGTAAAAAAAGCAGCAAAAAAGGCAGCTCCTAAGAAAGCGGTAAAAAAAGCTGCTCCAAAAAAAGCAGTTAAAAAAGCTGCTCCAAAAAAGGCAGCCCCAAAGAAAGTAGTAAAGAAAGCTGCTCCAAAAAAAGCAGTAAAAAAGGCTGCTCCTAAGAAGAAGCCTATAGAAATGAAGTCACCTGCTCCTGTTGGATTAGGTAGTGCTCCTATGTCTTTATAAGACAAAAGGAAAGCAGGAAAGAGTTGCATCTTTCCTGCTTTTTTTTATTTAAATAAATTTTCGATTGGGTCTAAAAGGGATTGGATTTCGTTTTTAGGTGCTAAGATTCCATCTATCATATTTTTTAAGTTTTCTTGTATGAAAATCGATGTCAGCATTTCTCCTAAGACAGATTGCATGATTTGATCTAAGGGAAATCCAGTTTGGTTATTAATATTTTTAAGAGAGATCTCTTTAATTACGGGTAGTGTTCTTGTTGTATGGGTGTCTTTATAGAAAAGATCGACTTGGATGTTTTTTATTTTTATCTTTTTGATAGAGACAGAGTTGTTTTTGTTTTCTGAGGGTGTTTGATTTGCTTTTAAATTATTCATCAGCTGGGACCAGTTTCCAGATGTTCCTTTGGCAGAATCAAATTCTAAAGATACGTAGACTGTATCTAAATCGATTTCATCTATTGTAATTTTTTCTGATAGATAATTTGTGATAAAAGCTTCAATTGTTGTTTTTTTTACGCGGAGCGCTGCTGGAAAGTGGCTGTTTTCTGGGTTTGCAATTTCTATTTCAGCTATTTCGATTGCGTCTAGTGAGGGGGTAATACTTTCTATGTGTACAGGGACATTTAGTTTTTCAGATAGTTCTTTACTAACCTTTTCAGGGACTAAAAAGCAGAAAGCGATATAAGCTAACGCTAAGACAATAATGATTACGGTGATGGTTTTAAGGAGTATTTTCAAGAGAGCCTCTTTGTTTTTTTTGTTTATATTTTTTTTGAATCGTATTTTACGACGAAATATAAAGCAATAAAAACAAAAAAGGCCACTTAAAGTGGCCTTAAGATTAGTAGTCAGCTCCGTGCATTTGTGGAACCGCTTTTTCTTTGTCATCAATTTCATCAGCAATGATTGCTTCTGTTGTTAAAAGTAACGCTGCAATAGAAGCTGATAGCTCGATAGCTAATCTGCATACTTTAGCAGGGTCTACAATTCCTTTTTGAAGCATGTTTCCGAATTGATCGTGTAAAGCATCCCAGCCTTCAGAGCCTTCCATTTGAAAGACCTTCTGCACAATAATAGAACCTTCTTTACCTGCATTTTCTGCGATTTGACGAAGAGGGTATGTAAGTGCTTTGATAATAATTTCAACGCCTACTTTTTCGTCTCCTGTTAGAAATTTAGCTAAGGTTTCTAGTTTAGGAATACATCGAATAAATGCAACGCCACCACCAGGCAGAATTCCTTCTTCCACTGCTGCTTTGGTTGCGTGAACTGCATCGTCTACTCTGTCTTTTTTCTCTTTCATTTCTAACTCAGTCGCAGCACCTACTCGAATGATGCCAACTCCACCAGCCAGTTTAGCTAAGCGTTCTTGGAGTTTTTCTTTGTCATAGTCAGAAGTGCTTTCTTCTATTTGCCTTTTAATAAGAGCAATTCTTTCTTGAATAGCTTCTTTCTTGCCGTTACCTTCTACAAGTGTAGTATCTTCTTTTCCAACAACGACTTTTTTGACTTTTCCAAGCATGTCTATTGTCACGCTTTCTAGTTTAAGTCCAATTTCTTCGTTTATGAATTCTCCACCCGTTAAGATTGCAATATCCTGAAGCATAGCTTTTCTTCTATCGCCAAAACCAGGAGCTTTTACAGCGCATACTTTAAGGCCTGCGCGTATTCTATTAACTACTAATGTCGCAAGAGCTTCGCCTTCGATGTCTTCTGCTATAATTAAAAGAGGTTTTCCACTTTCCGCTACAGCTTGAAGAATCGGCATGAATTCTTTCATCGCGCTGATTTTTTTGTCGTAGATAAGAACAAGGGCATTTTCCAAAAGACATTCTTGAGCTTCTGCGTTTGTCATAAAGTAAGAAGAGACGTATCCTCTATCAAAGTTCATTCCTTCGACTACGTCTAAGGTCGTTTCGAAACCTTTAGCTTCTTCTACTGTGATTGTTCCGTCTTTACCAACTCTTTCCATCGCTTTTGCTATGATCTCACCGATTTCAGCATCTCCATTAGCTGATATAGTCGCTACCTGAGCGATTTCTTTCCTATTTTGTACTTCTTTGCTAAGAAGCTTTAGCTCTGCTGTAATTGTTTTTACAGCTTTTTCAATCCCTTTTTTAATTTCCATGGGATTGGCTCCGGCAGCTACATTACGAAGTCCTTCGCTATAGATCGCTTCTGCTAAAACAGTTGCTGTTGTTGTTCCGTCGCCGGCTTTATCAGCCGTTTTGCTTGCAACTTCTTTTACCATCTGAGCGCCCATGTTTTCGTGCTTATCTTCTAGCTCGATTTCTTTAGCTACAGTGACTCCGTCCTTGGTGATGTGGGGTGTGCCGTATGATTTATCTATTACTACGTTACGTCCTTTGGGACCTAGTGTAACTTTTACAGCTGCAGCAAGAGTTTTGACGCCTTTTAAAACTTTTTGTCTTGCGTCTTCTTTAAATTTAATATTTTTAGGTGCCATAGTGTTTTTCTCCGTTAGAACTAGTTTAAGACTGCAATAATATCTTCTGATTTAACAATTACGAATTCTTCGTCATTTACCGTTACCTCTTGGCCAGAGTACTTATCTATAAGAACCTTTTCTCCGATTTGCACGGGAATAGGTAGTTTTTTTCCGTCTTTTGTTGTAACTCCTTCTCCAACGGCAATAACTACAGCTGTTGCTTGTTTTTTCTTCGCTGAGTCAGGAAGGATGATTCCTCCTTTTAGCTTTTCTTCTTGTTCGAGGTGTTTAACTAAAACGCGACTACCTAAAGGTTTTAAAGTTGTCTTGGTGATTTCTTGTGGTGCCATTGTAAACTCCTTGTTAAGTTGAATTCTATCGTAGCAGATTGTAGGAAATTTCTCGTTTTTTTAGCAAGAGAATTAGCAAATGACTCTATCGACTGCTAATAATTGGCAGGTCGTTTATTTTAAAGAAAATAAGAAGGGTTGACTTAAGAAAGAGAAATGGCATACTTAGATTTTTTTATGAAAAAGAGGGAATCATGTCCAAGCAAAGATCTGTAGTAGAAAGACAAGAAACTTTAAAAGAAGACCGATGGAACGTGGAGGCTTTGTTTACTGACTGGAATGATTGGAGAAGTGCTTTTAACCGGCTAACTAAACAAGGAGACGGTGTTTTTAAGTGGCCCGAACTTTCTCAAGGAAAAACTGATTTGACTTCCGCTAGCGACCTAAAAAAGCTTTTTGATAGTTATATGGATGTCGACGCAAAGTTGGATGCTTTATATACTTATGCTCACCTTAGACATGATGAAGACGTTGCTGAAAAAGAAGGTTTAGAAGGTTTCTCTTTGGCTATGGGTGCGTTTCATTCTTTTAAAGAGGAAACATCTTGGATAGATCCCGCTTTATTGCAGCTTTCTCAGGACGTTTTGGATCGATTGGTTGGTTCGGAAGAGTTAGCAGATTACAAGAATTATTTACGTAAGATTGTTCGTTTAAAACCATATACTTTAGGAGCGAATGAAGAGAAACTGTTAGCTTTTGCAGGTAAGGCTTTGGGGGCTTCTCAAAAAGCGTTTGGGGCTTTTAATAACGCTGATTTACATTTTCCTAAATGTTTGGATGAAGAGGGTAATGAGCATGATTTGACTCATGGTGTCTATCAGCTTTATTTAAAGGGAAAGGATCGAGTTTTAAGAAAAGAGGCTTTTACAGGTCTTCACCAAACCTTTGCTCAGTATGAAAATACTTTGTGTGAGTTAATTCAAGGAGTAGTAGAGCAACATGTTTTTTATAAGAAGGCGAGGGGATACGAATCGTGCCTTGAGGCTGCTTTATATCCTCATGAGATTGATGAAAGTGTTTATCACTCTTTGATTTCTACCGTGAAAAAAAATGTTTCTGTTTTGCACGAGTATCTTGGATTGCGTAAAGAGCTTTTAGGGTATTCTGAGTTGCATCCTTATGATCTTGCTGTTTCTTTGGTGGATGAGGTTGAAATTGATTTGTCTTATGAAGATGCTGTTGCTGCTGTTATAGAATCTGTATCTCCTTTGGGAGCCGAGTATCAAGAAATTTTACGGAAAGGCCTTGAGGAAGATGGTTGGGTTGATCGTTATGAAAATAAAAGAAAGCGAAGTGGTGCTTATTCGAGTGGGTGTTATACGAGTATGCCGTATATTTTGTTGAATTATCACGGTACTTTTAATGATGCAATGACTCTTACTCATGAAGCAGGTCATAGTATGCATTCTTATTTTAGTCGAAAGAATCAAAAGTATGTGGATCACCAGTACCCGATTTTTTTAGCTGAAGTTGCTTCAACTTTTCATGAAGAGCTCCTTTTTCAACACTTTTTGAAAAAAGCCCAAACTCCTAAAGAAAAAGCTTTTTTACTTAATCAAAAAATTGACGCTATTCGTAATACGTTTTTTAGACAAACTATGTTTGCTGAATTTGAACTTCGCTTGCATGAGTGGGTTGAGTCAGGTGTTCCTTTGACGGCAAATTTATTAAAAGAAGAGTATGAGCGGTTAAGTAAGGAGTATTTTGGAGATGCCGTCACACTAGATCCTTGCTTAGCAAATGAGTGGTCTCGTATTCCGCATTTTTATTACAATTTTTACGTCTATCAGTATGCTACAGGTATTAGCGCTGCGGACGTTTTAGCTAAGCAGGTTTTATCTGGGGATCTATTAGCCAAAGAAAGGTATTTGAATTTTATTTCATCAGGATCAATAAAAGATCCCGTAAAAACTTTGCAAGAAGCTGGGGTTGACATGCAGCAGTCTTATGTTGTGGAATCTCTTTTGCAGCATTTTAAAAATCTTGTGGGGGAATTTAAAGAACTGATAAAAGAAAATATGTAAAAAAATTAAGAATGTTCTTGCTTTTAAATTTGAAAAAAAAGTATTTGAATAGGTGGATTTTTAAAAAATGTTGTTTTCAACCTGGATTAGGATTTAGAATGGAAAAAATAAAGTCTTTTTTTGTTGTGGTTAATGAAAAGGGTATGCACACGAGGCCTTGCACAGAGCTTGTCAAGTGCGCTTCTTCTTTTAAGGCGCAGGTTACATTAATCTATCAAAACTTAACGGTTAATGCGAAGTCTCTTTTGGGTATTTTAATGCTAGCGGCTGCGAGGGGAGCTAAAATTAAGGTTGAGGCTGAAGGGGAAGATGCGGAGCAGGCTGTAGCTAGTATTTTGCTTCTTGCTCAAAATAAATTTTACATAAAGTATTAATAGACTACCTTTATTTTTTAAGAGAGGACAAGTGTTTGGCCGTCTTTAAAAGCTATAATAACTCGTCCTGCTAAGTTAAAGAAAAATCCGGTTTCCACTACGCCGGGGATTTCTTTTAAAAGTAAGTCTAGTTGTTCAGGGTTTTCTATTTGATTGGAAAAGTGAATATCAATTATGTAATTCCCGTTATCTGTGACGTAAGGTTGTTCGATCGTTTTAGTATCTTTACGAAGCTCTCCGCGCAATCCAAGTTTTTCTATTTTATGGAGTGTAATCTTATTTCCGAAAGGAATCACTTCTACAGGAAGTTTTTTGTGTCCTAGTTGGTTTGTTAGTTTGGTTTCATCTACTACGACAATCATTTCTTTACTCATAGAGGCTAGCATTTTTTCTCTTAGCAAAGCTCCGCCGCCACCTTTTATCATTCTTTTTTGCTTGTCGATTTCATCAGCTCCATCAACTGTAAGATCAATATAATTTATTTCGTTGATGTCTACTAATTGTATGCCTCCCGCAAGAGCTTGTTTGGAAGAAGTTGAGGAACTGGCTATAGCACGTATTTCTAGATTTTCTAGAGAATTTCTTTCTATTAACTTTTCAATAAAGTAATAGGCTGTAGATCCTGTTCCTAGTCCTACGATCATTTTTTTTTCTACAAAGCTTGCGGCTAAATATCCAGCTGCTTTTTTGCTCTCTTCAATATTCATAGGTTCTCCTTGGTTATAGCGAATCATAACAAAAATGAATTTAAAAAAAAGAGTAAAAGATAAATTATGATATTGAAGATAAATCTTGAGTGATATTAAGATGGACTCACGGAAAGATAATTGTTTAAAAATTATTAAGAAAGGGTGTTTTTATGGTGCGAATTCATGACAGCAAAATAGTTGAAGAAAGCGAGAAGACCCGAAAAGCTAGAGAGAAGTTAAAGAAAAAACTCGATCTTCTAGAAAGAAAAATCACCCCGCAAGCATTGCGTGAAAAAGTTATAGAAATTCATCGATGGATTGCGTTACATGTTCATGAAAGAGTTGTATTACAAACAAAACAGATTGCTTTGTTTGATGAAAACCAAAATACTGCTGAAGTAAGTCGTAAAATTATGTTGATTGCAGATCAGATAAGCAAAGATGTAGATTTGGAATTTAAAAAGTCTTTGAAAGAAGATTCTTCTATTATTCTTAAAAAGTTAGTGCAGTCGGCTGAATCAAAGAATCTCTCTTCAGGTTATTGATCGAAAAGAAGGTATTCTGTAGTATCTTCCTTGGGTTTTAAGGTTCTGTCAATTGTTTCTTCTTTTTAAAGAGGAAAAGCTTGAAATATATCTTGAGCTGGCACCTAAAAGCTAATGTATTACGAGACTAGATTGTAACGTCTGTCTTTAGAGCTTACTTTATTCTCAAGATTGGAAAGTTGAAGAGGACTTGTGAAAAGTCAAGCCATCAAGGTTTGGTTTGCTAAAGTGAGACCTTTTGCAATTAGTTTATTTTATTAACGTTAATAGGGAGCGGCGCTCCGATTTTCCTTTTAGGTAGGATGTTTTCGCGCTGTGAAAGAAATGAAGGATTTACTGAGTTGTTTAAGGGAAAGAGGTCTTCTTGATTCTATTGCAGGAGACGAGTTAGAGTCTCGCTTGAAGGCTCCTTTAAAAGTGTATTTGGGATTTGATCCTACAGCAGATAGTCTTCATTTAGGTAATTTTATGGGGATGGTCGTTCTTTCTTGGTTTCAACGTTTTGGTCACACTCCAATAGTTCTTTTGGGTGGGGCAACGGGTAGGATTGGAGATCCTTCAGGCAAAAGTAAGGAAAGACCTTTGCTAGATGAAAAAGTAATTCAGACTAATATTGCGTCTATAAGAAAAAACTTTGATAGAGTTTTTGATTTTTCTGGCTCCCTTCCTCAGCCTGTTTTTGTGAATAATGATGATTGGTTTTCTCAGTTTTCTTTTATTGATTTTTTGCGTGATGTAGGTAAGCATTTTCGTATTGGTTCTATGCTTGCTAAGGAAAGCGTTCGTTCTCGTGTTGACTCTGAAGAGGGGATGAGTTTTACAGAATTTAGTTATCAATTACTTCAGTCTTATGATTTTTATCATCTTTTTAAGACGGAAAATGTTTGTTTGCAGATAGGCGGCAGTGATCAGTGGGGAAATATTACCGCTGGGACTGATTTTGTGAGAAAGGTGTGTGGTTCTTCTGTTTATGGGCTTACCTTTCCTCTTCTTACTAGAAGCGACGGGAAGAAGTTTGGAAAAAGTGAGGAGGGTGCTGTATGGCTTTCGTCAGATAAATTGTCTCCTTATCAGTTTTATCAGTATTTAATCGGTGTTCCAGACGCAGATGTGATTTCTTTGATGAAGAAGCTTACTTTTATGGAAATGGAAGAGATTTGTTTGTTAGAGAAGCAGATGACTCTTTCTGATTATGTTCCAAATACGGCACAAAAAAAGCTAGCTGAAGAGTTAACTCGATTTTTGCATGGAGAGGAAGGCTTGCAAAAGGCTTTAAGGGTCACAAGTGGAGTTGCTCCTGGTGCTGTTACTACATTTTCAGCCGAGGTAATAGAGGAAATAGCAGAAGATATGCCGAGTATTGAGATGGAAGCGGCAGACGTTTTAGGTTGCAAATTTGTTGAAGTTGCTGTGAAAAGTGGGCTTTTGTCTAGTAAGGGGGAGGCTTCTCGTCTTATTCAAAATCAGGGAGCTTACTTAAATCAAGAAAAAGTATTGGATGTAGGTAGAGTTTTTTTATCTTCTGATGTTATTGGTGGCCGTTTTATAGTTTTGGGATCTGGGAAAAAGAAAAAAATCTTAATAAGATTAAAAAATTACTTGATTGAAAATCAGTAGGGTACAACAATTGGCCATAGAAGAACTTTTTATCTAAGTGGGTTGTTTAGATAAAAGTTTCTAGTGTAGAACAAGGAATGGTATATGGGAACTTTTACAAAAAAAGAGTTGGTTCAGTGTATTGCTGAGCATAAGAAATTCCACCCTAATGATGTTAGGGAAGTTGTCCAATTTTTTTTAGATTCGATTACTGATTGTTTGGTGAAGGGCGATAGGATAGAGTTTCGAGATTTTGGTGTTTTTGAAATCGTAGAAAGGAAACAGAAAATAGGTAGAAATCCTAAAAATGCTTCTGTATCCATCGTGATTCCAGCTCGAAAGGTGGTTAAGTTCACTCCAGGCAAAAAAATGAGGGAATTAATAGAAGTTTCTACTTAGATTTTTTTTAGAATCGGCTGTTTTTTTCTTCAATGGAAATTATTTTTATTTTTATTTATTTATTGAGAATACTGGTTATTACTTGAAAATATAATCAGTATTGTATATAATTAATGTTTGTTTCTATTGATTTAAATTGGAATGGGGGATTAGATTGTCGATTCTAAAGATATTATTTATTAGTGCTGTTTTGCTTTTTTGTGGCATAGGGTTTGCAGCTTTCCTGAAAAAGGATCCCTCTAAGAATAAAGCGGTTGCGGAATTGGCTTCACAATCAGGCTCTTCTGAGAAAAGGTTTGCTCCAAAGCCTCCAGTTATAGAGGATCGTGTTCTTAAAGAGAAGCTTGAAGTTAAAAGTGTTTCTGAAAGCGATTTTCCAAATATAGATAGAGTTTTTCAGTTATTTACTACAGGCAGTTCCAAACTACCTATAGTTGAAACAGTCGAATATAGCAGCTCAGTTTCTTGGTTAAAGGGACGTCCTGCTTGGGTCTCTGATTATGCAATGCAGTACAGTACCTCCAAGCATTTCATAGCTAGAAGTTTAAATAATTCACTAGATTATTTTTCTCAAAAAGTTTCTTTGGGAAGCAAGTTTAATGTCTTTAAAAAAGATCGAAAAATTGAATTTCATCTTTTAATCGATGTAAGCCTTTGTAAGATGGCTTTTTATTACTTGGACTTAGATACCCACGAAAGAATTTTACTTAAAGTATACAAGGTTGGGCTAGGAAGAGTTGATCCTCTCAAGCCATCTGGAACGTTAACTCCTTTAGGGTGTTATCAATTGGGTGATAGGGTTTCTATCTATACTCCTGGTATCATGGGATTTTTTCATGATCAAAAAACAGAAATGATTCGAGTTTTTGGATCTAGATGGATTCCTTTTGGTGAAGAGATTGAGGGATGTACAGAACCCTCAAGAGGCTATGGTCTTCATGGAGCTCCTTGGGTTGTTGGCTCTAATGGCGGCGACTTGGTGGAAAATAGGTCGTGTATAGGTAGGTATGAAAGCGATGGTTGTGTTCGTCTTCTTAAAGAAGACATGGAAGAAATTTACGCCATTGTAATTACTAAACCGACATTTGTTCATATTGCTAAAAATTTTCAGGATATCACGCTTCCAGGTGTTGAAGTCGCAGCACCGTCGCGTTAAAGAGGGAGGTAAAGGATATGTTAGCTCACGAGAAAGAAATTATAGAATATCAGAAGACTTTGAAACAATTAAAAGAGCAGAATGAAACCAGCTCAATGTGGTCTGACCATGAAATTACCCAGTTTGAAACGAAGTTGGACGAGTTAAAAGACAAGGTCTATTCACAATTAACTCCATGGGATAGAGTATCTATTGCAAGACATCCAGAAAGGCCTAAGTCGTTAGATTATATTCGCAATATTTGCGACGATTTTGTTGAAATTTACGGAGATCGATTATTTGCAGATGATAAAGCTATTATTGCTGGGTTTGCTCGAATTGATGGCGTTAAATTTTTAGTTGTTGCCCAGGAAAAAGGATTTGATACCCAGTCTAGATTGAAAAGAAATTTTGGAATGCCTCATCCTGAAGGCTATCGTAAGGCAATGCGTTGTATGAGATTGGCTGCAAAGTTCAATCTTCCTGTTCTTTCCTTGGTGGATACTCCTGGAGCATATCCTGGACTTGCTGCTGAAGAACGAGGTCAAGCTGGAGCAATTGCGCAAAATCTTTTTGAAATGGCGCGTCTTCCAACACCTGTTATTGTTTTATTGATTGGAGAAGGTGGATCTGGTGGGGCTATAGGAATGGGAGTGGGGGATGCTATAGGAATGCTTGAGCATGCGTATTATTCTGTTATTTCTCCAGAAGGCTGCGCTTCTATTTTATGGAAGGACACAAAAAAAAATCAACAGGCAGCTTCTTCTTTGCAAATGCATGTTGAAAAGCTTGTTGAATTTGGCGTTGTAGATGAAATGATACCAGAGCCTCTTGGTGGAGCTCATCAGGATCCCTCTGTTGTTTATAAAGGAGCTAAATTCTTTATAAAAAAAGAGTGGGATCGCATAAAAAGTTTATCCATAGATTCTTTATTAGAGCAACGCTATCAAAAATTTAGAAAGCTAGGAAAGTTTCTTGAGTCGGATTATTTGGATTCGGAATAATTAATATTTGGATTGTTGATGCGATTACTTTTGCAGGCTGCCTTAAGAGCAAGGCAGCATTTGGTTCTTATTTTTGTCACGTTTTTTACCCTTATTTTTTTGACTATTGCAAGTCAAATGGAAATGTTTTCCTTAGGAGTTTTGACGAATAATGGAGCAGATTTTTTTACTCTTTTTCCCGTCGAAGAAGGGGAACTTCAGGGAGTTTCTATATCTCAGGTCGAAAAGAGCTGGCCTCTTATAGAGGAAAAAGGTTCTTCTTTGGTTACACGGCAATCAGCTTCAGCTTATATAGCTTCTAAAAGTGCAACGGGATCAACCAATCCTTTAAATTGGATGCTGGCCAAGATTAAAGAAAAAGCTTGGTTTTCTAGTAGTTTAACTGCGATGGTTTGTTTGCTTTTATTTGTTTCCATTTTTAAGGCTGTATGGCTTTTTGCTAGTCGTTATAGTACACAGCTTTTAGCTATAAGAGTAAGTCGAGACCTAAGGCTACAGTACTTTGCTCATATACAATCGTTGCCGATGACTTTTTATCAAAAATATAACATAGGAAGTCTTTCGACCCGTGTTGTTGGAGACGCTACGCAGATAGCAATATCCATTAATTCTTGGATTACGAATTATTTGCAAACACCATTTACAGTAGCGACAAGTTTGTCTTTTTGTTTTTACATATCTTGGCAGCTTTCTTTGGTTATTTTTGTGGGAATTCCTCTTTTAGTCTTTCCTATTATGTTTTTAACTAGAAGGGTAAAGAGGGTTTCAAGACAGCTCCAATCAAATCAGGAAAAATTTGCGTCTGTTTTACAGGATTTTTTAGCTGGAATTCAAACAGTTAAGATTTTCTCTATGGAAGCATTTTCTTTTAAAAAGTATAAAGAACAAAATGATAGGATGGCTCACTTAGAAAGTAAAACAGCTAAATATGGTCTTTTAGCTCGACCCATTTTACATGCTGTAACAACTCTTTGTCTTGCTGTGATTGTTCTTTTTGGCCTTTACGTTCTCCAAATGAGCGTTGCTCAGCTACTTGTCTTCTGTGGTATTTTACACCTTGTTTATGAACCCATCAAAAAATTCGCGGATGAAAATAGTAATGTGCAAAAAGGTGTTGTAGCTGCAGAGAGAATGTTTGAAGTATTGCATTTAAGACCTGACATTGAGGACTCTAAAGAAGCAGTTGATTTAAAGGAGTTTAAAGATTCTATTGAATTTGATGGCGTTTGGTTTCGCTATAAAGATCAGTGGGTTTTAAAAAATGTTAGTTTTACAGTGAAAAAAGGGGAAACAGTAGCTTTTGTGGGTCCCACAGGCTCAGGTAAGTCGACATTAGCCCAACTTATTCCAAGACTCTATGAGGTGGAAAAGGGAGAAATTCGTATTGATGGTAAACCGATACGGTTATACAAACAGAAGTCCCTTAGAGAGTTAATTGCTTTTGTTTCGCAACGCCCTTTTCTTTTTTTAGATACAATTGCAGAAAATGTCAGCGCTGGAAAAAAAGTTTCTAGAAAGCAAATAGAAGCAGCTTGTCAAAAAGCGCATGCAGAGGAATTTATTGTAAGATTACCTGAAAAATATGATACCCATCTTATAGACGCTGGACAAAATCTTTCTGGTGGTCAGCAGCAAAGACTAGCTATTGCAAGAGCTCTTCTTTGTGAGGCTCCAATTCTGATCATGGATGAAGCTACATCTGCCTTAGATGTTTTAAGTGAAAATCATATTAAAAAGGCGATTATCTCTCTACAGGGCAAAGTGACGCAAATTTTGATAGCTCACAGGCTCTCTACGATAGAACATGCCGATAAAATTATTTACATAGAAAAGGGTGAAAAGATTGCCGAAGGAACAAAAGATGAGCTTCTTGTTTCCTGCCCGCCATTTAAAGCTATGTGGGAAATGTTATATAATGTTGAATTACATGAAGAAAAAATTTCTGTGTGATTTTACAAAAAGTTTTGCTAGGATGGCAGCTTAGTCAAAATTTAGGAGAGTACGTATGAAGTTAGTAAATATGTGTTTAGCAGCTTGTTTTTGTGTAGGCTCTTTCGGTTTTTCTGATGAGTCTATGGAATTCAATGCAAAAAAAGGAAAGCCTACTAAGGAGCAAAATATGAATAGTGATATGGTTACACTTCCTTCAGGACTAGGATATCAAGTTTTAAAAGAGGCTCCAGAAGGAGCAAAATTTCCAGCAAAAGGACAAAAAGTGGTTGTTCATTACTCTGGCTGGTTAGATAAAGGTAAGGGTGAAATTGGTACAAAATTTGATAGCAGTTTAGACAGGGGTACTCCTTTTGTTTTTACAATTGGTATCGGTCAGGTAATTAGTGGATGGGACTCTGGCGTAATGATGATGAAAGTGGGTGAAAAAAGACGTCTATACATTCCTGCTAATTTGGGATATGGAAGTAGAGGAGCCGGCGGTGTAATACCTGGTGGAGCTGCTCTTATTTTTGATGTAGAACTTCTTGATGTTAAGAACTAAATTGTATGATACACGCAAAAGCTAATCTGTTTGCGTGTATTTTTTTATTAAGTCCAAGGATTTATCAGAATATCCTTCCATAGCTGCTGAAACTCTTTTTCTGTAAATGTGTATTCTTTACAGTCTGGATCCCAATTTCCGTTTTTGTTTAAAGAAAGCTCTACTTTTACTTTTTTTGTAGACGTATCGTAGTAGATTTTACTAATGCCACATTCTTGTTTTTGCTGAATCACAGGAATAGTGCTTTCAAAACAAACGCTTTTTTGTGGTGTAGGAAACGTGATTAAAACCCCAGAAGCTTGTTGCTCTATTTTCATTTTTAGTTGAGAAGACGATCTAATATGCGTGTTTTGTCTTGCTGCAGAAAGAGCTTGGGCTGTCACCCATGTGGGGAGCGTATCAAATTTAGCTTTGTGTTTGCTTGGTACAAGATATGGAAGTATTTCTTCAAATTGTTTAGGAGCTTTATGATCTAGGGAATGGAATGGAATTTCCAGGCTACTTTCATTAGGAAAGTCTGTAATAGGAGATGTTGTCATCATAGAGACTATTTTTAACCCTAGCTCAGTCGGCGTTATTATTTTAGAAAAACCGGGAATAAGGGTATTTGTTAAAATACGCTCTAGCGTTTTGGCTCTTGGGTTTTCTTCCTTTAGAGTTTCTTTACATGCAAGTTGTAGCTTTTTACAAGTTTCAAGCGTTTCTTCTGGCAATCGTTTTTTTAATGTTGTTATGCTAGAAACATCCGATTTAAGCATTTTTAGAAATAGAAAAATCTTATCATCAAGATTGGTTGTTAATTTTATTGTATCGAACGCTTTATCGAATTTCTTATTTTTTATAAATAAATTTGCGATAAGAAATGAAAGTTTTTCTTCTATGGGGCCGCCGGTTAAGGCGGTTTTTAGATTTTGCCACTCAGGGTGACCACTTCCTTCCAAGAGGGCATTTAAAAGAGCCTTATCAGTGTGTAGTCTTTCTATGCAAGCTTGTAGGCCCTCTGGACTTTCTTTGCAGGTTTCTAAAAAAAAATGTATTTTCATGTAAGTAGCGGTTTGTTGGTCTATTTCTTTAAAATGGCTTTGGAATTTTATTTGTAATGCCGGATCTACTACTTTTGGGCTTGAGTTTAATTTTTCTAGAGAACTTTGTTGGCTAATTGATAAAGCGCCAGTCTTATTGACAGCTTCGTTTTCTCTAAATTGAGCAAGTTTATTTGTTAGATTTTCTATTGTTTTATAGTTTTTGCTGAAAATTTTGTAAAAAAACTGTAAAATAGGGTGCTTTTCTGTTGTCTCTTTTAGAACACATATTGCTGCATTGTAGAGTTCCTTTTCGTCGGCAGGGCGGAGAGTTTCGTCTAACGACTCTAGAACATTTTTAGCAATAGAGTGAATCTTTTCCAAATTTTTTTTGTTTTGAGTGAACTCTAAAATAGCAGTTTTCAGGATTTCATAGTCGCTATTGATTTCCATTTTTTACCGTATTATATTCTTGATTTTCAATTGATTTCAAAAGTTTATCTAGATCTTCTTTTTTAATTTCAACACTTTGTAAATTTTCGAAATTCCATTTTATAAAAGAGCCGTTTTCACCTTTTGTTATCCTGGAAAGAGAAAGAGTTGCTGTTTGGGTTCGCTCGTTGTAGCTTATTTTACAAATTCCTCGATTAGGTTTTTCTGTTCTAAAGAGGATCTTGACTTCCGTTTTAAAGATTATACTGTTTGAAGGATGCGGAAATGTGAGTTCTCTCTTTCCTTCAGATTCTGTAACTTGAACTTTAAAAACATCGGTCGGATAACTAATAGTAGCTTTTTCTAACGCTTTTGCTGTTAGGATGCCTGCGCTCGGTTCTATTATTGGTTTAAATTCATTGGGGGCTTTTTTTTCTCCGCGAGAGCATGGAATACTTATTTCTCCACCAGAAGAGCTTCCCTCGTTAATTAGGTTGAGAAGCTTGGTGCATTCGCCTTGTTTTGATGATTTTTCTGTCTTTACAGGATTTACTGCATTTACTTGTTTTTTTAGTATTTTTATGAAATTTTTTGTTTCATCTTTTTCTTGTTTTTCCAGAATGTTTATAAAAGCGTTTTGAACTTCTGAGGGTAATGTTTTGAAATTTATGCAGAGGAACCCTTTTCCCTTTGGGGATTTTGCTATTTTTAAAAGGAGAGATATTTGATTTTCTACATGAGTCATTTTTTTTAGGAGATCGAAATCTGCTTGAAACTCGTTTGGCTTTCTCGATGTAGCTTTGATCGTTTCTTGTTTTGAAATAAGATTCGATAGTTTTTCTTTCATTTGACTGAGCGGGCTTGTTAGTGCGTTCAACAATTCCTTAGATAAGGGATTTGAGCTTGCTTGGCACGAGGAAATTATTTTGTTTTTTAGGGGAGATTTTGATTTTATTTTTAAAATAATAGCATCTACTCCCTGTTCTCCTTGCTTACAAATATCTAAGAACGTTGTGATTTGATCAATTGGATTCTTTATGTATTTTAAAAGTTTTAGTGCTTTAGGAAAGTCTCCTATTTCAATCAAAGAGGGAATTTCTGTTGTTTTTATATGTTCTTGTATGTCTTGGTGCATTATTAAATTTCTTGCAAAATTTCTAATCTTACGAGATTCAAAGCTGAAGCAAAATCTAAACAAATTTATTAAAGAAGATTTAGGGTCTGTACTTTTTAAAATACTAAAAGCGTATTGATGAATGAATGCTGTACTTAAATTTTGGACCCCCTGTTTTTTCGAATCGAAGCATTTTTGGTAAATTTTATCCGTTAATACTGCTAGATCTGCTAGGTCAGGTTTGTCTTCGGTAAAAACTTTGATACGTTTGGATAGAAAGGCACATGGTATTTTAGAGGATTCATAGTTGTTTACTTTCATATTATCGCTTTAGTTATTAGTTAATTTAAAAGTACAAAAATTATAATTGATTGTAAATGTATTTTTTTTAATCAACTGGGTTTTATAAAAAGATCTGGTGGTAAATATCGTGAAAATCAAGTACCCTCAAAGGATACTTATAAGGAGAGAAGCATGGAAGAGATTGGCTTTTTGTTATTTACGATTACGGGTGTTGTAACAGGGTGGCTTTTATCTGGCTTTTATTATTCTAAGCGTCTTCAAGAAGAGCGCTCGTCTGGACTTTTTTTTCAAGAAAAACTGGAAAAACTTACAGAAGAAAGATCTATTTTACAAACCTTACTTTCCGTCGAAAAGGAAAAACTAGAGGCTTTGTCCCTTTTACAGGAAAAAGAACTTCTTAGAGTAGAGCAGCGGTTTGCTTTAGAATTTGAAAATTTAACAAATAAAATTTTCAATGAAAAGTCTAGAGAATTTGCTGATGTTTCTAAAGGGAAAATAGAGGAAATTCTTTCCCCTTTAAAACAAAAAATCGATATTTTTCAGTCTGGCATACAAGATATGGTTAAATCTGGAACAGCGGAACGGCTTACATTAAAAAATAAAATAGAGGGAATTGTAGATTCTAGTAAAGCTTTAGCTCTTGAAGCGCATCATTTAGCAAGAGCTTTAAAAGGGGATGTAAAAAAGCAAGGAACGTGGGGGGAGCTTATTTTACAGAAAGTACTGGAAGCTTCGGGCTTAAGAGAGGATCAAGAGTATGTCTTACAGGGAAGCGGCTTAGATCTAAGCTCTTCGGAGGGCAGGCGGATGCAGCCTGATGTGATTATTAACCTTCCAGATATGAAAAAGGTTATTATTGATTCTAAGATGTCTTACACCCACTATGATGATTATTTTAATGCAGTATCTCAAACAGATAGAGAGGAAAGTTTGAAGAAGCTTGTCCTTTCTATTAAAGAACACATTAGAGGCCTTGGAGAAAAGAAATATCAATTCTTAGAAAAATTGGAAAATCCTGATTTTGTACTGATGTTTGTTCCTATCGAAGCAATTTTTTCTTTGGTCATAGAAGCGGACCCTTCTTTATTTGAAGAAGCGTGGAAAAGGTCTGTGATTATAGTGAGTCCAGCGAATTTATTAGCGGTGTTACGCACAATAGAATCTATTTGGAAGGTCGAACGTCAAAATAGAAACACCCAAAAAATCGCAGAAGAAGGAGCTGCACTTTATGATAAATTTGTGGATTTTTTGAAGGATCTAGAAGGAGTTGGCAAGTCTTTAAAAACAACGACAGATCATTTCGATAGAGCTATGCAGAAGATTTCATTAGGACGAGGTAATTTAGTTAAAAAAACTGAAGATTTAAAAAGGCTCGGACTTAAGACTAAAAAGCATATCCCAGAAGAATATTTAGAAGAGGTTTTAGAATTACAGGACTAATTTTTCATGAGTTTATTTGAATCTAACGTTTCTTTTTTTACCAATTTATTGAACTTTGAAGAGAAACAGAAAAAGTTTGATAGTATAGAAAGCATGCAAAGTAGCTTTTATTTTTTACGTCATGCTGAAACTGATCACAATGTATATGGAATTTATGATGACACAGTAGACGTATATTTGAATGAAAATGGTATTCAGCAGGCTATCGATGCTCAGAAATTAATGAATCAGCTCCCGTTTGAGACTGTTTGTTCGAGCCCGTTATCTCGAGTCCAGCAGACAAAGGATATTGTATTAAAAGATAAAAAATTTGAGGATTTGATTTTAGACGATTTTCGAGAGTGCCCTGGAGCCTTATGGCGTCTTTTTTTAGCTTCCGAACTCCGCTCTTTAACTTTAGAAGAACTGAAAATAATTGAAGAGTTTTTTTTGAGAATAGAAAAGGGATTATTTCGAGCCTTATCTTGTAAAGGACCTTTGCTTTTAATTGCTCACGGAGGGACTTACTGGGCTATTTCTCATCTATTGAAGCTCGAGGGAAATAAAAAAGTGGGAAATTGTGTTTGTATAAAGGTATTTTGGGATCCTTCTCTTGGGTGGAAAAGCGAGGCAATAAAATAATTTTATGGCAAAACTTTATCTAGAAAAGCCCCAGACATTTTTAGATGGGCTTGAAGTTAGTACTGTTTTTATGGAGTGGGATAGCCGTCTTTTGTTTTTACAGCGCGCCTCCCATAAAAGCTCTCCGTCTTTATGGGGAGTTCCCGGTGGGAAACTTGAAAAGGGAGAAAGTCCTTTACAAGGATTATTTAGGGAGATGAAAGAAGAGTTGTCTTTTGTCCCTCTAGAAAAAAAATGTGTCTTATCAGGGTGCTCTTTATGTCCAAAATTCATTTGTAAATTATCGTTTGTATTTGTTTAAGAGTCTCTTGGATGTTTCTCCGAAGATACTGCTTAACAAAGAAGAACATCAAAATTTTCTTTGGCAGCCTATAGATAAAGTTGAGGAGCTCTTACTTTTAGAAGGACAAATTGAGGCTTTTCAGTTTGTCTATCCAAATATAACAACTTGACTAAAAGCTTTAAAAGCATCTTTAGATTTGTCCGTTTTTACATCCAGGAATTTATGAGTATTTCTAGCCTAGTCACCAAAAATTTCTGAGCTAAAAATGTAAATGGAGGTTTCTTTTGATTGCCAAGCAAGAGGTGGCAGATTTGCTTTTTGTACGCATAATTCTGAGAGGAGTTCTTCTAAAGACCAGCCGGTTTCTGTTGCTACTTGAGGTAAAAACAACCCTTTTTTGTTGTTTTGGATAATGATTACTCCGTGCGTTCCTAACTTAATTTCTTGGAAAGATTCAATCTTTTTAGGGGTGGAAAGCAAAGAGATTTCAATTTTTACTTCCTTTTTTTCTTTTTGTGTTAATGGAGGAAATCTTGAATCGCTTGCGCTACATAGCGTCATTTTATGAACGGTTTCATAAAGAGGGGTATTGCTGAAGACTTCTCCCATACAACCTCTAAGATTTTTTTCTAGGTATAACGTTACGAATACCCCTTCTTTACTACATAAACGCAGGTCTTTTTCTTGATAAAGTTGAAAAGTATTTTCTAGGGTTGCTCGTGCTATGCTTAGAAGAGTCTTTTTTTGGTGTTTATTTAGCTCTTTGGGTTGAAATGCAACTGCAGCATAACCAACAACGCGAGAAGGGTTTAGTGTTGTTTTACTTGAATTTCCTTTTTTTAACACGGTTACGTGGTTAACTTTTGCTTTTTCAGCATAAAAAAGAGCAATGGTGGTGCCAATAATTCCACACATTTCTACTGTTTTTAGTAAGGAGTATTCCCAAAGTTTTTTTGTATTACAATCTTCTATTAAAGAAAGAGCTGTTTCATCCATTAGATTTGCTGTGGATTCATTATGAAAATGGGAAAAATCTGAACTGATGATGATAAGTGTGTTTTTGGAGTTTTTTAGGACTTTTTTTAAAGATGTAGCAAAACATTCACAATCTTCTAAAGACATTTGACCGGTTAAGAGGGGTACTAGAGTAGCTTCGGGAAAGGTCTTTTGAACAAACGGTAGTTCGACTTCTAAAGAGTGTTCTTTTTCAAAGGGCTCTTTTAAGTTTTGGACGTATGGGCTTTCTTTAAGTAAAGCTCTGCAAAGCGACTTATTGACAACGATCCTTCCTAGCGGAGTGGTGAAAGTTCCTTCAGGCCAGATTGCAATTCCCTTAAAACAAGAAAAGTGACTAGGGGCTAAAATAAGCACTGTTTTTATTTGTTTGCCAGAGCAAGCTTTAAATGCTGCAGCTGCGATTTCTGCCGAATACATATATCCTGCATGAGGGACAAGAATCATGTTGATTTCTTTAGATGGATTTATGGCAGCAGTAGATAAAAGGGTCTCAATTTCTTGTGATAGCACTTTAGGTTCTTTCGTATAAAATAAACCGCTTACGTTAGGCTCTTTATCTAGCATGATGGCTTTTTTTCTTTACTTTGAATTTTTTCTATGTTCTCTTAAAGAAAAAGAAATATCAAGAAAATAATTTTTTGGGAGGGGAATGCTTAGAGTTTCTCATTTGAACTTTTCTGGTATAGACACCCAATTAAATGTAATTTCAAAATCAATTGGAAGTATATCCGCCTATCTAATTGCTGAAGCATTAGAAAAAACGGCAAAGGATTTCTCTAAAGCAAATGGCGCAAGTTATCAAGAACTTAAAACCTTAAAGAGTAAGTCGTTTTTTTCATATTTAAAGGAGTGGATGGTGTAAAAAGAATCCTTTAATAAAAGAAGGAGATTTCTTCAGCTTTTTAGAAAACATGATCCTGACTTATATAAGGGTATAAAGGAGGAAACTAGCATTTTAGGTGATTTTATAAGAAATATTCGTAATGATAACGGAAGAGGGGTGAAATTTTTATTTTGTGAAGAAATAATTATATATTCCCTTAATAACTAGTAAAAACTGTTTTTTTTATTGGTGATAGTGTATATTTAAATACTGAATGTAAAGAGGTGATTGTGAGTTTTAAAAAAGCTTATACATTTGATGATGTTGCGTTGGTTCCGCAGTTTAATAATGTTCCTTCTCGAAAAGAACCTAATTTAGAGACTTGGTTAACCAAAAATAGAAGAATTAAAATTCCTATATTAAGCGCTAATATGGATACCGTTATAAGCGAAGAGCTTGCCGACATTTTAATTCAACATGGTTCATTGCCTATTTATCATCGATTTACCCCTTTTGAGAAGCAATTAGCTTGGGTCAAAAAGTATGGTAAGTCTACTTTTATCTCTTGTGGTATTTTGACTCACGAAGAACCTCGTAAATTACTTGATGCCGGAGCGGCTGGTGTTTGCATTGATGTGGCACATGGGCACTCTGATAGAATGTGTGCTTTTATTGAAGAATTAAAAAGAACGCACCCGGACAAGGATGTTATCGCAGGGAATGTATGTACGCCGATGGCATACCACGACTTAGTAAATGCGGGAGCAGACGCTATAAAAGTGGGAGTTGGGCCTGGAGCTGCTTGCACAACAAGAATGGTTACAGGTTTTGGAGTCCCTCAGTTTACGGCTATTTACGAGTGCTCTAAAATTGCAGAAAAATTAAGAGTCCCTTTAATTGCAGATGGGGGAATCAAGGGGAGTCGTGAGGCTATCTTGGCTCTTGCTGCTGGAGCTAGCACTGTAATGATGGGAAAATTATTTGCTATGACCTCAGAAAGTGCTTCTCCTAAAAGAAATAACGGGACTGAAGCCAAGTTTAGAGGCCAGGCTAGTGCAGATTTTCAATGTGATTTTTATGGTGGCCTCAAAGAGAAAACTGTTGCCGAAGGAGTCGATTTTTGGGGACAGGTAACTGGAAGTGCTGTTGAGCTAATAGAGCAGTTTTTAGGTGGCATTAGAAGTGGTCTTACCTATGGGGGAGCCAAGAATATTAAAGAGCTACAGAGGAAGGCTGAGTTTTTAGAGGTAACGGGAAATTATTTACAGGAAAGTAAGCCCAGGGCGTAAATGGAAGTTAGTGTGAAGAAAAAAATATATGATTCTGTTCATGGATTTATTAGATTTTCTCTTTTAGAAAAAGAGCTAATTGATTCTTTTGTTTTTCAAAGGCTTCACTATATCCACCAATTGGGTGCTGCTTATTTAGTTTATCCGGGGGCTACACACTCTAGGTTTGAGCACTCTTTAGGGGTAATGGAAGTAGCTACACAGATTTTTGATAAGATTTTGGAGCATTTTTCAGAAAAACACCCGACTGGTTTTGTTGGATACTGGCGACAGATTGTGCGGTTTGCAGCTCTTTGCCACGATCTTGGGCATTTACCGTTTTCCCATCTAGCTGAAAAAAAAGTTTTAGGAGAAGGGGGGCATGAAAAGTGGACTGTCCATATTATAGAAAGTTCTTTTTTAAGGCCTATTTGGCAAAAATTTCAAATCGAATATCCAGAGTATAATGTTCTTGATGATGTGATTAAAATTTCTATAGGAGAACCTAAGTTAAAACTATTAGGCGATAGAAGAGCCATTTTAGGATTTACTCCTTGGCAAAAAGTTATGAGTCAAATTATCGTCGGTGATTTTTTTGGAGCAGATCGAATTGATTATCTTTTAAGAGATGCTAGAAGTACGGGTGTTTCTTATGGATTATTTGACTACCATCAGTTGATAGAAACGTTACGTATTCTACCTTTTGAAGAAAATGGATCTCAAGGGTTGACATTAGGTATTGAAGAAAATGGAATAGAATCTTGTGAAGCTCTTTTGCTGGCACGTCATTTTATGCACAAAAGGGTTTACCAACACCCTTCTGTTCAAGCTTACTCTTTTCATGTAGCTCGTTTCATGGCGTCTTCTTACGAAAGTAAGGGTATACTATCTTCCTTAGAGACTTATTTATCTTATACAGACAATGAAGTTTTGGCAGGGCTTAGATTGGCTTTTTTAGACGCTTCTCACAAAGATCATCTAGAGGCTACACGTATATTTGTGAAAGAGGGAAGGTTTATTGCTATTGAATTGCCTTCATCTATTACAAAAGAAAATGTTTGTGATTGGCAAAAGCAATTTTCGATAGAAGATGCTTCAGTAGAGTGCTTCTTTTTTAGTTCAGGAAAGAACTCTTCTCTTTTTTCTTTTCCTGTTCTTAGAGGAGACGAAATTGTCGATGGCCGAGGGTGTTCTGCTATTTCTATTCCTTCTTTTGGTCGAAATTGGCTCTATATTTCTCCAAGTTATAAAGAGCTTATACCCCATTTGCTAGGAAATGCTGGAGATCTTTCTCTATGAGTGCATTTTTTGAACGTTATTTAAAGATTTTTTCAGAAAAAGAAAGAGTTTTTCTTTTTTTAGCGATGCTTACCGGGCTTTTAATAGGGGCTGATTATGCTGTGATCAGACCTGTTAGTCATTCGTTTTTTATCCATTTTTATGGCTCTCAAGCTTTTCCTTACGTTTGGCTTTGCGCTCTTCCTCTAAATTGGGTGGCAGTTTCTTTATATAATTATTTTTTGCCAAGACTTGGTTGTTTTCGCCTTTTTTGTGTGATCGCAGCGCTTATTTCTTCTGGTAATTTTTTATCGGGTCTTTTTATTGAAAAAATACCCGTCCTTTCTTTTATTTTTTATATTTGGAAAGAGGTTTATGTTTTAATTATGCTGCAGCAGCTATGGTCTGTTATTCATGCCACCATTGCTTTGCAAGAAGCCAAGTATTTATATGGGATTCTTTTTGGGTTTGGGGCTTTAGGTGGATTTTTAGGTAGCCTAGTTCCTGGGTTTTTAGCTGTCAAAATGGGATCTCAGAGCTTACTTTTTTTTACTTTGCCGATTTATATAGTTTTGTCTGTTGTTTATTTTTTTCTTCTTCGGCATGCAGGGCCACTAGAAGATATTCAAACGCAAAAAACAAAAAAAAGTTCTTCTTTTACTAAGGGTGTTGAGCTTATTTTTGCATCAAAACTTCTTATTGCTATTCTACTTATGACTGTATTTATGCAGGTAACAGCAACGTTAACAGATTTTCAATTCCAATCTCTTTTGGAAAAAGCCTACCCAGAAAAAGACTTAAGGACTGAGTTTTTTGGTAGATTTACTTCTTTTGGTAATATTCTTACCATGCTTTCTCAGTTTTTTGGAGCATTTTTACTGATTCGTTGTTTAGGATTGCAAAAGACGCACTTTTTAGTCCCTTTTTTACTGGCTATTAGCGCTGTTTCTTTTATATTTTTTCCTTCTTTTGGGCCTATATCTTGCTGCTTCATTTTAATTAAGTGTTTTGATTTTTCTATTTTTGCAGTGATAAAAGAAATGCTTTACATTCCGATGAGATTAGAGGAAAAGTTTCAAGCAAAAGCTGTTATAGATGTTTTTATTTATAGGTCTGCTAAGGTGATTGCCTCATTAGCTATTTTAGGGGTTCAGGCATTCCTCCCCTCTATGGGGCTTTCTTTTCTTTCTTGGTTAAATCTTTCTTTTTTTGTCGCTTGGTGTTTGCTTGTGGCCTCGCTTCGTTCCTCGTATGAGAAAGCAGAAAGCTTAAATCCTTCTTAGCTTCTTTATGTCTCAAGTGCATAGTTTTATTTTTAGGATAAATTAGGTTGCTCGGGGGGGGCTTTTTATGGTATTATTTGTTTTTTTATGGAGTGAATTTTATGGCTAAATTGATTTTTGAGAATTCAGCAGAAGAACAAGAGATTCCAGACGGTGAGTCTATTATTTCTGCCTGTGAAGACCAGGGTGTTCCTTTTGCTTGTACGGAAGGCGTCTGTGGAACTTGTGTGATTGAAGTCGTTGAGGGAATGGAAAACTTAACTGAGTTTACCCAAGAAGAGAAAGATTTTTTAGGAGAACAAGATAAAGAACGATTAGCCTGTCAGTGTAAAATTAGAGGCGGATGCGTTAGGATTAACTTTTAAATTGAGGAGTCAGAAGGTATGATTACGAAGGAAATGACGATAGAAGAGATTTTAAGCAGTTTTCCTCACAAGAGTCAAAAGATTGCTCAAGAGTTAACTGATACAGGTTTACACTGCGTAGGTTGCGGTGCAGCTACCTGGGAAACTTTGGAGACTGGTGTTTTAGGACATGGTTTTAGCGAGGAAGATCTAGAGCAGCTTCTTGGACGTTTGAATTCTATTTTAAAAGAGGAAACTGATTTGACGACAATTTCTCTTACAAAAAAAGCTGCCGAAAAGTTTTTAGAAATCTTACAAGAAGAAGGCAAAGAAGGATATTCTCTTAGATTAGGGGATAGAGCTGGTGGCTGTAGTGGTTTTGAGTATACTTTAGATTTTTCTGAAAAAGCAAAAGACACAGACCAAGTTTTTGTTTCACAAGGAATGGAAATACATGTAAACAAAAATATGGTTTCAAGACTTTTAGGAGTGGAAATCGATTATACAGATGGTCTTAACGGCGCTGGATTTAAAATTTCTAATCCAAATGCAAGAGGCTCTTGTGGCTGTGGGAAATCGCAAAGTTATTAATTTTTAAGGAACTGTATGCACTCTGATAAATTTCGTACCATTTTAGTTTTTGGACCGCCAGGTTCTGGAAAAGGTACTTTAGGAAAATTTTTAAGCACCGCAGGAAATCATTTCCATCTTTCTTCTGGAGATATTTTTAGAGGCTTAGATCCTGATTCATCAGTAGGTAAGTTATACCACACCTATGCAAGTAAAGGTAACCTTGTCCCAGACGAGGTTACTATTGAAGTGTGGTTGCATTATATGCAGGGGCTTATTACTACGAACCATTATTTTCCACAAAAACAATTTCTTCTTTTAGATGGAATCCCGCGAACACTTCAACAGGCTAAAATTTTAGACCAGTATATTGAAGTGGTTAAAATCATAGTTCTTGAGATGAACGATATTGAAGCTCTTATGAATAGAATGAAAAGAAGAGCTCTTATAGAAAAAAGACAAGATGATGCGAATGAAGCTGTTCTTAGAAATAGGATGCAAGTTTATGAAAAAGAGACGCTATCGTTATTAGATCATTATCCAACAGAGTTGATTGCTCGATTTAACGCAGACCAAACACCTCTAGAAGTTCTTAGAGATGTTTTAATAGAGCTTTCCGGCGTTCTTAGCCATCCTGAAATATAAAAAAAACCTCTTTCTAATAGGGAAGAGGTTCTTTGTTCTGAGTTTCCTTATAGTTTTACCTCACGTAATCTGCCACCTTTATCGAAAAGTTTTAAAGCGTTTTTTGTTTCTTCGGCAAGAGAATTATCGCTTAAGTCTATATCAAAGTAGGCATTACTATCGTTTCTTTTGTTATTTGGATTGACATGCTTTTATCCTTGTTCTTCTTAAGCCAATTTTAATTATTTTTTTGTGTTTTTTCATATTCTTTTTTTTATTTATATTTTTAAGTCAGTGTTTTTGTATGGATTTTGTGAAATTAAAATTAGATTTTTTGTGGATTTTTAAAAACATATTGGATGGTTTTCAGAAATAATAGATAGTAGTTTGTTAAAATAACTTCAATTTAATTTTTTATTTTGTATTATCAGTTTATATTTAAATAATTGGTTTTTCGATGTATTCGGCAGAAAGTAGTTCTTGGATGGACTTTTTAGAGTCTCGGGTTTTTCCTGTAGCTAAAAGGATGGAAGCTCCTTCTGTCCCCAAAATCACGGATGTTTTAAAAGAGCAGTGGGAATTAGCTTCTAAAAGCAAAGCTTCAGAGGGGTTGAAAGGAAGATCCTTCGAGCAAAAGACGGAAGGGTTAGCTCTAGCTGTTGATGCTTTTTATCGAGCACACGGTATTCAGGGTGCTCACCAGTCTATGTCAGTTGAAAAGGAATCAGATTCTTGGAGTATACTCTTAAATGAACATTTAGGAGTTATTAGTGACTGGTCTTTATTTGCTAGATTTTCAAGCTTAGATCTTTCTTCTCAGTCGATATGGAATATTGCGGGAGAAACCTCTGCTTTTGGCCTTTTTACAGGCCCTTTTTCTATTTTTGCTGCTCGTTCTCAAAGGCTTGAAGAACAGGATAATATTTTACCAGATGAAACTCGTCAGTGGCAAGGTTTTCAAAAAGAGTTTTTAGCCTGGCTGCAAACTGTAAGTGGAGGTACTTACGCTGTTGCTAGGAACGCCCCTTTTGTTGGGTACCATGGCGTTGGAGTTTCAGCTGCTTCTTTAGGGGCAAAGTTGATGACTCCTTTATTTGCTCTAATTGGTATTTTGAGTGCTCAGTCATTTTGGGAAGCGTATTCTTTTAAAAAAGAGCTTGAATCTAGAGGGGATCAGAGCGTTCAATCCTTTTTAGAAGAAAAAAGACAAGTAGATCTCTCTTCTCTTCTTTATTTATTAGATGATACTAGTGCGTTAGAAAAACAAGCGAAAAAAGAAGTGCAAAATCACTTAGGCAAAATAGAGTCTTTAGTTGGAGTAAAAGCGACGGTTACTGTAGATGAGTTTTTAGCGGAACTAGATAATAACAAAATTATGGATGCTTTAAAGGCGGATTTTGGTGCGGAGGATCCTAAGTTATTAGAGCTGACACCCTCGGCTCTTTTTGGTTTTTATTATGCTTGTAAAAAACAGCAAAAAATACAAGAAGATGCGATTGTTCGTGCTGCTGGAGAGGGAGCTCTTGATAAGGATATCACTCTTGACGCCCTAAAGGAAGCGATATGGAAAAATCAGTTTAATCGTGGTCTTGTTTGTTTTCTTACTATTGGCACAGCTTTAGTTATGGGGGGTAGCTTTCTTATTCCTGCTTTGGCTTTAGTTATAGCTATTAAGACTGTTTCGTTAATTTTTATATGTTTGGATGCTAAGGGTCTTTGGGATAGTTGGCAACAAGATGGTGTTGTTACGCATTTTGATGAGGTGGCTTCGTGGGGTTCTTTAATTTGTTCTTTAGTTGTAACTGGAGCGATTATAGGATTGATCGTTGGAGTAGGTGCTACCCCTCCTGGCGCTTTAATTTTGGCTTCAGTCGGTCTTTGTTGGGTAGCTGTTGGCATTGCTAACATTGCGGCTATTCACTTTAAGAAACAAAGGTATAAAGAGCGGCATCTTTCTATAGATGATTTAAAACAGCGCATTCAAGTTTTGGATAAAAATACTCTTACAGGGAATAAGGAGCAGATTGAAAAAATCAGTTTAGCGTTCAAGCACACAATGGCAAATAGCTTTCTTTCCTCTAGTGATAAATATAAGCTGCAAAAAAGAATTGCAGTAGTGAAAGACCTTAAGGAATTTGAACAGGTTTTAGATAAATGGAAAATTCTAGAGAAAAAAAGGCTAGATGAATTGAGAAGATCTATTTCAAATATTGATCCAGATTTTTCCATTTCTCCTTTTGCAATAAAAGAGCCTATTGTAAAAAAAAATGAGCCCTATAGCGTAAAAACGCGTGATGGTAGGGTTATCTCTATAGATCCTAGAAAAGAGGTTTATAGTAAGATTGATGAAATAGCTTTAAAAGAAGTGAAGACTTTAAATCTTGAAGATTTGGATCCGGAACTTAATGCCTTTGTAGAGGGATTAAAGTCTAAAGGTCTTTCAGAGATTGCTATTTTTAGAATAGTATCACTGATTCATGAAATTGATTTTGGATTTTCTTTAAAGCAATTTTATACTGCTTTTAATTTTATTGAGACGGGATCTAGCGGAGTAGACTTTTTGTCTGAAGAAAATTTTCCATTTTCTTTAAAAGAAAATACTCTAGTTTTTTTTGTGCGAATCAAGGCCGAACTCTCGAAGAAAGATGGATTAGAAGCGACCTCTTCGATTGGGTATCAAGAACTAACAAGGGAAATTAAAATCCCTCTAGAAGCTTTTATAGAAGGTCAGTTAAAATCGTTTTCTTTTAAAGATGTTAGATTTAAAGATTGCTACGGTCAATTCGTTAAATATGTAAATAAATAAAAAAAGAGTCGTTTTTTTTGTGGTTTTTTTATATATTATCGCCTTATTCATTTTTTTTGTGAAAAGATAGAGGCGTATTAAATAAACTATGATTAGTATCACAATTTTAACAAAAAATAGCGAAGAGACTCTAGAAGCTACTCTTGTCTCGACTAAAGACTTTCCAGAGGTCATTCTTTTAGATACAGGTTCTACAGATAAGACATTACAAATTGGAGCTAAGTTTTCCAATGTAAAGATTTTTCATGCATCCTTTGAAGGTTTTGGTAGAACACATAATGTAGCTAGTTCCTTAGCTACAAATGACTTTATTTTATCTTTAGATAGTGATGAGGTGCTCTCTTCTGCCTTAGCTCAAGAAATTTTAAGCCTTTCTTTAGACGAAAATGCGACGTATTCAATGTTGAGGAAGAACTACTTCAATGGTAAGCATATTACAGGTTGCGCTGGCTGGCATCCTGACTATGTGACTCGCATGTATAATAGGAAAATTACAGCATTTGATTCAGCCGAAGTGCATGAAAAGATTATTCAAGGGAACTTGAAAAAAATAGAGCTCAAAAATTTTATGACGCATGTTCCTTATAGGAAGATTTCTGATTTTCTATTTAAAATGCAAAGTTACAGTACTCTTTTTGCGAAAGAAAACAAGGGAAAAAAGAAATCCTCTTTGGGGAAAGCTATTTTGCATGGTTGGGCAGCATTTTTTAAGAGTTATTTTTTTAAAAAAGGCTTTTTTTTAGGAAAAGAAGGTTTTGTTATTTCTCTTTATAATGGGCAGACTGCTTTTTACAAGTATATGAAACTCGCAGAAGCCAATAGGAGCCTTTAGTTTTTTAATAGTTCGCTAAGATGAGCCTGACTGTTTTAATTCCACTAGCTCCTTTTAGCAAATTGTTTACTTGCTCGCCATAGATGATTGTTTTTTTAAATTCTCCGACACTTTTTTTGATAATGACTTTGCCATTTTTACTTCCCTCGTTAGCTATTCGAGCTATTGGAGCGTAGTTTGGCTGTAGGTGTAATGTCCGAAGCTTCATTTTCAACTCTTGAATTTGAGCTTTAAGAGTGTTGTTATAGACTTTTAGTTGTTCATCTGAGCGTTCTTTAGAGCGTCCCACAGATATTTCTAAATCAAGAATCGTGTGAAGGTCATTGTTTTCATAGGCTATACTTAGCTTTTTCATCATCGCTTCTTTTTCGAGTTTCTTTTTAGGATCTTGTTCAAGATCCGGGTGGATAGCTTTTGCTAGTTGTTTATATAACGCTCCTATTTCTTTTTTCTCTATTTGATGAACTGCTTGTTCGATTGGATTTTTTGCAAAGGCTTTACGCAAGATCTCGTCGATAGATTCTTCGAAAGACGCCTCTTCGTCCCAGCTCGTGAAATTTTCTTGTTCATCTTTTTCTTCAAAAGTTTGCTCTCGTGGAGGGGGAGGGGGAGGGAATATTTCGTTTAAAATTTCTTTAAATTCTGGAGATGCATCTTCAAAAGATAAGTGCTGGAAAATATTTTTAGCAAGATTTTCCATATGCTCTATTAATAAAAAACGTTCTTTTTTTGAGAGTTTTTTATCTGTTCTATAGGGGTTTAGTAGTAGGAATTGTTTTTGATTTACAAGGCCTATTTGCCTTTGCAGTGGGTTGATTTCTTGATAGTAACACCGTAAAAGGTCTTCTAAGATTTTTTCTTCCTCTGCTATTTTTTTATGCGTGGCATCTACCTGTTTTTTGAGTTTATGGAAAGTTGTTTGCTCTTCGCTAAACTCTTTTTTCTTTTTCTTTATTTTTTTTACGAACACTAAACTGTGCATGGATTAATCCTTTAAAAAAGACGGTAGATGAGCTTGGGAAGGAGTTTTTCTAATGCGTCGCTTTTTCCATTGAGTTTTTTGATTTTTTCTAAGCTACCATTTAGAAGACTTTCAGCTAAAGACTTAGCTTCCACTAAACCTAGTAAAGAGACGCTTGTATTTTTTTTGTTTAACGCATCAGATCCAATGGGTTTACCTATAAGAGAGGATTCGCCTTCAACATCTAAAACATCGTCAATAATTTGAAAAGAAAGACCCACATCTTCTGCTACAGAATTTAAGATTTGGCGTGTTTCTAGCG
This sequence comes from uncultured bacterium, assembly GCA_964455905.1. Taxonomy (GTDB): domain Bacteria; phylum Chlamydiota; class Chlamydiia; order Chlamydiales; family Rhabdochlamydiaceae; genus CAIJXB01. The sequence goes on from CAYVYN010000002.1 coordinate 131,797, forward strand.
AAGCTCCTGATAAAATAGCTCCAAACTCAAAACAGCATGCAATAAGATCTGCTGTTTTTCTATGGTGTATTTCTACGAGGTCTTGCCAGGATATATTTTTTTCCTCATTGATAAGGTCTAGGGATTGTCCTAGAATCATTCCACTACCACCACTTTTTTTCGCAAGAACTTTGATTAATTCTACTGTTTTATCTGAAGGGATCAATGTATTGGTTGCTAAGCTTTCAAAGGCTAATGTTAAAAGCAGATCTCCCGTTAAGATGGCCTGGCCTTCTGAATAGATTTTGTGGAGCGTCGGCTTTCCTCGTCTTAGGTCATCATCATCCATCGCAGGAAGGTCATCGTGGATAAGGGAGTATGTGTGTAGGATTTCTATTGCGCAACAAGGAATAATAGCCTGTTCCAGATCTCCACCTAAAGCTTGTGTTGTAGCTAGTGTAAGAAGGGGTCTTATTCTTTTTCCTGGATTTAAAAGAGTATGTGCTGCGGCGTCAAAAAGAAGCGGGTGCTTGCTGTTTTTAAGGGGAGCTATTTGTTTTTCTAGAGTTTTTTCTATGAGAGGTAGGTAGCTGACTAATTGCTTCATAAGTGAAGGCTCCCTTCTTTTAAAGTAAAGACTTTGTCGCAACAAGAAGCAAATTCTTCGTCGTGAGTGACAAGAAAAAGTGCTTTTCCTTCTTGTTTGCAGCAGTTAAGTAGAAGATTTTGTATGATTTTTGCGTTCGTCGAGTCTAACGATCCGGTAGGTTCATCAACAAAAAGAATATCAGGGTCATTAAAAAGAGCTCTAGCCACTGCTGCGCGTTGTTTTTCACCGCCAGAAAGAAGCTTTAGAGGGATGCTTTGCTTGTCGAGTAAATCTACTTTTTCAAGTAGTTCTAAGGCTCTTTTTTTTAAGGAGTCATTATGTCGCTTTCTAGCTATTTTTCCTGGCATCATAATGTTTTCTAGTAGCGTGTAATCTTCTAAAAGATGAAAGGATTGAAACACAAATCCAATTTTATGCGATCGAATCATTTCTAAAGAAGCCTTAGGCATCGAAGGAAACTTGATAGATCCACTAGTTGGGGTGTCTAGGGTTCCTAAAATATGTAGAAGGGAGCTTTTGCCGCTGCCGGATTTGCCAATAATGGCAATTGATTCTCCTGGATATATTTCTAATGAGATGTTTTTAAATATTTCTAGAGGAGTTCTTCCTGGAAATACTTTTTGAATGAGATGAGCTTGAAGTATTGGCTTTGCAGGATTCATGATTCAGACCTCAAAATGGAAGAAGGGTGGAGTCTACATGCTTTTAAGGCAGGAATAAGTCCTGCTAGGAGAGAAAGTATGGGGGTTGTAAAGAGAATGAAAAGAAGCGCTCTTGTACTGAGAGTATTTGGAAGGGATGATCCATAAAATACTTGGTTGAAGGCATCATGGCCTTGTAGAGCGCTTAACACTTGGACTAAAGCGTCTATGTGGTGGAGGGTAAAAAGAGCTCCTAGGGAGCCTATAATACAGCCTAATACACCCACAAAAATACCTAGCAATCCAAAAATCATCGCTATGGTTTTCTTGCTAGCTCCCATAGCTTGTAAAATTGCTATTTCTTTTTTCTTATCGTTAACTTGGATGATGAGAAAAGAAAGAATATTACAGCAAGCCACGATGAGTATGATGATCGCTATAAGAGAAAAAAGGTATTTATCGCTTTGAAATTGCTCTAATAGGTCTTTAGCAAAGTCGTATTCTTGGAACGAAACGACTTTCCAATATTTTTCGATGTTTTTTTCTTTTAATAGAGCTTCGATTTGCGTTTTGACTTCCCAGGCTTGGCTTGGAGAGTCAAACCAGACCTGTAGTCCATTTAAAGCAATTTTATCGTATGTAAAAGCTGTATTAGCTGAATTGATGGTTTTGGTGATTTCTCTTGGAACTAATAAGCATTTACTTCCAATTGAAATCACCCCTGGGTCATAGAATCCAGCTACAAAAATGGGAGTTCTTTGTTCTTGGAGAGCGCTTGCCGTAGAAGAGGTGTATGATAAAAACCCTTTATCACCTAAGAGGACGCCATTTTCTTGAAATGTTTTGGGTAGTAAAATGCCATTTTCTTGTGCGGAGTTCACTGGAAGACGCATTTTTTCAGGAGAATCTTTTTGTGCCCAAGGTGCTTTTGGAGAGTCTTTTAAGCTAAACGATTTAATTAGAAAGTTTTTCCAAGGGATACTTCCTTTTAAAGGGTGATTTTGTATCGCTCCTTGTATTTTTAGCGTGATATCTTCTAGTTGGGTGGCATTTTTTACGCTGTCGGTATTTATAGTAACAGAAAATGTTTGCGATCCATGTAATTCCAGTGATGTGTTTTCGTGAAGACAGAACGTGCTTTCCAAGAATTTAGCAACAGCTTTTGAAGCTGTGATTTCTAAAGAGCCTTTGCGTAGTTCTTCTCCACGAGCTGTATCTACCGCTATCTGAGAAGAGGTCTCTTTGGGTAAAAGGATTTTAATAAGAGTATCGTTTTTGAAAACTCCATATACTGTAAAGAGTCCGTCGCTTAAGTTTTTTATTTGAAAACGAAACTCAGGGGGGACTGTTTGAATTGTTTGAATGGACACAGAGCTAAGTAAATCGGAAATTTTCGTTTGAAAGGACTCTTGGGCAAGTTTTAGCTCAGGTTCTCCGTTAGAAAGAGTATTTTCCATTCTATATCCTGCTAAGAAAAATAGATGGTTGATGTCTTTAGCTGTTGGAGAAATTAACAAGGAAGACAGAATATTCGGGTGTTCAGGCGGAGTGGATAAGTAGGAAACTTGTGTAAGAAAATTTAAAGATTCTTGTCCTGGAGTAAATAAGGAATTAGATTTATTTCTTAAAAGTTGTAGCTTTAAGGTCGCTCCGCTCATTTCGTAGTCTTGAAAAACTAGCGTTTTCTTTTCTTTTTTCAGTTGAGAAAGAAGGAGATCTAGCTCTTTGACTGGGTCTATGAGATGCCCGTGTTCGTCAAGGTCTGGTGCTGGCCAGTAGTAGGGTATCTCTTGATCTTCTTCTGGGTCGTAGGGGTCTGATAAAGGAGAGAGGCTTTTTTCTTCTATTGTTTTTACAGAAAAATTAGAACTGTGACTTATTGAGTCTACTTTGTAGTAGTAAGAGGAGAAATACTCAGGGGTCGGAGTAATTCTAATGGGAGCGTTTAAATCTGTTAGTTTTTTTAACCAAGTTTTTTCTATGCCTTCTGTGACGGATAGAAATACTAGCAGAAGCCATACGACAAGAGATATAACACCAACAGACATCATAGCTATTAAAGTAACAGAAAGATGTCTTTTTCTGGGGATCAGATATTTTAGAGCTATAGATAACTCAAACATAAATTAAGACCCCCAAAAAAACGATTGAAAAATTACTTAGCTTCTTTGAAGACTACGTGCTTTTTCATCTTTTTGTCGTACTTCTTTAGTTCCATTCTTTGTGTCGTATTTCTTTTATTTTTACTTGTCCAGTAGCATTCGGAACTTTCCGTGCTCTTCATTTTTACATTTTCTCTTGCGCCTTTTGCCATAATAACCTCAAAAATTCGTTAGTGTCATTAGTCTAGCATGTGAAATTGAAAAACAGCAAGAGTTAACCGTATATTTGCAGATTTTTTTTCTTTTTTTTCGAAAAAAGGATGAAGATAAATATTTACTTCGGATATTAAAAAATAAAATCCTATATTTGGGGGAGTATGTTTTGGTCTGCTATTTTATTGGTTTTTATGATAGGGCCTCTTTGGGGAAATGTTTCTAGTTTAAAAGATTTAAAAGGTTTGGAAATTTCTTTAAATGATGTTCTTGCCGAAATGGAAGAAGAGGCCTCTCAAATAGAGGAGTTAGAAGAGAGCAATTCGAGTTAAGGCTTCGAGGTTAAGAGAATCTCCATGGCCTTGTTTTTGGTAGCCTTGGAATCCTAGCCCTGCGATCATTGCCCCATTATCTAGGCTTAGCCCTTTTCCAGGGAAAAAAGTTGGAATGTTTTTAATTTTTTCTTTCAGTATTTCTTTTAGCCTTTGGTTATTGCTGACTCCACCTCCCACATAGATAGCTTTTAAGTTGAAGGCGCTAGCTGCCTTTAGCGCTTTATTAGCGATATCATGTAGAGCTGTTTCTTGAAAAGCCGCTGCAAGATCGGCTTTTTCTTCGCTTGTTAGGTGGCAGGTAGCTCCTTTGGGGCTATTTTGTCCGTGGATAGAGTAAAATACGTTTGTTTTAAGACCGCTAAAAGAAAAGTCGTAGGGCTTTTCTTTGACAATTCCCGCTTTAAAGTGGAGTTTTGAAGGGTTCCCTAAAAGGGCGAGCTTTTCTATTTCTGGCCCTCCAGGATAAGGTAAATCTAGTAATTTTCCAACTTTGTCAAAAGCCTCTCCAATCGCGTCATCGACAGTGCCTCCTATTTTTTTATAGGTCCCTATATTTTCGATCACAACAAGAAAGGTGTGACCCCCTGATACGACGATGCCAAGAGCTGGAAAAATTGGAGTATCTTGTCCCATAATGGCTGCGTATAGATGAGCCTCGACATGGTTTACTCCAATCAAAGGTTTTTTTAAGCTAAAAGCTAGAGCTTTAGCCGTATTCATTCCAATTAATAGGGGTCCTATTAATCCTGGGCCTCTAGCAACGCTAACAAGGTCGATATCTTTGAGCGAAATATTAGCTTCTTTAATAGCTTCTTTAATCACGATCGGCATAGCCTCTACGTGGCTTCTACTCGCTACTTCAGGAAAGACTCCTCCAAATTTTTGATGTAAGGGGATTTGGGAGTGGATTATATTGGATAAGATGGTTTTCCCGTCGACAACAATAGCTGCGGCTGTTTCATCGCAAGTGCTCTCAATACCTAAAACAAACATTTTACTCGTTGGGTTGCTTTTCGTTAGATAATGGTACAGGAATAGTAAAAAAATAGCACCATAGAAAAAGAAGATGTTTTTTTTAATCCATAGGTGCTTTGCTTTCTATGTTAAATTCTGTAATCGAGTTAGTTCCATCGGGCTTAATTATCATTTGCATATGACATTGGTAAGGAGATTCTTTAGTGGAGTCAACCGTTATTTGCACATTTTCACTTTCATAGCGTATCGTATAGGAGTAGCGCATTTCTTCTATTTTTTGATCAAAAGAGGTCTCGTTGATTAAGTTAAATAGACTGATTGGTAAAGTAAATGCTGCATTTATATCTGGGCCTATAGCTAGAAGGGCTTGGTTTTTTTGGGAGTCTGTTGCTTTTTCTATCACCTCTTTTAGGAAAAGCTCTACAGCTTCTGCTGAAGCTTCGCTTAGAGACTTTCCATTTACTATTGCAGTTTGTATTGTTCTAATGTTATTTGCTATTTCAATAGAGGGATCTTTAGCTTGTTTTATTTCCAAAGAATGAGGCACGTCTTGCAAGCCGATCTTTAGGCCTTGTTCTTTATCTTTAAGCCATTTCAAGGCAAGTTCTATAGGGATTTTAGCACTCAGGACTACTTTTAAATTGCGGATTAAATTTAGAGAGGTTTTGGTATCGTTCTTATTCTTGTTGAGAAGTTTTTCCAGTGATACTCTCTGACTAGGGTCTTTAATAAGATCAAATAGCTCTATGCGTTCTTCTTCAAAATTTATTTCGCTTTCAAGGGTTGTAGAGTTTGTTCCAAGAGCTTTGAGTATATTTGTTTTTTGTGGCTCTGTTTTTTGCTCGAAAAGTGCCTGTGTTTCGGGTGATATTTGTAATAGCTCGTATAAAACTAATTCTAGTTTTTCGTCTGGGAGCTCTAGGTAAGTATCTATTTTAGCTGACTTTCCAATAATTTTTTCTAGGATTTGTTCTTTTGTGTCAGTTAGCTTTATGTGGCCGACTGCTTTTATTGCGTTCGTTAAAATTGACGAACTCCCAAGGTTTGGTGCTAAAAGAATAGCTGCTCGTTTTTGTTCGGGTGATAGGTCGTTAGATTTTATTCTCAGTTTTTGTATAGCTACGCTCGAGATAGCATTTTCGAATTCTTTGTTAGTACCTAATTTATTTCTAAGAGCAATGTAGAGATTTGCTTTTATTTCCGCCCTGTTTTCTGGAGCTGCTTTTAGAGCCGTGGATAGAGCAGATCTATAGACTAGTTGGATTTTCCATTCAGTGTCACCCAGAAGGCTTGCTATCAAAAATTTAAATTGGTGGCCAAATGAGCTACTAGTTGGCATATGAAGTTCGTTATTTTTCATGAAATAGCTTTTAAATGGGTCTTCTGGAATTTTATTTGGCATAAAGGTCCTTAAAAATTTTTTCACTATAAAACTTTATTCTTTTAAAATAATTTATTTAAGTAAATGTATTTTTTTGTTACTTTTTGTTTTTACGGAGAAAATTAATGTTTTGGGTTTGGTTTCATCTTTTTGTCATTTGCATGCTGCTTTTGGATTTAAAAGGATTTCATAGAAATGAAAAGGCTATTACATGGCAGTCGGCTGGTCTTTGCTCGTTGTTTTGGATTTTGTTAGCTTTGAGTTTCAATCTTTTTGTCTTGTTTTCTTTGGGGAAAGAAGCTTCTTTGATCTTTTTTACAGCGTATCTTCTTGAAACTTCTTTAAGCGTTGATAATTTATTTGTATTTCTTTCGATATTTTCATTTTTTCAAATCGAACCCCGATATCAGCATAAAGTTCTTTTCTTTGGCGTCCTCGGCGCGTTTATTTGCAGGGTGTTTTTTATTTTAGTTGGAATATCTGTTTTGGAGATGGCGCATTGGGTCTATGCGATTTTCGGGATTATTTTATGTTCTTCCGCTTTTTTTCTTTACAGGCAAAAAGAAGATAGAAGTCTTCGAGATACATGGCTTATGAAGCTTTGTATGAAGTATTTACGGGTAGATAAAGACGCCAGTCAGTCTCGGTTTTTTGTTAAAAAGAACGGGAAAATATATGTGACTACGCTTTTCGTGGCTCTTGTTTTAGTGGAGGCTTCTGATATTCTTTTTGCTATAGATTCTATACCCGCTGTTTTATCTTTGACCTCTGATTTATTTTTAGCTTACACATCAAATGTTTTTGCTGTGCTTGGATTGCGTTCAATGTATTTTCTTTTAGTTAGTTTTCAAAAGAAATTTGTTTTTTTGAAATCTGCCATTATTATGATGCTATTTTTTATAGGTGGCAAAATGTTACTTATGCCATTTTGGAGTTTTTCTAGCTTATTTACGCTAGGGGGAATTGTTTTAATTCTCTTTTCTTCTTTTATTGCGTTTAAATTTAAAAAAAATAATTGAATATTAATATTTACTGTGTTTAATTAATATTATTATTAATTATTTTAGAGAGTTGTATTTATGAGTGGTAATATTCACTTGCATATTGAGCGGCTAATAAAATCTATGAAAGAGCTGACTCAGTTTGAGGTAAATGAAGGCTCTCAGAGTAAATCTATTAGCTTTGTGCAACAGCGTTTACAAGATTTAAGCCAGCAGATAGGAGTGATTCCGGGAGGCTCTGAAGGGAAAATTTTGGGAGAGGTTCATTGTCTTTTACAAGAAATAAGACAGGTTGTATTTCCAGGTGAAGATCGTATAGGCGCAAGGTTTTATCAAGTTTTTAAAAATGCAAGGATGCCTAGAGCTCAAAAAATGATTTCTTTAAGCATTAAAGAAGAAGCTAATTTAATAGAAAAAGAAATTCTTTCTAGTGAAAAATTTCGACTAGTTCCTAAAGACATTATGAAGGGAGGAGCTTCGTTAGCTTGGTCCTTAGTTATGGAAGGAAAGGTGGAGGAAGCATTTGATTTGCTTACGATAGCAGAAGGTTCTTCTAGATCCAAGATGGAAATAGTATTTGGCATTCTACGTGCAGTAAATGCGAGTGATAAAGACTCTATTGAGTTTATCAAGCAAGGCATCAAAGAAATGTTTGGTATTTTAGGAAGGGCTAAATCCTCGGATAAGGTCGAGCTTACTGAATTTGCTAAGGATATATTTGAAATTGCTTTAAAAAAGCTATCTTATATTGTTCCAAAAGAACAAGCGGCTAGGGAGGCTATTTTAGAGATTGTTGATAGAGCCCCTTTTGGTTGGATCGGACTACTTCCCGAAGATTAAACATAAAATGTAAGAAAAAATTTGAAATAAATTCTAGGACTTGATACTTCCCTCTTTAAGATCTTACCTGTAGGGAGGGGTTCATGTTTAATGTGTATTTATTGATGGCGGGTTGTTTTGCTACGATAGGGGTCTCCATGGAGAATCCTCCTATTAGAGGAGTCGATGAATCACCGCAACTTCCTCTTGAGGTTTATAACGAGCAATTTAAGGAGATCTTAGGTAAGGAGCCTAAGTTGCATCTTCTTTGTAATGGCTTTGGTTTTACAGAGGGCCCAGTGTATTTTTCTGTGAAAGACCAAAAACCTGGATATCTTCTTTTTACAGATCAGGTAAATGATAAGATTCATGTGATACGATGGGAGGGGTTGGATCCTTTTAATCAAATTACAGCGCTTTCTTATAGCGCGCCAGCTGTTTTCCGTCATCCTTCGAGTATAGCCGATGGTCAGACTGCAGATTTAGAGGGTCGTTTACTTACTTGTGAGACAACAGGCCGAAGAGTCTCTCGAACACAAGGGGATGGTTCTATTGAAACCTTGGCAGGTTTTTTTGAAGGAAAGCCTCTTAATTCTCCTAACGATGTTGTGGTAAAGTCGGATGGCTCTATTTGGTTTACAGATCCTTCTTATGGAGCTTTACAGTTCCCTCAGGACGCTTATTTACCTAATAATGTCTATCGTATAGATGCTAAGACACAAGAGATAACTGTGGTTACTAGCGCGTTAAAAATGCCAAATGGCATTGCTTTTTCTCCAGACGAGAAAATTTTATATTTAATTGATAGTGGTGCTATTGAAGCTCCAGGGACATATTATACAAAAGAACCTCATGTTATCTATGCCTTTGATGTTAGTGAGGATGGAAAAAAAATTAGTAATAAAAGGAAATTTGCTGAAATTTCGCCAGGATTTCCAGATGGAATGCGTTTAGATGTGATGGGAAATGTATATGTATGTGCTTTAGATGGAGTTCATGTTTTAAATCCAAAAGGAGAACTGCTTGCAAAAATTAAACTACCCAAGCAAACAGCTAATTTGACTTTTGGAGGGTTTGAAAACAATGTCCTTTTTATTTGTTCTTCAGATTCTGTTTGGGCTATCAAATTAAACACTAAAGGATGTAAGCCGGTTCCTGTTCTTGCGTCTCCTTTAAAAGAGACTAAAGGGGAATCGACTTCTATAGAATAACTTAAAAAAAAGCGCCCGTTCTTAAGGGCGCTTAGGGTCTTATCCGTTGCTAATCGGGATTTTTTTCTTTTGGCATTCCCCACATTTTTTAGGAAATGAAATCGTTAAAATTCCATTTTTGCAAATAGCTTCAGCTTTTGTGTCATCCACTTCACCTGGAACTGTAATTTGGTAATAAAAGCTGCTGTGAGCTTTTCTATAGAATTTTTTATCTTTGTTCTCTTCTTTTTTTTCTGCTTTTACGAGCAAAATTCCATTTTCAAAGTGAATGTCAATTTCTTCTGGGGTAAGGCCAGGAAGAGCCGCTTCGACATATACGTTTTTAGTATCTTCTAAAATGGATACACCTGAATTTTCATGAAAACAGCCAAGTTTTCTTTCTTCAGTGTCGTCAAAACACGCTGGAAAAAACGAAGGCCATAAAGCTAAATCTTTCATAATATTCTCCTTTAATAAAATATCACCGTAACTTCATTATGTAATAAAAAATAACCTCTATCAAATGTTAAAATTTGATTAAATTCGTTATGTGCTCTTTTTTACAGGTTTATGTTTTTTTTAGATGAAAAAAATGAGTTTGTTATCAAGGTTTTTTCCCTAATTTGACTTAAGAAAACTTCTTTTCTTTTATCTGCAACTTATGGATGGGGTAAGGCTTTTTGGACTTTTACAGACAACGCTATTAAAATTTCTAAAGCGTTTCTGGACATTTTCGTCGGAGGGGAGTACTAAAAGCCTGGAAAGCCTATAGAGATCTTAAAATTACAAACGACCTATATGCTCTATCGAAAGAAGTTATCTCAATTGCTAAAAGTGCTTAGAATAAAAGAAAGTATTGAGTTTTTTCTTTTTCCTAAACATATTCTTTACGTTGAAGGTTTTGTTGTTTATCGAAGAAACGAGCCTTTGTGTGATTAATTTTTGGTAAGAGAAAATAGATGACTTGTTTAGGAAACAAGAAAGTAGCTAGTCACGAATGAAGAAAACCTTTAAAATGGTTAAAAAACAAGGAGTTTTTATGAAAATACGGCATGGGGTTGGGATTGTTTTAAGTGGAGTTATTTGGATGGGAGCTGGTTTTTTTTTAATGCTTAAGGGGTTTTCTTTGCTTTTGCACCCACAGCTTGGAAAAGAAGCGTTTCTTATTCCTAAGATGGGTTCTTTAGCAGGTAGTTTAGAGCAGGCTTCTTTGGCTTTAGTTTGTCTTGGGCTTGTGATTGGCTTTATAAAGGGAAGAGTTGTTTTATCTAAAACAGCGACTCGGGTGATTACCAGAATTTTAAGCTTGCCTAATCCTTTACCGATTTCTTCGCTATACCCTTTATCTTATATTCTTTTGCTTTCTTCTATGATTCTTTTAGGGGTATCTCTTCGTTGGGTATCGCTTCCTTACGATGTTAAAGGTGTTGTAGACGTAGCTATTGGTTCTGCCCTCATTAATGGCTCAGCTTTTTATTTTCGGTATTTTATAGATAAAAAACAGAAAATTTAGTTATTTGTGATACCCAGAGCCTTTTTGTATTTCAGAAGCCCTATAGAGCTGTTCTAAAAGAAGCAGACGAATCATTTGGTGGGTAAAAGTTAACTTTGAAAAACTGATTGTAGTGAAGGCTTTTGCTAAAATAGGAGCGGGAATTCCTTCTGCTCCGCCGATTACAAAAGATAATCGACTACCTAGTTTTTCCAAAGAGGAGAAGATTTGCTTAGAAAATTCTTCGCTTGTAAATTGTTTGGCTTCCACATCTAAGACGATAGGGGGTTCTTCTTTTTCTAAAAAAGAAATAAGCTGCTCGTTGTTTTTGGCAAGGACCCATTGAATACTCATATGAGAAGAGAGTCTTTTCTCGTATTCGTTTAAAGCATCTAGAAGCCACGCTTCTTTTGTTTTTCCAATGGAGAAAATTTTAATTTTGTACATATTGGTGGTATATGTTGAGTTTTATTTTTTGGGATGTCTCTAAGGAGATAGGTTCGTATAATCTTCCTTTTTTAGGCAGACCCGTTCTTTGGTATGGTTTATTTTTTTCTTTAGGATTTTTTCTTGGGTATTTTCTTTTAGTGTACTTGTTAAATCGATATTTTCGCCAGTTTCCTTTTTTTATCTCTCAAGAAGTTGTAAAAGAAAAAGAAGTTAGCTCATATCTTTTACTTAAGCGTATAAAAGGAAACTTAGTCGATGGGTTGAATCAAATTTTAATTAAAAGTCATCCTTTAGCTAGCCGCCTTAGTTTAGAAGTAGATTTAAAAGATGCTGTTTTACCTTTAAAAAGTAGAGCAAAGATTCTAGGAGAGAAAGCTTTAGTTTACGCTGTTATAGGAGCTGTTGTGGGGGCTAGGCTAGGGGATGTGATTTTTTATCAAGATTGGAGCGGAATTCAAAGAGATCCTTTGTCTATTTTTAGAATTTGGGAGGGCGGTCTTGCTAGTCACGGAGGCACTTTAGGAGCCCTAATTGCTTTATATGTTTTCATGAAAAAAGAAGCGAGTCGGATGGCTGGTATTTCTTTTCTTGGTTTTTTAGATTTTGTTTGTGTTCCAGCCGCGATCGTTGGGGGTTGTATCCGGATAGGGAATTTCTTTAATCAGGAAATATTGGGCACAAAAACAAATGTTCCTTGGGGTGTTGTCTTTGGACATCCTGCAGATGGAAGCGTTCCTTGTGTAAGACACCCAGTTTCTCTTTATGAGTCTCTTTTTTATTTTTTGCTTGCAGGCTGTTTGTTTTCTTATAGTAATAAACTAAATGGGAAAAAACAGGGATTACTTACAGGGCTTTTTTTGAGTCTTTTATTTTCATTTCGATTTTTTATAGAATTTTTTAAAGAAGAACAAAGTGCTTATTTTCATTTTGGTTTTATTACGATGGGCCAGATTTTAAGCATACCTTTAGTTTTAGCTGGCCTGTTTTTTTTCTTTAAAGCAAAAAGAGGCTCTGTTAAATAAATAAATTAAAGCTTTGGAGGCTCTGTGGATGCGTTAGTGGAAGATTTTTTAATGTATTTATCTTCTGAAAAAGGCTTAGCTAAAAATACGCTTTTGGCATATCGCACCGATATTTTAGCCTTTTTAGAGTTCACTCAAAAAAAACAGATTAAAGAGTTTCTCAAAGAGGATGTTATTCTTTTTTTAGCAGAGAAACAAAAAAAAGAGCAGGCTTCCAGTTCTCTTTGTAGATCTCTTATTTCTATAAAGGTATTTTTTTCTTTTTTAAAAAAAGAAGGTTTTATAGAAAAAAATGAGATGGTTTTTTTAGAAAGCCCGAAACTTTGGCAGCTTATTCCAGAAGTCATGACTCTTGATGAAGTAGATTTGTTACTTTCTATGCCGAATCAAAAAACTTTCATTGGTGCAAGAGATAGAGCTATTTTAGAAGTTTTATATGCTTCGGGTCTTCGTGTTTCAGAGGTTTGTGGTCTTAATTTTCAAGATATTGGAGAAGATAGTATTCGAGTGAAAGGAAAAGGAGGCAAGGAGAGGATTGTTCCTATTGCTAAAGCATCTCTTGTTATATTAGATGAGTACCTTTTGCGGTTTAGAGATAGTGTTGAGGGAGCTCTTGAGGAGGTCGTTTTTGTTACGGAAAAAGGATCGAGAGTAGATCGTATTACCGTGTGGAATAGAGTAAAACTTTATGCAAAGCAAGCAGGCATTTTAAAAAACATTTCCCCACACACACTTAGACATTCATTTGCTACTCATTTGCTTGAAAATGGAGCAGATCTTCGCGTCATCCAAGAAATGCTAGGCCACTCCCATATAGCAACAACAGATCGTTACACGCAAATTAGTCAAAAACATCTTGTGGATGCATTTGCATCGTTTCATCCGAGGCCATAAATGCCTCGAAGAGTCTTTTGTTTTTTTATTGTTTTTGTCGCTCATTTGTATGCTGGGTGGAATGATGATTTTGATTCTTCAACCGAAAAACTTGTAGCAGAGCTATCTGATTTAAGTAATTCTGGTTATTTAGATAGCTATGAGTGTTTTGTAGATGTTCGTAGATCTTTATTAAAAAATGCCTCATTAAAAAATCGTATGAAAAACGCTTTTTATGATGATAAGTTTATTGTAGATAATCCTGTGTATGGATGTATTCTTAAAAAAAGGAAATACGACAATATTAAGGAGTGTTTTGTTTGGGAGGTGTCTCATTTTTTAAACGCTTCTCAATTTTTTGTTCCTTCTTTTGCTATAGACATTGGCGGTCGAAAGTCTATAGTGCAAAGAAAAGAGAGCTTTATCATCGGAGAAGATTCCTCGTATAGTCATCCTAAAAATTTTATAGAAATGGTTTCTTTGATCGATTTTTGGAAATCTCATTTAGTTCTTTATATATTAGGGGGGAAGGATCTTGTCGCTAGAAATATCGGGATTAATTCTAGGGGGGAACTTCGATTTTTTGATATGGAGAACAGTTTTGTTTATAGCTTCAAAAAAGAAATGATAAACACTAGGGTTCAATTTGCCATGCATTCATTTGACTGGCCTCAATATCGAAGACCTCTAGATGAAATAGAGGCTAAAGAGTTAGAAGGTTTTATCGGTAGTTGGCGCGGTTTTGAAAAAAAAATAAGCCTTTATATGAAGTATAGGCCAACACATTTTTCTATAGAGCGGATGTTCCAAAGACTTGCCAAAGTAAGAAGTTTTTCCTTAGAGAAAGGAAAGTCTTTTTGTGATTTTTATGGATTTCTTTTTCCAGAAAGAGCTTTGGCTTTAGAAGAGTTAAATCAAATTGTATCAGAAATTAAAGGAGTGGAGGTTGATCACGGCACTGCTCTTTGTTTGATTTCTTCTAAAAGTGAATTAGCCCGTCTTTCTTTATCTCATCGAAACGCTTTAGAAAAATGGGCAAACAAAAATTTAAAATGATTGCTTTAATTCTTTTTTTTCTTAAATTGTATCTTTACGTAGATATCGGCTAGAGGGAGGGATTTTGGACATTTCTTTTAAGAAAGATCGTTTTTTGTTTTTCTTTTTTGTTTGCTTAGGAAGCGTTTTAGTTGTTTTGCTAGGCTGTCTTGTTTTCCTTTGGAAGATACAAAATGAAGAGTTGCAAGCTAGTCGTAGGGCGTATGTTTCTTTACAAATTTCAAATGAGTTAAGGCAAACTTCTGATGATTTGACAAAAATGGTTCGTCTTTATGTGCTAACTGGTGATAAAAAATACGTTGATTGGTATCAGGAAATTATTTCGATTAGAAATGGAACAACCCCAAGGCCTGATGACTATAACGAAATTTATTGGGATTTTGTATTCGACAAAAGCGTTCGTCCAACTCCTTATGGAAAGGCAATTTCTTTTAAACAGACTATGAAAGAGTATGGGTTTTCTCCTGAAGAATTTGCGTTACTTAATGAATCACAGGCTCGAAGTGATGCTCTTACATCTTTGGAAGAAGAAGCAATTCATGTCATGCAAGGGCTTTATAATAACGGGGCTGGCGAGTACTCCGTTATAGGTAAACCTAACCCAGAGTTAGCAAGAGAGCTTGTTTCCAGTCCTTTGTATATGAAAGAAAAAGCAAACATTATGATCCCTTTATCTGAGTTTAGCAAGCATGTTAAAGAAAGAACCTCTTTTAAAATAGAATCTTTAAAAAATCAAGCCGTTAAATTGATTATAGTTGCGTTTTTACTTTCGCTTTTAGCATTTATAGTTATGGTCATCTGTCTTTTACGATCGACTAAAGCTCTCGCTTCTGCGGCAAAAACGAATGAAGAGCTTTTACTTAATCTTTTTCCCTTATCTTTAGCGAAGCGATTTCAAAGTGGAGAACAGGCGATTACAGGGAAATATGAGGGAACCGTTCTTTTTATGCATATTAATAGGTTTGAAGATACACTTCCTCTTAGCACACTGAACCAAGTTTTAGATAGGGTAGCTCTTTTAGCTGAACAGTTTAATGTAGATATAGCGAAGATTTTAGGAGATACTTGCATGGTTGTTTCGGGGGTAGGAGCTCCCTCTTCCGATCACGCTATTAAAATGGCTAATTTTGCGATCTCTTTACAGGCTAGTCTTTTTAAATTTAATGAAGAAACCGGATTGGATTTAAACCTTCGCATGGGAATGGCTTCGGGATCTATTTCTGTCGGTATTTTAGGCAATAAAAAGTTCTTCTATGAGCTTTGGGGGAATATTGTTAGCCTGGCTAGCTTTCTGGAAGCTTTTGGGGAAATGGGAAAAATACAGGTTTCTGAAAAAACAGCAGAGAGTTTAGATAAACAGTTTGTTTTAGAGGAAAGGGCTTCTCTCGAGGCGGGGGATTTGGGTACTTTAAAAACCTATTTTCTTTTGAAAAAAAAATAGGTTTATTTAGCTTTTTGTTTAGCTTTTTTTGTGGCTTTCTTAGCTTTAGTAGCTACTATTAATTTTTTGCTAGAGGCCCGTACCGTTGTTTTTGCTGATGGTTTAGTCGTTGTTTTAACGACTTCTTTCGGCGGTTTTACTGTTGGTTTACTAGCTACGAATTGATTTTTTCGTGCTTTTTGTCTTCTTTGCCAGCCTTCTGCGGTGAGTGTTTTCACCCAAACACCAGTTTCTTCTTTATTAGTACTTTGTAATTTCATGAGGCACATCTCCCTGCATCTTCCTATTTATATTTTGCCTCTGATTTTAAGCCGTGTCAATAAAATATTTAATTTATTTATTTTTATTTTAGATTTGTTGATCAAAATACTTAAGAATGAGTAGACTGAATCAATATATTTAAAGGGGAAACCGTTGAAGTTTCAACAAGTACTACCATTACAAAAACATATAGATGCGACATTTTTGGCTGGGTCATTGCCAAGAGTTTATTTCGTGGTTCATTCACAAAGGGAAGAAAGAAGAAGTCTTTTAGAGAAAATTTCTCAAAAGATTATGTCTTTGACCCAGGCAGAAGTTTCTTTTTTAGAAGGAGATTTTGGACCTGTGTATGAAGCGCTTGGAACGCGTTCTCTTTTTGGGGGGGAAGAAATAGTTGTTTGGGATGGCATTAAAAAACTTACAGAAGAGGTGCAGGCTAAAATACTAAGCTATGCGAAAAACCCGTCTCCTTTTTCTTTTTTTCTTATAGGTCTTGAGAGCTTGAAGGCTTTTCCTTCTTTACCAGTAAAGGACCCTTCTTTTTTTATTTTATTAGACGGCTCGGAAGAAAAGCCCTGGGAAAAAGAAAAAAGAGTGGGGCAAGAGGTTTTGTTTTTTTTAAAAGAGCATGGTAAAACAATCACTCCCAAAGCGCTGTCTATGTTATTTACAGGTACTTCCGGGGATACTCTTTATTGGGAATCAGAATTAGCTAAAATTGTTTCTTATGTTGGTGCTAGAATTTCTATTACAGAAAATGATCTTTTGGCTATAGGCTCTTTTTCCATAGAGCAAAATGCATGGTACCAGGCTGAAAAGGTTTTTTGGGAAGATGGAGCTTTTTTCAACGAGGTAGACACTTCTTTCGTGCTAGCTTTTATAGGACAGTTACGATTTTTAGCTCAGCAGGCTAGGCAGGTTGCTTGGTTATTAAGAGAGAAAAAAGAAGTCGAAGAAGTTGCTAAGAGCGTTACTATGCGCCCTAATCAACTTTTAAAATTGATAGATAGACTTAGATTTTGCAAAATAAATTACCTAGAAGAAGCGTTAGAGTTGCTTTATCAGGTAGAAGTGATGGCTAAAAACAGCTCGTTATCGGGAGAGCTTTTACTAGACTTATTGATTATTAAATTAAAAAGATTAAGGAGTATATATGTTAAGTAAAAAGCTAGGATTACTCCTTTTGCCTAATATGCTTTCAGATGAAGAGAACCTTTCCCTTATGGATCTTCCTGCGTCTTTACAAACTATAGTTCCTTTTTTGGATGGCTTGATTGCTGAAAGTGAGAAAGCGGCTAGACGTTATTTAAAAAGGTTTATCTTTCCTGAAGGGAAAACATTTAGAGAAGTTCCCATTCGGTTATTAAATGAGCATACAGAAAATAAGGATTTACCAGAGCTTTTAGAACCTCTTTTAAAAGGTGAAAGTTGGGGGCTCATCTCTGATGCGGGCCTACCTTGTATTGCTGATCCTGGAGCTAGGATTGTAGCTCTTGCTAGAAAAAAAGGAATTTTAGTTCAGGCTATTTCGGGGCCTTCGTCTATCTTTTTAGCTTTGATGCTTTCAGGCCTGTCTGCGCAAAAGTTCTGTTTTCATGGGTACTTAGAACGAGATCCTGCTAAGTTAAAAGAAGAGCTTAAATCTTTAGAAAAAGAGTCGAAGCAAAAAAATATGACACAGGTATTTATAGAGGCTCCTTATCGTTCTTTACAGCTACTTTCTGTGCTTTTAGATACTTTAGAAAATACGACAAAGTTGGGTGTTTTTTCGAATTTAACCAGTCAAGATGAGTTTGTGGAGACTTTAACTATTCAGGAGTGGAAAAAAAGAGAAAAACCAGACCTTCATAAAAAACCCACGGTATTTATTTTTGCTTAACTTTTTGGTCCTGGCGTGAAGCTGGCTTTTCGCGTAGTCTTGAATTCCTCTAGGATTGGTTTTTCTGGAATTTTATAAAGAAAATTGTCGTACTCATCTTTTGTATTTAAATTTTCTGTGATTTGAAAACACCAAGCGAAGTAGACAACTTCTGTCTTTTTTAACCCTTCCCAGAGTTCTTTAAATCCTGTTCGTACTTCTTTATTTTGTATTTTTTTAAGTGCTCTAGACAGCTCTTTCAAATTGTATCTAATGTCATTTTTTTCGGAAACTTTATTGTGCCATAGATGTTCCAGGCGAGCAATCTCTTCTTTGGCATCTAAAAGTCTATCTGAAGGAGCTAGGTACGTCATAGCAGAGGCAAAGATAAGTCGTATCGTATAGTATGGGTCTTTTGCTAGGTTGTATAAATTAAGATAAACTCCTCTATAAACAATCTCTATAGGTTTTTTGTAAAATACGTGGAGGCCTATTTCTGCATATTTTTTTTGTGAATAAAGATCTGCGGTTGTATGTAGTGTAGCAAAAGAAATCCTTAAAATATCAAAAGGAATACGTGCGGCATGCCAAATTGCAAAAAGAGAACCATAAAAAAAGAAGCCAGGTATACATCTCAGGGCAAGCGAACGAATCACAGCTTCAGGAGAGAGGTCCCCATCAGATTTTCTTAAGTAGATGTCCCTTGTTTTGGTATTTACTGTATAAAGATTTTCTTTGGTTTTTTCATAATAGTAATCGCTACCCAAGGAATAATACGTTAATTTTCCTATTTGTTCTGGGTAGGCCCACTTATTTGGAGTGCTTTCTCCCAGTAGAAAGTTATATGCTGTAGTAATCATGAGCATTTCTTCTTGTTAATAGGTTATTCACTTGGGTTTATAACCAATTTGTTTATAGCCAAGGTGATAATCGCCTTCAGCGTTTCTTGGTTTTTGATCACATCAATCTGTTCCCCAATTTTAGCAGTTACCTCTTCTTTAAACAGGTTCTGCGCTATGAAAACAGAGGTTTTTCCAACGATTTGATCTGGTTTAATCCCATAGCTTTCGATAAGAGAGTAAGCAGAGCTTCCCTTTTGAAATCCTAAAGGAGTGAAACGGTTTTTCATTTCAGGGTTTTCTTTTAGGGATCGAAGCTTTTCTCTAAATATTTCCAGAGGTTCTTTCGGGATTGGCTCAAGAAAGACGCGCTCTAAAGAGTAGAAATCTACGTCTTCTACTGGTTCTTCTATGTTTGGCGCTCCAATAAATTGCATTTGGTCTAGTAAAACTTTGCAAATAGGATGGAATTCCGTAAGCAAAGCTTCTTCTGCTTCTTTCGGCAGACCTTTGATTTTATTGGAGAAATCAATGGTCTCTTGGATGATTTTTGAAAGAGCCAGTGATTCTTCAGCAGAATCTGGAAGCGCTTGTGTTGCAGAGTTTTCGTATGCTGTTAGTTTCAAGAGAAAGTCTTCTCTTGTTGTTTTAAAAAGTTTCTGTGTGCTTTCAGAGTCAGCCCCTAATAGGCTTGTACTTCCAGTTGTAGCAACTAATTCAAAAAGCCCATTTTCTAGTTTGTGGTTAGCTACTTCTTCCTGGATAAATTTTATAACATCTGTCGATTTTTTTTCTAACGGCTCGTTTTGTCTAATGAGTGTGCGGAGTCTTTCACTTGATTCTTTTGTCAAAGTGAAGTTTTTAGCTTGGGGTTCCACTTGTTTAGCAAAAAGTTCTAGAATTGGTTTGTCTAGTCTTCCATTGAGATGTTCTGTGATCAGACCTTCTATAGAAGTTTGTAGCGGAGCGACTGTATTTATCGGTTCTCTAAAGAACTCTTGAGCTGCATTCTCTCCCAAAAGAAGGTATTCTTCTAATTTGATAGGGCTTCCGAATTCCAATATAGCTTGAAGGAGTTTTTCTGTAGAAGTAGAGGCGAGATCTTCTAAGATAGTTTCATGATCGCCAAAAGGAACGAGTTCTCGCAAGTTTAGAGAGCTATAAAGATCAAGGATAAGACCTTTTAAAAAAGGTTTAACCTCAGCAAATTCTTCTTGCTTAAACTTAGCCGGGTTTGAAAGAGAATCAGGCTTATTTAAAGCCGTAGAAATCTTTTCCATCCACCCTGCTATTTGGGGACGTATAAAAAGAGGATTCACCAAAAGAGGAACGCATGAAGCGATCACTCCTTCGCTAGGAATATCTTTACCTCCTCCTAGGGTAGATGTTATAGCTTCCCCAAGAAGGTTTTTTGTCCACTTTGAAATAATTTTGTCTACCTGTTTAAAGAAAGTGCCAACTACAGAGGGTGAATGGTAGTTTTTAAAATATTCTATATCTGGAAGGCAGTCACTGATGATTTTTTCGCTTAATTTTCGGCATATGATGTGCAACTGTAAGTCGTTGCTGGGAAGAGCGCTTTGACCAGTGTATGGGCTAATTGTAGATGAGGCATCTTTAAGGACCTCTTTAACCCATGTCATTATAGGAGTTTTGTCATCAAAACCAGCTCTTATTTCATTTAATAAGTTCATGACTAGATTTTCTGTTAGCTTAGTTATAAAATCATGAGTAAGAAAAAACCATATCCGAGCAACCAATTTCCCTTTCCAACTTAGTTCATCTCCAAAATGCTGGAAATAAAGGTCTATGGGATTTTGATTAGATGTGGCTGTTTTTATAAGAGCTATTAATTTGTCGGAATCCGCAGCTTTTCCAAAAATAGTAGAGTGCAAAACAGAAACGGTAAGCAATATGCTTTTGTCTTGGATGAGTTTTTTGATTTTAATGTCTGTGGCTGCTCGTTTCGCTCTTAATTCTAACGTGTAGGTATCTGTAATACCTGCTTTTTCTTTGATTTTTGGCAGAAGTTCTTCGTATTGAGCAATTAAAGGAGCGAAATCTTCTCTTTTGGTGTTTGGTTGAGACGCTGTTGGTGAAGAACCTATTTTACCAAGGAGGTTTACGCATGCTGCTATACCACCGATAGTGGCTATAGCTCCTACATAAGGAGCTGCTATAAGAGCAACGCCAGCAGTACCCATTAAAATCGAAGGATTTAGGTTTTGGCAAAATCCCCAGAAAGAGCTGCTTCCTGAAATTGGTTGACTCATCCTTACACCTATTTTTTGATTTTTAGATAACTATTTCTTTTACAAACTCTATTATACCTATAATTTATTTTATAATCAATCTTGTTGTTTATTTGTTTTGTGATGTTTTTGTGTAATTAATTGCTTTATAGTATTTTGCGTTTTTTTATTTAATTAAGTATCTTAAAGAATGATAGAATCAGGTTTAATATCTCAGGTTTCAGACGAGGATGTTTTCCTGGGGTTTGACTTTCTTCTGA
The DNA here is from genome assembly GCA_964455905.1 of uncultured bacterium. GTDB lineage: Bacteria > Chlamydiota > Chlamydiia > Chlamydiales > Rhabdochlamydiaceae > CAIJXB01. The sequence goes on from CAYVYN010000002.1 coordinate 152,847, forward strand.
AAAGGGGTCTACGTAAGCTAGAAATGTATTTTTTCTTACTCTATCAAGGTGGTTTTGTAATACTTCTTCTAAGGATGTTTTTCCTTCCAGGGCTCGAATAAGAGTTTCTTCAAAGAGGGGGGGTAATTCGTCTTTTGCAAGCTGCTGATTAATTGCCGAGACTCTATTTAATAGAGGGAGCTCTTCAAAAGTAGGCTCGTTATCTAGGGAAATAGCTTGCGCGATTTTTTTACATAGTGGTTCTACAAGGGGAGTTGAAAGCTCTGCTTGTAGGCTCATTCTATTTTGTAATGTAAGATTTTTTTCCTTGAAAAAGGTTTTAGCTTTTTCAAGGCTTAGGACTTCTAAGATGAAGGTTATTGAATCATTTGTAGGATCAGGTAGGGGTATTTTAGATTCCTTGAGGTGCTTTAAAAGCTTTACCCAAAGGTTTATGCTGTTTGTTATGGGCGAGGTTTGTGCTATGTTAAGTCCTTGTATTTCTTGAAATTTTCTATTTGCTAAAAGTTGAAACTCTTCTTTTTTCCAATCGCTAGACTGTTCTTTGATCCAGTCTAAGACCATTTCTCTAAAATCTAGAGAAGATTCGATTTTTTCTTGCAGGTATTCTTTAATTAGATGAGCTGTGTAGATTTTAAAAAAGTCACGAATTAGCTGCTTTTGATTAAGTCGTATAAGAGTGGAGCTTTCTTCGGCGTAGCCAGCCCCAGGGATTCCTAGCAAAGCTCCTAGATTTGCCATGTAGGCAGATAGTGCGTGCGCTGTATTTTCTAATTCGACTTGCTTTTTTAGTGATTCAATAATTTTTGCTACCTGTTCATTTGCGATTTTTTCTCGTAATTCCCCTAAAAAAAAGTGAATTTTTTCTTCTAAAGATGTTGCCTCTATAGGGGTGATCTTTTGTAGTCTTTGATATATTTCCGTGCAGGTACTTACGTATCTTCCGCCGCAGTGATAGCCTGTAAAAGATAAATCAAGTACGAGTCTTGCTTTGGCTTGTAAAAGATCTTCGTAGATAGGATAGTCTCTTTCCAACATCGAAGGGGCGGTACCCCCTCGAGACGCTATAAAATCTAAAAATGCCTTATTTACTTTGTAAATAGCAAATCTAGTGATTCCTTCCACATGAATGAAAAAATTTATAAGTTTTATAGAGCCCGCTTCAGGGGTTTTAAAAAAACTTTTTTTTTCTTCTACCCTTTGAATAAATGTATTAAGACCATAGACTAATTGAGCTTTTGAATAGGTGTATCCTTCCTCTTTGCGGGTTGAAGGTGGCATATAGCCTGGGAGACAGGGGCTGTCGAAATTAATTTCTTGAAACATCATAAATAACTCGTCGATTTGAATAGACTGCGGGATTTTTTCTAGATCAATAGATAGATATTGGGTTTTTAAGTGATTTAAGTTGATGGTTGGGTCAGCGAACTGAAAAGGATCTCTTTTTATAATAGCGCAAATTTTTGAAAGAAGAGTGTTCTTTATAGTGGTATTTGGTAACTCTGTTTGGATTTTAAGTAGGGAAGATCCTAATAATTGAGTTGTCATGGATGAAGCCTTTTAATAATTTATGAAATTAATTATATCTAAATGTATTTAATAAATAAACGTAAAAGCAATTAAATTTTTTATTTCATGCCAGTTAGGCGTTTGTTGATTTTTTTTATTGAAAATAGATATAATTTATGTTGAATATATGAATAAGAGGGAAATATGAGGATTACTGCTTTTGAAAGTTTTAATTACAGTCCAAGGCACAAAGAATGGGGCTGCCCTTCGTTTGATGAATACCCAGTTTCTGCACGTGTAGTAGCGGTTTCTTTTGCAGTAGTTGATGTAGCATTAAAAATTATTGTAAGTGTAGCGAATGTTGCCCCTCCTATAGGAGGCGCCGCTGCCAATCTTTTTGGTATGCCGTTTAAATCAGATTATACTTTAAAAGATACCTTATACTACACGGAATCGACTCTTTTGAGAGTAGTATTGATCCCTGTGAGTGTATCTATGGCTCCGGTTCATCTTTTTTTTCAAACAGCCAGAATTTTAATAAGCGGACAGTGCGGTTTTCCCCGTGTAGGCAAGTCTTTTTATCCTGAATGGAACACGCGTATTTCAGAAGCCCAAGTAGAAATTTACGATAGATTAAATGCATATTCCGAGAGCAATCCATTTCTAGGACGCTTAGCAGGCTTGCCTGTTTGCGTACTTGATGTTGCATTAAACGTAGTTAAAGCGCCAATAAAGGCTATTTGGAATATATATGCGGGTATTTGTTGTTTGTTTTCGTCTAGTCAATATTCTTGGGATAACTCACCTACTTATTTTCAAGTTGCTTTTGCCAGTCTAGTCTCGATACCCGTAGTTCTTGCCATGGCTCCAGTTAAAGTTTTTTTTCAATTTAGTGCCATGCTGATAAATCCAACAAAAGTACGGTCTATCAATTTTGAATTAAGGCTAGATGAGGATTGGCTGGTGACAGAATACAAACAAACTTTTTACGGAAGAGAATATCGAAAAAGCACTGAACCTAAACAATGCTATGCATATCGCTGCGAATATATCAACCCTTACTCGCCGCCCGCTATACAAGAAAAGACGGCCGATTTCCTCTATAAACAAGTTCCATAAGAAAAAAAATTTTATTAATTTAGAATTTAGGATATTTTTTTAAGTCTAATTTTTTCCAACTGCCTCACTCTATCTGATGAGATGGGGCAGTAAGAGCCTGCATAAGATTGCTATCATCTATGAAGCTAACTGGCTGTATTGATAAGTCTTCTTTCTCTTTAGTTTACTATGCTTTTTTAAGGATTACTACCAAGCCTTCTAGATTTGAAATTAGATTGAAAAGCTCTTTGTCTATAGTTTGATCTTTCATTTTTTATGACTAGTTCGGTCTCTTCTATCCTATTTAGCACTTCTGCTAAGTTTTGATTTTTTTTGTAAATTGTTTCTGTTTAACAAGTTGATTTTATTATTTTTTATTTTATTAATGTTATTTTTTGTAAATTAATTAATTGTTATTATTAAGTTTTAAACATTGCAAAATAGGTGAAGTATGAGTGACGTTTCTTCTCAAATGAAAAGCGATGCGGCGTTTATAGGGGTCGCTGCAAAAAATATCCCAACATCCTTATTTGCGCAGGATGCGAAGTTGATCGGGTCAGAGGGTGCTATTAAAACAAAAGAGGCCTTGAAGGTATTAGATAGATACGTTTCTGCTTTGGCAGCGGATACTACTAAGCCGCTATCTCCAGAAAAAGTAGAAGAAATACACTTTCTCCAAGAGTATTTGACCGCTTTAATCGGGGCAAGGGGCGGATCTATTCCTACAAAACTAAGTTCTGGAGGGCTAATTCAAAGACAAACACAACTAGACGCGATCAAAAATACTTTTTCTAGGGTTCTTCAAGGGCGTAATATGGAACCCGTTTTCAGCAGTGATGTGAGGTTTTCTTCGGGGAAAATGAGTCTAAAATTTAAATCTTCATCAGGTGATGATATTGAAATTTCTAAGCAAGAAAGCGGACAGATAAATGTAAATACAAAGGAAAAAGATTCTTTTACGGTGAGCTCTCGAATCAATCAGGTGAAAAGCGATGAATCACGAAAAGGCGGGAATTTTGTTCGTTTTACTTCGGAAGTTCCTGGAACGACTTCTTTAGAAAAGATAGGCAATTTGATAGCTACCATGGATGAAGGAAGTCAGGATGCTCTTATCAAGGAGCTTTATGATAATCTTCCCGAAAGCGCTAAAAAAGCAAATCTCCTGGATAGTCTTTGTAGTTATTATAAAGTTTCTGAGGACGCTCCGGATCTAAAAGTCGCAATTTTAGCCCAGAAAACGTATTTAAGTTGTAGCGCAACGAGCTTACTTACTTCTCATCAACAATTACAAATGACCGCTTTGCCAAAGCTTGATATAGAAGATACAGACACACTTGTGCCTACTATAACACTAGCAAGAGATGCTACAGGTATTGCCCGTCCTAAAATAGAGGTGCAGACCAGCGATCAAATTCCAGTTAAAACACCTCCGCCTGGAGCTAAAAGTATAGCGAAACTTAACCCTAAGAGAGATTATGTAGATACTCACAGGGGACAGCTTAGAGCTGTTTGCGATCCTATAGCGGGAACTATAGAGGGTAGTTTTACCATGGTGCCAAGGGAAAGATCTTAGTTTTTATATAAGCTCTGAGGCTACAGTGTCATAAAACTTTAAACCTTCCTCGGTAAGAGAAAGAATAGAATCTTCTTTTTTAAGAAGGTTCTTTGCTACTAGAGTTTCTACCGATTCAGCTAAAGAAGGGAAAAGGCTTGGGAATTTTACGAGGTCGACGCCTTTTAAAAGACGTAGCTCTATGGCTAAGAGTTCTTTTTGGCTAGCTTCCGGCGTGAGTTTTTCTGTGAAATCTTCTGAAGTAAGTCCTTTTTCTATCGATTCAGCCCATTTTTTTAAGTGCGATGTTTTTCTAAAGCGTCTTCCTTCTAGGTAACTGAAAGCGGAGGGGCCAAGTCCAAGAAACGGACGTCCAGTCCAGTATCCTGTATTATGTACTGATTCATATCCTTTTTTTGCAAAAGCTGAAATTTCATACCTAGCAAGATCTGCTTCAGGAAATTTTTTTGTTGCGATATTTAACATCGCTAAAGCGTCTTCTTCATTAGGTAGGTTTGGAGTCAGGGAGGAGCGCTTTTTATAAAAAACAGTATTTGGTTCAAAGACTAAATTGTAAAGAGATAGGTGTGTAATCGGTAGCTTTATTGCTTCTTCAATACTGTGTTCCCAAGTGGAAATGGTCTGGTGAGGCAGTTCATACATGAGATCAATCGATATATTTGTAATGCCAGCTTCATGGCTCGCGTATACAGCTTTTTTTCCTTCTTCAGCGCTGTGAGTTCTTCCTAATATTTTTAAAAGATCTTCATCAAACGACTGGATCCCTAAACTGACACGATTAATCCCAGCTTTCAAAAAGTCTTGCATCCCTTCTTTTGTGGTTTTTTCTGGATTGCCTTCTAGGGTGATTTCGCAGTTTTTTGATATGGCTATAGGGCCTTTTCTAATTTCTTCTAATAGATCGTGAAGAATGCTGGGAGCAAGTAGTGAAGGTGTTCCTCCTCCAAAATAGATAGAGACAAGCTCTTTGCCTTCTAAAACACGAGATTCTAAAAACCATTCTTGATAGAGGGTTTTAATAAAAAGCTTTTGGCTTTCTAGCGAGTTTGGCAGAACAAAAAAATGACAATATGGGCATTTTTTGGAGCAAAAGGGAACGTGAATGTACAGGCTTGCAGGAGGCAAGCCTGTTTTTTTACCAGTCATTAGATTCTGGATCTTCTAAAATCCCGCGTCTCCAACGATTACGATCGCTGTAGGGATCTTCTTCTTCCTCTTCGTCTTCTTTGGTGTGCGTGTTTTCTTCTTGTTCTGAAGTTTCTTCGCCTGTCCCAGACTCTGTTTCAAAAGATTCTGTATCCATGTCCATGTCTAAGTCTGTCATTCCCTCTTCGCCGATATCAATATCTGGCAAGCTGTGGGGTTCTTGGAAAGCTTGTCTTCCATGAGGAGCTCTTTTAGGAAGAGAGAATTCTTCGAGCTCTCCGCTTTCTTTTAAAAAACGTAATCTGTTTTTCTCTTCTTCGATTCTTTCTTGAAGAGTTTTGATTTCGTCTTTATGTTTTTCTAAGTCTTTTTTAGGAACAAGACCTAACTTAAGCCAATGATCTAGATCGTGTAGTTCACTTTCTAGCTTTTTTAATCTTTCACTTTTGATGTTCATACAACCACGACCTGTTAATCATTAAAAAAACAATAGGCTCTTTAGGACTCGCCCATTGTAGGGTTAAGGTATCTTGTTTTGACTGTTTACTTTAAAAAATTTTTTTTGGCAATCCTGTTTTCTTTTAAATATACAAAATAATTTTCCTTAAGAAAGGAGGTGAGATTATCAGCAGCACTCTCATTGTTGGCAATGATAAAAATTATTTCTTTTTTAAAGGAGGCTGTTGTGTTATAACCCAAAAATAAAGAGAAGTATATAAAAGGAGTAATATGCGTGATGAAGTTTTTTCCTATGTTAATTTAGGAAATGCAGCTTTATTAGAGGATCTTTATCAAAAATATTTACAAGATCCTTCCAAAATAGATTCTTCTTGGAGAGGTTTTTTTGCGGGTATGGAGTTTGCAAAAAATGCTGAAGTATCTGATGGAGGGGGGGATGTACGTGTTTTTCGATTGATTGAGGCTTATAAACGCTACGGTCATAAGAACGTGTTGATCAATCCTTTACAAGAAAAAAAAGAACAAATCTCTTTGTCATTAGATAAATTTGGATTAAGTACACAGGATTTAGATCGTCTTGTTCCGACTTTTGGTTTTCTTAAAGAAGAAAATGTTCCGCTTAAAACCCTAGTCGATGCCTTAGAAAAACAGTATTGCTTTAGAATCGGATATGAAATAGGGGAAGTAACAGAGAAAATAGAAAGAATGTCTTTCTCTAAGGAAGAACGACTCAAAATGCTACAAGATTTAATGGAAGCAGAACTATTTGAGACGTTTATTCATACTAAATATCCCGGGCAAACAAGGTTTTCTTTAGAAGGGGGAGAGACCCTTATACCTATTTTAAATTTCTTAGTAGAAAAAGGATCAGACCTTGGCCTTGAAGAGTTTGTCATAGGAATGCCGCATAGGGGGCGGTTGAATGTTTTAGCAAATGTTTTGCAAAAACCTTATGCGCAAATTTTTCAAGAGTTTGAAGATAAAGCCTTTTTTCAAGGCTCTGGTGATGTGAAGTATCACCAGGGGGCTTTTAGTCTTTTGAAACAACCCTCAGGACGCGTTGTTGCTGTTGGAGTATCTCCCAATCCAAGTCATTTAGAATCGATAGACCCTATTATACAAGGTCAGGTACGAGCTAAACAGGACATAAAAAAAGCAGATCCTTTAGCTAAGAAGAAAGTAGCTGCCGTATTGATCCATGGTGATGCTTCTTTAGCAGGGCAAGGAGTTGTTTATGAAACTCTTCAAATGTCAAAGTTATTAGGATATGAGACGGGTGGCACGATTCATATTGTTGTAAACAATCATATTGGATACACCACGCTCCCAGAAGATTCTAGGTCCACATTTTATTGTACAGACATAGCAAAAGCTTTCGGTTTTCCTGTTTTTCATGTTAGTGCTGAAAATGTGGAGGAATGTGTTTCAGCAACTATATTAGCTCTTCAAATTAGACAATCTTTTCAGGTCGATGTATTTATTGATTTAGGTTGCTATAGAAAATATGGCCATAATGAAGGGGATGAACCTTCTTTTACTCAGCCTTTAGAATATAAAAAGATTAAAACACGGTCTTCTCTTCGTGTTTTTTTAGAAAAGCAGCTCATAGAAGAAGGTGTTTTGGATAAAGAGGGTGTTATACAAAAAGAAGAGCTCTTTAAAGAAAAGCTACAAGCTATTTTAACTGAGGTTGTCGCTAGCTCTAGTATAGAACCTGTTCTTGTAGAAAAAAATAGAAGTGATGTTTTTGGAGATGTTCCAAAAATTTCTCAGGAAGTCTTAAAAATAATCGGCGAAAGACTTACTTTTGTTCCTTCAAATTTTTCTATTCATCCTAAATTAAAAAGGCTTCTAGAGGAAAGACGCAAGATGCTCGAGGGGGATTCTACGCCTTCGATTGATTGGGGAATGGGAGAGTTAATCGCATATGGCTCATTGCTTTTAGAGGGTGTTTCTATTCGGCTTTCGGGACAAGACGTTTTGCGGGGTACATTTTCCCATAGGCATGCTACCTTGGTTGATCAGCAGACAGCGGAAAAGTACAGTCCTTTAAATCATATAAGCGATACACAAGCGACTTGTTTTATGTATAACTCACCCCTTTCAGAGTTTGGTGTGATGGGATTTGATTTAGGATATAGTCATGAATTTCCCCAGTCACTTGTTCTTTGGGAGGCTCAGTTCGGTGATTTTGTCAATGGAGCCCAGGTTATTATAGATCAATATCTAGCTTCTTCAGACCAAAAATGGGATCATAGATCTAATTTAACCTTGCTTCTTCCTCATGGATATGAAGGCAAGGGGCCAGAGCATTCTTCTGCTCGCATGGAGCGCTTTTTACAGCTTTGTGCAGAGGATAATTTATTTATTGCTAACTGCACAACGCCAGCTCAGTTTTTTCATCTTTTACGAAGACAGGCCTACCTAAAAGTAAAAAGACCGTTGGTGGTGTTTACCCCTAAGCTTCTTTTAAGGCATCCTTCTTGTTTAAGTGCTGTTAGTGAATTTATAGGGAGTGTTTTTTTAGAGTGTCTAGACGATCCTTCATTGCCATTGCAGGCTAAACGCGTTATTTTATGCTCTGGAAAAGTGTTTTATGATCTTTTAGAAGCCAGAGCTTTAAGAAAGAGCGACTCTATTGCAATCATTCGCATAGAGCAGCTCTATCCATTTCCTGTAGGTAAACTTTTAAATATTTTAGGGAGATACTCTCTTGCTCAAGACATTGTTTGGGTTCAGGAAGAATCTAAAAATATGGGAGCATGGAGTTATGTCAAAGGACTGTGGCAGGAAGAGTTTTTTAAAAATAAACCCTTACGATATATCGGTAGAGAAGAAAGTGCGTCACCTGCAAGCGGTTCTTATTTAAGACATAAAAAACAGTTGGAAAATTTTATAGAACAAGTATTTCTAGAGTAAGAGAGGGAGGCTATAGTGGAAGTGGAAATTAAGGTCCCTATGATGGGAGAGTCTGTTTCAGAGGCTATTATTAGTTCTTTTTTGGTCGCGCCGGGGAGCTATGTTTCTTCTGGGGCTGAGATCCTGGAACTAGAGACTGACAAAGTAAATCAGGTTTTATATGCAGCTGATTCTGGTGTTGTAGTGTTTTTAGTTTCCATAGGAGATACCGTAAAGGTTGGACAAAAGATAGGAATTATAGAAACATCAGCACAAAAGCCATTACAAGAAACCACTGTTTCTCAAGAGGTTAAGCCGAAAGAAGCAGAGATTGTTACGCCTGCTTCTATAGAAGGTATTCGTAAAACAGAAGCTGATTTTGTAGCCTTTCTTCAAAAAGAAGAGTCGATTTCTGAACCCCAGGTAGCTTTTTTAAGACAAGAAGAGGCGAAGCCTACTAGAAAAAAAATGACTACTCTTAGGAAAACGATCGCAACAAAGCTTGTGGAAGTAAAAAACAAAACGGCTATGTTAACTACATTTAACGAAATTGATATGAGCGCTGTAATGACTATCCGCGCTAAAGAAAAAGAAAGTTTTGAAAAAGAGTATGGTGTTAAGTTAGGTTTCATGTCTTTTTTTGTTAAAGCGACGGTCCAGGCTTTAAAAGATTATCCCCTTCTTAATTCGTATATTGAGGGAGATGAGATTGTGACTCTTCCTAAATATGATATAGGCGTGGCGGTTTCTACGGATAAGGGATTGCTTGTTCCTGTATTAAGAGATGCTTCATCCAAGTCATTTGGAGATATTGAAAAAGAGATTGCAGGGCGAGCAAAAAAGGCTAGAGAGGGCTCTATTGCGATTGATGATCTGAAAGGGGGTAGTTTTACGATTACAAATGGAGGAGTTTTCGGCTCCTTGTTATCCACTCCTATTTTAAATCCTCCACAAAGCGGAATTTTAGGAATGCACGCTATTGTAAAGCGCCCTATTGCCGTAGGGGAGGAGGTTGTTATCCGACCTATGATGTATGTGGCTCTTAGTTATGATCATCGAATTATAGATGGAAAAGAAGCTGTTCTTTTTCTTGTACACATTAAAGAAAGTTTAGAAAACCCAGCAAGATTACTTTTGGATTTATAGGAGGATTATGGAAGAGACATTTGATGTGGCAGTCATAGGAAGTGGGCCTGCTGGATATGTAGCTGCTATTCGATTAAGTCAACTTGGAATGAAAACAGTTTGCATAGAAGAAAAAGAACTTGGCGGAACTTGTCTACAGGTAGGATGTATTCCCTCTAAAACCCTGCTCCACGCTTCAGAGCTTATTTGGAAGGTACAACAAGAGGGTAAAGTTCTTGGCATTGATGGCTCGATTTTCCCTGATTGGGATCGTATGCAAGATCGAAAAAAAGAAGTCATAGGCGAGCTTGAGCACGGAATCTTGGGACTTTTTAAAAAAAACAAAGTAACTTTGATTAAGGGAACGGCTTCTTTTTCTTCGAAAGATACCCTTGTAATTTCAGGAAAAGATGAAAGAAAGATTCAAGCGAAGCATTTTCTAATTGCGACAGGATCTTCTCCCATAGCCTTACCCTTTCTTCCTTTTGATGAAGAAAGGGTGGTTTCTTCAACGGGAGCTCTTAGTTTAAAAAAGATACCAAAGCGTCTTATTGTGGTTGGAGCGGGAGTAATTGGCGTTGAGCTTGGATCTGTTTTTAAACGCTTAGGAGCAGACGTACATTTTGTAGAATTTATGGATACGATTTGTCCTGGATTAGAGGTCTCTTTAAGTAAAGCATTACATGAGTCTTTGGAAAGGCAAGGGATGCGTTTTTCCTTATCTACTAAAGTAGTCGAAGGTTCTTTAGGAGAAGATATTCGCCTTACTGTTGAAAATAAAGAAGGTATAAAAGAGGATCTTTTCGCAGATGTGGTTTTAGTTTGTATTGGAAGAAAGCCTTTTACTGAAAGGCTCAAGCTAGAAAATGCAGGAATCTCCGTTGATGCTAAGGGTTTTATTCCTGTAGATAGTAATTTTAGAACAAAACAGCCCCATATTTTAGCTGTAGGAGATGTGATTGATGGGCCCATGCTTGCGCATAAGGCATCCGAAGAAGGTGTTGCTGTTGCTGAGCACTTAGCTTCTTTGCGGCCATCGATACAATATGTTACAATTCCAAGTATTGTTTATACCTATCCTGAGGTGGCTAGCGTGGGTCTTTCTGAGAAAGACGCGAAAAAACTAGGTTTTTCATTTTTAGTAGGGACCTCTCTTTTTAAAAGCAATCCCAGAGCTAAATGTTCTTTTGAAGAAGAGGGTTTTGTAAAAGTTTTGGTGGATCAAAAAACAGACAAGTTTTTAGGTATACACATTATAGGTCCCCATGCATCTGAACTGATAGCAGCTCCAGCAACAGCTTTATGTCTTGGAAAGACTTCAGCTGAAGTGGGAGACATTTGCATGGCACATCCTACTCTTGGTGAAGCTTTTAAAGAGGCTGTTCTTTCCATTCATAAAAAAGCTATTCACAAATAACTTTTTTGGATTGAAATTAAAAGTTCTTTTAATTGTTTGTGATTATTTTTTTTGTGTAATCTTAGGTGTTTTTTTTTAATTATTAAATTTGATTTTGCTTTTTTACATGTATTTTATTCGGGGCTTGAGGATGATTTCACGTTACGATTCTATTGATGGTGCTATTAGGGAAGTTTGTCGCTTTATAAACTCTAAAGAAGAAAACACCTTGGAAGACTTGGGAAAATCATTGAAAGTTTTTATGGATAATATTTCCTTAAAACCAGAAGAGCTTTCTTTTATTGACAAGATTAGATGTTTAAACCTTATTTCTGGAATTAGTCCCTCTATTGACGAAAGAGCTAAAGCGATTTTTAGGCGAATGTTTGATGAGGATCTTGGACTTTCTTTGAACAGTTGTTTAGGGAAGCTTGGATTGCCAGAAGACGAATTTGCTAATATACAAAATGGATTAGCCTCACTGGAACTAACTCCTCAAGAAATAGATGAGATTTTCCACGTAGTAGACCCTTTGATTAAAGAAGGAATGGGAGGGGTAGTTGATATTTTAAGAGCTGTGAAGGATATTCCAAAAAGAGAAAGAGAGAAAGTATGCAAGGGAGCAGCTCTTCTTATTAGACAAGGAATGAAGGGTTGTTCGGAAATTACTATCTTAACAGAATTGAAGAAGATTGAAGCAGATGAAAGAGAATCTACATGCTTGGGAGCATCCCTTTTGATTAAAAAAAGGATGCATAGTGCTTTCTTAGGTTTAATTTTAAAACATGTGAAAGATATTCCTAGAGTGGAAAGAGAGGCAGTATGCCGGGCAGCGGCGCCTTTTATTAAAGAAGGGATGGGGGAAATATTTGTATTTAGTATCTTAAGGGCTGTGAAAGATATTCTTGAAGGGGAAAGAGAAGTAGTATGCCAGAAAGCAGCTCTTTTTATTAAAGAAGGGATGAGTGGGGAGACTGTAACTAGTATTTTACATGCTGTAAAAGATATTTCAAAAGAAGAAAGAGAGGAATTATGCAATGCAGCAGCGCCTTTCATTCAAGAATGTATGGGTCTGACGTCTTTGCCTGCTATCTTAAGAGCTGTGAAGGATATTCCAAAAGGAGAAAGAGAAGAAATGTATAAGCTAGCACCACATTTGATTAAACGAGAGATGAATGGGGCGTCTGTGGCTGCTATCTTAAGAGCTGTGAAGGATATTCCAAAAGAACAAAGAGCCGAATTATGTAGAGCAGCAGGGCCTTTGATTAAAGAATGGAGCGACGGAGAGACTGTAGTTGGTATCTTAAGAATCTTAAAGGATCTTCCCTTAGGAGAAATAGAGGAAGTGCGTAAAATGGCCTCTGTTTTTACCATAGGTAGGGTGCCAGGAGATCTTTTAGTAGGTATCTTTGAAACTGTTTCTTTATGGAAAAAAGAAGGCAGCATTGGTTCACTTCAAAGCGCTCTTCGTCATTGTTTTGGGCAAATAATTGAATCTTTGATGGAGGATGAGTCTAATTCTACGAAATTAACGAATATAATTTCTTATATTGAAAACAACCAACAGCTTTTTGATTTGGCTGATGAAGATCCGTTGACAGCTTTGATGATCCAGGTTAGGTTTGCTATCAATCCTCATATGCAAGATGAAACAGATAATATGTATGTAGTCCATAGAAGGCTCCTTGCTCGTAAACATGAGCCTGTTGATTTGCCTTCTATTTCTTTTCGTTATAAGGAAGGCGATTTCAAGGCTAATTTTAATGCTGTTTTAAGTGATGTAAAACTAGCTAAAGCAAAGCTTTTGACGTTTGGTGATTTATCTCGTGATTATTTAAAGGTGCAGCCTAATGGTTTTTTAGAGTTTTTTACTCGGTTAGAAGCGCGTTATCAAACTCTTTCTACTCATAAAAAAATAGAATATGATGCAGAGCTAGAAATCTATGGAAGTTTTAGAGAGATTAAAACAAGGTGTGATGGTCTTTTTTCGCGGATTCGATATTGGATGAATTTTACATCCGATGATCCGGAAAAAGTAGTGCCAGCTCATACGGCTAAACTATATGCGCTTTTGGATAATGTTTTAAAACAGTCTGCTGATTTAGAAGAGGGGCATGTTTTTTCAGGACAAGAAAGCGCTTTTTTAGGATTGCTTCTTTCTATTAACAGATGCGCTACTGGTCAAGATGAGGGAATCGCTGTAGCTTATAGCTGCCTTCCTAGGAAAGTAAAAGAAGATATAATCACTTCATATACTAGTTTGGGCAAAGAGGTAGTGCATAATTTTTTAGCGTCATTAGTGTTAGAAGGCCTGTCCCATGTAGAAGCTAGCATTAGTAAGGACTGTCCTTTGATGAGAGATCTTCTATTGGAAGAGCCCTCATTTGAGCAGCTTGTCCACCAGACTCTTTATTTAAAAAATCTTCTTTTTGAGGATTTAGGGTTTGATCATACGATTATACTAGATCGTCATTCGGGTTGGATAGATAAAAGCCTTAGAGATAAAAGCAAAGAGGAGATTCTAGCTGTGATTGCTAAACACTCTATGCCAGATCTTTTAGGTTTTTTAGTAGATAAGTTGAAAAATGCAATTGGTAAAATGGTAGATCCCGATAAGACGAGTAGAGAAAGAGCAACTCGCCTGTATAATGCTATTTTGTCTTTTTTAGAAGAGAAGGGTATTCCCGCTGAAAGAGTATATTCGTATGATGAAGAAATCGATCGTGTAGAGTTCAAAGAAGAAGGAGCTCTCATTTTACTTGAAAAGATGGGCTATATTGATAAGGATTGAGCTGCTTATGCCCGTGCTGTATGACGTTTAGCTCAGCAGTAGATAGATGAAGTTAAGCCACTGTCTTTGATTTTTAGTAAGTTATGTTTATTATAAAATCTTTTTTATTTCTTAATAATAATTTAACAATTAACTTGATTAAGAAATTTATTTAATATATAATTATTATTATAAAGAATAATAAAAGAGGTAATATGAAAGATAGACAATTGATGGCAGATTTAGCTTTCTCAGAATCAAAGGTAGATTTTTTAGAAACCGAGTTATTTTCTATTGATGAACTCTTAAAGCAGTGCGGTTTTAAAGGTGGAATAAAGACTTTGAAGATGGCTTTAAAAGAGGTGATTCGAAGTAAGGAAGCTGGGGACATTTTATAATTATCAAAAATAATAACAAAGGATAATAATATGAAAAACGTAAACATCTTATTAACCGAAGTGGCTATTTTAGAGACGAAAATGGACCATATGCAGACTGAAATGGATCTTTTAGATCAATTATTGATTAAGTGTGGTTTTCCAGATGGTATCGCTAGTTTAAAGCTCGCTGCAGCGGCCTTATTGCAAGATGAAGCAAAATAAAATGTAAAAAGCCCTTTTTCAAGGGCTTTTTTTTTAAAGGTAAGATAGTATTTTTTCGTAGTTGGGTTCTTGGCTTAATTCAGAAACTAATTCAGAGTAGATCACTTTATTATTTTCATCCAAAAGCAAAACGGCTCTAGCGCAAATTCCTTCTAGAGCCCCCTCGGTGATTAAAACGCCGTAGCTTTCAGCAAAACTTTTATCTCTCATCATAGATAAGGTCATAGCAGAAGAAAGTCCTTCTAGTCCGCAGTATCTTTTTTGAGCAAAGGGAAGGTCTGCAGAAACGACAAGAAGAGATATGTTTTTTTTATCCATCATCTCATGGAAGTGCCTTGTGCTTTTAGAGCAAACAGGTGTGTCAACGCTAGGAATAATTGTTATTAGTTTTTTTCCAGGAAAATCACTGAGCTTTTTATTTTTTAGTTCAGCATCTACCAGCAGAAAATCTGGCGCCTGTTCTCCCGCTTTTGGGAAGGTTCCTTTTAATTTTATTTCATGACCTTTAATGGTAATCGTATGCATTTTTTACTCCGTGTTACGTACAAAAGCAGATCGTATCAGATATGTTAAAAAGAAGCCTATTGCAAAAAGTAGTTTTTTTTTGCATGATGCGAAAAAACCCACGAGGAATCCTATGACAGATCCTGCACCTCCTTCAGTTTCTTTGGTGAATCCTATTCCATCGCAAGGACATTTGTTAAAACCTACTAAGCACTATCCTGGGCTTTTTATTGTGGAACCAACACCTTATTCTGCGCTGAAGCCGGTTGGAAATCCACAAGAGGTTATTCCTCAGGAGTTTGTGGCTGCAGCTTCTATCATTCAGACTTTTAGAGTCCTTTCAGAGGCTGTATTATCCTATGGAGCTGTGTTCACCCCAAGACTTCCTAAGGAACCTTTAAGAGAAAAGCCTTCTTTAAAGGTTTTGCAAGAATTTAAAGGTGACCTTCTTAAATTAGAAGCAGAGATCAAAATTGCTTTTGGAAATAAACCACCGATTACTTTTCCTAAAGAGTTTATGCAGGTTTTTGTGCAAATTACAACCCTATTGGAGCAGGTTGAGGTTTTAATCCAACAAGCGCCACCGGATGAAAGAGAGCCTCCTGCTGAAACGCCTAAAGCTCCATTAGAGGTTAAACAGCAAATTCCGACGCCCCCAAAAGAAAACAGGCAGGTTCCAGTGGGACAACCTCAGGTTGATACCCCTCAAACTCCGTCTCCTGTTAGAGAAAAAGAGCTAAGGCTGCCCTCTTTGGGAAAAGAGCCTGAAAAACCACAAATAGAGTTGCCAAAACTTTCCGTTCCTTTGCCCGAGCCGAAAAAAGCCCCACCTCCAATGCCTAACAGTCCATCTCCTCTAAATCCGGTTCCCGTTGAGGCTAAAGAACCTCCTTTAAGAAAAGACGTTGAAAAACCACAACTAGAGCTACCTAGGCCTTCTGTTCCTTTCTCGGCGAAGCCCGATCAACCGTCTTTGCCAGAAAGACCGAACCCAAGGTCTCCGGAACAACCTGTTTTTAAAGAAACCCCGATGGGTCCTTTTCCAAAAGCTCCACTAGCACAACCTCCTAGGCAACCTTCTTTACCAAAAGAAAAGGCCGCTGTTATAGAAAACCCTAAAGTTCTGCTTCAAGAAAAAAATCCTTTAGAAGATCTTCAAAAAAATATTCCGATTCTTATTCAGGGGCTTGTGAAAGCAATGCCTCAGGTTCCAAAACCCGCAGCAGATTTAACAAAACAGATGGAAGCTTTTGTGCGAGCCCCTTCGATACAAGTTCTTGTCGTTCCGCCGCCTCCTTTGGCGAAAGAAGCTAATGTTCCTACTTTCAAAGGTATGCCTATAGATAAGCCGTTTATCCCAAACGAAATCTTATTACCTCCTAAAGTATTAGCCCTAGAAGTGCCTTTAATTCAAAAAACATACCCTAATTATTTTCCTACACTACCTGCTAAAGTACCACTCCCTTTAAATGTTCCCGTTCCAAATATTCCACTGCAACGGTTTCCTTTTGAGGTTCCTTTTGTTGTAGGTCAAAAAATTGTTCCGCACCTTGAAATTCTAATGCGGACGCCCCCTTTTTCTACAGAAATACCGTTTGCTTTCATTGTTCCTTATACGCCTCAATTTCCAATTACAACACCAACAGCAGAACCTGTTAACTTGAAAAAACAGATTTCTAGTGAGGGAGAAGAGGATCAAATTGGGGAAGGAGAGTTGAGTATACACCTATTAACCTATGTGCCAGATGGAGAAACTTGGTATGGTGATCCTTTTGATGAAGGAGCTCCTGACGAAAGACCTTTAAGAGTTCTTTTTTTAAAAAGGTTTGGAATTGGAGTTTATCCTGTCACCAATCAGCAGTTTGTCGATTTTTTAAATGAGCAATCTAAAAAAGGAAAAATACACTTGGAAGACAAGGGGTTTATTTTTTCATCTGATGGGCAGCTGCTTTGCCAGGTTAAAAACGGATCTATTGCTAGTGATATTGAAGTGGAGGCTCATAAGCGTTATCTCGGATTTAAAGCGGCAGACTCCAAAGAGTCGTACCCAGTTATTTGTGTCACTTATCATGGAGCTGTTGCTTTTTGTGAAGCTGGAGGCTTTAGATTGCCCACAGAGATGGAGTGGGAAAAAGCAGCAGCTATTCAAATAAATGAAGAAAGAAAACCTGTTCAAAAATTTCGTTATGGATTTTCAAAAGATGTTATTGATGTTGCTTTAGCAAACTATGGGGCCAAGAATGTTACAGAGCACTCTTTAGATACTCAATCAACTCCTGTTGGTTTTTATAATGGAAAAAACATAGGAATGAAAGAGGGGCATTCTTTTCAAACTTCAAATGCGGTAAGTCCTTTTGGTTGTTACGATATGAGCGGGAATCTGTGGGAGTGGACTTCTACAGGAGAAGGTGGCAGCCGAGTAGTTAAAGGCGGATGTTTTCAAAGTTCAGAAAAAGAACTAAGAGCTTCTGCTAGAAAATGGAAAAAAGAAGAGTCTCTTGATAAGTTTACAGGGTTTCGCATAGCCTTATCTTGAATTTACTTTTAGTAGAGAATTCAGCTCATTCAGGTGGATTTTTTCGTAAATTCTTCTTGTGGGATAAAATTCTTTTGTCTTCTACGCTTTTTTCTTTAGACCTTCGACTTCTTCTTTTTTTTTGCCTTCGTATTTTTTCTTCTAGTTGTTTTTTTTCTGATTTTTTTTGAAAAACAACTTCCTCTATTTTTTTACAGAGCTCTTTTCTTGCAAAAAAACGATTCATTTCCTGCGAGCGCTCTTTTTGACATTTAATTTCAATTCCGGATGGTTCATGCTTTAAGTATACACAGGAAGAGGTTTTATTGATTTTTTGTCCACCATTCCCGGAACCTAAAATAAACTTTTCTAACAAGTCACTTTCTTTTATCGAGAGTTCTTCCATTTTTTTTTCAAGTTGTTCCCATTTTTCTTTTGTGACCAATAGAATACTCCAATTAGAGGTGTGTAATTTTTTATAAGTCCCATACCTTAAATAGGTGTTTTTGTAAACTATCCTAGAAAATAAAGCGTCGAATGTGTTTAGGAAATGCTAGTTTGCAGTCAACAGACCACCCTTTGCAAGGTAGGCTGATAGAAGCACATGTCGATGAAAGCAGGCATAAAACGTGTCCGGTGAGTAGGATTGAAGTTACCGAAAAGGATCCTATTGCGGAAATGCCGCAAATAAGAGCGAAGCATCCAACAGAGGTTAAAGCAAACCCTATAACGGAAAAAACGTGAATGTATAGTGTTTTTTTTCCTTGTGTTTTCAAAGTTTCTAATAACTCTTTTCCTTCTTTAATTCCTTCTTCTTTTGTAGTTTCATTCTTTAGTTTATCTAAAATAGAGGGGAGTTTGTCTTGGGTTTCTTTTTGACACCAAGGTTGTACTCGAAGAGCTAACCTTGTTGTGCCTAAAATGTTTTCGGATGTTTTTTGGAAGTATGTTTCGTTTAAAGAAAATATGTTTTTAGCCACATCAGAAGTTGCAGTAAGTTCTTTTAGAAATTCGTGACTTCGGCCTACTTCTTGAATTTCAAAATAGAATCCTAGACTAGAACTTGCGAACCCTATGGGGTGAAGGAAGCTTTTGAGAGTGTTAATTGGGGTGTTATAGATGTTCTTGAAAAAAATTTGAGATACGAAAATAAAGCTGTAACTAAAGTTAATGGCATCAATAGTAAGTAGGTCGCGCGCTTTTTCTTTCTCTTGAATATCTACTGCTTTATAGTAGCTAAGCAAATGATTTTTAAAGTCACCCCAGCCAGTAACCACAGTCCAGTTTCCTATAGAAGACGCTACTGTGGGGGTGTCTACTGGTATTTTTCTAATTTGTTCCTGAACGTATTTTAAAGCTGCATTTCCATTTTCTTTTAGGGATCTATAGCAACGCAGAGGGGGATTGTATAAACAAGATAGATCTGATAGAATAGTCATAAAAAAAAACCCTTAGCTAGTTTTGTGGGTATATACTATATTAAAAGGGGTTTTTTTTATACTCTTTATTTCGGAGTAGACGTAATGTTTCTTGTATGAAAAAGAGTTAGCGGAGAATCTGAAGTTTCAAGTGTTGTTGATTTTAGTATTTCAAACACTTTTGATTGTTTTTGAGCCTGAAAGATAACAGGGTATTCTGTTTTTCCAGTCCGAATAGCTTCCTTTACAAATTTGACTCTATTATTTTCAGCGATATTGCTTGGTGTCATTGTTTTTCCTTTTGTTCTTTTTTTATTTAAGTTTAATTTCCTTTTTTTAGTTTCTGCGTGGAGCAGTGTGTTGAAATCTAACTTTAGACGATCTTATTTGACGCTGTTGTACCAGCTTTTCTATATTTAGTTTAGGAGTTGTTTTTTCTTCTGTTACTGAGACGCTATCGGTAGAAGAAAATAGATAGGGGTGTAAGAATCCAGGAATTAGAAGTGTAAAGTCAACAGCCCACCCGATTTTAGAAAGGGTGACAGAAGCATAAGTAGATGAAGTGAAGGTGAAAATAGCCCCAGCAAGTAGACAAGCTGGTATAATTGCGTAGGGACACCCAACCACTAATCCAAGAAAACCTACAAAGTTGAGAGCGAATCCAATGACAGCCAAGGCGTGGATAATAAGAGTCTTTTTTCCTTGTATTTTCAGGGTTTCTAGAAGCTCTTTTGCTTCTAGATCCCCTTCATTTTTGGTTGTTGGGTCGGCAGATCGTAACTTTCTTAGGATCGAGGAAATTTCTTTTTCTATTTTTTCTTGGCACCATGGTTGTACCCGTAGAGCTAATCGTGTTTTAGGGTCTTTATGAGAAACAGGAGTTTCTGAAAAATATTTTTCGTTTAAACGGAGTAGAACCTGCGTTACATCATTTGACGTATTTAGAAGTCGAAGGAACTTTATAGATCGTTTTAGCTCTTTTGATTCAAAATAAAGACCTCCCAAACAGCTGATTGCTCCAATTGGAGTTATGAATGGAAGAGTTTGTATTTTTTTTAAGAAAAAGCCGCTAATAGAAATAGCGCTATAAACAAAGTTAATTAAGTCGATTATTAGTAATTTTAACGCGTTAGAACGTTCTTGACTGTCTAATGTTCTATATAAGGAAATGCAGTGGTTAACTAGTTGTCCCCATCCAGTTATGACTGTGTAATTTCCAGGGGGGAGAGCAAAAATAGGTTTAGGCACATTTAAATTTTTAAAGTAATTTATGATTGAGTTTTTTGTTTGATCGGCGAGTTGGTTTAAGTATACAAGATGATATTCTATAAAATGGTTTGGATTGAAGTAATTAATTAATGAGTTCTCGGCATTATTAATTGTTGTCATAAACGCCTCTTTTTATAGAGTTTTCGTTATTACTTTTGTTTATATATATATTATATATTTTATTAATATATTATGGCAATATGTTTAGTTTTTCACGTTTATTCTTTTCTTGTATTTCCTTGAAAATAAAGGGATTGACAAAAAACGAGATTTTTTCAAAATAGAATATAGTGTTGTTTGCTCATTTTCAAACCAAAGGTACTTTAAATGTCGAAATTTCCGGATAGAGTGTCTTTGCCCTATGAGATTTATGAAAAACGATTAGATAGAAAGAGGCAGATCAGCGCTACCATTTTAAAGGGGATTTGGCTTAGGGCTGTTATTATTTTTTCTGAAATCTTAGGGTTTTGGTATTTAGGCAGTTATTCTTTGCTTTTAGACGGCTTGTCTAGTCTTTTAGACATAGGAGCTAGTTTACTTTTACTTTTATGCATTGGATTAGCAGATAAACCCCCAGACCGCAATCACCCTTTTGGTCACGGCCGGTTCGAGCCTATTGCCGGGTTGCAATTAGGCGTTTTTTTAGTGATCATAGGTGTTTATTTAGCTAGTAAGCAATTCCTTGGAGCTATAGGGGAGACTTCTCAAGAGGCAATTAGTTCTTATGCTTGGATGATTCCTTTTGGTGCAGTTATTTTACTTGAAATTGCTTACCAAAGGTTGAAAATTGTAGCAAAAAAACAAAATAGCCCTGCTTTATTAGCTGATGCAATGCACTATAGAATTGATGGGTTGAGCTGTTTAGTTGCTGTTGGGGCGTTAGGACTTGGCGCTTATTTTCCAGACCACAGTCTTTTATTCGATCATATTGGCGCTTTTGTTATTGCTTTTTTGATGATTGTTATTGGGGTTAAAGCTGCAAAAAGTAATCTAAATCAGATTTTAGATAGAACACCTTCACCTGAATATTTTAAAAAGGTGCATGAAGCTGCTATGAACGTAGAAGGAGTTATGGCTACAGAAAAGCTTCGTATACAATCTTATGGACCTGATGCTCATGTTAGTATAGATATTGAAGTAGACCCGGATTTCTCAGTAGAACAAGCCCATGCTATCACGCAAGAAGTTCGTCTGCATATTCAAAAGGCGTGGCCTGCTGTTCGGGATGTCATTGTTCATGTCGAGCCGTATTATGAAAATGACCATCCCGCTTCTCCTTGGCACTAGTTACGGAGTTCTTTTTTTCATTTGCTGTATTCTTGTAATCAGAAATAGTACCATTAAAAGCGAAAGCACGCCTAATAGCCCTGCAGGAACAAAGTTTTTTGTTTTTAAAAATCTGAAAAAGAAAATGCCGTCTAGAAGAAGGGTCGTTGCCAATCCAATCCAAAATCCAGCAACTTTTTCTTTGAAAAGAAGTCCCGCAGATATGATTAAAATAAGGCTAGAAATGGTTCCAGAAAGTAAGGAAGCGACACTTTTAGAAAGAGCAAATCCAAGTATTCCTCCAGCTAAGATTGTGGCACTATAAAACGTAATAAGTACTGCTGTTTTTTTCATTGTGGTCCTTTGGGTGTTTTTTGTGAATCACTATAAAAAAGATATCTTTAAGTTGCTATGAGTATTTTATTTTTTTTTAGCAGGAAATTTGTGAAAATATCTTGTGGAAATTGAGACGAATTGCTATTTTAACCACTTCACTATCTAGAAAAAGTTTGGACCCAAGGTTTAAAATATATGCATTCCGGAAAAACAGAGCTCATTTATGAAAAAGATTTAGGAAGGGCTGTTGAAATTTTATTGCAGGAAGGGATTATTGCGTTTCCAACAGAAACGGTCTATGGCCTAGGTGCTTGTATTTTTTTAGAAAAGGCGATTCAAAAAATCTTTGCCGCTAAAAGAAGGCCTAAAGATAATCCTGTGATTGCTCATATTAGTGATCTTGCTTCAGTAGAACAGATTGCACATAATGTTCCTGCTGTTTTTTATAAATTGGCGGAGCACTTTTTTCCAGGGCCTTTAACGCTTGTTGTTCCAAAAGCCTCTAGAGTTCCGGCAATTGTTTCAGCCGGATTGCCTACTATAGGTATTCGTATGCCAAATCATCCTTTGGCGTTACGCCTTATACATTTAACTGGACAGCCTTTGGTAGCTCCTTCGGCTAATTTATCAGGGAAACCTAGCGCTACAGATTTTCTTCATGTTTTAGAAGATTTTGAGGGCGAAATTCCAGGTGTAATTGTAGGTCAAGGGTCTGATTTAGAACCTTGTCGTATAGGGATAGAGTCTACTGTTGTTAGTTTGCTCAAGGGCAAAATAGAAATTTTACGTCCTGGATCTATTCAGAAAGAAGATCTTGAAGAGTGTTTGCATATGCCCGTTTCTGTATATGCAGGTGGAGATAAAGGACACCAACTCTCTCCTGGCATGAAGTACAAACATTATGCTCCCGACGCTAAAGTATTTCTTTATGATAATTTAGAGGGTGTTGTAGAGCATTGCAGATTACAGCCTGATCTAAAAAGAATGATCCTTGCCAATAAAGGGTGTTCTCAAATAGAAAAAGTACCTCGATTTCCGTTAGCTTCTCCTTCCTTTTATTCAAGACTCCGCATGGCGGATAGATGTCAATATGAAGAGATTTTGATTGTTTGTGATCCTGTGATTAAAAAAGATGTTGGGCTCATGAATCGAATTGAAAAGGCTTCAGGAGAAACTGTACAGTGTTCAACTGTTTATTAAATCGTAAGATCCTTTGAGGGCGATTCCTTTTTCGTCTACTAAAGGAAAATATTCTGTTTTAATAGAAGCAGAGCGAATCCAAAAAAAATCACATTTTTTGTAGAATATGTTTTTCCAAATGAGAGAATGAACATAGTCGAATCCTTTTTTTGCTTCTTCTAAGCGAATCGTTGTTATCGGATAGCTGCCTATTTTTTCAAAAGAGGTGTAGTCGCTTTGTATGCATTGAATTTCGACCGGATCATTACATCCAATTAAATGCAGTAGTGGGATTAGCTCTATTTTTTTATAGCGTATTCCAATGAGTTCTCCTAAAAAAACCTCTGTTTTTTTTGTCCCTTGGAAGTCAATTTCTACTTCATATCCTGTTAGCGTCTTTTTTTCTAAATGTTTATTCGGAAATTTCCACTCGACTTCTTCTTTTTGCGTGTTGCCTGTAATATGTAGAAAAAGAGATGGTTTTTTTCTAGGGTAGATAGAAATAGAGCAGGCTAAAAGAAGGAACAATAAAGAGCAAAGATGGATGATGAAAGGCAGATCTTTTTTTTGTAGGATAAGGATGAGTAAAAGAGAAAAAATAATACCAATACTAAAAAATAGCAAGTTTGGAAACGTAAAAAGAAATAAACCTAAAATACAGTAAAACACCCCGAGTAATCCGAGAATGATTTTTTTGAAAAAATTTTTCTTTTTTATTCGTAAATAACAATGAGATCCTAAAAAAAAGGCGTAAAAGGAAGAAAGACAAAAAAACATATTAGCTGTCATGGATGAGTTTAAGACCTATAATACCAATAATAATAAGTGTAATCGAGACGATTTTACAATGTGATAGGACTCTTGAAAGAAAATAATTCCACAAATCACAGTTCCAGCAGTTCCAATGCCCGCCCAAATTGCATAGGCTGTTCCAATCGGGATGACTTTCATTGACTGAGACATGCAAAAGAAGCTTAAAGAAGCAAACGCAGCAGTGATTAAGCTTGGGATTAGTTTGCTGAACCCTTGTGTATATTTTAGCGCTACCGTAAAGCAGATTTCAAAAAAACCCGCTAGAAGAAGGAAAAACCAAGCCATAGACATAGTAGCAGAGCTCCTTGATGAATTTACCACATTATAGATTATAGGACGTGATAAAACAACTGTTATAATGTGAAAAGGGGAGCTCGAGCATTCCAAAGTTCTAGAAACGGTTTTTTTTCTAAGGTTCCTAAAATAGAAAAAGAGGCGGTGTCTAGGTGAAGGCTATCGCCAAAAGAAAGCGGCTGATTTAGCCACAAAGTCGCAAACGCTCTTAGAAAATGCCCGCTAGAAAATAAGATTACATTTCCTTCGCAGCTGTTTATTTTTTCGATAAGCCTAAGAACTCGATTTTGTATATCGCTTAAAGATTCTCCTCCGGGGGCTCCTTTAGTGAAAATAGACCAGGAGGGGTCTATCTGATGAATTTCTTGAGAGGTCATCCCTTCGTAATTTCCATAATTCCATTCAGAAAGGTCTTTTTCAATTTCAAAATCTAGTTCTAATTTACTTAACTTAAAAGTTTCAATAGCTCTTTTTAGAGGGCTTACAAAAGCTTTTTCTAAAGAGATCTTATTGTTTTTTAATAACGAAGAAAGATCCTCAGCCTGCTTTTTTCCATTTTCTGTTAAGGGGAGGTCTGTAAGTCCTGTGTGTTGTCCTGTTAAAGACCACATCGTTTCACCGTGTCTTACTAAGAGTATTTTTTTACAGGTCATTGGCTTTTCCTTTTTTAGGGTCTTTATAATAAGGGTGTTTAAATTAAGCAATAGCTATTTTTTTCTTGCTGTATTAAAAAAAAACAAGGTACGCTGATTTTTTTGTTTGGGAGGTATATGAAAAAAGTGTTTGTTGTCTTTGTTTTTTCTTGTTGCATCTATTTAAATCAATTGGTTGCTGGAGAGTTGTTTTTTGGGTTACCTTATTTACAAAAAGCTTCTGAAATTCCCTCTTTAATTCCAGATAACCCTGAAGAAATTCGCATCCAAGTAGATAGAAAAGCGATGGAGTTTCAAAAGGAACTCACGGCTATTTTGTCTATTACCAAAGAGGAGCGCTCTTTTATAAACACAGTAAGAGCTTATGATTTTGCGGTTGGGAATCTATTAGTGTTATCTTCTTTTTATGAAGGTATGAGCCTTGTTCATCCAAGAGAAGATATTCGAGAAGCTGCTAATAAAGCTCAAGCGGATCTTAATGAATTGTTTTTTAATATGGTAGCAGATCATCCAAAAATATATGACGCTATTCTTGAAGTTAAAAATAAAAATCTGGCTCTTCAGCCTTATGAGGTTTATTATCTTAATGAGCTATTAGAAGAATTTCAGCGTTTAGGTTGCCATTTAGATCTAGAAAAAAGGAAAGAAGTAAGTAAGCTACAAAATGCTATTACAGACTTATCTTTTGCCTTTCAAAAAAACATTCAAGACGACGTGAAAGATCTTTGGGTTCCTCTTAAGGATCTAGAGGGACTTAGTGAAGAGTTTGTGGCTTCTTTAGAAAAAGATTTAGATGATAAGTGTAGAGTAACGCTTGATTACCCTACATACTTTTTTGTTATGAGAAATTGTTCTACTGAAAGTACAAGAAAAGAACTATTTCAGCTCTTTAATAGTAGAGCTTATCCAAAAAATCTAGCTGTCATTACTTCTTTAATTGAAAAAAGAGATGAACTGGCTCAATGCTTGGGCTTTTCTTCTTTTGCAGATTATGATTTACAAGGACAAATGGCTAAAAAAGTCAAAAAGGTAGAGGAGTTTTTGTCTTCTATATCTAAAGCTGCAAAAAAAAAGGCGGAAGCAGAGTTTCAATCTATGATTAAGACTTTACCTAAAGGTGTTAGTTTGACCGAAGATGGCAAACTAAAAGCCTATGATGTTGCTTTTGTAGCGAATCAGTATAAAAAAGAACAGTTTTTTCTAGATGAGCAAAAAATAGCAGAATATTTTCCTTTAAATAAGGTTTTAGAAGGCCTTTCTTTTGTGTATGGGTCTTTTTTTGGGTTGAAAATACAAGCGACGGAGATGACTCTTTGGAATCAATCTCTTAAGGTGTTAGAGATTACAAAACAAGATTCTAATGCATTGTTAGGCTATGTCATTTTAGACTTGTTTCCTAGAGCAAACAAATACACTCACGCTTGTGAGTGTATGCTTATTCCACCTTATCAAGAAGGTGAGAAAAAATATCCGGCTCTTTCTTTAGTTGTAACTAATTTTCCACTTCCAATACCTTCCAAAAAACCTTCTTTATTAACACATGAACAAGCTAGAACTCTTTTTCACGAATTTGGTCATGCTATTCATGAAATTTTAGGTAGTAGTGATTTGATCACTTTATGTGGTGCTAGGGTTAAAACGGATTTTGTTGAATTACCTTCTCAACTCTTAGAAGAATGGCTTTGGGATCCATCTATTTTAAAAAAGATTACATCGCATTATATTACAGGTGAGCCTCTTCCAGATGCGCAGATAACTCAAATGCTAAAGGCAAAAAATGCTGAAAGTGGTTTTTGGGTGCAGCGCCAGTGTTTTTTAGCGCAGTTTTCCTTAGAGTGCTTTAAAGAAGGTTCTTTGAAGGATCCTATAAAGCTTTCTCAAGAAGTAAAGAAGGTCTTTTTAGGTTCTTATTTTTTAGAAGAAGAAAACTTTTTTCCTCTTTCTTTTGGGCATTTAGATGGATATGCTTCTAAATATTATGGCTATCTTTGGTCGAAGGTATTTGCTTTAGATGTTTTTACTCAAATTAAAAAAGACGGTATATTAAATCCTAAAGCGGGTTCTCGTTATATTGATAGTATTATTGGAAGAGGGGGGACAAAAGACCCAGAAGAAATGCTCAGAGAGTTTTTGGGTAGGGATCCTTCCTTGGACCATTTTATCGAAAGTTTAGGTATCTAAGGATTTTCGGCATGTCTTTTGGGACATGCCGAACTTTGCGTTATGAATTTAGATCTTTTTCTTGTAGTTTTTCAATAAGCAGGGTTAGTTCGTCTAAGGATTTTTCTTCACTATTTTTCTCTAGATCGATGACTTCTTCTGCGATTTTTTCGTAAAGAGGCACTCTTTCTTTGTAAAGACTTTCAAAAAAAGACAGAGGGTCTACTGGATCTACATAAGAAGGTGGCTCTTGTGATAGAAAACGGCGAAGAAGAAGATCTTTTGGGGCTTTTATATATACAAATCGTCCTATTTCCTTTAGCCGTTCGACATTTTCAGGGTCAAGAACTACTCCACCGCCTAAGCTAACAATACAATTTTTTTCCTGTAAAAGAAGAGCAATCGCGTGTTTTTCGAGTTCGATAAAAAAAGGAAACCCATGTTTTTTGACAATTTCTCTATAAGATAGTTCTTTGTGGTAGATATTGGTATAGATTTTTTCTACAAGAAGATCGGAGTCCACAAACTTTAAGTGCAGTTTTTCTGCAGCTTTTAATCCAAAATAGGTTTTCCCGCACTTTTTAAAACCAAACAAGAAAATATTCATAAAAAACCTCTCTTTTCGAAAAAATCACATTGTATAGTAAGGATCTTTAATTGAGAAGTGAAGCTTGTTGTTTTTTTCTTGCCCTGTTTTTTTTAGGTGTTTTCTACCTTGATCGTTTTTTTTTGTTCCTTATAAAGGTCGAAAATATAAAGTCCTATGCTTGGCCAAAGAAGACTCATACATAAAATGTTTTCGATTTCCCAAGGCGTTTGAAAGTAAAAAATGCTTAAGATAAGGATCTGTGTTGGTAATATAAAGCTAAGAATTCCGATGGTGCTAAATTTTAAAAGTTTAGTGCAGGCGATATAAAGAAATATAGGAACCATACTCACTAGACCTGCAGAGACAAGAAGCCCTTGCGTAAGATGTGAAGACAGCATAAATTCTTTATGTATTAAGAAAGGGTCTATGACGAAGACACCTAAAAAAAGAGCAATTAAAAAGGTCTCTAAAAGCATTCTTTCTAAGATGGGAAACTGAAGGAGTCGACTTAAAATCCCGTAAATAGAAAAAGAGATTCCTATTGTAAATGCAAACTTAGGGAAGATTCCTTTAGCAACTAAAAGATAAAAGATAGCTAAAAACATGCAAGCAATCGCGATCCATTGTTTCTTGCTCATAGATTCTTTTAAGAAAACTAAGCTTAAAATAATTGTTAAAAGAGGTGATAGATAATATGCTAATCCCGCTTCAATTACATGGCCGTGATTGATGGAATAAATATAACCGAGCCAATTTATAGAGATAGCTAAAGAAGATAGTAACAAATATTTCCAGTTTTTTTTCAAAAGGATTCCTAGATTAACAAAATAGCTTTTTTTAAGTTTAGATTTCCAGATTAAATAAGGAGTTAGAGAGCAAACAATCCAGAAGGATCTATGGAATAAGATCAGTGTACTATCTACATGAGAAAGCGAAGACCAGTAAATGGGCATAAAGCCAAAAATGCAAAAAGCAATGATTGCCTTTAGATAGCTGCTGTTTTTCATTTGAAATTTCCTTTTCTAAAAAAATAGACTGTTTGGATGTATAAGACAAGCTTAATTTAAAAATTTAAATCAGAAGATTTTCTTTTCCTATTAGATAAAATATTGGTTGTTAATTCGCGAAGGCTATTAAGGTACTCTTTGTTGATTTTGTCGTAATCGGGAAGGTTTTGGCTTAGGGCATGTGCTTTAGCGTCAGCTAAAGCCTTAAACTCTTCAGGTTGAGTTTTTTATAAGGATTGAAGCCATGTTCTATTTTCTATTAGAAAATTCCAGCACGCCTCTAGATTGTCTAGGTGCTCTTTGACAAACGATTCCGCTTGAGCTAAGTCTTCTGAGGTTAATGTGCTGTGGTGAAAGTAGAGGATATCGGAGACATTGTTGATTTCTTTAGCTGAGGGGATTAAGCTAGAGTTTATGCACGCCTCACTCAGGATTTGAAGATTCTTTTGCGCAAGAGAGTATTCTTCTATTGGTAAAGTCGATTTGTTGATTTTCTTTAAAAGTCTATTTACTGTGTTTGCAATTGTAATAGATGGTTGATAAGTCGAAATTTGGGCGAGTATTATTCCTGTTGCTTTTTCTGTTTCTATTTTGAATGAGGGTTTTATTTTCATTTTATTTTCTGTTTTAATTAATTAAAAACTGAAATGTATTTTTTAATTAACTCAAATTTGTGTTTTGATACCATCAGAGTGATTTTTCAATTAATCTTAAGGTTGTTTTCGGATAGGTTCCTTAATAATTACTGTGAATTCAAGGGGGCCTATTTTTTTTGAAGGAAGAGTTTGGATTTCAGCAAAAAAAAAGTAGTTTGTTGTTTCGATATTGTATCCGCCTTCTTCTTTTGTAATTGATAGAATTTGCTCTCCTGCAAAATTAGAAAAAATAGGATTATCTAAGATGGTTTGTATTTCTTTGATACTTTCGTATAGGGGAGGAAGAAGAGCAAAAGCTGAAGAAGTGCTAAGTAGTAAAAGAGCGCTTAAATAAATTTTTCTCATCATCTTTCCCCCTGGGAAATAGTTGTTACTTTGAAGTTAAAATCCCTTTTTCTCCTTCAGATTTTGCAACTAAAATAGCGCAGCAGCTATCGCTTAGAATATTTACAGTTGTCCTGCACATGTCTAAAATCCTATCAACAGCTAGAAAAAGTCCAACCCCTTCAACAGGAAGTCCGCAGGCTTTTAAAACAACAATTAAGGCTACAAGGCTTGCTGAAGGAATACCAGCAACACCCATTGATGTTAATAAAGAAAGTAAGACCACAATGATCTGAGATAGGATGCTCATTTCTATTCCGTAAGCCTGTGCTATAAACATAGCTCCAACGCATTCGTAAAGAGCAGATCCAGACATATTCAAAGAAGTTCCAAGAGGAATGACTAAACTACAGATACGATTCGATACACCAGCTTTTTTTTCTACGCAATCCATGGTTACAGGTAGCGTTGCCGCTGAAGAACTTGTAGAAAATGCTGTAATAAGAGCAGGTCCTAAGGCTTTTAGTGTCGCTATAGGGCTCACTCTTCCAACAAACTTTAAAAAGAGGGGAAGGACGACAAGGCTAAAAGTAAGAAGTCCACCAATGACAGTAAAGAAAAAAAGAGCTAAAGAAGACAGTGATTGAAATCCTGTTGTAGCAGCTACTTTCGCAACAAGGCAAAATACTCCAAAAGGAAGGCATTTCATAATAAGTCTTGTGATAGAAATCATACCTTGAAACAGAGCTTGAAAAAAGTTTTTCATAACTGTAGCAGCTTCGCTTTGCATTTTAGATAAGCTATATCCAAAAAGAAGGCTAAAGAAGATCACAGCCAGCATTTCTCCTTGGGCGAAGGCTCCGAAAATATTAGAAGGAACAATACTTAAAAACAAACGGCTGAATCCGCCAGTTTCTTGTGCTGCGACGTGTTTTTGGATTTCGGCTAGAGATTCTGGAGACGTTTGAATCGATTCTCGTAAAGCCTCAGAAACACCTGGGTGGAATGCGTTCACAAAAAAAAGACCGATTAAAACAGCAGCCAGCGTTGTGCAGACATAAAATCCAAAAATTTTCAATCCAATTCTTTGAAACGATTCTTCGTTTCCTATTTTAGCCACCCCTGTGATAATTGAAGAGGCTACAAGAGGTACGACCACCATAGTGAGTGACCTTATAAATAAGGTGCCGAAAAAGTCAAACAGGGAATAAAAGGTTACGCCTAAAATATTAGACTTTGTTCCAGCTAAATCTCCTACAAAAAAAGCTAAAATAATTGCTATAAACACTACCCAAGGCACTTGAGATTTTTTTGGACCCGACATTTTTTCCTCTTCGTTTTACAAATAACCCTCGCAGTTTAAGCGAATCCTTTAGATAAATCAAGCTTTTTTACTTAGCCAGTCCTTCAGCAAGGGCTTCCCATCCCTTCGCTTGCGATCTCATTGAGGCAGACCAAGAACTTGATAAGGTAGAAATAGTGTCCCCATAATCTTTTGATACTTGGGATGCGATATCAGTCTGGGATTTAGCAATTCCTTGTAGCATACTCATAACTACGTTTGTTTCTGCCAAGTTTTCTATGGATTCAGCTAAAGCCATTTGAATTTGATACATTTGGAGTCCGCTATAGAATTTGACGCCCTCTCCTGCGATATTTACAATTTCTGTTGAGTGTCTTATGACTTCTGTTGCTGTCTGATTTAGGGGATTTTTAAATTTTGCACTGTTTTGGCTGACTTTTTCAGCAGCAGCTAGAATCTCATTAGCCTTTACTTTATCTGATGTTGCTTTTGCTAGCTCAGCTTGTTTAGCAGCATTGTCTGTTTGTGCTTTTGCTAGTTCTACTTGTCTAGCATTATTTGTTATATTAGCTTCGATGAGGTCTGCTTGTTTCACGTTGTTTGCGATGACTTTGAGCTGCTCTACTTGCTTTAGGTCGTCAAGTGCTCCTTGTGCTTCAGTGAGTGATGCTTTAGTTTGATCCAGTAGCTGGGAGGCATCATCTAGCTCTTTTTCTGCATTTTGTACTGCTGCTTGGAGGCCTTCATCAGTAGGATTAGCTTCTAGGGCTTGTTGGAGAGCTTTTAAGTTCTCGTCTGCTGCATTTTTTGTGAGTTCATTCGCTTCAACCAGCCTCTCTAAGTTAGAAACTTCTACTTGCATATCTTCTACGTTCTTTTGAGCTGCAGCAAGTTCATCTGAAGAGTTTTGTGCAGCTAATCCCGCGTCATCAACATTTTGCTTGCTGGTATTGGCTAACGTTTCAGTTTTAGCTAATGTTGATGCAGACTCATCCGAAGCTTCTTGGACTGTTTCAACTGTTGCTGTAGCTCTTGCAGCATCATCAGCCGCTGTGGCAGAGGCTTCTGCAGCTGCTTTAGACGTTTTAGCCATAGAGGAAGAGGCTCCCATTCCAAAGCCAGCAGAAGCTAGTCCCACAGCAACGTTTAAGCTTGCGTCTAGGATCATTGTTTCTTGTTTACTCATTCCAAGGCTTCTTCCTATCTTTGAAGCGCCCATACTGATACTTCCTGCCATTTGAGCACCTGAAAGAGCTCCACCGACTGTAGCAAGACCTACTGCAGTCCCACCTCCGCCCAAAAGACCTATGCCGCCGCCTGCTGAAACAGCCATGATCGCTGTCACACCAACAATAGCAACGATTTGAGCGTCTTGTTTTGAGAGACCAGCTTTTTGAAGTCCTTCGACAAGTTTATCCATAATGATATTTGAATTTCCACCTTGAGCCATCTGAACCACGGAAGTAGCCAGCATTCCTGCAGCGATTAAGCTAGCTCCACCTGTTGCCGGCGCTGTAGCTATTAATGCAACTACAGCAACGCTCATAACGGCGACCGTTGTCCACTTAATAACATCGCCCCAAAATTTTTGTTTTTTGGACATCTTATCCATTTTCTCTTGCTCTTCTATCGCATCATCTAAGGCCGCATTTGCCGCAATTACACTAGCATCTGCTGTTTTTGCTGCAATATCACTAGCAACTTCGGAGTATTCTGATGCAGTTACTTGAGCATCCGATGAAGCTCCAGCAAAAGCTCCTAAAATATAAGCTAATTCCATAGAAGTCGGGGTATCGTCTTCTTGTATGGTATCGCTACCTTCTGCATTAGGTAGACTCACTTCTCCTGTTAAAATTTTATTCAATGTGTCTACTGCAATTCCGGCACTAGCTCGATCGACAGATTGTTCTAATAAAGCTTGCATGCTTGAGGGATTTTCAAGGAGATCAGCAAAAATAGCTGTGTAGGCTTGTGAGACTTCTATTTCTATTTCCTGAGCGGAGACAGAAGCTGTTTTTGTCCCAGTTTGCATTTCTTCTAACGATTTGGAAGCCTGACTGAAATGATAGGACGTAAGGAAAGTTGCGTTGGGTCCTATACCTAGGCTGTTAGAGTCGGAAGGGCTTGAAGGAGAGGTTTTTATTAGATTATCCAAAGAAGTTGCTTCCTGAAGGGCAGCTTCTGACATTGCTTGATTTGTTTTTGACTGCTGATAAATGGTTTGTAGATTACTAGATATAATATCTTCGTCATCATCATCTTCTTTTTTCAAAGGATTTACAGCGGCTCCGTAAGAGCCTTCTGTTTGGGGATCTGAGGAAGATCCGTCATCAGTTCCTCCATCCGAAGAGCCCCCAGAGCCGCTACTACCATCTTCGTTGACTGTTGCATCTGCGGTGGTGGATTGGGTTTCTTGACTTGAGGTTGTTGATTCTGATTCTACCTCTGATTCTGTGCTAGTGATTGTTTCTGCTGTGTCTGCTGTTTCAAGAATAATAGCAGATAGGGTAACTGTATCTGCCGCACTATTTGTTTTTTCTTGTTGTCCTGTTGCTTCAGTGCTTGAAATCGAGGATGTTTGCTCCTGTGAGGTATTGGAATTTATATTAAGTTCGCTCATTTCGTTCTCCTTGCTGTTAAAATCAACATAACAAATATTTTATTATTTAACAACGGTATAAAATAATTGAATTTATTTATTTTTAATTGTAAAATCATTGCATAAATAAATTAACTCGGAGAGTTCGATGAAGAAGTTTATTTTAGGGGTTTTAGGATGTTTAGCCTTGTTTTTAGCGATGAACCAGGGGAATCTTCAGACAAGCCCTCTTTCTACTCTTTTAGCTTTAAAAGGTGGATTCCTGCAGCAAGAGCAGGTTGTTCTTTCTGTAAGAGCGTTAAATGCGGAAGAAAGTAAGGAACATTTACAAGGCGACATCGTTCATTGGGGGTATCAGCCTGTTCAGGTGACGATTGAAAATAACTCACCAGATCCCTATTTTTTAAGCCCTGAATCTATCGAACTACCACTTATCCATTCCAAAAAAGTAGCAAATCATGTTGTAAAAAACTCTATTCCTAGGGCGATTGGATTTAAGATAGCCAGTTTTTTATTTTGGCCTTTTATGATTCCTAGTACTATAGATAGTTTAATGACTTTAAAAAGTTACAACGCTCTTAAAAAAAGCTTAGCTTCTAAAATAGTCAAAGAAGAAATCATCCCACCTTATTCAGTAGTTAATCGTCTTTTTTTTGTGAAGATTGAAGACTATCAAGATTCTTACGTAATTAAAATACAGAATCAAGAGACCTTAGAGGATAAGGTATTTCAGTTAGAAAAAGGGGATGATGAGGGGCAAAAAACCATTTCTCCCACGCTAACAGAAATAGAAAACTACTACCTTTCGCATGAAAAGTAGTAGCTATCCACTTTAGACTCTTTGGCTCGAAGATATCTCCTGCTGCGTTCTTTGTGCCTGTGCAATACTTTGAGATAGACCAGAAGATTGGTCTCTGTTTCCTTGGTAAACACCGGTAAGCATTTGAGCCGAAGATTTCATTAATTCGGCATTAGCGCTCGCTGTTCCTGCTTCAAGCTGTTTTTTCGCCGCAGCAAAGTCGTAGGTTGATTTGATAAGGCCTCCAACTGCTTGGAAAGATGCATTAATCGCTGTACTTTGCTGCAGTCGCATGCTTAGCTCGGAAGGAGCCGCTTGATCAACCCGCTCTTGTAACTTGACTTTATTTTCAGTGCCTTTATTAATAACTAGATTGATTTCCTCATCACCCATATTATCTCTAGCATTTTGTGTTCTTTTCGAAATATCAGCTTTTTGGCTTTGGATAAAACTTTTTTGCTGATCTTCGGAAAAAGAAGCAGGGGGCTCTTGTGGTTTAAGATATCCATTTTCTTTTAGTTCAATAATATCATTTTCTAACTTAGCCCTACTTTCTCTTGTTTTTGCGTCGGGTCCTTT
Organism: uncultured bacterium; assembly: GCA_964455905.1. Taxonomy (GTDB): domain Bacteria; phylum Chlamydiota; class Chlamydiia; order Chlamydiales; family Rhabdochlamydiaceae; genus CAIJXB01. Next base: position 187,686 of record CAYVYN010000002.1, read on the forward strand.
TATTTCCCCTTTAGCTTTTATCGTATCCATATCATCAAGTAGCTGCTGAGTTTGTGCTTTCTTAGCATTTTGTGATCTTTCTGGATCCTGGCGAATAGCCCTAGCCTCTTCAATAATACCTGCTTCTTCTCCTGTGTAGGGTGTGTTAGAGTCTGGTTTTGCAAGGATTTCATTTTCTTTAAAGAGGATTTCGGCATCTTTTCTGGCGCGAAATCTGTCCTTAACCTCAATAGCTTGTCGATCACCTGCGTCAACATCCTGAACAAGATTTTCTACTGTTGCTTTATTGGTTAGATCTGTTTCTCTAGTCGTTCGTTCTTGAACTGTTGGATTTAAATCTTCTAACTCTGCATCAGAAGCATCTCTAAGGGTTGCTCTTCTTGCGTCGTTTTCTATTTCGGAGCCTTTTGTGTAGTTTTTACCAGCCTGCGTTGTATTATTGGGATCTGTTATTTTACTTATGTAATTTGGTTGGTCTGGATTATCTAAATCAATCCCAAGTTTGGCCGCTGCATCTCTTTGTGGTTGTGTTGGGGGATTCCCCATAGACGCGCTCACGTTTATGTCGTCAACGAGCTTTTTAGTTGCTGAAGCCCTAACATCTGGATCTGTAGGGACATCCTGTCTTTCGGGATTTTCTATGAATGCTTGTGCTGCGCTAGATTTTTCTTTTGCGGTATCCAGTTGAACCTTGGACTCTACGGCTCTTACGTCGGCGCGTATTTCTTGTTCTACTCTTGCTTTACCAGATTCAATACCCATCTTGTCGTTTGGAATCTCTTGGTCGCTTTCTAGAGCTTTTACGTTTTTTTGAAGAGTCGCTTGAGGTTGCATTTGATCACGGACAGTTGCATTGCCATTACGCATAGCTGCACTTTGTGCTGGGGGAGCACTTAAATCTGTTTGTGCGGATTTTATGTTTTGGATAGATGTCTTATCTGGACTTGGAGAGGACATCAAAGCTGCACCAAACGAAACTCCAGCACCTGCTAACGATGTCGCTGAACTAACAAGCATCCCTTGAGCTTCTAGGCGTTTTTGGTCAGCGCTTAGCTCCGCTGCGCTAATTTGCTGATCTGCTGCAACTTGGTTTGCAAGGGCTGCCATTTCAGAGCTGTCAGAAGTTGTATTGATTAAACTGATTTTTGCTTTTGTATAGGCTTCGATAGACTTTACATACGCTTCATAGCTCTCAGCGGCAGGACTCATTCCTATTTGGTTAATTCCTGGAATAACCCCTTCTTGTGAAGTATCTTCGCTGCTTTCTTCTCCCCCAGAATAACCGCCGGCAGTCGGCTGCGAACTTACTGTCGTTTTTAGCCCTCCTGCTGAATCTGGAACTGTATTAACGCCAACTGACTCTACCTCACTTTCTACCTGGGCGCTAGAGGAGCTTGTTTGCGCCTGAGATCTGCCTCCTTGAGAGCCTCCTCCTTCTCTATCTTCACTAACTGTAAGATCTTGAGAAAACCCCACGTTTTCCATGCGGTTTTTTTCTTCAGATACTGATTCTTTAGTTGATTTGGTTTCTGAGTAAATTTGATTCGACTGTGCTATGTTACCTTCTAATAATGGGTCTGAAAGAGGAAGGGGCGACTGAGCCTCTATTTCTGCGTTGGCCGGACTGTTTGAAGCTGGTAAAAAAGGCTCCGTTGAGGCGGATGTCCCTGTCATAATAGAAGCAAGAACAGCTGCACTACTTGGCGTAGAGTCTTGTTTATCGTTTTCTATACGAGCGCTCTCAGCTCCCGCAGTAGCTTGTATCGCTTCATTAGTGCCACCACTACCACCACTTACGGGTTTTTCTCCAATTCCAGACATAAACACCTCTTGTCAATTTGTTGTTTTAAAATTAATGTTACATATTAATTAATTTGTTTGTCATTTTTATTTGTAATGTTATTTGCCTATTTTTTTTATTATTAAGATGTTGTGTTTGTTTCTCTTGTTTTTTTGAAATTTTTTTATGTTGCTTTTTTTGGTGCATAGAATCTATTTATTATAAGTGATTTATGTGCTATTTTATTTCTTAATTAGCAAACGAGGTAATATGCAAAAGTTACAGATCGAAGAGATTGAAGAAATGATCCTTGGTAAGAAGATTCCTCAAGAAATTATTCCTGTTGTTGAACTGTTTCTTGCGGCTATAAATGATTGGCCTACAGATGTCTGTAGCTTTTTCGAATATGTGCACGAGGTAGAATCGTTTATTGGCGGTGTCTCGACAAAAGAGGGCATAGAAAACGCCCTTAGATCAGTGGATTTATTGGAAAATGCTTGGGAGTCAGAGTCTTTAAGTCAAATTATTGAGGTTTTTCATTTTTATCCAAATGGAATTTCTTTAGTTGAAATAAGCAATTCTTTAGGATGATTCATTTAAATTGAGTTTGTTTGATATTTTATTTGAATATGTGTTTTTTACTTCAATAACTTATCAGTTAAATACTGATCCTGGGGTAGCAGCTACTGCTTTAGAGCTAAAGCCATCGGATTTTGCTAAAACAACCACTGATGTTGCTTCCTCGATCTTTCGTATTTTAAAACCTGATAGCACTTTAGATCTCGCATGTATGACGCTAGCTCCGAGCGCAACTAAAGGACTTCATGTCATATCTATGAAAAGAAAGTCTTAGATACTTCATGTAAGCCTAGTTTAGTTGATGAGCAAATAGCAGGAAAAGTAGCTGAGGAGCATTTTCTTGAGTCAACGGCAGCAAAAATCAAAGTTTGCGTAAAAGATACTTTAGTTGAATTATCTACACTTTCTTTAGAAAGAACATATAAAGGGAAGAAGGAATTATTTGATAAAATAGGTGTCAGTATAAAGACAGGGCCATTAGAGACTAATTTAAAACAGGCTAAAGCAGGAAATGGCAAAAAGTATATCCAGACTGGAAGCAAAATAACCTACCTTTAGAGCTCGATTATTTTGAAATCAAGAAGAAGGCCACGTCTATGACGTAAAGGTAAAGACAGAATGCGTGCGCAAAGGAAGTTTAAGAAAATTTCCAAAGAAACACAGCTTTTTGATTTCTTTCAAATCACTTAATTAGTGCATTTTTTCTAATTCTTACATTAAATCAGCTCTTTTCCATATCGCTTGTCTTTTATTTTCTTTTGGTTGTAATAAATTTTTTTTCTTTATGTTTAATTTAGTATTTCTCTGTTTTCTATGTGCTTTATTTTATTCTATTTTATTCTATTTTCCTGTAAGGTGTATTGATATTTAATAAGTAAATATGGAATGTAAATGATATCTACAACGGATTATAGAGATAAAAATTTAAATGAGCTTTTAAAAGAAGCTGCAACTTTAAAGGCTGGGGAAGAAAGATTCCTTGTTTTGAGTGCTATATGGGCTAAATTTAGAGAAAACAGCTCGTTGAGTTTTTCTTTCCAAAGAGTAAGGCAATATCAACCTTTAGAAATTTCTGAAGAAATGAGATTACTTTATTCGAAAGTGTGGAACATTCATAAACCATTAGACAGTCCGTTAGTGCAAAGCGCAGATCTCAGATTGCAAAATCACAAGAAGCTATTCTTTTTTTTATATAGGATTTATGAAAATTTTAAGGGAAGATTTATTGAAAACCCTAGCTTAAAGATTCTTTTAGAGGAGTTTTTTTGGTCTTTAGGTAGCTTTGAAGATGTAGAGATCGTTTCTAAAATGTTTTCTAGAGACTCTTTTCAAATAGAAGATCTTCCTTCTTTTATCAGATTGAATGCGTTTTTACAAAAAGCTTCTGATTTGATGGCTTTAGAGATTGTAGTGGAAATTTTTAAAATCCTTGAGAAAGTAGAGGCGAGCCCTTCTTTGTTTGCGCGCTTTTTGTCAAAGCAGTCTCCAGAAAAACAGGTTGCTTTACTTGAAAAATTTTCAAAAAATGGGTTAAGTTCTTATATTTATCGAAGCCTTTTTTTAGTCGATAGTGACTGTTTTCAAGCATTTAAACTTTTTTTTTCTCAACACAGTTCTGTTTCCTACATGATAGATGAAATAGACGATCTACCCACTTTAAGAGCTCTTGTATATATTGCTGTAAAAAACCATTCACTTCCTTTACAAGTTTTTTCTCCAAAAAGCGAAGAAGAAAGACGCGCATTATTAAAAGCTATCTGTCTTTGTATTAATGCGGACGCAAATTCTCTTTTTTTTTCTAATCACGTTTTAGTTGTTGGTTTTTTTGAAGCTCTTTCTCAAGATAGCATTTATAAAAATGCCTTGTTTATAACTCTTTTGAGAGAAGTCTTGGAGGGGCTTGCTCTTCAGGAGCAAAACTCTCTTCTATCATTTTGTAAAGAAGGTGAGCTACTACAGGGTGTTTACAAGGTGTTATCTGAAGAACGAAATTGTCTAAAGCATGCTTTAGCTGTTTTTTTTGCGTCTCAGTTTGGACTTTCAGAAGACCTGCTCATAGATATGAGTTCTGCAGAGCTACGTTGTTTTGTTTGTATTAAAGAAAAAAAACATCGCTTATTAAATTTTACAAATCAAGAGCCTCTTCTTGGCGCTTTAGTTCGATTTTCACCAACGGATGTTTTTGATTTTTTTAAGCAGGCTTGTAATCCATCAAGAGATGCAGTTTTGTTTGCTCGTTATCTGGAAAGATTTTCTGAGGCTGAAATAGGTGAATTCTTAAGGAAAGAGTTTTGCGGATACGCTAAAGAGTTGGTTCGTATAGAGTACTTTTCTTTGTTTATTTCTTTGAGAGCCTTTTTCACACGTGAAACTTCTCCTGTTTTTCAAACAGCTTCTAGCTTTTTTGTTATAAAATCTTTACTTCATTTCTTAGATCATCCTATTTTGAAACCAGAAGATGTGAATGAAGAGTCCACAGGAGAGTTTACAGAAGCGTTACAAAAGGTTTGGGAAGTAGAAGGTGGCAAAGAAAAAGTTAGGACATTTTTTCAGGCAAACAAATGGGGTAATAGATCTTTTTTATGTATTCGTTTTTTAGAGAATCTTCCTTTAGAAGAGCAGAAAGAGTTTTTATCTTCTAAAGTGCTTTCTTCTTATATTCCTACTGTTTTACGTTACGGAAACTTGCTTTCTATAGACTGTCTTGGATTTCTAGTGGAAAGAATGCAGAGCAAGTATAGAAGCTTCAATTTTAAACAAGTAACTTCTTTGCCTCAGCTCAGTGCGATGTTCTATATCTTAGAGCCGGCTCAGTATTTGCCTCCTTCCAATCAAGACTTAGAGATAGCCTTAAATTTGATTTATCCAACTAATCCAAGTCTTGTCGTAAATGTGTTTTTAGGCGCTAGCGCAAAAGAGGAGTACTTTCCTATTTTTGAAGTTTTTTTACCTAAAATAGAAGAACTCCAAAAACGACTTTTTACAAAGGAATTTAAAAAGTACTTGGATTATCTTAAGGAAATTGGCAGCGTAAAAAATTTCATTTTAATAAAAGAGTTACTTTTAGCAGATCTAAGAAAAAGTTTTCGAGCTACATCTTTAAGTTCTTGTTTTGAAAAAATAGAAGACTATAACGATTTACACATAATAGAAAATGTTTTGAAAAAAAACCAGAAGGGTATTTTAGATTCCTTCGCAGATAGAAAAGCTTTTGCTAAGGTAGTGAAAAAGCTTTATCTAGAAGGCTTTAAATCTGAATTGTTTTTTGTGTTAGAGGTCTTATTTAAGGAAGACGGATTTTCAGAGTTATTAGATGTTTTTTCAGAGAATTACTTAGAGCTATTTTTACAATCGTCTTTAAAAGAAAAATGCTATTTAACTGAAATGCCTTTAGTTAAAGAAAAAATCTATTTTTCAATGAAAACCAAATTTCCAGAAATTTTAGAGTCGGAGTGGCTCTCCGTTTTTGCAAAAATAGAAACGTTTTCAGAGATAGAGGTTGTAGATGCATTATTTAGAGTTTGTCGAGGAGATCTTTCTTTGGAAGGGAATACGCATTTGCGTGAATTTTTGCGTTTAGGAAATAAATTTGAATTGAAAAGACAGATACTCCAACTCTTTTGGCTTCTAAAAAATGAGGAAGATGCTTCGATGGCATTTTATCAGTTTTGTTATTTTTTAAAGCCCAAAGAGCAAAAAGAGTTTCTCAGTTCCTTATTGAAAGTGCCAGGGAATCAAAGATATTTGATGTATTTAAGTAGCAGTGAATCTAAAAACTTTCCTGAAATGTTTTTATTTGGAGTAGAGTTGAAATTGGAAAAAGACTTTCCGTTGTTTTCTAAGGTAATTGTTCGAGAGCTTTTATTTCTTTTATCTAATCCGGTGCATCCTCCTTTAAGAGAGTTTATGGGGTTAACCAGTTTGGATTTGTACATCCTCGCTCCGCTACTCCCTAATAAGACCAGGACTTATGAGCTGTTAGCAAGTCTTTTTGATGAGGAAGAATATGCAGAGTATAGAATTGGGATGTTAAGTTTAGATGATTTGTTGCGTGAAGATTTTTTGAAGTGGGTAATTGCATCTAAAAATAGCGTTCTTTTGCACAAGGTTAGCGCATTTATTTTAGAAGAAATGAAAGAATCCAATCCAAGTAGAAACTTTAAAGAGTTATTTTCTCATGAAGAAACTATTGACTTAAGTTTTGTTGAAAATTTTAATAATATTTTAAATTGGCAAAGAGAGCACTTCCCAACGTATGCAAACTTAGAAAAAGCTTTATTTAGAGCCTGGCAGTTTGGATTAAAAGAGCGGGTGATTAGTGTTTTTTCATATCTTAAGCCAGAAAATCTTTGTCTTGTCTTTAAAAATTTTCTAATCTTATTTGAAGACTCTTTTTCTAGTATCTTACAAAATCCTATGACAGAAGAAAATATAAATGAATATATAGAGCTTTCTCTATCTGGATGGACATTTCTACGAGAGTATTTTGAGGGTAAATCTTTTAAGGATATAGAAAGTATTAAAACGAGTCTCAATCTAGAGTGGAGCTCTTTGTTTTTTACGAAAACTAAAAAAGAGATCGCTTTCAGGTTAGATAAAGATGGTCCAAGAGACCTTGCTTCTTTTGACCTCATTGAGACACAAGAATTTATAAATTGGCTTACACAAAAATCAAGTGATTCTAGCCTTTCAAAAATAATTCAAGGTATTGGGGCGTCTTTGGAAGCGGCTGAATTAAATGTTTCTATATCGACCTATAAAAGAAAAATATATTTAGCTAAAACGATCATTCTTGCTTTTTTAGAAAAAGAAAGAAAAATTTCATTAAAAAAACCAGTTTCTTTTTTTAAACTGGAAGCACTTTTAAAAGATGAGAATCCTTTACAATTCGTAGACGAAGTAAAGACTTTTGTGAGGTTTTTATTTGATTTCAATTTAGAGCTAGCCCCGACCGCAGAAGGAGAGAAATTTAAAAATTGGTCGAAAGATTTGCAAGATGCTTGCAATCAGGTTCCTGAAGATCTGCCTAGAACCTTTGTAAATGGCGTGGCAGGCATATTAATTTCCGCAGTTCAGAATTTAGTTGTAGTAGATTCTTCTCAAAAAGCATCTATAAAATTTGTGTATGAAGAGGAAGATTCCGTTTTAGAAAATATTTTTTCTATGCATAGCTATTACCTTTTATCTAATAAAGATATCAATCTACATGCAGGATCTAAAAAACTATTAGACTGTTTTTTGAATCCTTCAAATAAAGTATATCCAATGGTTGATCTTAGAGAAGATGAAATTCAAAAAAACCTTCAAAATTATATAGATGAATTGGAAGGATTTATTTTTATCGAGGCCTTTGAAGAATCTAACACATATCAAAAATATTGTTCATTTAAAAGGCAATTTCATTGCCTTTGTTTGCAAGCTAAAAATAAAATTAACCGGATGGATTTGGTCGCTTTTAAGCAAGGGATTGGACATATATACGATTTTATTTTAGTCAAAGAGCTCAGGATTATTCTAAATGAAATATTGTACGAACAATATGTGCTGACTTTAGAAAGCTGCCGTGCATTTCCAGGTAAAGAAAAGTTGATCACTTTAAAAGAACGAATCCAAGGGTTGGCAGGTAACGTCCCTGAAAAAAACAGACTGACAAAAACGCATCTTTGTTCTATTCTCCCTTGCGAAGAAAGGGACTATTTAATTCAGGTGTTAGAAGATCCTTTTATTGAAATATAGTTATGTGAATTCAGTTTTATGTATGTGTATTCTAAAAGGATTGTTCAGTTTATTGAACACATTAAACGTGTAGTTCGAGATATTTTGTCTGAAGAACTTGGAATGCTCGTAGGCAATGGGTATTTTTATTCTAAAAAAACTTCTGCGAGCTATCCTATTTCGATTGTCGTATATAATGATCGTAGTATTTTAGGGTATTTTGATTCACATTTTCGAGAAATCGGATTTCATGAAAAACTCATGCACGTAAGTAAAACACAACTTCATAACATAATTAGGCATGAATTAGCACATTATATGACATTTATTCGTTGCGGGAACATCTCACAGCCGCATGGTCTTGAATTTAAACGATTCTGTGAAGAGTTTTCTTGGGATGAAGAGGTTTCTAAAGCTTCTATTTGCTTAGAAACTAATGAGGAATCTATTGCTTCTGAAGAGATCGATGTGTTTAGGAAAATACAAAAGCTTATGGCTCTTTCAGCAAGCAATAACAAACACGAAGCAGAAGTGGCTATGATTAAATCTCAGCAGCTTTTACTTAAATACAATTTAGAAGAATCTTGTGTAGGGCTAGATATAGAGGAGCGGTTTGTTCTTAAGCGTATTTTAAAGCAAAAAAAACGTGATGCAAAAATGAGAGCTATAGCTACCATTTTAAATACGTTTTTTGTTTCTTGTGTTTTTCATCGAGTCGAAGAATATACGTATTTAGAAATCTTAGGAAGTGCTGTGAATGTCCAGATCGCTGAATATGTAGCGAATGTTCTTCTTATTCAGCTTGATGTTTTATGGGATGCAGCAAAAAAAGAACATGGGTTAAAAGGGGCTATTGCGAAGAATTCTTTTTTTCTAGGTATTGCTAAGGGCTATTTTGATAAAATACGCCTAAGCCAAAAAGTAGCGCAAAATGCGCAAAGCCAAGCTCTTGTTATTATTGAGAAAAAATTAACAGAAGCTAAGAATATGGCTTATAGAAGGTTGACTTCTGCAAGAACTTCTGGAGGGTATTGTCCTGAATCTTCTGAGCTTGGAAAAAAAGCAGGTCACGCTCTAAATATAAATCCGGCTTTAAATTCTAGAGCTACAAACTCAAAAAAACTTATTTCTTAAAAAATTAAAAAAGATATGTCAGTCCTTTTTTCTTTTCCTCTTTTTGCATTTTTTGCAAAATAGAGATCCCTAGAGTTAGATGCGTTTTTGCATGTCCTGTAATTGTTTTGTTGAAACTAGCTATTTTAATTCCTTTTGATTTAAGAGGAAGATCTGAAATAAGCATTAATGCTCCTATCGGAACGTAACGAGCAAAACCTACAGTAAATAACGTTGCACACTCCATGTCTATTGTTTGAGCTCGTTCTTCTTGAAGCTTTTTTTTGAATTCTTCATTGAATTCCCAAAAGCGCACGTTTGTTGTATGGATTACACCGCGGAAATACTCTATTTTTTTCGTCTCAAGAGCTTCTGAAGCGTATCGTTGGATTAAAAAAGAAGCCAGGGAAGGGCATCTAGGTGGCATGTAGGCATCAGAGGTTCCTTCTTCTCTAATTGCGGCAACTGGAAGAAAATAAGAGCCTACGGTGTGTTCTGGTCTTAGCCCTCCGCATAGACCTAACATAAGTGTTGCTTTTGGTTTAATAAAAGAAAGCATATCAACCATTAAAGCAGCCATGGGTGAGCCTAAATGATAATTGATGATGCTTATTCCTTTTTTAGCGCAGTGGCAAACAGACATGGCCGAACCTTGATAGATCGGTTCTTTAAATTTTGTAGCAAAATCCGTTATATACTGATGGAAATTTGTAAGTAAAATGTACGGCTGGAAATCAGTAGCTTTACTTCCTGTATAACGTTCCAGCGTTGCTATGCCAACTTGCGTCTGACTAAACTGGTCAACGTCTTCTAAATCATAACTGGTTTTTATATTTTTTTTGGAATCCATGTTTGGCCTGTTTGGAGCTTTTATCTTCGTAATTACTCAAAATGTGTTTTTTTGTCACATTTTTTTTCTATTTACGTTGGCCACGATTAATTTATGCAGAATTTACCATTTTAGTTTTTGGGCCAGGCTTTTAGCCATTTTATGGAAGATTAGAACGTGAAAAGGGAGCATGAAGTACCAATAAAGTCTACCTAAGATTCCTTTGGGACGAAACGTAGCTGTTTGGTGGAGAGTGTTTTTTTCGATTTTAAATTCTAACCAAGCTTCACCAGGTAACTTCATTTCAGCGTATAATATTAGATGACCTGCTTCTTTATCAGCTTTAACAACTCGCCAAAAGTCAATAGAATCACCAACTTCTATTTCTGTAGGATGGCGTCTACCACGATTAAGCCCCGCTCCACCTACAAATTTGTCTAGTAAGCCTCTAATTTTCCACGCCAAATTGAGTCCATGCCATCCATTTTCTCCCCCTATACTCCAGATTCTCGAGATGACTTCTTCTTTGGGAAGACCTAGGGGAATATGCTTAATATCTTTTAAGCATCCTTCCACAGGCACTTGGATAAAGTTTCTGATATCTGGATTGCTTGTGTCAATTTGCCAAGCATCCATCCAAGTAGAAGCAACTTCGTTTTGAGAAATTTTTAAAAAAGCTCTACTTAAAGACTCTTCAAATGTAATACATTCGTGGGGGAGTATTTTTTTAATCGAATCGTTTAAACAGATACTATTGTATTTCATGCTTTCGACTAAATAATAGCAAAGAGAAAAACGAACCGAAGATACGAGTACGAGCCAGTAGCTAGATAATTTTGGCGTAAGGAAAGGCACATCGAAGATCCACCTTTTTAATTTTCTAAACTTAGCATAATGCAAAAGAACTTCTTTAAAGCTAAGTACCTCAGGGCCTCCAATGTCGAATGTTTTTCCGTACATCTCTTCTTTTAAAATAGAGGCACTTAAGTAGTGTAAAACATCTATAATAGATATCGGCTGGCAAAGGCTTTTCACCCATTTAGGTGCGATCATAATAGGTAGTTTTTCAGATAAGTCTCTGATGATTTCAAAAGAAGCACTTCCAGCTCCGATGATCACACTGGCTCTTAGCACTGTGACACTGGCTACTGCTTTTTTTAATACGGTTTCCACATTTTGGCGAGAGGCTAGATGTAAAGATAAATCGGTTCGATCTTCAAGGATTCCGCCTAGATAAATGATTTGCTTACAGCTTGTGTTGTTTATTGCATGAACGAAATTTTCAGCGGTAGAGGCTTCTGTTTTAACAAGATCCTGAACGTCTTCTGCCATGGAATGAACTAGATAGTACCCGACTTCAATGTCTTTAGGGAAGGGATCTACATTTTTGCCTTCTTTAAGATCGCCCCAAATTACATGCAATTTAGGATGTTTTATCTGTCCAAAAGGAACGCCTCTAATTCTAGATAGAGCATAAACTTCGTGCCCTAAATCTAAGAGCTTAGCGGTTAGTCTTTTTCCTATAAATCCGGAAGCTCCAGCAACAAGTATTTTAGCCATAAATTTCCTTAAATAAGGGAATGTAGTTTTTCTTTAAGTCCTGTGTATCTTCCTTGCGCTTCTGCTTTTTTTACAGCAATCGCTACAGCTTTTTGGGTTCCTATAAGGATCACTTTCCTTTTGCCTCGAGTAATGCCGGTATAAAGAAGATTTCTGTTTAGTAACATGAAATGAGATATATGTACAGGAAGTATAATGCAGTCGCATTCGCTTCCTTGATATTTATGGATAGAAACTGCGTAAGCTAAAACAAGTTCATCTAGTTCGCTGAATTCATAAATGACAGGGTTATTATCAAAGGTAACTTCAAGTTGTTGTTCTTCAAGGTCAATGGCTGTAATAAATCCAATATCTCCATTAAATACTTCTTTTTGGTAGTTATTTTTAATTTGCATGACCTTATCGTGTAAATGAAAAGATCTTCCCATTCTTGTAAGAGGTTGGTTACTAGGATTTAGCTCTTTTTGCAAAATTATATTTAAATTTTCTGTCCCAATAAGTCCCTTTTTCATAGGAGAAAGAACCTGGACTTTTTCTTTTCTTGGATAAGACTTAACTTGATGAAGAATTTCTTCTAAAATTTCTTCAGGAAGCTCTTTCGGTAAAAATAAAAAGTCACTTCCTGGCATAGGTGTGACGTCAGGGAAGTACCCTTGATTTACTTTGTGGGCATTAGTAATAATGCGAGAATGTGCTGCCTGCCGAAATATTTTTTTTAGCTTAAAAACAGGAACTCTTTCTGAGTCGATTAAATCTTTTAAAACATTGCCTGCTCCAACGCTAGGGAGCTGGTCTACATCTCCAATTAGGATAACTCTACAATGATCTGGCACTGCTTTAAGAAGGCTATTCATCAACCTAGTGTCTATCATGCTTGCTTCATCTACAATAAGTAAATCGGCGGCTAGAGGATTTTCTTTATTTTTTTTAAACGCTCCTGTTAAAAAGTCTGTTTCTAAAAGGCAGTGGATCGTAAATGCTTTTTTATAGGTGATTTCGCTCATTCTTTTAGCGGCTCTTCCTGTTGGAGCAGCTAAAAGGATTTTAGAAGTTAACTTTTCTGAAATGCGTAGGATGGCTTTTGTAATTGTGCTTTTTCCGGTTCCTGGCCCCCCCGTAATAATCATTATTTTTTGCTTTACACCTTCCACTATTGCTTCAGCCTGTTCTTTGGCCAAAGTAATGTGCATTTTTTCTTGAACCCAAGCAAGAGCTTTATCTGTATCTATTTGTCTTAAAGGAGAAGCTCCTTTTAAAAGACGTCTAATTTCTTTGGCAATGTTTTCTTCGGCATAATAAAAAAATTGAGCCCAAATTTTTTCTCTTTCTTTGATAATGTGTTTTTCTTGGATCAAAGTTGTAATGCGATTTTCTATGTGAGAGGAGGGGATTTCTAAAATTGTTTCTGCTTCTTTGATGAAAATGTCAAGAGGGAAGCAAGTGTGCCCTTCACCTGCAAGCTCTAAAAGAACATATTCAACACCAGAATCAATTCGAGTAGTGGATTCTTTGGTGATGCCCAAACTCGCAGCGATCTTATCTGCTGTTTTAAATCCAATTCCCCCAATCACCTTCATAAGAGAATAGGGGTTTTGAGACACCTTTTCGATACTTTCTTCCTTAAATGTTTTATAGATTTTATGGGCATAATTAGAGCTGATTTCATGCCCCCTTAGAAAAATCATGATTTTACGAATAGAGCCTTGTTCTTTCCAACAAGAAAGAATTTGAGAAAGCCTTTTAGGGCCAATCCCTCCAATTTCAGACAAGCGATTAGGATCTTCATCTATGATTTTTAACGTGTCTAATCCAAATTTTTTAATAATTTTTTTCGCGTAAGTGGGGCCTATCCCTTTGATCATCCCTGATTCTAAATATTTTTGTATGCCAACAAGATCCGAAGGAACACAGGCTTCAAAAGAAGATACTTCGAATTGCTTCCCATATTGAGCATGTTTTTTCCAGGTTCCTTGACAAAGTAAGCTTTCGCCAGGCTGCAAAGAAGGTAAAACTCCAACAATTACAATAGGGTCTTTTTCTTCTTTGATTTGCATTTTAGCTACTGTAAAACCGTTTTCAGTTCCAGCGTAAACGATATGAGTGACAGATCCTGAAATTTCAGCCATAAGTAATCTCTTTGAGCGAGACGATTATATATAAAAAGGAACTCACAGGAGAATTAGGAAAAAAGTTAGAATTGAAAATAGAAAGTGAAGTAGAAATTCTATGTTTCATTAAGAGTTGACGCCTTATTTTGAATCAATTTTTTCTTTGAAGAGGAGAATGCCATGTTTTTACGAAAAATAAAAGCAGTTTGTTTATTGTGTTTGTTTTTTTTGCCATTTAGTAGTTCTTACTGCATGACTTTGGAAGAGAAGATTGGACAACTTCTTATGGTGCATTTTTTAGGCGATGAGGTAAATGATGAGGCAAAAGCTCTAATTGAAAAAGTTCGTATTGGGGGTGTTATTTATTATAATTGGGCCAATACACTCTCATCACCTCATCAGGTCCTTTTATTAAGTAAAGGACTTCAAAAACTAGCTAAAGAAAGTCATCTACCTCCTCTTTTGATTGCTGTAGATCAAGAAGGCGGGGGGGTTGCCCATTTGACGAAGGGATTTACTGTCTTTCCTGGAAACGCTGCTTTGGGGATGACAAAAGCCGTTCCTTTTGCAGAAGACAGCGCAGCCGTTTTGGGTAAAGAGTTAAAGGCCGTTGGGATTAACATGAACCTCGCTCCTGTTGTAGATATTAATAGTAATCCCAGAAATCCAATTATTGGCGTTAGATCTTTTGGAAAAAATCCGATCCAGGTATGTACTTTTGCAAAGGCGGCTTTAAAAGGATATCAAAGAGCTCAAATACTGACTTCTTTAAAACATTTCCCAGGACATGGCGATGTGGAAAAAGATTCCCACGAAGACTTACCTGTTCTTTATAAAACATTAGAAGAACTTCAGAAGGGGGAACTTTATCCTTTTTCTCAGTTAGCAGATTATGCAGATAGTGTAATGATTGCCCACCTTAAGGTTCCATCCATAGATCCAGATAAACCGGCAACATGTTCAAAAAAAATACTAGATATTTTGCGAGAGGAAATTGGATTTCAAGGGGTAGTTATTTCTGATTCTTTAGCCATGGAAGGTTTTTTAAAGAGCTGTTCGTCCATAGAAGAGGGAGCTTTATCTGCGCTGCAAGCAGGCTGTGATATTTTACTTTTAGGAGGTAGACAAATTCAAGGAGGTAATCTCGCTTATGAAATTAGTTTAGCTGATGTAGAAAGAATTCATAAATTTCTTGTAGAGGCAGTAAAATCAGGTTTGCTCTCAGAAGATCATATTGATAGATCAGTAGAAAGAGTCCTCACTATGAAAAGCATATACAAACTGGGAGCAGAAGAGACCAATTTAATTTGTACCTCAGAAAGTCAGGGCTTAGCTAGGAAAATAGCATTGACTTCGTTGCAAATTGTGCAAAACAACCCCATTTTTTACTCCTCTAAGAAAGGTATTTTTTTTCCAGGGATGATTCGAGATTTATTACCTAAAAAAGAAGGAGAGTCATCTTTTTGCTTTTTTACTACGAATCCTACAGAGGAGGAGAAGAAAGTAATAGAAAAAGTTGCTGAAGAGTCGGATCTTTTAATTTTTTGTTCTTACAACGCATGGAAATATAGCTCTCAGCTAAAGATTATTCGTTTTTTGACTGAAATGGGAAAACCCTTTGTTTTGATTACTTTAAGAGATCCTTTTGATTCAGAACTTGTTACCGGGGCCGATGTTGTAATCAACACATTTAGTCCAACAGAACCTTCAATTAGAGCTGCCTTTGAGCAGTTAGATTTGATTTTATCACTTAAACGAGAAAGTATCCCCGTCACAATAGGCTATCCTTGATATTTTTTTAGAGCCTTATTTCTAAGATAAATTTTTAACCCTCCTCCTAAAATAACAAGGCTGCTGCCTAAAATAGCTAGATAATTTGGGGGGGTTTTAAAAAAAAGAGCATCCCAAATTCCGGCTAGGACGACAGAAATATACGTAAAAACAGCAAGTTTCCCTGGAGCCGATCTTTGATAAGCTTCAGCTCTAAAAATCTGATTACAAAAAGTAACAGTTCCAAGTCCTAAAACGATCACAAAGGAAGTTAAGCTTAGTTCTGGATTTTTATTTGCCTCGGGGGAAAAGAGTAAATAGGGAAATAAAGTGAAAAAAGAGCAAAGAAAAAGAAGGTACAGCACGTTTAAATCAGATCTTTCTTCTTTAGAATTAATTCCAAAAACAACTTGAGAGCATCCTTGTGAAAAACCCGAAAGAATTCCTACTATTATTAGGGGGGATAGAATTTCAATTCCTGGTTGTAAAATGCAAAGAACGCCTGCAAAGGCAACTCCAATAGCTACCCATGTTGATTTCCGAATTGTTTTTTTTAAAAATACTCTTTCAATAATTGGAATAAAAAGAGGTCCTGTGTTCAAAAGAGCAGTAGCATTTAATAGAGATTCTCGATTAGCGTAATAAAAAAAACTATATTGAGATCCTAAAACAAAAAAGGCGCGAATTAAATGGGGAGTAAGTTTTTTGTGTGAAATTTTTTTTATTTGGCCTCGGTAGTGAATGAAAACTAAACAAACCAAAAAGGCAGAAAAAAAACGCCAAAAAAGAATCGATGTTAAGGGGAGGTCAGACAGTCCAATCTTGCCGAGTAGCCCCACAAAGGAAAGGCAAGTGGCAGATGTAACCATAAACAAGACAGCGGATGTGAAAGATTTTTTAGGAGGATCGTCATTCATAAAAGGGCTCTTCTTTCTTTTGAGAAAAACAGTTTTTTGTATTAAAACCAAGACTTTTTTTTGGCATTTTAATAAAAAAAAAGTCGAAAGTCAATCGGTTTTTTTGAAATAGAAATTATTAACCCGGAGTTAGTTCTGTTTTTTTAATTTTTAATTATATTTTTTTGATCTGTTTTATGTGTTTATCGGTTTTTCTGTTATTCTTTCTGAAAATAATTATTTAACTGTATGTAAATTAAAATCTCGTACTTAATTCGATTTTCTGCTATCATCTATTTTTTGTTTTTTTTCTTGAAAAAGGATGAGGTAAAGATGCGAAGTACACGTTATCGTTGGGTTGTTACCGGGTTAATTTTTTTAATTACCCTAGTAAATTTTGTGGATCGTTCGGCCATTTCGTTTGTTATTGAACCTTTAAAGAAAGAATTTAGCTTTACAGATACACAGTTTGGTATGATCCTATCTGCTTTTGGTTTAGGCTATGTTTTGCTTACTGCTTTTGGTGGTTGGTTGGTAGATGTCTGGGGAGCTCGTATTGTATGGCCTTTAGCAGCTATAGGATGGTCTTTATGCGTTGGTTTTTTAGGCTTAGCTGAAAGTTTTTTAGGTTTTATTGCTTTAAGATTTCTTTTAGGTGTTACCGAGGGACCTCATTTTCCTTCAATGTCTCAAGCTGTCAGCAACTGGCTTCCTTCTTCTGAAAGAGCTAGAGCTTTATCTCTTGGACTTGTCGCTATCCCTGTTTCTTCTGTGATTGGCGCTCCTATTTCCGCTTACCTTGTAGCCGATTTTGGATGGAGAACTATGTTCTTCGCGATTAGTTCACTTGGTATTATTTGGGCTTTTGTATGGTATATTCTTTTTAGAGATAAGCCTAAAGATTCTAAGTACGTAAACGAGCAAGAACTTGCTTTTATTGAAAAAGAAAAAGTTAAACTTGATGCAAAAAAAGAAGCTATCGATTGGCGTTTTATTCTTACTCACCCAGCTCTTATTGCAAATAATATAGCCTATTTTGCATATGGGTATATGCTCTTTTTTGCAACTCTATGGCTTCCTGGGTATTTTTTATCTCAACATGGATTGAATCTTAAAAGTGTTGGCTTATTTTTAATTATTCCTTGGTTTGTTGCTGCTGTATTTTTAAAAGCTGGAGGAGTTTTATCCGACTGGCTTTATCGCAAAACAGGTAGTGGTCGTTTGGCTAGAGCTCATATTATTTGGAGTAGTCAGCTGCTTTCTGCTTTCTTTTTTGTTTTGTTAGGTTTTACAGAGAGCTTAGGTCTTTCAATTTTCTTTTTAAGTCTAGGTCTAGGTTTTGGACAATTACCACAGCCAGCTTTTTTTAGTGTAAATATCGATGTAGCCAAAGAACGTGCGGGCTCTGCCCAGGGAGTAACCTCCAGCTGCCTTTCTTTAGCAGGTATTATTGCACCACTTTTGACAGGTTGGTTAATTGATTATACAGGGAATTACAAGGGAGCTTTTTTACTTCTTGCAGCGCTTACTAGTTTGGCTGTAATTGTTGTTATTTTATTCCATCATCCTGATAAGAAAAAAGTAACAAAAATAGCGTAATTAGAGTGGTTCTTTGTCCTTGTTGCTCTGATATATGTTACGAAGATTGCTGCGCTCCTTTTCATAAAGGCGCAGCAATTCCTTCGTCCCCGGTTCTTCTAATGAGATCTAGGTACTCTGCGTACGCATTAAACATCCCTAAATATATTGTTAAAACTACGCATAGAAAGAATCCTAGTTTTTCAAAAGATACTCCTCTTTGGCTAAAACAAATCTCAGAATTTTCATTGAGCACAAGATTTGAGAAACTTGAGATTCTCAAGGCCGAGGAAACTTTCCAAAAGGGATTAGTTGTTTTTAAAGCATATCTTTTCCAAGGATCTCAAAACGTTTCTTTTCAAGAGGAAAGTTATTTTCTAAAAGTACAAGAAAAATGGTTCTATCTTAGTGGAGTTGTGACAAAATTTTAACTTTTGTCAAGTTTTTTTATAAGAAATTAAAAAAACAATGCCATTTTTATTTTATTTACTTCATTCTATATAATATTTACATCTAATTTGAGTTTTTTTAATTATTTAATTTAATTTCCGTTTTTTAATAATCTAATTTTGATATAATGAATTCATATTTTTATTTTGTAATAAAGGATTAAAATGAGTAGTAAAATCGGTATTCAGTTGCAACAAGAAGCTGGTCTTTTAAATAACACGTTATCGGATCCAGAAAAGAGCTTCTTTCGACCTTGGCCGGCCTCTAAAAGTCGAGCCGAATTTTATGTTGAAAATTTTTTGAAGAAAGCATCCCCTTACATGCAAAACGAAGTACTTAGCTCTTCTTTGCGAAAACTTAAGCAAACGTGTCATTTAAAGGGACTTGGGGACTCTAGTGTAAGAATTCAAACCTTTGTAAGTCCTATATTAAAACTGCCAGAGGAGATGCTTAATGCTATAGTAGAGTTTTTACCTCCAAAAGACATCCTTGCAGTTGCCGTAACATCAAAAGCTTCACAGCATTCTTTAGCAAGGGGATCAGATTGGGGAAAACTTATTAGTATCGCCAGGGGAGTGCCTGTTATAAAATTGGGTCTAACAGAAAATTCTTTACTTTCTTTGTTAAGAAAAAAACAGGGGGTTAAAATAGAATTTTTGAATTTGAATGGTCTTAGGATTGAAAATCTGGTAGCTTTATTAGATTTATGCCCTGAAATTTACAACTTATCAGCCGAAGGTTGTGATTTTAGAATTCTTCAGGCAGAACAAATTGCTTCTTACCAAAATATACGAGAATTAAATCTTAGAGGAAATCGCATAAGCGATGAGGGGGCTAGATCAATCAGTAAAATGCCGAAGCTACTGAAGCTGAATCTTGCTGAAAATTATATTAGCGAGGCGTTGACAGACCAACTTCGGCAACATTTTCAGGGTCGTGGCGGCGTATTTGTTTGTTGGCCTAAGCCGCGAAGTTTTTTTGATTTTGATCTTATTTCTTTTTTTGAATTTATAATTTTCGACTATTGATATTTTTTATTTGATAAATAAAAAATGACACACGAGTAAATACACTAAAGCTCCTTGTTCAACTTCTAGTGATCAAAAAAACATGCCTTACATAACATTTAGATATTCTAATAGGATGTCCATAGGTGTTCCGAGTAAGCTTTTTGAGCTTCGTTCCTCATAAATGAAGTGAAAAGCATCGTAAAAAGAGGCTCTAAACTCAGGCGTTAAAAGAGTTTTTAAAGCTAGAATTTGCTCTTTTGTATAGTCTACATCTCCATTTAAAAATTTAAACAAGGCTTCATACTTGTGTAGATCAAACGAGTTTCTTAGTTTACTAATGTCTACAGAGCTTCCAGCTACGCTTGTTCTTAGCTCTACGTCATACAACACAGCCCTTATCGTTCCTGTTCCAGCTTTAGAATTTAATTTTTTTCGCCAGATAGCAGCGTCACTCATAGAAAGAGCTCCAATAGAAACTATGTCTATGCCATCTTGATTTTCTATAAAGTGGATTAACACTTCAAAAAGAGCTCGTTGCGGGGGGGTGCTTATTTCTGTTTTCCAAAGGCAGCCTTCTTGAGGAAGAAAATTATTAGAGTACCACATTTTTTCATCAAATAGAAAACGTAGCTCTTTTAAAGAACTTTCCGAAGAAGCGCTTAAAAGATCCGCTACCTTAAAAATAGGATTTTGTTGGTTTTTCCATATTGGTGTACTCCATCTACTAAGCCAAGAAAGTTCTTCTGGGTGGTGGAAGTTTTGCCAGTCTAGAGAGTAAGGGTCAAAGGTGTCTAACCAGCTAGTTTCTTTGAATTTTGGGATTTCTTTATTTGGCATATACAAGGTTTGTTGGGTATTTTGCTCTTGCTCTTGTTCTTGTTCTGAATCTAGGAAGACTTCTTTGCCGATTAGATCGTCCAGTATATCCACGTTTAGTTCCCCGTTTTCTAAAGCTACTTCGATCTCTTCTTCCATGGGATGTTTTTCTAAAGAATCTAAAGCTATTTGCATTTCTTGAATTTCTTCTTCTTTGAAAAGGTCCGTTTTTCTCGCTTTTTTAATGGTAGATTCACAAATGAGATGTAAAACAGTTCTAGCTGGAAGTTTTGTCGTTGTTGCTCCATATAACTTCCTAGGATCGTCTTCACAAACGGAGATAAAAAGATCTCGGCATTTCTCAAAAACGTCCTTCATGGCTTTTTCTCCAAGAGGTTCTTTACTTAAGATTTTTTCTATTGCTTTATTGCGCAAAATATTTCGTACTTTTTTTCTATAACTATTATAGTTGCTCTTTTTTAGAAGTTTTTCTTGGTTTGTTGTTGCGTATTGTAGAATTTCTTCTAAACAGGGAATTTCATTTTCTGTAATTTCTTGTCGAACGGCATCTGTCATTGCAAAGTGAATAGATTGAGTTTCTTTTAGGTTTAAAAGATCGAATTCTTCTGGAGACAGATCCCTTTCTAAGATTTTTTTAAAATCTTTTACTCCTCGCATTCTAAAGCTTTCTTGTAAAAGTTTATAAAGCAGGTGGTCTGAACCTAATAAAAGAAGCCCCTTAGCGTTGAATTTTTGAGGGATATTGGCTCCAAATCCATGTTTTTGATCAAAATAAGATAATGTTTGCTCTGGTTTTAAGGAACTCTGATCATAAGGAATCGGTTGCTCTGCTCCAAGTTCCAATGTGACGAGAATTTCTTTTCCGGCAGCATCTTTGTCAAAGAAATTGATTCCTTTAATCTCTAGTCTGTTTCCTGCCACATATTCTAGCATGGTTTTTGCTACAGTTTTATTATCTATTCCGCAAAATTGAGCGCCACCATCTATTAAAGCAGTAAAGTTAGATCCTGTAAAAAAGAACGAATGAATCACTTCATGAAGAATATCTAAAGGAGATGTACTTATTAGAACATGTATTCCATTAGAGGGGCATTTCTTTTTTAAAATAGCTATCGCACGAGGAATAGAGGTCGGATCGAGCTCTAACGTTAAGCTACCAGGATAATTTCCTACATTATAGGGGGTTCCTGTGTCATAATATTGCATGAAAAATTGGGAAGAGAAGTTTTGAGGGTCACTACAAATATTGTATTTCCAGTAGGGGATTTTAGTGAATACATTTTTTTTAATATAAAATGAAATAGCTTCCTGATTAAACGCTAAAGAATCTAAAAAAATATTTCTTTGAGGCTCAGTTAAGCTATCAAAAGCACTTATGGAAGGAAGTCCTGTTATTTTTTCAAAAAGCAATTCTTGGTTTAGTAGTTTTAATGCCTTTATTACAGTATTTGTTTGGGAGTCGCTGAGACCTGTTTTACTGTACATGATAAATGTTTTTACAAGAGCTTCGTAAGGACTTTTACAAGTCGCTTTTTCTAAGGGGGAGTTGTTACCTTCGTAGGGGATTGCATATTTTTCCTTCCCTTGTAAGGGAATTCCAAAGTCTACATTTACTTTTTTTGCTAAAATAGCTGGAACAAGAATACTTAATACACCTTTACACATTGATATCTCGACAAAGGCTTCACTGCTAGAAATCCAATCAGGCGTTTTTAGCGCTTTACCAGATACATAAGTAATTAGTTCTTCGCGTTGTTTTTCTGAGGTGATGCGCCACTTATAATTATAACTTAGCTTTCTAGCTAAATCAGGTAGCACGTATTCTTCATATCTTTTTTTTGCTTTTTTACGGCTTTCTAGCGAAATAAGAAAAGGAAACTCTTCATGGCTCATGATTTTTTTCATGACCGTTTCTACGGCTTCATAATGCCGAAGGGGTATTGTCTGTCTTTTTCCAAGAGGGTGATTTAATTCTTGTTTATCGTCAAATAATTCATGGACCTCATCTCCGATTACAATCCCACGGCTTCGCATCATATTCAAAATTTTACCAAATTGCACAGCTAGATTTTTTTTCGTTCCATGTAACTCTTCAATAAAAAGAAGTTCTAAGGCTTCTACATCTTCTTTTGAAAGATTGTTCGTTTCTCCAAGCTCTAAGGCTCTTTGTAAAATAATAAGAGTAGCTTGTAGATTTTTTATGGAAAAAGGAAGGTTGCGATGAAAGTGTAGCCTATTAGCTTTCTGTCTCAAAGCATTATATCCATGAACTCCAATTTGACGCGTATTTGTTTCTACAAGGGGTGTTGGCCACACGTTAAATACGATGTTTTTTCCGTCTGCCATAAAAGCATCCATGGTTGGGATGCAAAAAAACGTTTTTCCATAGCTCATTAAGAGCTCAAAGATAGCTCCACTTCCTTTATCTTGCTTACTAAGAACTCTTGCAATAGAGCCGACTTGCTTATCCCAGAGTAAAACATTTGTGCTTAATTCGAAAACTAGGAGCTTTCGGGCAAGGCTAGGAGGAAGTGTTCTAAAATCATATCCTCGTCTAGCCTGTAGCTCTTGGGCAAGCTCTTCTAGTTTTCTATCATAGGATATTTTCTGTTTTTCTTTATCAAGAGTTGTTAGCTCTTGCAGGTGTCGGGCGCATCTTGTGAGTTGTTGTAATCGGGTGTTTCTAAGAAAAAAGTGAGATAACGCTTTATCTAGAATTT
Source organism: uncultured bacterium (assembly GCA_964455905.1). GTDB lineage: Bacteria > Chlamydiota > Chlamydiia > Chlamydiales > Rhabdochlamydiaceae > CAIJXB01. The sequence continues at coordinate 210,631 of CAYVYN010000002.1, forward strand.
CTAGGGTTGCAATAGAAAAGCCTGAAAGTGTTTTCATATTTGTTAGTTCACCTTTTAGAAAAAAAGAAAGAAGGTCTTCTAACGTAATAGGTGTGAACATTTGAGTTTTTGTAATAGATGTATTGACTATCTGTAAGAGTTTTGTTTTTTCTTCAGCTAGTTGTGATGATAAAACCTCGTGATGAAAAGTAAGCGTTTGATATAAATCCCATAAATTAGCATGGCCCTTAAAACGAAAAAAAGGAGTTGCCGTAACTTCATCAAAACCTTGTATTTCGAAAGACAAAGAAAATAAATTCTCAAAGATACCATCCATAGAAGCGTCTTTTTCGACAAGATGTTCATAAGACGATTTAATAAACGATCCTTCTTTAAAACGAGCAGGTTTCAGGTTCGCTAATTCATTATAGGTTTCTTTTGTTTGCAATACTAAAGAACTGGCTGAATGAGCTAGAGCGCCTACTGATTGTTCTGCTAGGCGGGAAGGATTTAGTAGAGAGATTAAAAGTAATCCTGGTGTTTTTTTTATGATTTGGGCGCCAGTAGAAAGAACTTGCTCTTTAGCTAGATCTAAGATTTTTTGTTGCGTTACTTTTCTTAATAAACTACTTATAAAATCTTTCCAATCAAGTTTGTTTTGATTTTTTTTCTGTAATATTTTTTGTAATACAATTGGGTCTTCAACATAAGAAGGAAACCGCATTATCAGTTTAAGGCATTCTATAAAAGCTGCTGTTTCTTGATTAAATCCCCCTTCTAAAAGGAGCAGTAAGTCTTTAAGTTTAATTTGCTCTTCTAAAGAGCCGTTTCCTCTAGCAATTGCATAGTAAGTAAGGAAATTTTTTTTGAAAGTTTCTTTAGTCACTTCTTTTAAATTTAAGGGGCAGTCTGGAGAAAAATCTGTATCTATTTTGTCACATGAAGGGGTTGGATAACAAAATCCTAGGGCGATTTCTAGAAATTCAAGAGGGATCGCTGTCCCTCCTAAATTAGGAGTTATGTGTTGTGTAATAGCTCGAGTAGCGCTTTGGGCTAGAACTGTTTTCTTTGAATCTTTTAACTGGAATTTACCTTTGAGTTCTTTATATCGATGTAGTAGATCTTCTGAAAATACCAAAGATTCAGAAAAAAAACTCATATCGAAGTTTTCTGGAATACAACATAAAGATTCTACTCGTGCTAAAAGACCCTCATACAAAAACCACTCTTGGTAATCGTCCATTTTTTTTCTAGGATCTTTTTCTTTTAGGTTAGCTTGTAAATCTTGATATGCGGTAGCTATATAAAATAGATGAAGAGTTTTGTTTTTACTTTTTTCTATCTTTTTATTGGGCGTTATTTGTACGAGTGCATTTTCTTCTAAAGCAGAGAAAATTTTTCTCCGAACTAAAGAAATAGTTTCCATGTCTAAAAAAGAATTCAAAAAATTAAAAAAAGATGGGTGCAAGAATAAAATGTATAGATGTTTTAGTATTTTATCGGAAATGGGAGTTCGTCTAAGTAGTAGCTCTAAAGAGAAGCAAGTTTGTGTTATCCCTTTTTCATCTTTATTTAGTATGTATAAGGAGAGAAGATAAGCTAAAGCCTTAGGGTCTTCACTAGTTAAAATTTCCTGAGTTGTATCAAGGTCGTATACAAAATAAGAATTTGAATCTATGAAAGGCTCAGCTGCAACTTTGGCTAGAAACGCTGTTTTCTTTAAAATAGATGACGTAAACGAGGAAGCTTCTTGTTTATTAGGGATGAGTACTTTTTTAGAGCCTGTGCTATTTTGTAATAGAAGATAACGAAGCTCTCCTTGCAAAAGAGGGGGGAGGGTTTTATCGATCTGGTGTTTGGATAGAAAATAGCCTGGAAATTCTTTGCTACAGGCCTCTAGTTCGTTTTTTATAGGTTCTACTATAAAATGCAGGTCGAATGATGGAATCTCTATATCAAGAATTTGCGAAAAACCGACTCGCCCAAAAGCGTTTATCTTAGATAGAGAACAAAATCCTTGTAGTCCTGGTAAAGACTCAAAAAGTAGTTCGTCTTTTATTTTAGAAGTTTGCTGATCTGTCTTTGAGGAAGACGTTTTCTCTTTATTTTCATTTCTATGAAATCCTCTTATTTTTTCTAAAAAAGAAGGCTTTAGAAGGGCTTTTTCTAAAAGAGATTGCCATTTTTTAAAGCCATTCGAATAGCTTCTTCCATTTTCCAAACTTTGTATGTATAGACATAAAAGACCTTCTTCTTGTTCTTCTAAAGAAAGGGACCCATCGTTTATCTTTTCAAAAAATGTAGCAAAAAGATCTCTAAATAGAATTTTTTCAGTTCCTTTAAGTGTGAACAGCACTTTTTTAAAGTCAGGGAAAGTATTTAGGTAAGTAGGAGTATGTCGTTTACAATATTCTTTTAGACAAAAACCGATTTCAAGAAAAAAAATCCATTGGGAGAGAGCATGGGGCTTTCTAGTAAACTCTTGAGCAAAAAAAGTTAAAAATTCTCCTAAAGAAGAACCCAAACCGGGGGCTTTTTTTAACTGGCTAAGTAGAGCTCCAGAATAGATTAGTGTTTTTTTAAAATATTCCACAGTCCAATCAAAAAAACATTCAGGGTTTTTTTTGTAATAGGTTAATACTCGTACTATTGTATCCGTCGGCTCTGATCTAACCATTTCTAGAGATTCAGCTGTTTGAGTTAAACTCATTAATTCAGATTGGGAAAGTTCTTTTGTTTCCTTTAACACGCCTCTAAGGATATCACCTTGGAAAGGGTAGTTTGATCTATAGCGACGTTCATTTAAGTCGGTCACGGCTTTGCTAAAAAATTTTACGTGAAGCTTATTTAACGCACCTTTTTTAGCTACTTGAGAGCAGCAATATATAGCCGAATATTCTAAAGGGATTAGGGGGTCCTTTCTGAATAAGGTAGCTTCATAATGTAAAAAATCTATTTTATCTTCTTCTGAAAGGGCATCAAAACTACTTCCCGAAACTAAACTAGGATCGAAAAACTTTTTAAGTTTTTGAGCAAAAGAGGGAGCCGCCATTACTTCTTCTAAATAGGAGAATTCTAGGGGCTTTTTTGTTTTATCTGAGAAACAATCAAAAAGAGCATTTTCAGATAATTCTTCAATTTCTTTAAAAGAAGGCAGGTTATCTAATGAGACTCCTTCAAAAAAATAAGAAAGTATTTTTTCAGTTTTTTCTGCTTCATTTACACCTGGAATATAAGCATATTTTTTTAGATATATTAATAAAGCAGAAGCCCCCGTTTTATAGGGCGCAAGCTGGGAATTAGGAAGACGTCTTGCTAAAGTATCAACAATCGTTAAAATAGTGAAAGAGTTTACAGTTTGGTCTTTGACTGATTCAATTTTTGTTTGAACATTTAATAGAATAGATATGGTTTTTTCGATATTGTCTATTTCATCCCAATACCCACGAATTCCTTTTGTTGGCGGTTCTAGTTTTTCTATCTCGTTTGATAAGTAGCTATTAATTATATTTGCATATTTGCGGTTTTCGCTAAGCTCTAGATAAGTATTTAACAGCTCTATAGGATCTTCTATGGTTAGAGCTAGATTTTCTAATTCTATTTCTTCTGCAGTTTTTATAAATAAGTTGGGTAATCTAATTTCTTTTTCTACAGAAAAGCGGGGAGGCGTTTCTTCTACAGTCTCTAGATCTTCGATTTTTTCAGAAAGCACATACCTAAGAGTTTCATTTCCAAGAAATCGCTTAGCAAACTTTTCTATACTAGCTTGGTATGGTTTAATTTTTCCGCTGTTTGAAACAATCATGAACAATACTTGTTTTTTTGCTTCTTTAAGAAAAACGGCGAACCATTCCTTGATGAAAAGAGGAGTAAGGTATTTGATCCCTAAGAAAACAAAAGAACTAGCTAAAACTACAGGGGATTTGTAAAGCAGAAAAAGAGCCATCGCGATTTGGAGCCCAGCTAAAGCAATAGGCATATAAGAATGAGAAAAAATTCTTCCAAGAGCTCCTCTTGGGAGTTTTTTTTCTTGTTGAGGAAGAATGGTCTTTTCAGCTTCTACAGAAAAATCGTTTAAAGTATCGAGGAACATATCTAAGCAATCGGCGCACTCTTGCCCGAAAAGATCGCTTACCGTTCCTTTTATAGAACGTAGATATTCAATAGAGCCATCTTTGTTTTCTAAGTTGCCTTTTAAAAATTGAAAAAAAGCATCTTCTATGGATTGTTTAGCTAAATTTTGTTTTTCTTCAAAAGAGAAAATGGAGAGGTCAATCTCTAAGAGAGTAGATTCGAGTTCTAAAATAGTTTTTTCGTGCAAAAAAAGTCTATTTTTAAAAAGACCGACTGAAAGCGCTTCTTTTGCTTTTTTTAGCGTCTCATAAATTTCTGGAGATTCTATTTTTATAAGGGAATCACTATCTTTAGAAAGAGTTCGACAAAAAGACACTGTAGCTTCTACGTCCATCATAAAAAATGCTAAAGAGGGTGCCTTATTAGATGACAGGCGGACGATTTCCGAGATATTTCCTTCTATAACTAAGCTAGGAGATAGAATTTTTGTGTTACTATCTGTATAAGACTCTCCTTGTAAATAGGAAAAAACGGAACTATATAAATTTTTAGGGTTTTTATAGAGCGAGGGATCTAGTTGATAAGAGAGTAGCCTTTTACAAAAGTCTTCTGTAATGCGTTCGGGGGCTATATTTTTAAAAAGTAAGGGCCAGGTGATTTTTTTTGTTTTTCGATCTTCTGGGTGGTTTTCTAAGGCTTCGCCTAGCGCATAAATCGAAATAGTATATGTTCCATATGGCTCTTTGAGAAAATCTACCCAAAGAGGGCCATAGACTAACTTGTGATTTGGATCTAGCATATTTAAAACTGGTTTAGGAACCAATTTTAAAACTTTTTTTATTTCGTTTGTCTTTTCTAGATAAAAATCAAGTTGAGAAGTGATGTCTTCTATGGTTTTTATTTTTTTTAGATCTAAAATCTCTTGTTCGGGATTTTCAAAAAAAGCTTCAGTTTTCTTTAAAAAATCGAGCGCTTTTTCTCTAAAGTCTCCGTCTGGAATGAAATCTAAATAAACAGATAAAATTCCTTGTTGAAGGATTTCTTCTATAAACCCAACCTTTGGGAATGTTCTATTTTTATTGGGAAAAAAAGCAGCAATTATTGGATTCTCTAATAGAGCTTTTAAGTTTTGAAAGTTTTCAGTGCTTGGCGTGAGGTTTTTTTGCAGTAGTTCTTCGAGGAAGAGCTTTGGGTTTTTTATATTTTCAGGATTGACGGAGGGAAAAAGTGTTTCAAATTTTTCTGCAAGAAAAGAAAAAGTGTCTTCTTGACCATAGGATCCAATATAAAGGCTTCTTTTTCCTGGATTTAATCCTTGTAAGCTTAGAAACATTTCTTCAGCAAGAGTATTTAAGGTGCTATTTTTTTCTTCTAAAGAGGAGGCTGCTTTATAAAGGTCTTTTCTATTTTTTGAAATGCTTTTAGCTTCAAGAGACCTTTCGATCAAACCAGTTTTCTCGAGACCTTTATATTGAGGATTTCTTTCTAGAAAAGCCTGAAAAAATGATTCTCTTTCTACGCTTTCTTTTCCTGATAACACAGCTAAAAGCGTTTTATTATCTATAGTTTCGGCAAAGGAAAGATCTTCCCTTGAAATCAAAGAGGAAGAGCATTTTTCGAGCTGTTTTTCTCTAATAGATTGAAGCGTTTCCTGAGTGCTCTCTTCAAGTTGTTGTAAGTAAGCAAAAGTAGAGCTTGGCAGGTTGCTACTTGGCTTTTTTAGCAGCTTATTTAATCCAATACAGTAGGGGATGCTTTCTCCGTTTTTAGGTACAGCTTCAAGAACTTTTTTAAAAACATCTTTAACAGCGGTTTCTAGGTCTTTTTTGCTTTTATTTTTATGGATAAGTAGGGAAAGACGGCCCTCTAAAGAGTCTACCGTTGCCACAGAGCTCCAAAGTCCTAATACAAACTTATTTAAGGGATAGCGATTTTCTTCACTTCCTTTTTTTTCTAAAAGAGTAAGCAGCTCTTTAGCTTTTAAAGGATCCATTTTTTGAATCACCATGTAATATATAGTTTAATATGTGATCTATTATATCTTACTTTATTAATAATAAGCAATTTAAATGCTTTTTGATTTTTATATTTATTATTTTAAATGTATTAAAATAAAGTTCTTACGTGGGATTTGTCTGTGTAATTAAATATTTATTCGATGCTTTTCTTTTTTTTGAAGGTGCTGGGTTAGTAGATATACTGTGAGTACCCCTAAAATTAGGAGCATAACCCAGCCCATCAAGTAAAAGCAGTCAGCTAACCCAAGAGCCGTTGCTTGTTTTAATAAGGCTTCTTCAAGTACCTCGTCAGCTTGAAGACCTTTTATCCCTAGATCTTGTAGGGAAGAAAAAAAATCTGTGGTATTTTGCTGGTATATTGTTAGGCTAGAACCTAGTCGATCATGATAGAAAATCTTTCTTCTATACCAAATAGTGGTATACACAGCCACACCTAAACCAGAAGAGAGTAATCGCGTTGTTTGAAAGATTGCATTTCCTTCTGCTTTGCTTTCTTGAGGAATACACTTTAAGCAAATAGTCAAAAGGGGAAAGAAAAAAAAAGCAAGTCCGAAGCCGGCTAACACTCTAGCGATAGCTAAACGAAAAAAATCTACATCTACGTTAAATGTTGATGAATAAAAACAAGATATAGCAAAAGACCCTATAGAAAAGAAAATAGGAGCAAAAGGGGGAGCTTTAGCTATCCATTTGATTAAAAAGATAAATAAAATAAGGCCTGCAAAAAGCATATTCAGTAAAAGTAACGAAATCCAGATAGGGGTATAGTTTGCATCAAATCTAAGCCATAGACTAAGTAGAATGATCATTCCAAAGTAGGCGGAAAATAAGGTCGACATTAAAAAAATAGACAAACAAAATGTTCCATTTTTAAAAAGGCGAATTTTCATGAATGGATTTTCTTGGTTCCATTCCCATAGACAAAAAAAACCAAAAAAAACTATAGAAATAATAAATAAGCTAGAGATAAAAACACTTCTAAACCAGTCAAGTTGTTCTCCTAAACAAATAGCTGTGACAAAGGATCCAATAGCTACTAAATAAAGAAAATACCCAAGTTTATCAAATTTAGGAAGTGATGGTATTGGCAAATCTTTTTCTTCCATAAGAGCGATAAGACAAAAAATAAGCAAAGGCATTTCTAAGTAAAAAACCCAGCGCCAATTATAGTCATATGCCATCCACCCACCAACGCTCGCTCCTATAACAGGCGTAATTGCCGTTAAAAGACCTAGGAATGCAAAAAATTTCTTTTCTTGTTCTTGTGAAAGTTTGTGTGATACTAGTTCAATAGCTGTTGGGAAAATAATTCCACAAGCAAACCCAGAAAATAAATGGATGAGGACAAATAAAAAAAAAGTGGATGCCATTCCTGATAGAAGAAGGCTAAAAAACAAGAAGACTAAAAAAAACTTCAGACCGAAAGCTTTACCTATCCTAGAGGTTAAAGCTCTTGCTATTGGGAAAGAACATGCGTTGCCAAGACCAAAAAATGTCACGTTGTAACACGCTATATCAGAAGATCCACCAAGTTCTCCTATAACATACGCACCGCCCATAATTGCTGAAGTAAAGTTAAATACTGCTAGAAAAATCGAAATATAGAGAGCTACTAAAGCCATATTTTACTTCCAGATAAGGGGCTCGCTGATGAATTCACTTAAAAGAGGGTCTAGATTGTTATCAATAATTTCATCAATCCAAGCCATATCTCCGCTTTCTTCTTTATCAAAGATGTCGGTTCTATAAGAAGGAGATCCTTTGGTTGTCTTAGGGATAAGTTGCCCTTGTCCCTTTAAATTTACAGTAGCTTCCATGGAAAGGCCAAGTCGGAGGGGATGCTCAATTAAGTCCTCTTGATCAAGAACCACACGTACCGGAAGTCTTTGGACGATTTTTATCCAGTTTCCAGATAGATTTTGTGGTGGCAGCAAAGAAAAAACATTGCCAGCTCCACCCGGGAGCCCTATGATTTTTCCTTGAAAGACCACTTCCTTGCCGTAAAGATCAGATGTTATCCTTACCATTTGTCCTATTTTCATTTTTTTCATTTGGGTTTCTTTGAAATTGGCATTAACCCATATTTGATCAAGAGGGATGATTGATAAAAGAGGTTGTCCTTGAGGTGTCCACATACCTACTTGGACGGTTCTTTGCGCTACAAGTCCTTCCGCAGGGGAATAAATTTTACAGCGATATAAATCTACAAAGGCTTGTCTTGCGTTGTCTTTGGCTTTGATTACTTCTGGGTGATTTTTGATGGAAGTACCCCTGACAAAAGACAAAGCTTTTTCTAATAAAATCTCTGTTTTTTGGAGAGAAAAAAAGGATGTTCTTAAAGCTGCTTGCGCATGTTCGTACTCTTCCATCGATACGCCTCCCTCAGGAAGGACATATAGTCTATGTTCAAAATCTTGAGCTGATTTTATGTATTCGGCTTTTTTAGCTTCAATATCAGCTTGTAAGGCAAAAACATCATGAAATGATTGACATACCTCACGCACTTTTAACGCTAGATTTTCTTTGGCTGCTTGAAGAGCTATTTTAGCATCAGTTTCATCAAGCTCAATTAAAAGATCTCCTTTTTTGACTAAGAATGTATCATCTGTGAGAATGCTTCTCACAAACCCTGAGCGTAAAGGGGTTAAAACAATCTGATTTCCTTGTACATACGCATCATCGGTGTATGCTTTGTCCTTCCATTCTAAAAACCAATAAAAAAAACCACCTAAAGAGAGTAGGGCTACAAATATTAGGTACCTTAAGTAGACTTTTTTATTCATGAATGACCTTCTCAAAAGATTCCAAATATCCACCACCAAGAGATTTAATCAATTTGATGGTAAAAGCGTATTGGCTATAAAGCACATTTAAATTTTTAATTTTTTGTGATAAAACTTGTTCTTGGAAATCTAGAGAAGAAAATGTGGAGTCTAGGCCGCCTTGTTGCCTTAAAAGAGTTAATTCTAAACGCTCTTGACTGTCTTTTAAGGCTTTATCTTGCATTTGTTTTTGGTTATAGGCTGTTTGTAGGTGAACAAGTAAATCGGCGACTTCTTGCGCACTTAGTAATACAAGTTCGTTGTATGCGTAAACAGCCTGATCAAAAAGGGCTTTTTTTGCTTTAAGGTTAGCTCGAATAGCGCCTGCTGTAAATATAGGTAAACTTAAAGCTGGGTTTACTCCTGTTGTTTGAGAAGTTGCTCGAAATATATTTGGAAAAGAAATGCTAGCAAGGCCTACTAAAGCAGAGAGATTGATATTTGGAAAGAAATCAGCTTTTGCAGCGCCTACTTGTTTAGCTAACGACTCGACTCTCCAAATTTGCGCCATAAGGTCTGGTCTTCTAGATAAAAGCTCTACGGAAAGATTCGAGGGTAGGGCTACTATTTGCAATTGAGTTTCATCTAAAGGCGTTATATCTAACTCTTCATCAGGACTCCTCCCGACTAAAATGTTAATTAAATGTTTTTGCGTAGTTATCTCATCTTCAATAGCTATGAGCAGTTGGTTTGCAGCTTGGAGATCAGCATCATCTAGAAGGGGTGTTAACTTAGAGGAAAGGGACCCTTGTAAAAGAGTGTTTTGTAAGTTTAGTTTTTCTTGTTTGATTTGACAGATGGATTGTTGCAGCTGCTTTATTTGCATGTTAATTGAAAGTGCAAAGTAGCTTTGCGCTAAAGAAGAAGCAAGAATGAGTTTGCTTTGGGCTAGCTCAGCTTCTTCTGCTTTCATTAATCCGATTGCAGATTGAAATAAATTTCTATTTTTACCCCAAAAATCAAATTCATATTGAAAAGCCAAAGAAAGATCTACTTCATAGCCATTTAAACTCAAGGCAGGGTTAAGAAGATGCGTAAAGCTCCGTTTACTTAAATGCCTCCAGTTGTCGTTTGCGTTAAAAAATAAGGAAGGAAGAAGCGCCGCTTTTGCTATTTTTGCCTGCTGATTAGCTGTCTCAATTCGACTACTCAAAGCAGCTAATGAAGGGCTTTTTAAAAAAGCAATTTCTATAAGATTGTTTAAAGAAGGGGCGTGAAACTCTTCCCACCAAGCGTTTTTAGGCCAGTTGCCGGAAGCAAAAGCTGGAGAGGCGAGGCTTTCTTGCACACTTTTTTCTATGCTAATTGGTTGTGTGATATTTTGATTTTTTTCTTTGCTTCCCATGGATAGGCAGCTAGACAAAAGTGCTAAACTAAACAGTCCTGCCATTTTTTTAAAAAACATAGAAGTATCCCAATATATCACTTTACCTCTCTTCGTAATAAATGGAGAGATATATGTAAATATATTTTTTTACTAAATATCTTATAAGATGAAAAAAGCTCTTTCGTATCTAGTTTAGTAAAAAACAGAACGAAAGAGCTTTTTTTTAATGAGGCATTTCTGGGTTGATGCTTAAGATTTCCATTTCGAAAATGAGGGTAGTATTAGGCCCGATTTCTCGTCCCATGCCATGTTCCCCGTAAGCTAAATAGTGCGGAATAAAAATCTGCCATTTTTCGCCTTCTTTCATAAGCTGTAAAGCTTCTGACCAGCCTGGAATTACACGGTTGACTGGGAATATAGCAGGCTCACCTCTTTGATAGGAGCTATCAAAAACATCACCACTAATAAATTTCCCTGTATAGTGGACGCTTACAGTGTCAAAAAGGGTAGCTTTTTTTCCTTCAGAAGGAACAAGTACTTTATACTGCAATCCACTTGGTAAACAAACGACATCGTCTTTTTGTTTATTGAAATTTAAAAATGCTTCGCCTTCTTTTTTGTTTCTATCTGCAAGGTCTGCAATATATTTTTTTTGCTGTTCTTCTATTTGCATTTTTAGATTAGATAAAACAGCTCCAATTTCTTCCATAGAAAGTTTAGGAGGGGCTGAGGTGAGGCCATCAGTGAGGCCTTGCATAAGAAGATCTGTTTCTATTTCAGCAAACTGTTGTCTTAAATTTTTGCCAGTTTCTAGCCCAATACAATAACTTACTTTTTCTTTAGCAGTTTTCATGAAAAATCCTTTAAAAATTACAAATTCGAAGAGACTATATATATAGTAAGCTCAAAAAGGTCTCAAGGATTATCTGGTTTTAAGAAAAAAAGCTCAGCAATTGTGGGGATCTAAATCTAAAAAAACCGTATAGAGTAAAAAAAAACTTCTTCTTGCTGCAAGACACTAAATTAAAGAACTTCCGTTTCGTCTAAATTTAGCTCAGGAGGTTCACTCGGGATCCATTCATATTCTTTTTTTTCTGGAAAACTAGGGGGTATCTTTATAGGTTGCAATAAAAAAGGAGCCTTAGGATTTTGAAATCTCTTTTTGTGTATTTCGAGAAATTGTGCTGCAATTTTTTTAATAGTTGGTGTTTGAGTCTCTTTTTCTTGCAAAACTTTGATAGCTCGCAGCAGTCCATCGGATGTGACTTTCGAGTTTTTGGCATGATCTTCAATTATAGAAAGGCTGAGGGAGTTTTTTGGTGAATAATCTACAACAAAGCGAATTAGAGCTCTATCTTCGGGGGTAAAATGGGTATCGTTAGACAATTCGCTGTAATCGTTTTCTTTATTTTTTGTATATAACAGGGGGGATTCTGAAGGAGGCGTTTTTCTTAGAGGGCCTTTAGCGATTCTTTGTATACCACCTGAGCTTAGCGGATTAGTTGTTTGTGCTCTATGCCTAATTTTAGGGGCTTTACGGACAGGCTCTACTTTTAAGCGACATGCAACCATCAGGTTTAAAATATGCTTATCTGTTTTTTTTAATATTATAGCTGATATTAAAGCTTTTTCTAGCATTTGAAAAGTGATTTCAGGGTCTTTGATTGCTTCAGAAATCAGATTTTTACCGTTTTTATGTATATTTGCATTTTCAATTACATCCATAACATGAGTACTTAGTCCTCGATCAAGGGAAATCCTTCCGCTTAACATCTCAGCTTTACTTTCTTGATTGAAAGAAAGAGGTGTTAATCGGTCTAAAGATACGCGGCTTACTTTTTTAAGTAGAGGAGGCCTCATTTGTTTGCTTGGATATACCCCTAAGCTTCCAAAAAGCAGATTCTTTCTATCTTCGGGTAAACTAACACCGGTCATAAAACCTTCTTTTAAAAATAGATGAGGCCATTAACCTAAATATATAACAGAAAATAGTAGAAAAATAGATTTAGTTTTGCGTTTTTTTGAATATTTTTGATTACTTGTCGAAAGTAATTAATAATCAACTGTTTTGATTGGTGGCTTATTTAGCTAGCTGCATTTGCATGCTAAAGCGATCGTCATTTGTGGTGTGTAGATAAGAGAATTTCAGTTGCCACTTAGAAGAAAGTAAAGTTATCGCATCAAGAGAAAAGCTTCTATAGGAAGGTTCCGATTTACGTCCAAAGCCGTAATGAGAGGATGCGTGAAAGCTCCACTTGGGAGAAAGTCGTAACTGCAACCTTCCAAGAAGCGTATTTCTTCCGTCTGAAAGGGGGGAGTTTTCTAATTCAGAAATAGGCCGAGCCATGTCTACAAGAAAATTTTCATGGTCTGCTTTTCTCCAGTCAAAACGACTTCTATGACGAAATTCAAGAGCAAAAGCTAGGTGTTCGCTTACTGTAACTTCTCCAAGAAAATTTCCAAAATCAAGAAGGTTTTCTTGTGTATTAAGACAAAGATGTCCTTCTAAAAGATAAGAAGGTTGGCTCCATGAGGTTAAAAGATACCATTTAGGAAATAATTTAGTATAAGTTTTGCTTCCGTAAAAAGCGTATGTGTAAGCATCAAAAGATAAGTCGGGAGAAAAAAAGGAGGCTCCACTAAAAGAAAAGGTGTTTTGAACTCCTATCTTTAGGCTGCTTAGCTGGTAAAGCCCATCGTCTATGCTAAAAGTATAATGATTTTGCAACGGAGCTCTTGGATGAGAAAGTCCCGTGTAAACGCAGTAAGGCATAACCGAGTGTTTGACTTGTGCATATTTTTTGTAAAAAGGAGCGCTTGCATTTCCTCCGTAAATAAGGGATCCTTGACCAACGGTTTGCTTCCATGGGTTATTATTGTAAAAGATACCTACCACCCCGACATAGGGAGTGAAGTGAAGGGGCCCTGTGACAAAAGGTCTGTAGATCTTATTTTTAGTTTCTAGTCTGGCTGCGTGTGTTTCGTGCAAAGTGGGGTATTTATCTAGTAAGTCATGAGCGTATACGTAATCTAAATAGCCAGCGCTAGAAGAGTTTTCTACGAGAATTCCGGAGCTTCCTAAAGAAATAGGCCGTACTCCTATCTTTAAAAGCGGTAGCTTTTGATTGATACTTTCAAAAGTGTTTAGTCTTGGTTCTAAAGTAAGAGTGCTAAATACAATATCTTCTTGGTGATTTACAAGCAGCCTTGTTCTTTTTTGCGTTGTGATTTCAAAGTCTGAGCTTGGGAAATCACTGATCATCTTTAGATCGCTAAACTTATCATAGGTAAGATTAGTGGTCGTTTTATCATCTAAACTTCGATGATTAAATAGACCTTGAAGTCTATACCTTTTCAACCCAGGTTCGTCGTATACGATTTTATTGTAAGCTCCATAACTTTTGGTTACAAAAGTGGTTCGTTTATCTTTAGCTAAGTATTCAGATTCTAAAGTAGCTCCAAGTCCTTCTTTTAATCTGTAATCTAAGCGAGCAAATAGGTTGAATTCTTCAGTAGAATATAATCGATAACGAAATGTAGCTTTAGGCCAAAGCCCCTTATCGAAAGTGATCTTATAACGAATAGGTGGGTCTGCAACAGTTCCCAAATTGCTTTTAAAAGAAGGGATCCAAAGACATGGCATATGGAATATGTTTAAATGGATCATAGAGGCTGATAGCTCTTTATCATTTGTAATCGCAATCGATTTTGCAGAAAGATCCCATAGGCGATCTTGGCTTTCGCTTGTTGTAAGAAAGGCATTTTCTAAAGAAAAGCTGCCATCTTTATTCAATGTAACTTTATCTCCACCAATAAACCAAATACCTTCAGAAGTTCTTCCATCCCATAACGTTCCTGTCTGTGTTATGAAATCATATTCTAATTTGCTACCAATAAAAAAACGACCTTCATATTCTAAAAGTAGATCTTCTTCTGCTATGACTTGTTTGATTTTTATATTATCTGTTTCTGAATTTATGTAAGTTATTTTACGAGCTTGTATTCTGAGAGCTTTTTGTGATTTTTCGCTTTTAGCTGAAATAACTCCGCCTTGGGTTGTTTGTAGAATACCATCTTGAAAAACGGGTTCTTTTAATTCTACTTGAAGATCTTGAAAAGAAGACATAGGTGATGCTTCTAAAAAAGGGCTAACGGCAAGAGCAAACGGAATAAGACATCGAAGTGGAAATTTCATGAGCTAGAATATAAAGAGTTGGAGAAAATTCTCCAAGAAGATTCTGTAAAAAATCTGAATAGCAATAAATTCTCAATTTGATTTTTATTTAAATAAAATTCCTAGTTACTTAGAATAAACACCGAAAAATAAATTTATTTCTTTAGAGCTCGAAATGATTAGATTGAATTATCCAATAATAGAAGAAGTACGGTTAAATGTGCAAAGTGGGACATGGCAAGGGAGCTCTTTGAAATTTTCTATCGGATGTTTAGCTTATGCGACTACGTATAGAAAAATAGATGAAACAATCGGCAAGATATGGGATTTTCTAATCAACTTATCCTCCGAGTCTCTTAGTGAGCAAACGTCTAAAAGAAACCTTTCATTAGTGCATATCGCAGTGATAGTCGAAGATGTAGATGCTATAAATTTATTGTTAGATAAAAAATTAAGTCCCTCTTGTCTTGATTATCTCGGCTGGACTCCTTTACATCATGCTGCCTTACTTGGAAATAAAGTGATTGTAGAATTATTATTAGAAAGAGGAGCTGATCCGTATATTAAAAATAGATGTGGCGGTACGTATAAAGATATAGAAAGACTGATCCATCCAAAAGCTATAGACCCTACTAGCCTTATTCCTCTTTTATGGAAAAAAGAAAGTGGATTGAAAGAGCAACTTACTTATGAAAGATTTAAAGAGCTTACCTCTAGTGATTTTATTACAGAAAATAGAATAGCTTCGAACGATTTGCTCTTAAAATGGGCTTCGCCAGATTCTATAAAAACAGAACTCATGCAAAAAGATATTCCTTATCAAGGGATAACTGAGAAGTACTTAAAGTTTCTAGAAAAAACCGAGCCTTTAACTTGTTTAGCTCGAGTAACCCACGATTCTATCGGGAAAAGGTTTTCCTTTTCGCCAGGTCTTGGAGTCTTTTGTAATGAGGAAATTTTAAAAGGCGGAGTTATTGGTGAATATTTAGGCGACTTGTCTTCGAATCAACAGGTTTCACAAGAATATGTTTTAGAGGAAATTGATGGGACGTATTGTCGTAATGAAATAGCTATGTGCAATGATGGTTGGGTTAATGCTTTTTTATTTGATATGAAAAATGTTGAAGGCTTAGAAGAGCGCTTAATTCTAATAGCTACAGAAGACATCAAAGAAGGAGAGCAGATTTGTTGGAACTATGGACCTTTTCATAAGGTTAAATTAGGACCTTATTTAGAAATAAGAAGAGCCGAGCTTCGGGCCTTTACAACAAATACATCTCTTATAGCAGAAGCTTGGAATCTATTTCTTAACGAAGAAAAAAACTCCTTTGACAAGATTATTTTAATAGAAAAAATAGTCTATTTAATATGTACGCCGTCAGTTATGTTTTCTTTGCTGTTTGAAGACGCTATTGAAGAGTTTTACGCAGAATCTATTTTAAAAACGAGTATGAATAAAGTTTTTTCTGATAAATGGTATGAAGAGACACCTCTTTCACATTTATTTACGATAGCAACTGGATCAAAAAAACTTTATTTTTTATTGAAAAAAGAGGTTGCTTTAGAGTTTGTAGAGCTTTATAAAAATTTTATCATGGAATTACCTGCGAAAACTTCGATAATAAATGTTTTACATTTAACTTCGGCTATTAATGGCCTGATTAGGGAATTATTAAAACGAGACGAGTTACCTTTGAAACAGCTAACTGACACTGTCGAGGGGGATCTTTTATCGAATAAAATTTGGGATGAACTTTACGAAACTCACATAAAAGAATATTTAAACACAAATTCTCAATAAACCCTTTTGTTTTATTTGCATTTAAATTAAAATGATTTAATTTAATTTCATTATTAAATAATAGGTTTTTTGTGGGTGCTACTATTTTTTTAGCTGATCGATATTTTTTAAGTCAAGAATTGCGTTTTCCTTATTGCCAGTTTGCGAGAGATATCTCGGCAGGACTAGTTGATTTAGCTAGAAAAGAAGGACCTCATGCAGAAGCCAATTTTGCACTTGCCGCTAGAAAAATTCAATTTTCTACACAGTTTTTAGGGTATTGCATAACAAAAGCATCTAGCGATCCTACTTATCGTAGTATTTGGGAGTGGGTGATCACCTTACCTGGACAAACATTTTCCGAACAAACTTCTAAAAAAAAACTTTCACTTCTTCATATTGCGGTAATTACCTTAAACAAGCAAATTTCTAAAGATCTTTTGGAAAAGGGAGTTCCAATAGATTCGCCCGATTATCTAGATTGGACTCCTTTACACCATGCAGCTTTAAGCGGAAACGAAGCTATGATTGCCTTCCTTCTAGAAAAAGGAGCTTCTCCTTTACAAGAAAATTCTTACAGTGGAACGTATCTAGATATTTTAAACTTCACAAGCACTCATATTCCAACTCCTGAAGAGACCACTTTTTTACGAGGAGAAGATGGGAATTTCCTTACGCAAGGAGATTTTAAAAGACTGACTGGAGCTGAATTTATTACTGAAAATAAAATAGCTAGGGAAGATTTACTCCAAAACTGGATTAGGCCTATATCGGAAAAGACTTTTTCATTGAGATTTTCAGGCGAAATAAAACATAAGTATTTAGAGTTTTTAAAACAACCGCTGATTGGTTGTTTTTTAAAAACGATAACAAAAGACTCACAAGGCATTTCGATCGAGAAAAATATTGGCCTTGGCGTATTTTGCAAAGAGGGGGGCATTCCTAGAAAAAATATTATAGGGGAGTATTTAGGCGAAGTGTATAGATCTAACCCAGATAATCCTGACTATACTTTAAATGAAATAGATGCTTTGCGATTTCGCAATGCAACAGCTATGACTAATGACGGATTTCCAAATGCTTTTATATTAGATATGGATAACATGAGAGGGTTGAGTAAAAGAGGTGTTTTAATTTCTATCGAGGATATTTCGGAAGGCTCTCAAATATGCTGGAATTATGGTTATCTTCACTTTGTTAAACTCATGCCGTCTTACATAGAGTTACGTAAAAAAGAAACTAGGGAATTTACAAGGGATTTTGAATTAGTGAATCGGGCTTTAAATGCACTTTCTATAACAGCCCCTTCCTCTTTTGAAGAACGATGTTTAATAGAAAAAATTGCATATTTAATGGCGACTCCTCCTGTTTTATTTGCCGTGATTTTTGAAGGAGCTATAGATGATGGTCTGGCTGAGGATATTTCAAAACACTCTTTGCAACTGTTTTGGCAGAAGTATATAGGGCGTAGTCTAGAAAGACTTCTTGCAATAGCGAAAGGTTGTCGAAAAATAATGATTAAATTTGATGATATAAAACAATCTAATCTTAAAGAGTGCTATTTCAATTTAATGAACGAAATAAGAACAGAAGTTAATATGATTAATTTCCTTTCTTTATTTGAGGTGATAAACCAAATAGTAGATGGGATGTTTGTGGTGTTACCGCAAGAAAAATTACTTAAACAAGATGCCCAAGATATGTTTTCTGTGATTACAAAACGGATTAGACCCGATATAGAAAAAGCTAAAAAAATTGAGAATTCACTGTAAAGCATGAATTAAAATACCAGCTAAAACAGGCCTATTTTGCTCGTTTCCTTCACTAATAGCTTCCAAGAGGATGTCTATTCCTTTAGGGTCTTGTTGCTCTATAAGAGCTTCATAGGCACTAATTAAAAGAGCAGAACTTTCTTCTGGGGTAAGGGTATAGGAATCTACCAATCTGACATTCCAAGGAAGAGAAGGCCTAAATCGGATTAATTCAAGAGCTTTACTTTTTTGTAGAAAACTTCGAATTACTTCCTGGTAAGGGCCATCTTCTTTAAGACGAAAAAGCGCTAAATTTGCATAGGTGCGAATTAAAGGAGCTCCCGTTTTTTGCGATTGCTTTTTTAAAAGAGTGATTGCTTCTGGGCTTCTTAAGTTTTCTAGTTTTGTCACTAAAATAGGGATAAGTTCATTTTGTTTAGATTCAAAAATACTCGCAGCTAGTTTTAAAAACTGATTTTCGGGCAGTTCGAGTGCTTCTAGGATGATTTGTTCTCTTAAGGCTAGTGACATCGCTTGTATATCAAAAAAACTTTCTTGAGCGTGCTGTTTTAAAGAGGGGACTATTTTCCAGTAGTGTAAAGAGGCTCCCTGGGATGATTGTGGTTGAAATCCAAGATCTCTTGTGTCTTTTAGTAAAAATTCGAGCAAAATAGGAAGGCTTCTTGGATCCTTTTTTTTCAAAAGGGTCAAAGCAGCGTTAAATCGAAGTTGCATATCTGAACTAGTAGTGAGAGGAATTAAAGCCTCTTCGTAACCAGGAATATCTTTAAGCAAACCACAAGCAAATAGGTTACCGCTTTTGGCAAGGAGCGCAATTTTAGAGGCTGCATCTTTATCACCTAAGACATGTAAAGAGTAAAGGGCGGCTAATTGTACGGAGGAAGAAGAACTAGTTGAAAGCTTCTTTAATTTTTTTATCGATTTCATATCTCGAAGATAGCCTAAAGCCGCCGCGCAGGCTTCTTGTTCTGCGTGGTCTAGATGCGTCGCTCCTGCTCGTATGGGTGGAAGTAAATCGTCTCTTCCATGCATGGCAGCGCTTAAAATCGCCGCTACTTTTGTAGGAGAAAAAGAATCATCCATAAGATGTCTTAACACATGGATAGATTCGGATGTTCCTATTATGGCAAAAAATTCAGGGAAAAAGTAGCGCATGGGAGGCGGAAGTCTATACATTAAAGACTCTATTTGGCCTGTTGCGGTAGAAGCTTTTCTTTGAGAAAGTAAAAAGGCAGCTTCTAGTCTTGAGTAAAGAAAAGGTGAAGACATAGCTTTATTTAAAAGTATGTCCGCATAATCTTCCTGCATTTTTCCTAAAAATCCTATCGCAGCGCTTTGTACGATAGGGTCATCACTTGCGATAGCAAGCTCTAATACATCTGTTGGGGCGTTAAGGCCTGCTACACCAAAACCAAAAATTCCCAAGGTCTGTTTTGTAGGTGTCGTACTTCTTGCGCTTTTGTCTATCCAGGTTATGGCCATTCTTTGCAAAACTTCAAAATCGTGTCTGCCAAGTTCCTCTTTATATGTTTTATATAAAGCAATTGTGTCTTCACAGCTTTGAGATTGTGCTAAGTAGGCGATTCGGTTTTTAAGAGCATTTTTATCGAAGGTGCTTTCTTGTCCTAAAAGAGATTGCGTGTAAAAAACAGAAAGAATTAGGAAGCTAGCTAGTTTCATAAGATTTTTAAATGGTTCCAGATGTCTATATTAATTGTTTTTAGTAGCCTCTCTAAGGGGAGTAAAGGAAGTTCCATTACATTGTAGTAAGAGCCTTCAATCTTCTCAACTAAAACACTCCCACTTTGCTGAATGGCATAAGCGCCAGCTTTATCTAAAAAGTTTATACATTCTAGGTATTTTTCTATTTGCAACTCGGAAACTTCTCTAAAACGAATGCGCGTCTCTTCTGAACAAGTTTCGGTTTTATTTTGAAAAAAAAGGGCGCAGCCCGTAAAAACAGAGTGCCATTTTCCCGAGAGCTCTTGTAAAAATTGGATCGCTTCTTTCTTGTCTTTAGGTTTATTGTAAATTTTTCCTTCACAATAAACCGTAGTATCGGCTGTTAGAATTGGGCTATTTGCATACTGAGTTGACAAGGCTTCTGCTTTTTTTAAAGCTAACGTTTCTACATATTTTGCAGGATTATCATCGAAAATAATAGAGTCCTCATCAAACTGAGAGGGGACTTTTGTAAAAGGAATTGAAAAAAAGTTAAGTATTTCTTCTCTGCGAGGAGACGTTGAACCTAGGATAATATGCATTTCTATTCACAGTCCTTTTGTAATTCATCTAAGTAATCAATCAAAGAAGGAAAATCTTTTTTTATCCATTTCCTTAATTTATAAATAGAAATATCTTTAAATTTTTCATCTTGAGAGTCTATTTGTAGGTCTTCTTTAGTTAAGAGCTTACCTATGTCGTATTGGACAGGACGCAATCCAACGCATCCAAAATTCGCATGAAATTTATTCGTAGGTTCATGAAAGCCTAGTTTTTTACGTAAATGAATGAGATCTATTAGGTTTTTAAGAATAACCTTAGCGTCATCTATTTTATTTTCTTCGATCAAGAAATGTAATGTACTTTCTAAAGAAGGGACATTTTTTTGAATCAAAAAACATGTTTTATCTGCAGGAAAAGAATGTAAAATCCCGGTTTTATCATAACATTGGATGTTTTTTTTTAAATCAAAACTTTCAGTTAAATGGATATATGAAACTAAAGATTCCTCTTTAAATTTATCTATAGCATTTAGATAGCTTTTAAAGTCTCTTCTTGCTTGTTTTTGGAGTTCTTGCTTAAAAAAGATTCTGTAAAAAGTGTTGGCAAAAGGAATAGGAGAAAAGCGAAAAGAAACGCCAGGAAGATGTACCTGAGGATAATGAAGTTTTAATAGCTTTAGTACATATTGCTTGTCTTGCGAGACAAAAACAAAAGCTTGGTGCCCTTTAGCTAGAAAATAAAATTTTTGATCTAAAATAGGATCAACAGAAAAAGAGGCAGGTCTATTTTCGAATTCGTTTGACTCAGCTAAAATAAGATCGCTTCCGCTAAAATTTCCGTTTAAAAAAATAGGCACTTGCGAGACAAGTAAAAAACTGCTAGCTATAATTAACGCCTTAAAGGGCAGTTTCATGGATTTGCAACTCCTTATCCAGGATTTTTTCAAAATATTGATACATGTCTTTGTCTTGCAATTCTAACCATTTTTTCATGTGATGTACAGTATTATATACTTGCTTCATGGAGGGAGCAGATTCTAATCTCAGGTCTTCTTTATTTAAGACACGGCCCACGTCAATTAGTAGGGGATATCCTTCAAGGTAGCCATAATTTTTTTCTATTGTCGTTGGGTTTATGATTCCTTTTTCAGCAAGAGAAATGGAAAGCTGTACAAATCGTTGAATTAACTCTTGTGCTTGTTTTTCCTTTTTTTCTTGAATAAAAGTTTTTAAAACTGGGTAGAGCGGTTCGGCCTTTCTTTGAATTAAAAAACAAGTTTCATCTAGATTAAGTTTGTGTACGACTCCAATTTTATCGTAAAGAGTTATCTCTTTTTTCAGATTTTCTGTTTTAACTAAGTGCAAATATTCGATTTGAGTTTCTTTTTTTAATAGAATAAAAGAGTTAATGTAACTTCTAAAGTCAAGCTCTCTTTGCTTCATTGCCTCTTCACGAAATAAGAATGAAAATAAAAAGTGAGAAAAAGGCATTTTAGAAATACTTACAAAAAAACTTTTTCCAAAAAGGGTAAGTTGTAGTTTGGGAGAGAAAGAGCGAAAAAGTTTTAAAACATGTGATCCATCTTCTGAAACAAAAACATGGGCTTGTTTACCCTTTCCTAAGTAGGTGTATTTTTGGTTTAAGATCGAGTCTTCTATTTCATTAGCTTCTATTGGAGATCCGTGTATTTTTTCTAAACACGGCTTTTGTAGGGTGCTTTGAGAAAAGTCATCTGTTAAATATTTGCAGAGTGTGTTTAAACTAAAAAACACTAAAACATAAAGGAATATTTTCATATAAAACTCTAAAAACACACAGTGTATCGCAAGCTTATTATAAAAAAAAGCAAAAATTAAAAATTTAGAAAGAGAAAGATCTTGAACAATTTGTTGTTTTTTTTTACCTTTCAGTTAAGGAAGTCAATTTATTTATTTAGGAGCTTTATGCAAATTTCTCAAGACTGTGGATCTTGTAATCCTCATGACTTAACTCTCCACAAACAAGTCAAAGAAATCGCTGACTTGTTAAGGCCGGAGCTTTTACGTCTTCATGGTACTCCAGAAGAATCTAATGCGAATATAAAATTATATTTGCTAGTTTCGGAACAGGTGAGCGTTGTGAAAAAGGAAGTAACAAACCAAGATGCCCTTTTTGCATTTCAAAACATCCTTAGTTTTATAAAAAAAGCAATTGCCCTAGCAGAGAAAAAAGCGGTCAACCAAGAAATTCTTTGGTTGCTGCAAGAGGTAATGGCTGTTTTATTTAAAGTACAAAATCTACCCAGTTGATAAATTAGTAGAATTTATTCATAATTCCTCGTGAAAGTGTAAAGCACGTGGTTTTTATGCAGCTTGTTAAACAAATAGATTCTTCTTCAACTAGTATTCGCTTAGAATTTTTTTCTTCTAATCAAAAAACTGAAATCCAAGTGTTTGCTTGCATAGATGAGTGTTCGATGCTCATTCAAACCTTAGCTTGTAAGGTGAACAGCTTGGGGTGGGGATGGTTTTATGGCTACTGTTCCGAGTTTCAGATCCCCTTAGAATTCGCTTGCCACAGAACTCTAGTAAGAGCAGATGATTGTGCTGCCATTTTAGAAGTTTCGAATATAGAAGTATTTCAAATTGCTGAAGAAGGAAATCTTTCACGGTTAATCATCCACAAACTATCTAAAAAATTAAAAAAAACGAATGCAGCTATAGACTCTTTGCTCAGCGATTCATTTTTTTCTGCAAGTAAAATCGAAAAAATTCGAGAGCTTGCTTTGACAGTTTCCCATTTAGATTTTGAAGTCTATCAAGAAGAAACCGAGCGCTTCAACTTTATATTACGGAAAAGAAATTTAGAAACAATAGATTTAGGTTTTTTTAATCATTTAATAGGAAAAGGAAACACAGGGACTATTTATAAAACACATATTTTGGGAATTGATAGAGTTTTTGCTTTAAAAATATTTTCGAGTAAAATCGAAGAAAACACTGTCAAAAAACAAATAAATGATCTTATGAAGTTACATCAGATTGGAAATAGACTTTCTATACAAGAGGCTCCTCTAGCTATTATAAGATCTAAATGTCGAGTAGTTGGATTTTTAGGTGCGTTTTACGAAGAGGGTGACTTTTTTGAAGCAATAGCAAATAGAAGCTTTAGAGAGGTTAAACAGATTCCTATTAGAAAAACACTCGAAATGATTAATCCAATCATAGAAACTCTTCTTATTTTGCAAAGAGAAAACATTCTTTTGTTGGATTTGTCTCCTGAAAACATTTTTATGTTAAAAAATAATAGAGCAGTCATAGGAGATTATGGATGCTTTGCAACCCTTCACACCAACCCTGATCTTGTTGACTTTGATTTCTCGGTTAGTTTTAGAATTCTGCAAAAAGACACAAGGAAATATCAAGATTTGATAAGAAAAATAAAAAACAGATTAACTAAGCGGCAGTTAAGGATTGCCTATTTAGAGGAACTGAATCAACTATTAAAAAAAATACAAGTTTTTGAAGTCGGAATACTTTTGTTTTTTGCTTTGCATGGACGTGATAAAGATCTCTTTCCGTTTAACATTGCAAAATTTGGATTAGAGCCTAAGCCATCACACTCCTCTATTGTTTTTGAAGATGCTTCTGCTGCAGCGGTGCAATCTATTATTTTTCGAATGCTAGAAAGCGATTCTACGTATTCATTAGATCAAGTATTAGAAGACTTAAAAAACACATCTAATTTTTAGAAGGAAATAATTATTTCCTAATAAAAAATCATCAAAAAAAAGATAAATCCGTGCAATAAATTTCATTTTTCTATACAAGAAAATAAAAGAGAGAACTAAAGCGGAATTTTATATGGCAGGAAAAAGCATAGAGAGTACTCGAACAGGTAGAGCGTGGAAAAAATGGGGCGCGTATGTTTCTGAAAGGTCTTGGGGAACGGTTAGGGAAGATTATAGTCCTAATGGAGATGCATGGAACTATTTGACCCACGATATGGCTCGATCTAAAGCCTATAGGTGGGGAGAGGATGGTATTGCTGGATTTTGTGACTACTTTCAGACAGTAGCTCTTTCTTTTGCCTTCTGGAATGAAAAAGATCCTATTTTAAAAGAACGCCTCTTTGGATTGACCCCTTTCGAAGGAAATCATGGAGAAGATGTTAAAGAGTGCTACTATTATTTAGACGCCACGCCTTCTCAGTCTTATATGAAATTTCTTTATAAGTATCCGCAGGAAGAGTTTCCTTATGAACAACTTATCCAAGAAAATAAAAAGCGAACTACTTTAGATCGAGAATTTGAAATTTATGAGATAGATGCTTTCAAAGAAAATCGATATTTTGATGTATTTATAGAATACGCTAAAAATGAAGAAGAAGATATTTGTATTAAACTTGAGGCGTGGAATCGTGGCGCTGAAAAAGCTGTTTTACATATTCTCCCACAGCTGTTATTTCGAAATCGGTGGTCTTGGGGCGACACTTTAGGCGAAGAGCCTATCATTTCTTTAGAGAAAGGGAAAGATCATGTGGCTCTTGTCGCAACGCCTTATAATGTGCCTTATCCTGTAAAAGATTGCTCTGATTATAAATGTCCACTGATGCGACTTTATGGTTCTACTCCGAAAGAAGCTTTATTTACAAATAATGAAACTCATAATGAGCGAGTTTGGGGAGCTGATGTAAAAAGTCGCACTCCCTATGTAAAAGATGCTTTTCACCGTTATATCATTGATAAAGAGCCGTGTGTAAAAACTGATCAAAAAGGGAGTAAGGCCTCCTTGCATTACGAAATTGTGATAGAACCACAAAGTTCCTTTGAGCTTTTCTTTAGGTTTACAGCTAAAGAGCTTTTAGATCCATTAAGTGATGTAGCTTCTATTATAGCTCTTCGTAAGAAAGACGCAGATGAATTTTACGCGCAAATTCAACATGCAACTCTTTCTCAAGAGGACAAAAGTATCCAACGTGGAGCCCTCGCTGGTATGATCTGGAGTCAGCAGCTTTATCTTTATGATGTAAAACAGTGGCTGGTCGGTGATAGTGAAAAATTTCCTCCTCCTCAAGGCAGGGGAGAAATTCGAAATGGAAAATGGTCTCATCTTTACGCGGCTGATGTGGTTTCTATGCCGGATAAATGGGAGTATCCGTGGTTTGCTTCTTGGGATCTGGCTTTTCAGTCTGTCGCTATTTCTCTTGTTGATAGTGATCTAGCTAAAGAACAAATGGTTCTTTTATTAAAACATTGGTTTCAACACGTAAACGGGCAAATACCTGCTTATGAGTGGTCTTTTTCAGATCTCAATCCTCCTGTGCAAGCATGGGCCCTTTGGAAAATTTATTTGCAGGAAAAAGAAACAACTGGAAAGGGAGACTTGAATTTTTTACTTTTTGGATTTTTGAAGTTAGTGCAAAATTTTAGTTGGTGGGTAAATAAAGTAGATAGGCTGGGAAATAATTGCTTTGAAGGGGGATTCCTTGGATTAGATAATATCTCCGTTATAGATAGAAGTGAACCCCTTCCAGATGGAAGAATGATTGAGCAATCAGATGCTACGGGGTGGATGGGCCTTTATTCTTTAATTATGATGCGGATTGCATTAGAACTTTCCAAAGAAGAGCCTTGTTACACGAGTCTTGCTACCGATTTCTTTGAAAACTTTATTTATATTAGCGATACCATGCATGAAACCAAAGGAATGTGGGATGAGGAAGATGGATTCTTTTATGATGTGCTCTTAGACTCTTCGGGGAATGTTGAGCCGTTAAAAATTCGTTCTTTTGTAGGGTTGATTCCTTTTTATTCGATTCTTTTCATGGATGAAAGTGAGCTTAAATCTTATAAAGCTTTTTATGATCGCTTAATCCAATTTAAAAATCGAAACGAAGAAAAAGTAAACAGATGTTTTTTTAAAGTAGGAAACAATTTCATTTTTTCGCTCATTAATGAAAATCAAATCAAAAAAACTTTAAGTAAGGCTTTTGATCCTGCAGAATTTCTTTCCGACTATGGTCTTAGGAGTATTTCAAAGTATCATGAAAAAAATCCGCTGTTATTTGGCTCGTCTATTGTAAGATATGAACCGGCAGAATCATTAGAGAAAATTAAAGGCGGAAATTCGAATTGGAGAGGACCGATTTGGATCCCGACCAATTACTTGTTTTTAGACTCTCTTTATAAATTGAAAATGGTTTTCGGAGAAGATTATATTATAGAGGTAGCTGGAGAATATAAAAAACTAGGAGAACTGCATACACTTCTTAAAGAACACCTTTCTTCTTTATTTAGGAAAACAAAAGAAGGGGCTCGTCCTATACACGGAGACTGTAAACTTTACCAGGAAGATCCATATTGGAAAGAATTACTCCTTTTTTATGAACACTACCACGGAGACACTGGAAGAGGTCTTGGGGCTTCTCATCAAACAGGTTGGAGTGGGCTGATTGCGAATGTAATCAATCAGTTGTAACTTTTAAGGGCCTTATTCTATACTTGTGACGCAAGTACTTTAAAACATAAGGCCACAAATGAAAAAAACACTAAAAACAGGATTTTTTTTAACCTTTCTAGGATCATCTTTTTTATTTTCAGATTTTATGAAATTGACTCAAGTAGCAGAAAATGCACTGCCTGCTGTAGTATCTATCGTTGTAAGAGCCGATTCATTTAGTGAGTATTTTGAAGAAGATACTGCGTACTATGAATTCTTAAGACCTTACTATGAATTCTTGTGGCCTTCTAGTAAAACGATTTTTGGTAGTGGAGCCATTATTCATCCGAGTGGATATATTGTTACAAACGCTCATGTTGTGGCAAATGGTCTCCAGTTTCGAGTTTTTTCTAATAAAACTCCTTCAAGAAGCTACAAAGCAACACTTATTGGAGTAGATCCAAGAACAGATCTAGCAGTTCTTAAAATTAAAAATAAAGATGGTTCGGCTTTTCCGTTTTTACGCCTAGGAGATTCTGACTCTCTACAAATTGGAGAAGATGTTGTTGCTATAGGAAGCCCTGGCGGTGGACTTTTTTGTGAATCTAGTCTAACAACAGGAGTTATCAGCGCTCTAGATAGGGATGGATGGAACAGGACCCCCATAGAAGGCTACATTCAATTCGACAGTCCGGTAAATCCAGGGAATTCTGGAGGGCCCTTAGTTAACCAAAACAGTGAAATTATAGGTATAGTTACTTGGCAATATTACCATTTACGTGGAATTGTAGGACTTAATTTTGCTATCCCTAGTTATACAGTCGGTCATGTGGTTGATCAGTTGATCGCCAACGAATGTATTGAACAAGGATTTTTAGGTATTAAAGTAGAAACGGATCCGGATGAGGAGTACTATAACTGTGGAGCTGTTATAGAAAAAGTACTTAAGGGGTCTCCCGCCTTTATAGCTGGATTGAAATTCGAAGATATTATTGTAGAGTTAGATGGTATGTTGATAAATTCTGCTTTAAATTTGAGAAATAAAATAGCTGTTTTGGAGCCAGGAAGACCGGTGGATCTTGTTGTCAACAGAGCAGGTTCTTTGCTAAAATTTACTATTTTTCTTGGAGAGGAAGACAAGGAGCAATTTTTAGGGGATAATCACTTAGTGTTGTAAAAAAATGGTGACCTATCTTCTTTACGCTAAAGAGATCTTTTTCAATCTGATCCCAACTCTGTAAGAGTTTTGATGCCGCAAAGAGAGATAGGTCACCAACAAGGTGGAGGGGGAATCTTAAAAGAGGCTCCCTCACTTCAACTCTTAGGTCAAGAGTCTTAAGTAACCTTAACTTCAATGTATCAATAATAATTTCAGTTGTCAACTCAATTAATGTTTTTCATGTAAAATTAAATTAATAATTTATTTGTATTTGTTTTATATTGAGTTGTTTGTGTTTGTAATATAAAATATGACACTTTCTATTTTTATTCAAGGATTCAACATGAGAAAAAACAAAACAATATTGGCTATTCTTGGCTGTTCGTTACTAGCTTTATCTTCTTGCGCTAACTATAAAGCTTCTTCATTAAATAGTTTGTCAACAGAGGTTATGCATTCACAAGAGACATCTGAGGCTGTTTTAGTCTCAGCTAAAGCGTTTACTAAGCAAGATTGCAAAACGTATTTAGATAGAGACGTGATTGCAAAAGGATATCAGCCTGTGCAAATCTACATTCAAAACAACTCTTCTAATAACTACATATTCTCTTTAAGCCGCGTGGATATAAACTGCGCTAAATACGAAGCTGTTGCTGAAAAAGTACATACTTCAACACTTGGAAGAGCTACAGCCTATGGCGTTGGTGCATTATTTTTATGGCCTTTAGCTATTCCTGCTGTTGTAGACGGTATTAAATCAAGTGAAGCAAACCAATCTTTAGATATTGATTTTGAACAAAAAAGTGCTAGAGATCAAATAATTGGGCAACATTCTAGTTTTAATAAATTATTGTTCGTTCCAATTAACGAATTCAAGTCAAAATTTAAAATCACCTTGATAGATCAAGCTTCAAATACACCTAAAGTAGTGGATGTGATCGCTTATTAAAATTTATATAGGCGCTCTTAAAAAGAGCGTCTATTAAAAGGTTTAGAAAATCTGTACCAGTTTCTTTTTAGATTTATCTATCCTGGAAGAACCAGAAAAGGACACTTTTCCTTTAGAAAAAATCATTGGATTATCTAGAAATTGAGTTGTCATATTGCGGTAAGTCCCTATTCCTAGAGGGCTTTTTACGCCTAGTTGGTTGGCAAGGTGAACAATTCCAGCAAGTCCTACATCACTTTCAAAAGTACTCCCTAACACTAAATCAATATTTTTTTCTTTTACCCATTTTTTTATCAAAGAAAAATTCGATAACCACCCTCGAATCGTTGGCTTAAAAATAACTCCTTTTAAGTTTGGTAGTGGATAGGGTAAATGTTCTGAAAAAGATTCATCGATAGTAAAGGGAATTGGGAACTGTTCTAGCCTTTCTAAATTTTGAAGAGGTTCTTCCACGTAATCAAAAGCATCTTTAGGAAACTCAGAAAAAAATGACAAAGAATCTTCCGTATTCCAAGATTTGTTCACATCGATCCGTAAGCGAAATCGGTCTTTTAATTTTATAATAAGATCGTAAGCTTTATGCAGAGACAAAGATCCTACTTTTAGTTTAGCAAAAGAAAAACCACTTTCTTCCGATTGGAGGGCTTGTTCTAAAATTTCTAAAGGAGTTCCTCTCAAAAAGGAACATACGTCTATAGAAATTGGAGAAGAGGATTCACATTGAGAATACGCAGAATTAATCCCAAATAATACAGAAGGAAGTAAATCTATTTTCTCAAAATCTTCTAGAGAATCGAGGTTTTTAACATGAGTTTTTAACCAAACAAGCTGATTAATGGCTTGATCTAAGGTTTCTTTGCTCCAACCTGGAAGTGGAGACACTTCTCCGACGCCAATAGATCCATTAGGGTTGTTAATTTCTAGTAAGGATCCCTCTCGCATTTTCCCATCTGACATCAGCATTTGATAACGATATAAATGGAATGAATATTTGTTCATGGCCTTTACCTAAGTAAAAAATAGCGGAAAACCCAAAAAATTATCAGGGACAGGAGGAACTCTTCTTAGGTAAGATGGGATCTCCACCAAGAGAACTTCGTTTGTTGCTGGCAAGACGCTGTTTATATAATCGATCATTGTTATTTTTTCTTCTATTTGAGCGTCCCAAGAACCGGTTAAGAGAAGAGCTTTCTTAAAAAAAAATTGAGCTTTTTCTTTATTGCCTTTTTCAACAAAAGACATGCCCTTTGCGACATAAGCTTTAATGAGCAATTCTACTAATTGAATTTTAAGATACAAAATGCCGGGCTCTGTTATTCTTTGAATTGATACTTCGGATTTTTTTAGGTAAGAGCGCTCTATGAGTTCCTTGATAAGATAAAATAAAATCCGACTTGAATATTTCGCTTTGGTTGCATTGAATTTTTGAGCCACTTTTTCTGTTGAAATTTGAAGGAAGACTTCGTATGCCATTTTTGCATAAGGGGTAGAGAGCATATTCTTTTTTATTGCCTCTTCACACGTTTCTAACTCAAAGTCAGCATGGCAAAAAGCATTAATTATGTTTTTTAAAAGTGTCGAATGCTTTAAAGGGATCGTGGCTTTTATATTAGAGACTTGCCATTTAAATGACTTATTAGTTTCCGAAGATAAGATAGGTAACTCTTTTAAGAGAGACAAAAGAAAAGAATGTTGAGAATGACACAGATAACTTTTGCAACTCAAAAATAAACATTTTTGCTCTTCTGATTCTAAAAAGTTCGTTATATATCGCGCTATTTCAAAAGGAAGAAGAGTTAATTTATCAGGCATAATATATCTTTTTTCACCGTTTTAAATATATCTTTTTTCACTGTTTTATTTATATATATATGTGTTCTTTAGGATTAAATTCTGGATTTAAAGTTGGGCTGGGGACTCTAAATCCTTCTAAAGGAGGTAGCGGGGAGGAAGATCTTTCAATCCTTCTTTTTTTTGTTTGTTTTGCCTCTAACTCGGCTTCTTCTTCTGCTATGTAACTTCTTAGTGCTTCTGAAAAACTAACGGAAGTATGTTTCACATGTTCAATGATTTTTTTCGTTCCTTTTCCAGGGTGAGCTAAATGAGCGAGGCTAGGGATTACGGCCGCAGGGTTTAAGGGGCTAAAAACGGATTTTAAGCATTTTTCTAATAAACTTACATCTGAAACAGCTTCGTGGTCTTGTTTTTCATCTGCGCCTAGATGATTTGAAAATCGCGCATGAGTTTCCAATCTGTTGTTAGGTATTTTACGATTTCCAGCCCGAATACTGCTGAAAAGGTGCATTGAATCAAAAAAACCGATATTTTTTTTGTTTCGTAAACGTTTTAAATCTTCTCCGACTAAAAGACCAGCTTGGGTGAGTAGGATATCGTCAAAAAAGGATCCATTGTGAGCCACAAAATACACTTTAGGTTCGCAAAAAGTAACTTTAGGATTTTTTTCCATGGTTTTACGAAATACTTGTGAGTTTTTTATCCATAAATGCATGCTTTGCCAGACAGAAGAAGGTCTGGCGCCTCTTGAAGCATTTCATTAGTAATTCCATGAATTCGAGTGGCCGATTCCGGCATAGGAACACCTGAATTTACAAGAGAACTAAATGTTTCTTCTAAAATAGAGGGATCTTCAAATGGAGATAACACCTTTGCTCCTATTTGTGCTATTTGTGGCGTTTTATAGTAGTGACAATGACTGTTAGGGGGGATTTTAGAAAATAAACCTGTTGTTTCAACGTCATAAAGAACGACGACAGAAAGCTCTCTTGGCCTGCTTTCAAGTTCATTTATCGCTCTTAGCCTTTTGATAAGACTTTCGTTAGCGACTAATAAAGGGTCGTATTTTTTTATTAATGTCGCAACGGCTAGTTCTGGATCGGCTGATTGTATGGCTGTATTAAACTCTTCCATTCGATCTGCTGTTTGAAAGCTTCTGAAAAATACATTTTGAATTTCTTTTGCCCAAGCTACATCGGCCCTAGCTCTATGAAGGTTAGCTGGGACAGCTCTAACCCCTAAAGACATGGCTAATCTATATTGTGTAATTCCTGTAGGATAATCAAGGTTTTGAGCAAGTTGTAAAAGATCAAAAAAACGAATGTTGTTTTTAAGTTCTGGAGTGTGAAAACGGGCGCAGTTCAATTGTAAAACTTGTTTATCCCAGTTATGAACGTTAGCTCCAATAAAAAAAGCAGTATCTTGATCACTAGTTGATAATTCTACAAAACTGTTCATAGAAATCATTGCGTTGAGAAAACTATGACGCAAGGTGGCTGTTGGCTTTTCATAAGTGCGTCGGTTTTTTGCAAACTCGGATTTTTTTATGTAGACTGTAAAGCATTCTCTTGTTTTAGCATCTCTTAAACTCATCTCTGTGATGTTTGTGTTGTTTAAATCTTTATCGTCTGTTTCACAATCAAATGTATACAATCTCACACAAGACCTAGTTGAAATCATAAATCACTCCATTATTTTTTGATTTTTCGCTCGAGGATTATTGACAAATTTTTAATCTTTACAAGGGAAAAATTCAATCAAATCAAAGATTATTGTTATAATAAAAAGTTTTCGGCAGGAGGTCTTTCGCAAATGCCAAAAAGAGCTTTTTTGGCTATTTTAACGGCATTTGGCCCTGATAGATTGTTAAGTAGTATATAACTACGCACTTCTTCTATTGCTTCTTCTTTAAACTTTTTAAGATCTTCTTCTTCCCACCAAAAATGATTGCGTGGAGGGCGATTTTCTTTTTGAGTATTCTCTTTAATGAAAACAACGCAGTGCCTTTTTGCAAAACTGACTTTTAAAGGTTTGGAATGAGATTGGGAAGTTTCGGGTCCGACGTCTCTCCAGGTTCGGTTCATCCAAATGCTACTATCTGTTGGTTGATCTAAAATTTGAGTTTTAGTCTGATTTTTTAAATATAAAGAAGTATAACCGTTAAATATCATTTAATCACCTTTTTTAAAGTAGTTGCAAAATGGTATTCTAAGTAATCTTTTATGAAAAGTGAATTGCGATTTAAATATAATGTTAACAAAAAATTAGAAATTTATCTGATATCGTACTGTTTTGTCTGGTTGAGAGGGATTCGTTACGACTAGTATTTTATAATATTTTATTGATTTATTTTATTTTCATTAAAATTATATGTTTCTCATGTAATTTAGTGTTTAATTTTATATAAAATAGTTTTATTCTTTTTTGTAAAAAATCAAAGAGACGAAAAATGAATAATATAACAAGGGTATTAGAAGAAGCTGAGAGTTTAAATATTAGGTTAATGGATCCTGAAATGACTTTTTTCCGATCTCAGGCTGACACTAAAAGATTTTTTAGAAAGTTCTTGGATAGGGCATTATGCTGTATTTCAAATGATAGCTTAATCGATCCGCGAATAAGGATCTTTCGAGCGGATCCTGAGGCTAAAAATCGCGCGGAGCGCTCTTTGGAAGGATTTCTTGAAGAAGCATCTCCCTATGCACTAAATGAAGAACTACGCCCTTTTTTACAATCGCTTAGGAAAACGTGCTTGTTAATAGGTCTAGGAGAGACTAGCTTTAGAATTCAAAAGTTTGTAAGACCCATATTAACACTTCCTCCAGAGATGCTTAATACTATAATGGAATTTTTGTCTCCAAAAGACCTTCATGAAATGGCCTTAAAATCAAGGTTCTTAGCAAGGTTGTCGGATAATGAAAAACTTATTAGGATCAGTGAGGGAGAAACTGTTAGAAAATTGGGGCTAACAGAAACCTCTTTACTTGCTTTGTTAAAAAGAAAAGGTACATTTCAAATACACTGTTTGAATTTAGATCGTCTTATAGTTGGGAATGTTGTCACGCTGTTACATTTATGCCCCAAAATTCACACTTTATCAATTGTTAATTCCGATTTTGATAGCATTACCGCGCGGCAAATTGTCTCGTATCACAACATATATAATTTAAATCTTAGCAAGAACCAGCTAGGTGCTGAGGGCGCTAGAGCTATCAGCCTGATGCAGGGGGTCCGTGTCTTAAATCTTAGCGAGAACCAAATAGGTGATGAGGGGGCTGATCAAATTAGTAGAATGTCTAGCGTGATGAGTTTGAATCTTAGTTATAACCAAATTACGGCCTCGGGCGCTTTAGCCATTAGTCAGATGCACCGGGTGATAAACTTGTATCTTAGCAAAAACCAGATAGGCGATGAAGGAGCTATAGCAATCAGCAGAATGCCCAATGTGACGATCTTGGATTTTGAATCAAGTGGTATACGTGGCGATGGTGCTATGGCGATCAGCCAGATGGGTACTTTGACAAATTTAAGTCTTGCTCATAACAAAGTCCGAGATCGGGGAGCCTTTGAAATCAGCAAAATGCATAGTGTGACGAGCTTAAATCTTGAAGAAAGCGGTATAGGCGCCGATGGCGCTATGGCAATTAGCCAGATGCGTACTTTGACGTCTTTAAGCCTTGCACATAACGAAGTCGGGGATCGGGGAGCTTTTGAAATCAGCAAGATGCATAGTGTCACAAGCTTGAACCTTGGATATAATAAGATAAGCACTCAAGGCGCTCGCGTTATAAGTGAAATGCCTAATCTAATAATGTTAGATCTTAGTTGGAACCTAATACCTTTAGAGGGGATTAAAGCGATCAGCTGTATGTACCAATTGAAGATTTTGGATCTTAAAGGCAACCGAATAGACAATGATGGGGCCAGAGCTATTGGTAAGATGCCTAACATAAAGACCTTGAAGCTTTCTTTTAACTTGATAGGCGTTGAGGGTGCTATGGCTATAGGGCAAATGTCTAATGTGGAGACCTTAAACCTTCAAGAAAACAATATAGGTGATGTAGGCGCTGCATACATTAGCACAATGTTTAATCTGACGAGCTTAGATCTTACTCAAAATAGTATAGGCGATGAGGGCGCTCGAGAGATAGCTAAAATGCCTAAATTGAGAACCTTACATCTAGGAAGAAACAGTATCGACAAACAATTTAGAAATCAATTTCGTCAACAACTAAAGGAAAGGGGCGTTACAGTTGCCTTTTGAAAGGATAATTAGGAACTGTAGCGATCAGCGCTATCTCTAAAATTTAGCTGAATAACTTTTAAACTTTTTTGTTTGTGTTGGTTTTTTTTGTATAATACATGTAAATATGCGAAACTTTTGTGGTTCTATTCTAAGGAGAGAAATGGATAATATAAGTAGTTTTAGGTTAATAGAATCCCATCAGGAGTTAACGAGCCTTTCCCAATTTGAAAGCGAAGAATCAAGAAGAGTTGTCTTAGAAAAACGTTTTTTAGTACATGAAAAAACAATTCAATCGCTCGTAACTCCTATATTAAGACTGCCCATGGATACCCTTATAAATATAGCTGAGTTTTTATCTTTAAAAGATCTTTGTTCATTATATGCAACATCAAACCCGTCAAACTATTCCTTAGCCAAAGCTTCAGATCAAGCAAAACTTATTAAGATTAGTAAAGGCGAGTCCATTAAATTATTTGGCTTAGAAAAAGATCCCTCATTCGCATTATTAAAAAGAAATGAGGGAATTAAAATCAAATGGTTGAACTTGAGTAATGTTAAAAAAATAGAGATAGACTCATTGTTAGATCTCTGCCCTGAAATTGAAGCCTTATCAGCTGGTAATTGTTCTAGTTTTAACATTCATGTAGCAAAGAAAATTGCCTCGTATCAAAATATACGAGCTTTAAATCTTAGCTACAACCAATTAGATGACGAAGCTGCTATAGTTATTAGTACAATGGCTAATCTGAGAAGTTTAAATCTTGGAATTAACCAGATACAAGATGCGGGAGCTATAGCTATTAGTACAATGGCTAATCTGAGAAGTTTAAACCTTGCACTTAATCAGATACAAGATAGGGGAGCTATAGCCATTAGTACAATGGTTAACGTGATGAGCTTAAATCTGGGAGGTAACCGAATTTCTACTGAGGGAATTAAGTCCATTCGATTAATGCATAATGTTACAACCTTGAATCTTAAAGGTAACCGAATCTCTACAGAGGGGATTGAATCGATTGGATTAATGCATAATGTTACAACCTTGAATCTTACTAGTAACCGAATCTCCGTTTTGGGTATTAAGGCCATCGAGATGATGACTTCCATTACAAATTTGGACCTTTCTTTCAACGATATAGATGATGAGGGTGCTACTTTGATTAGCTTAATGCCTAATCTGAAAATCTTGAATCTTAAGCACAACAGGATAAAAGTAAAAGGTGCTAGAGCGATTAGCCAAATGGATCAGCTAACGAGTTTAAATCTTAGCGCTAATTCGATAGATGTTGAGGGCGTGACAGCTATCAGCGAGATGCGTCTATTGAAAATCTTGCACCTTTCTCGTAACAGAATCGATCGAACTAATCTTGAGGGGGCTCCATTTGTGAGAGCTTATATATTAAAGACAGAGATATGTTTTCGGGGGGTTAAAGACCTCAGCAAAATGCATTGGGTCGAAAGCCTGGATCTTGAAGGGAACCGTATAGGTAATGACGGAGCTAAAGTTATTAGCTCAATGTTTAATGTGAGGATTTTAACTCTTTTAGATAACCGGATAGGCGATACGGGTGCTAGAGCTATAAGTAATATGCCTTGTTTGAGAAAGTTGGATATTGCAAAGAACAAAATAACCGTGCAACTTATAAATCAGCTCAGCCAGAAGTTTGAAGAAAAGGGTATTCTATTTAATTTTTGAAAATATCAGGTAGCTATAAAAAGAAAAATGGATAATCTAAAAAGTAGCCTTTTAATAGGAAAAAAAACGAACTTAACTAGCAGCTTAATCAATCCGAGAAAGCGACTTCCTCGTTCTGATTCCGACGTTAACCTTCGAATTAAGTGCTCTGTTGAGGGAATTTTTGAGCAGTCGCCTCCTGATATACTAAATCAAGAATTGGATCGTTTTCTAAAAAAACCAAAAACATGCTTTTTGGTGGAGGATGAAGCGTCAGGATTAAGAACTCCAACTCCGGTAAGCCCCATATTAAAACTTCCGCTTGAAATTCTTACGATTATAGCTGACTTTTTACCTCCAAAAAACCTCCATAAATTCGCTGTAACATCAAAGTTCCTAGCAGAGGCATCGGACAGGCAAAAACTTATTAAGATTGGTGTAGGGGAGTCTATTAATAATCTAGGCTTAACGGAAATTTCTTTACTAGCGTTATTAAAAAGAAAAAAGGAATTTACAATAAAAAGCTTTATTTTAGATAGTGTTACAGTTGTAGACATCGTTTCCTTGTTAAATTTACATCCTGAAATTCATACTTTATCTGGTGCGAACTGTCGATTTAACAATCTTGTGGTAAACGAAATTGCCTCTTACCAAAACATACGCGAGCTAAATCTTAGTGGCAATAGAATAGGCAGTGGCGGGGCTGTAGCCATTAGCAAAATGTTCAACCTGACGATATTGGATCTTAGCTGTAATAAAATAGGTACAAAGGGTGCTATAGCAATCAGCGCAATGCCTAATATAACGAATTTATCTCTGGGATATAACCGTATACGTGCTCAAGGGATCGTAGCCATCAGCCAGATGATTAGGGTGACGACCTTGGTTCTTTCTGGTAATAAGATAGGTGATGAGGGGGCTACAGTCATAAGTCGAATGCATAGGCTGAGAAGCTTAATACTTATAGATAACTTGATAGGAGCTATCGGGGGTAGAGCGATTAGCAAAATGGTCAATCTCAATCTACTAGATCTTAGTTTTAATCGGATAGGAGATGAAGGTTCTATAGCTATCAGCACAATGCATGGTCTCACGACTCTAAATCTTGCAGATAACGAAGTAGGCTATAGAGGTGCTGCTCAGATTGGCGCAATGACTAATTTAACAAGCTTAGATCTTGGATATAACCGTATAGGTCTGGTTGCAACTCGAGTTATAAGTCAAATGCCTTTTTTGACTACATTAGCTCTTGATTGGACCTCTATAGGCAATGAGGAGGCTAAAATAATTAGCAAAATGACTAATTTAACAAGCTTAATCCTTGATGGCAATGATATAGGTGATGAAGGAGCTGCCGCTATCAGCACAATGCCTAAGATAATAAGCTTGAATCTTGAACACAATAAGATAGGCGATGAAGGAGCTAAATTCCTAAATAGAATGTCAAATCTAATAACCTTAAGCCTTGAAGGGAATTGGATAACAATCAATTTGAAGAAGGGGTGATTTCATCTGTTTTTTGAAAATTCAGAGCGTTGCATCTTACAAAATAAATTGTAAATCAAATACAATACATTTCGTGCAAATTTTTCTAGAATAAATCGCAACCAGAATACAGTATAAGGATTAAAAATGGGCATTCCTAGTTTAACAGCAAAGGCTAGTATCTTATCTGACGATTTAATGAGTTTTTCTCGAGTTAAGCCTGAGGCTAAAGCTGAAATTGACGTTGTTGTTAAGGATGTCTTAGGCAGAGCATCATGCTATAGGTCAACTGAAGAGCGTCCTCTTTTACTAAAAAAACACAAAAAAACATGCTTTTCATTGGTTGGAAGACTGACAACCTTAAGAATTCACACAGTTATAACCTCAATACTAAAACTCCCAGTAGAAATTCTCACTTATATAGCGAACTTTTTGCCTGTAGAAGATGTTTATGCACTAGCTGCGACATCAAAGTTTTTATTAGAGGCTGCGGATAGAGAAAAACTTATTAGGATTGGTGAGGGACAACCTGTTAAAAAACTAGGCCTAACAGAAACCTCTTTACTTTCTTTATTAAGAAAAAAAGGGGGATTTAGAATACAA
Organism: uncultured bacterium; assembly: GCA_964455905.1. Taxonomy (GTDB): domain Bacteria; phylum Chlamydiota; class Chlamydiia; order Chlamydiales; family Rhabdochlamydiaceae; genus CAIJXB01. The sequence goes on from CAYVYN010000002.1 coordinate 249,133, forward strand.
AGGTTGAATTTGGATGATAGTACAATTATAGATGTCGCCACATTGTTAAATTTGTGTCTCAACATTCATACTTTATCAGCTGTTAACTGCAGCTTTAATATTTGTGTATTAAATCAACTTATCACCTACAAAAACATATCCGAGTTAAATCTTGGTAGCAACGAGCTAGGCGAAAAAGAGACTAACGTCATCAGCGCAATGTCTAATCTGGCGAGCTTAAGTCTTGTAGCAAACGATATACGCGATGAGGGCGCTAAAGTGATTAGTAAAATGACTAACCTTAGAAGTTTAAATCTTGCCTTTAACAAAATAGGCAGTAATGGAGCTATAGCCATTAGCGCCATGCTTAATTTGACAATGCTGGATTTAAGTATGAACAAGATATGCATTCAAGGCACTATAGCCATCAGTCAGATGCATGGATTGACGAGGTTAATCCTTACAGATAACGAAGTAGAGATAGATGGAGCTTTAGAGATCAGTACAATGTCTAATCTAACTACTTTAAATCTTGCAGAAAACAGTATAAGAGATGTTGGAGCTGCAGCCATCAGCACGATGTCCTTTTTGACAACATTAGATCTTAGCTGGAATTACATAGTTAATAAGGGTGCTATAGCCATAAGTCAGCTGCTTGGCCTTACAACCTTAGTGCTTGAGGGTAATAAGATAGGCGTTGAAGCTATTCAAGCTATTAGCTTGATGCCCAGAGTAAAGATGCTAGATTTGGGCTGGAGCGAAATAAACGATGAGGGAGCTGAAATTATCGCTGAAATGGTTAATTTGACTAACTTGGTACTTCAACACAACGCAATAAGTTCCAGGGGAGCTATAGCTATCAGCGCGATGCCTAATTTGAGAGATTTATGCCTTAGCCAAAATGAGATAGACTCTGAAGTTATAAAGCAAATTAGACAGGAACTTAAGGCTCGGGATGTTAGATTTATTTTCTAAAAAGATCCTGAAAAAAATAAATTATCTTTTTTAAGTGGAGTTTAATCTTATTTGACTTCTATTTTTTAATTTTTTTGTCGTTTTGTTTGTTTTGCAATTAAAAACAATGTTGAATTATTTTATGTTTTCATCTATATTTTTAACTTAAAAACAGCAATTTCTAATGTGGTTTATTTTTTCTCTTTGTTTTTAAAGTAAAAAATTAAATTCAGATAACGGAATTGATTAAAAGGACTAGATATGGAAATTGCAAATATTAGTGAGACTTTCAGGTTAAGGGATCTAGAAATAGGCACTTCTCAAAATTCTCAGAAGTATAAACAGCGAGCGCAACTTTGCGTCAAAAAAATTCTAGAAAAATCATTTCCTTATATGTCAAGTCAAGAGATCCCTCCTTTGTTAAAAAAACGTAAGAAAGGATGCTTTTTAATAAGACTTGAAGAGCCTAGTTTTAAAATTCAAGGATTGATAAATCCGATACTAGGGCTTCCTGAAGATATGCTGAATGCTGTAGGCAGTTTTTTGACCCCAAAAGAGCTTCATACAATTGCCGTAACAGCAAAACCTTTAGAAAGGCAGTCTGATATCCAAAAACTTATTAGGCTCAATAACGGGATGCCTGTTAAAGATTTGGGTCTGAAAAAAAAGTCGCTGTTCTCACTATTAATAAGAAACAAAAAAGACCCTAAAATAAAAATAAAAGAATTAAATTTAGATAATATTATAATTACAGATATAGGTGCCTTGCTAAATTTATGCCCAGACATTTGCGCTTTATCGGCTGCCGACTGTAATTTTAAAAGCATTGTAGCAATCCAAATCGCTTCGTATCAAACCATACGCGAGTTAAATCTTAGCGCCAATAAGTTATCTAGTAAGGAAGCTATCGCCATCAGTAAAATGGCTAATTTGACGAAGTTAAATCTTCAACGAAACGACTTAGGCGACGATGGGGCTGAAGCCATCAGCAAAATGTCTAATGTGACGAGCTTAAATCTTAAGCGTAACAACTTAACCGATTTGGGAGCCAGGTTGATCAGCGGAATGGTTAATATGACGTCCCTAGATCTTAGCTGGAATGGATTGGATAATCCAGCGGCTAAACTTATTAGCAAAATGTCTACTCTGACGAGTTTAAATCTTGCTGAGAGCCGAATCGAGAATAGCGGAGCCATAGCCATCAGCACCATGTCTAATTTAACGAGCTTAAATCTTGCAGTGAACTTAATAGGCGACGAGGGCGCTACAGCCATCAGCGGAATGATTAATATAAGGAGCTTGGAGCTTGGGAGCAATCAGATACTCTCTGAAGGAGTTATCGCCATCAGTAGAATGTTTAATGTAACTACTTTGGGACTTGGAGATAATCGCCTGGTCATCGGAGAAGCTATAGCTATTAGTAAAATGACTAATGTCACGAGCTTAAGTCTTGGAAGGAATCAATTAGGTGATGAAGGAACGAAACTTATCGCCAGAATGACTAATCTGATGATCTTAAATCTTAGCTATAACCGTATAGGTTATAGAGGGGCTGAGCACATCAGCATGATGTCTACATTGACGAGCTTAGATCTTGAAGAGAATCAATTAGGTGATGAAGGGGCTTCGTACATCAGCAGGATGGGTAATCTTACGACCTTAAATCTTAGTTATAACAATATAGGTTATGAAGGGGCCAAGCAAATCAGCCAGATGGTTACTTTGATGAGCTTAAATCTTGAAGGGAATCGATTAGGTAATGAAGGGGTTGAGCCGATCAGTAGGATGGGTAATCTGACGACCTTAAATCTTAGCGATAACGATATGCTTGATCAAGGGCCTGCGCATATCAGCAAAATGGGTAATCTGACGGCCTTAAATCTTAGCTATAATTGTATAGGTGATGAAGGGGCCAAGCAAATCAGCCAGATGGTTACTTTGACAAGTTTAGATCTTCAAGAAAACGCAATAAGTGATGAAGGGGCTGAGTGTATTAGATCCATGCCTACTTTGGCAATCTTAGATCTTGAGTATAATAGTATAGACAAACAACTTTTCTAAGAACCAATCGAAATAAGGAAGGTCGCTAGACTCTTCTCAAAAGAACTTAGAACGTCTGATAATCGCTGTTATGTTGCATTTTCTGTTTGAAGGCTTTGAAAAGAGACAACTGAAAATTTATGGTTAGGTTCTTCTGTGGGCGCTAAAACAACATGAATAGAAGGACTTTCCATTAAAAATTCCACCTCAGCAATCGGCGCATTAGCCAAATATTGATAGAATAAACCGGATGTTAATATTTTCATAGACATGGCAAGACTTGGAAAGTCGCTTTCTATGACGGGCTCTCTATCTGTCTCTTCTATTTTGTCTAGTTCCGATCCTGGAATAACTACCGTTATATGGATTGATCCCTTTAAAATTTTCATCATCGAGCTTTTTAAATCCAACGAAGCTATTGGTAAAATAGATTCTGTAAAAACATAAGATACTCTATTAGAAAGATCGTGAATTTTACGAATGTGTGTAGTTGCTAAGCTTTGAAAATCGGGTTCGTTACTTCTTCTTTGCGAAAATGCTTTCATTTGGTCGGTAAGAAAAGACATAACCCCAGGCTGTACCGTCATTGTTGTCATATAGCTTCCTCTATGTAAAAAATTAGTATCATATAGAATTTGCTGTTTTTTTAAATATAAAATCAAAAAAAACAGAAAAGACACTTAGATATTCGAGTTTAAAATTTAATTAATAAAATAAATATATTTACCAATGAAAAATATAAAATTTAAAATTTATTATAATTAAAATTAATTAAAACAGGACTAAAAAATACGAATAGAAAAAAAATATCTGAAACCGTAAACTCCGTTCTGAACAAGGAGCTACCATGACTTCCCGCCTAAATAAATTGGCAAGACCCTCAAGTCCAATACCGCCAGAAATTGATGAAAACGTTGCTCCCATCATTCCTATTCAAGTATTTCGCAAAAAAATTTTTCAAGAATCCACTGATGCTGAAGAATCTTTTTATTTAGCCCTAATTCACCGTAGACAATCTGTAAAACAAGACGTTGCAAGCTACGACGCATTGCTCTCTTCTTTATTGGACAAAATAAACGTTATCACAGAGAAAACTTTTAAAGTGGCTGTTGCTCATAAGGCCCCAAAAAATACATTACTAAAAATAGCGGGCTCACTTGAAGGAAATCGTTTCTTAGAAAGATCTTTAATTACTGCAATTTTACATGACACAAATCAAGAAGTAATAAATTTTTTATTAAAAAAAGCTCCACCGGAAGCTATAACAAGCCAAGTTCTTTATGTAGCTATTACGCATAAATGCCCTGAAGAAATAATAAATCAGATTTTAACATACACAACTCCGACTCCATTTGTTTTATTTCAAGCATTGATACACAACGTAAGTATTTCTCTTTTTTTCAAGATCGCTGAGAAAGTTACAATTACGGAAGAAATAATAAAAAATGCAATCGAAATCAAGTTGTCTAAAGAAAAAATAGAATTTCTTATTGAAATATGTAAAGAAACTTTTTCTCCTAAATTGTTTGAATTAGCTGCTTTAAAAAAGCAGGGAGATTATTTTTTACTTGATATTCTAAAAAAGACACGTGTAGATAAAGAGCTTCTTGTCTTTGCTTTGCATATGCAATTAGATGAAAAAATTATCACAAATCTTTCCAGGATGCTTATTAACCTTCTTCCACCAGTAGAAATCCTTTCTATAATTTATGAATACGAAGGCTCTCAAGTATGAGTATTACTGTAAAATACGATCTTTTTAGAGAAATCTATTGGCAAGATAACTTGCTGGACCCGTCTGATAATACTTCTTATCTACTAAATAAGTATTTGGTACATCTTCCCCTTTCTTGTATAGAAAGGTTGTGCATACCCATAAGCGTCCTAAATCTTTCAATCATCTATCACTCCCCTCTAACTCCTTTAATTTTAAAGATTTTTAAAGAAAATTATCACTTATCTTTAGATGAGGAAACAGCTAGTAAAGCCTTATCTCCCCTTCGTTGCTACAATTGCCGAAAACGAGTTTGCGGTAACCTGTCTAATAGAGTATGGAGTATGCTTAAATAAAAGAGATAGGTTTAACTGGGCTCCAATTCATCACGCAGCATTACTTGAACGAACTCGAATATTATCCCTTTTATTACAAGCTGGTGCAGATAAAGATGTGAAGACTAATAAAAAAGCAGATTATATCACTATTCGTTCTTTAGCTTATCCTTCAGCTTATAAAGCTGATAAATTAATACGTCTTTTAGGAGAACATTTAAATGGTACTTACTATCAGTTTTCTAATGAAGAATATTTAAAAAAAAGTTCAGCTTATTTTTTAGAAGATTTCAAATTAAGCCCTTCACAAGTGTTTGAAACATGGAGCGAAAAAGCCGTAGAACGGGATGTTTTTCCTTTTATTTCTAATCTAGAGCAGCTATACCTCGATTTTAAAAAGAGTCCGATAGTAAATCTACTTAAGCCTGTTACCCATAATTCTTTTGGGGACATTCTCCCATTTTCTCCTGGCATGGGTATATTTGCTGCTCAAAATCTTCCTCCTTACACTATTCTTGGTGAATATTTAGGAGAAATTTCAGATCATCCAGAGCTTCTTGAGGATAAAGAGTACCTTTTAGAAAACATCGATGGAAAAAATCATCGGAATGAGGTAGCTCAAATTAACGATGGTTTTTGCAATACTGCTATTTTCCCGATCTATAACATAGGTGGTCTATCGGTTCGATATGTTCTTGTTTCTATTGACCCTATTAAACAAGACGAACAGCTTTGTTGGAACTACACTCTAGGACATAAGATAAAAGAGGGTCCCTATATAGAGTTTCGTCCTAAAGAGTTACGTGAAACATTAAAAAAGTATTCGATAAACCATCTTTTAGCATGTTACAATAAAGGCGTCACTAAACAAGCTTCAGCAGAAGAATTCTCTTTAGGAGAAAAGTTTTTCTACCTATTTAATACCCCAAGCGTTCTTTTTACTTTATTTCTTGAAAAAGCAATCAACAAAGAGAGCTCTCTTTTACTTCAAAAAGAATTAGTAAAAACTGCTTTAAATAGTGGATTCCCAGAAGGTAGTTTTAAAAATTTAAGAAAAACAGCTATAAGTAGTCTAGAAATGCACAAGACTCTTGCTTTACTCGGATTTGAAAAGACTGCGTTTTTTTATATAAACTTTGTAAAAAAACTTCCCGAAAAAACTTATATGTTAAATGTTTTAAATCTTATAGACAGCATGAATGAGTATTTGAAAACATTTTTAAATAACAATACCGTTTCAGACGAAAATCTCTTGGATTGTCTAACTAAAGAACTTGAAACCGTTTTTTAAAAATTTTTTACGCTTTTTTTTAACCAAAAATAATGAGTTATAATGATTTGCTCCCCAATCCCCTTAAAAAAATCTCATCAACAATTTCTAACTGAAAATGATCCCAAAAAAGTTTGTCCAATTTGTTTGAATGTATTTTTTGAAAAAACAGAAAGAACTCTCCTTCGTTTTTATGGACACGAAGTATTACTTTCCAAACAACTACTTGATAAGGAGATTTTACCACTTAATCTTTCTTTAAAAGCTGATAAAACAAATCGAGTGTTTCACCTCAAGTGCGAAGAGTGTCATATCTCTTCAATGAATAGATTTGTTTCTGGGACTGAGTATGATAGCGATAAAAAATGCCCTTCTAGATGTGGAATTTTTGAAAAAGAAATAGCTTTAGAAGAATTTCTTTTTAACAAAAAAGGCGTTTTAATCGACAGAAAAATCATTTGTTTAGCGAAAAAACAAGAAATAGGAACAGATTATAAAAAAGAGACCGGATTTTGTCTTATGGTTTTATCTGGAGGAATAATTGGAAAAACCTTACATGAAAAATTGGATGTCACTCCCCTAACGATGTTAGCTTTTTTTGTCTTAGAAATATCTGTGGCTCTATTTTCTTCAGCGAAAAGACAACAAAACGATTTGGCACAAACGTATATAACATTAGCATTTGGAACAACAGTCTCTATTATACTATTTAATACAAAGACCTTTTACTTTTTACCTACAAGTATTGCTTTAGCTGCGGCTGGAGCTATAAGAATAGGACTCCTAAAAAAACAAGAATTAATTTAAAAAAATAGCAATCAACAAAAAATCTCAAGATTAGTCTTAATAATAAAATTCACAGTTAGATCTATACACTAAAAAGCTAGTCCTAGCAAACCCTATTAAAAAATGTGAATGATCTTCTAGATGTGGAATTTCTGAAAAAAAAGATGGCTTTAGAGATTAGTAGGTATTAATACCCCAACGATTTTAGCTTTTTTGAACCTAGAATTACCCATGGATATTTTCTTCAGAGAAAAAATTGAAAGAACAAAGGCCTCTATTATACTATTTAAAAGAGAGACCTTAGCTACTGGCCATCTAAAAAACAAGATTTCCTAATTTATAAACTATCAATAAGAAAATCTTTAGCATTGTTTAGAATTTCAAAAAGGATTTTTGCTTCTTCTTTTCTGTTATTGCATACTTGACCAATTGTATCAGGATGAAAAAGGAGTGACAACTTTCTGTAATTCTTGTTTATCATCTCTTCCGTAGGAAAGGCTTCAACGTGGAATCCAAAAAGCTCATTAGGGCTTAATGCTCGGTTCATCGCTTTATTTTTGAATTCATCGTAGCCCTTCTTGCCTTTAAACGGTTCACGAATCCCTATTTTTAAAATACTATGTATTGCTTGATTAAGCTTTTTGTGCCAAGTGTCATCCTGGCTTGGGAGGCCGTTAGCAAATCCTTTAAACTGATAATAATATGGAGTCTTTATGCTGTAGATATCTGTTCCAAGAGCTTGATTTTTAGTTACATAATACGATTCATCAATAATAGAAGCTAATAATTTCACTTCTTCTAGGAGATCGAGATATTTTTGACGTTTTTTTAAAGAAAGAGTTCTCAAAATTTCCTTATCAAAGGCTTCAATTCTTCCGGTCTCAGTAAAGCCGTTAAAAGTCTTAACAAGCTTGGATTGGTGGGTGTCGTCCAAATTGTTATAAAGCTTTTGAAGTTCATTAAAAAGAAGCTCACTTCGTTCTTTATGATGCTTTGTAAAAAATGGCTCTCTGTCTAAATTAACTTCGGGGCTATACGAAAGTAAGTTGCCATCATTTGAAACAAGACCGAATTTATTTTTTAAAATCATTGATGTAAATATGCCTGCACGATCATTTTCCTGTGCTATGATATTGAATATTCCAATTGTAAATGGATTCACAGTACGTGTTATAGCACCCCCAAAAACTAAGTGTATTGGAGTCAAATCATCAAATGCGGCCTTGCTATGAGCCTTAAAAACTTGCCAATTATAAAATTTAAGATTCTCTTTTCCTATAATATAACACCCAAGAAAACGAAACGCTTGAAGGGTGTGATAGGTAGTCCCTGCTGTTGTTCCAATTCCAATGAACACAATCCCAGAAATAACTCTTGCTACACACTGCATACCCCATATATATCGATTCTGTACTACTTTTTCTCCTTTATCAATTGGAAACAACTCAATATTTTCCATTGTTTTAGCAATAGATCCGAGGTCCGTAATTTTTCTAAGTGGCACTTCCGAAGGAGATATCCAATTACATGAATACATTTTTTTAAAGAGTTCTTGAGTAAGCGAGTGAATTTTCCTATCCCGTATCGGACGCTCGTCTACGAGTGGAATAGTAAAATCATTTGTGTACGCATTTTGAATGATACGTTTATCCTGTATTGGAAATTTTTTATTTGCATTATAGGAAACATAGTTTTGTAATCTAGTCATTTGCATATGAGCTTCTGATAGTTTTTCTCGAATAGGAGATATGTTTGCCCAAGTCATCTCATCAACATCTTCTCTGGTCTCATCTAAGTGCAATAGTATTTTATGTATATCAACGGAAAGATCAAAAGGAATTCGTTGGTTTTCTGGCAATTTGGACTGTAATTCCCGGATAGTATCTAAAACTTTTGAGGCATATAAATTGATTAATTTGTTTAAAAAGTAATATGGAATATCTTGAACACGTATGTCAATCCCAAATTCCCACTTTAAAGCTAGTTTAGTTTTCAACGGAAGGTTGTCGTTTTCAACGTAATAGAGAGGATAGAAAGCTATATTAGCTAGCGTGAATAAAGAAAGTATTACGCTTGGGAAAAAAAGAGGTGAAAGAGGAAGATTGAATATTTTCCGATAAATCACAGTCGTTACAATAGCGATCTTTAATACTTCAAGTCCTAGACATTCTAGGTGTTTTTCCCGAAGGTCTATTTCTTTATAGTGCCAGCTACTTAAAGAAAGATGATAAACAACTCCTACAGGAGCTAAAAAGCAGTAAACAGCTATAGTTGCAAAAACTCTAGCTGTAGAACTTATTACAAGCTTTAGCTTATAACAGGTAATTTCTTCTGGTTTTTGATAATTTTGGAAGTCTGTAATGTTTAAATCTGTTTTTTTATATAACTTATACTTAGATGGAGTGAACCAATTAGATTCAGTAATAAAACAAAGCCCCATTTCTGAAAAAGTTTTTATTTCACTAATATTTGTCATATACACTTCCTAATCATTATTTTTGATGGAAAATTTACAATAATTTTGATTTGTCTTAAATAAAAAAAACAGATCATTTGAAATAAATTCGTTAAATATTTTATTTAAAATGTCGGAATTTTTGAATATAGAAAAGGATAACAATTTTACTCATCTGAATAAGAAACGTGAATTTTGTAAGCACTTTTTGAAGAGATTAAAACAAAAAAACCGAACTCTTTATTTAAGAGTTCGGTTTCGTTGTGTTGTCGGAAGAGGTAGGATTCGAACCCACGGTCCCCGCGAAGGGACTGCTGTTTTCAAGACAGCCGCGTTAGGCCACTCTGCCACTCTTCCTTAAGATGGCTCATATCATACCAAAAAGGAAAATAAAAGCAATCAAAATTGTGAAAGAAATCGCAAATCATTTTCAGTAAAAAGACGAATGTCTTTTACCCCATAAAGAAGCATAGCTAATCGCTCTATACCAAGTCCCCATGCATACCCAGAATAAATTTCAGGGTCAATTCCTCCATTTCTCAAAACTTCAGGGTGAACCATTCCGGCGCCAGCAACTTCAAGCCATCCAGTTTGTTTACAAAGACGGCAACCACTCCCCTGACAAGAAGAACAACGGATATCAACTTCTACACCAGGCTCAACGAAAGGAAAATAACTAGGTCTAAATCTGGTTTCTACATGTGTTTGGAAGAGCTTGCTTAAAAACTCAGTCATGGTAGCAAAAAGATCTGCAAAAGAAACACCTTTGTCTACATAAAGGCCCTCTATTTGATGAAAAAACACATGTGATCTTGAGCTAATAGTTTCATTACGATAGACAGTTCCTGGAGCTATAATCCTTATAGGAGGTTTGTGGGATTCCATTACGCGAAGCTGGACATTTGTTGTATGAGAACGTAAAAGCAGATCTGGAGCTAAATAGATTGTATCTTGCATATCTCTAGCTGGATGATCTGGAGGGAAATTTAACCCTTCATAGTTGTAGTAGTCAGAATCCATTTCAGGACCGTATTGAACAGAAAATCCCATTCCGGATAAAATGGATATCAACTCATCTCTTAGGATATTTAAAGGATGTTTTTTGCCGAGAAATCTTTTCCTTCCTGGCAATGTAACATCGATTTTTTCTTTTTGAATTCTCTCGCTTTCTTCTATTGAAGAAAACGCTTCTATCGCCTTTTCGCAAAGGATTGCTAGTTCTTCTTTAACATCATTAATTTCTTTGCCTATACCAGGACGATCTTCAGGAGAACAGTTTCGTAAAAAAGACATTAATTCTTGAACAGGTCCTTTTTTTCCCATGTATTTAACTTTGAGCTGTTCAGCTTCTTTTATGGAATGTAGAACAGATAGCTCTTGTTGAAAGCTCGCTTTAATTTCTCGAATTTTTTCTTGCATGTAAGCCTCATAAAAAAAAAGGCCTATGACACAACTGAATGCATCATAGGCCGAATATCAGACAAAAATTTTACGCTAAAGCGCGCTTTGCAGCTCCTGCAACAAAGGCAAAGCTTTGAGGATCGCGAATAGCCATGTCAGAAAGAACCTTACGATTCAAAAGACAACCAGCTTTCTTTAATCCATGTATAAACTTACTATAAGAAATCCCGTTAAGTTTAGCAGCAACTCCTAAACGTACAGTCCAAAGACGACGGAAATCTCTTTTCTTAATTTTTCTATGCTCATAGTTAAAAGCCATAGCAGACATCACTGCACAAGTCGTAAGACGTAAGTGATTTTTACGATCACCAACGAAACCTTTAGCTTGTTTTAATAATCTTTTTTTTCTGCGATGGCCCGCCACTGCATTTGTGACTCTTACCATTTTATTTCTCCACTATTTAATACAATTTTAAGCAACACCCATTAAACTAGCATACATTTTTGTCTGTCCTTTATTTACAACAGACTGCTTTTTCAGGTGTCTTTTACGCTTAGATGATTTTTTACTTAAAATATGCCTTCTGCCGGCATGATTCATCATAAGTTTTCCAGTTGCTGTGACTTTAAATCGTGCTTTCACAGCTTTTTTAGTTTTCATTTTTGTCACGATACCCTCTCCAATTTACGCAATTGATTTTCAATCAGTTTTTTTGCTGTGCTTCCACTTTCTTTTTAGCTCCGGGAGCTAGAACGGCAGATAAATTTTTCCCCATTAATTTAGCTTCAGATTCAGGAGTAGCTACATCAGCTAAAGCATCACAAACTTGTTGTAAGGCTTTTTTTCCAATCTCAGGATGAGCAAGCTCTCTTCCTCTAAATGTACAAGTTACACGAACTTTATTTCCTTTCGCAATAAACTCTCTAGCATGCTTAACCTTTACTTCGATATCATGATCATCAGTAGTAGGTTTGATTTTGAGTTCTTTTACTTTTACTTGATGTTGGGACTTTTTCCCTTCTCTGTCTTTTTTAGTCATTTGATAGCGGTACTTTCCGTAATCAATGATTTTACAAACAGGCGGTTCTGCATTTGCAGCAATTTCTACTAAGTCCAATCCAGCAAGCTCAGCTTTTTCAAGAGCCTCTGCCAAAGATAAAACACCAAGTTGAGTACCATCTTGGTCTATTAATCGCACGTTAGCTGCGCGAATTTCTCGATTAATTTTACAGTTCAGAGCAGCACTCCTGTTTAGTTTACTACTAACTCTATTATACTTTTTTTAGTCAAAAAAGCAATCTTGCTTTGACTTTTCCACAATTAAAGCTATTACCCTTTCCAAAGAAATAAACAAGGAAAAGGGCAGAGAAAAAAACAAATCTTTCCCTGATGTTTTTTTAGGAGCATACACGCAAGAAACAGGCCACTCTAAACCCATTCTATCTTGAACACGCCACTCTATTCTCGATCCATCAAGGGAATCTTCTTCTGTCTCTATATTTAGAGGATCAGATACCTTTAAAAAAGCATCTCTTAACCACTTGTTTCTAGATCTAGATTTTTCCACTAAAACGATTCGAAACGCAAAGCCTAGGATTTTAAAGATTTTAGTCACAAAATGCAAGCAAGAAATCACTTCTTCCAAAAGAAAACTCTCTTGACAAAACACATGGGAGATATTTACCAAACGGCAGGAAGAGTTTAATAGACCCGAAGCTGAATCGTTATCTACTGAATTGCAAACTGTTACATTTTCGCTCAAAAAATTTACAGACTTGCCTGCCGCTCTGGATTCAAAAATTTCATAGTGAATTTCAGAGAGCTCCCGCAATATTAAATTATCTACGCCGGATTTTGTTGACACCAAGACTCCTTGTTTTTCAACAATAAGCTCTTCGATTTTCCCTAAAATTTTAGACCGTAATTTTAAGCCTTTGGGAAGCCAACAACAGCCTAAAGGTTCAAAAAAAGAAAAAAGCCCCTTTTGTTCCCCTAGAACCTGATGCGGTTTACCAACCCAATCACCGGAAACTTTAAAAAAATCCTTAAGCTCATTTTTTGTAGCAAATGCCGTGCCGTGAATTCGTATCACACCTCTTTGAAGAGTTTCTTCCTTAAGAATTTTTATTGAGCCAATTTCCCCTAAATTGTTTATCCCAACTTTGGCTTCTGTCAAAAACATTTGGCCAGCGATTTCAAACAAAGAAATTGTTGATTTGCAAGAATCCCTTAAAAGATCCACCAAAAAAGACTCTTTGCGTGATAAGAAATATTGCGTCGCGCTATAGGGGACCATTTCTCTAAAAAGAACTTTTTCTTTTTTTAAAACTGAAGAAAGCATGCGTTCTTCAATTTGCTTTAAAATAGACTTTTCAAATTTAAATGGAAAATGGAAGTCATGATAGAATCCTAAAGATGTAGACTTTCCTTGCAACAAAGAGACTTTAGGAAACAGCTCTTTCACAGTAAGAGCAAGTAAAGCTGCGGCTACATTTCTTAATGCTTCTAGAGAAATAAATACGCTCTTTTTATAAAAATGGGATATGGCTGACTCGAACAGCCGACCTCCACGATGTCAACGTGGCGCTCTAACCAACTGAGCTAATACCCCACCGATTTAAGATGCACAAGATACTATTACGAATCAAATTTATTGGCAACTTTTTTTGTGTTTTTTTTCAAATAGAATCCCTTAAGGAATGTCCATTTTGAAAAGGATGTTTATAAGGAGAAAACCTTTCATGAAAAAATGAAAAGACTTCTTGTCAGCAACTCGTCGAATCCATACAATGTCCAAAAACGGATTGAAAGGAAGAAGTCCCTTAATTTAATTGTTTTCATGGAAAAAATATGCATCTCTTTGATTCTTTAATTCCTTTAATTGAAATTGTAGTTATTTCTATTATGATCAATTATTTGCTTTCTTTTTTCTGGAATACACGCTCGATGGATTTAGCTTTAGGACTCCTAGCTTTCCTTTTCATTTTCATGGTTTCTTCTTGGCTTAACTTCCCGATACTTCATAAAATCACTTTATTAGCAGCAAATGTTGCAGCGATAGCTCTTTTGATTATTTTTCAACCAGAACTACGAGTTGCCCTTTCTAAGCTAAGTCTAAAAGGAAAGCGATTAAAAGAGTTTACTGAAAATGACAAATTTTTAGATCAACTTGCTAATTCTGTTTATAGACTCTCTGAAAAATACACTGGGGCGTTAATTGTTTTAGAAAACAAAGATATTTTAGATGAATACTCGAATAAAGCAATCAGACTTAACGCTGATTTCTCTTCAGAACTTTTAGAATCTATTTTTTCTCCAGGAACCCCTCTCCACGATGGAGCTGTGATACTAAGAGGCAATAAGATTGTTGCTGCTTCTGTAATCCTCCCTCTGGCAGAAGATAGCTCTCAAGTAACTCGCTCCATGGGAACTCGACATAGAGCTGCTTTAGGTGCAAGTCAAACTACTGACAGCCTTGTCATTATAGTTTCAGAAGAAACTGGAAAAGTTTCCTTAGCTCGAGACGGTGTCATTACACGCGGTGTAAAAACAGATCGTTTTAAAGCTATTATTCGAAGTATTTTTACTCCCCCACCCCAAAAAGACTTTAAATCAAATTTTAGCCTAAAGGATTGGATCAATCAATGAAAACCCTTCTCTTCAATCTCTTTATCAATAATTGGCAACGAAAATCCGTTGCGGTACTTTCTGGAATGATTATATGGCTTATGGTCAATCATTCTCTTACTTCAACAAAAGTTATAGAGAATGTTTCAGTAAGGATTATTAATCTTCCCGAAGGGAAAACTATTGAAGGCATGCAAAATAACGGAAAGTTAAATAAAAAATTAAACATTACTGTAATAGGCAATGCAGATACATTAAATAATTTAAATCCAAATGATCTAGAGATAATTATCGATGCTGCTGGGAAACCTGATGAATGGGGCGCTTCAATTTCGAAAAAAAATCTAATATCGCTTAATCCTGAAATCGACGTATCTAAACGTGTCTCTAAGGTGTATCACCACAGTTTGATCATGAGGATGACAAACCTTGTCACAGAAACAATTCCTGTGATTGTTACGCATCCTATAGGAGAAGCTCCAAGAGGCTATCAATTTCTTGATATATGGCCTTATCACCTCTCTTTAACTGTAAGCGGTCCCGAAGATGTGATTAAACGACTCAAAATGAAAGAGCAAAAAATCACCTTTAATTTAAACGATATTTCTAAAAGTCAGCTTGATGCTCTAGAAGCAAAGCTGCCTTCTGAAAAATCCACTGTTGTGAGTTTTTTTGTCCCAGATCAGTGGAAGCAATTACAAATTCCACTGCTTTCAGATATTCCTTTTGAGCTTGATGAAACACCCGAAAATAGATTAAGAATAGATTTTCTTAGATGTAACCTAATGCCATTAGACTCACCTGTGTTTGTTTCAATATTTTACCCTCCTGAATATCAAACAATATACAATCCATCAACATTGAATATAGCATCTAACGCTCTTATAGAAGAAAACCATGGTGTTTTTACAATCAGACCTGTTCTTTATGCTACAGGCAGTGATCGTCTCTTTACCCAAATTATTAAAAATAGAATTCAAATTATGCTAGTAGCAACTCCACCTTCTCAAAAAAGATTCTTGGAATGGGGGGTTCTTTTTATTAATCCCACTCAACTAGAAAATGAATATGTATCAGCGCTTATGTCTGATGTATCAGACGAGGATCTTCATCTGATGAATCCTGTCGCAAAAGAGGAATATCTTAGAAATCGCTTCAGAAGTTATATGAATAGATTTCGGCTTTATAGATCTAACGACACTAAGTTTGAATTAAGCGCTTATATTCAAGGAAACAAGGTTGAGATAGATGAAACAAAAAACCCTCTTAAATAGAGGGTAGAACCTGTCTAGGCAGCTGGAAGACAACATTTTCTTCTACAAAAATAACATCTTCTACTTCTGTAACACCCAAAGTTCGTAATTTTTCAATACACCTTTGGACTACATCTTCGGGGGTTGAAGCCCCAGCAGTTAATCCTATTACCTCAACTCCAGTAACCCATGCTGGATTAATTTCGTTTTCATCATTAATTAGATGAGAAGACACGCCTTGAAGAAAAGCAAGCTCTTGTAAGCGATTAGAGTTCGAACTACTTGGATCGCCTACAACTAAAATGAGTTGTGTGCTTTTAACTATTTGCCGAAGTGCCATTTGCCGATTGGTTGTAGCATAGCATATAGAAGAACTTGGCAATGTTTCTATAGCGGGAAATTTTTTGATTAAAGCATCTGTAATTACTTTTACATCATCCAAGCTGAGAGTTGTTTGGGTTGTATAAAATAACTTTTCTTCCTGAGAGAATTCTAAGGCTTCAACATCTTTTATCGATTCTACAATCCAAGTAACTTCAGGAGCTTCACCAGCTGTTCCTATAATTTCCACGTGGTTTTTGTGGCCGATTAAAACTATTTTGTACCCTTTGCCAGCGTAGCGTTTTACCGCGGAATGAACTTTTGTAACTAATCCACAGGTTGCATCAATTTCTATAAGACCCAAAGCTTGAGCTTGCTCTCTAACTTTTGGAGAAACTCCATGAGCAGAATAAATTATGCGACTGCCCAAAGGAACTTCGTTTAAATCTTCGACGAAAATAGCTCCCCTTTTTTTTAGGGACTCTACGACATGTCTATTATGAACAATTTCATGTTTAACGTAGATTGGAGCGCCGAAAAGATCTAAAGCCTTTTTGACAGTGTCTATAGCTCTTTCTACCCCAGCACAAAAACCCCTAGGCTTTGAAAGTAAAAGTTTCATTTTGTAATTCCCTCTATTTTATAAAAAGAGCAGTTTACACTAGACCTACATTTCCGTCTCTTGTCAAAAAAATTATATAGTCGTTACATCTGCAACACAACGAAAGCCGTAGGTACCAGTCATTGTACCAGGGTTATTTCGATGTCTATGAGAACAGCGAAGATCATCCTTTAAACTTTTCCAGCACCCTCCCCTAAGAATTCGATAAACTCCTTGAATAGGTCCTCGTGGGTTGTTGGGCTCTTGCAAAGAGACGTCATAGTAATGATAATCATACCAGTCAGCACACCATTCGTATACATTACCTGCCATATCATAAAGGTCATACGCATTTGGAGGATAACTCATAACAGGAGTCGTATCTGAGTTAAAAAAATTGGCCTGACTTCTTTCTATGTCATTACCTGTTGGATAAACAGGATCTTCTTTTCCGCCAGCAGATGCTACTTCCCATTCTGCCTCTGTGGGAAGTCTTTTACCAACCCATTTAGCATACGCTAAAGCTCCATACCAGCTTACTCCAACAACAGGATGTTTGTTGTAACCTGATTCAATATGTACTTTTCCTCCGCTTCTTTTAATACGAGAATCTCGTAGTCGAATCATATCATTATTATTGCCGTCTTTTTCTCCGCCCATGGCTTCTAAAAAACGAACAAACTGTTCATTGGATACCGGATGCACATCTATAGCAAAAGGAGTTAAATTTATATGGTGTCTAGGAGATTCGTCTCTCCCGCCTTGATTACTTCCTCGGCAAAAAGAACCTCCAGGAATAATTACCATTTTTGTTTCGATTGGATCAGCTTGTTTATGCTCTTCAACATGAGGATGGTATCTCATGATAGCGCTTTCAACATGAAAGACGGCTGCTGGATCTGCTTCAAATTGAGGTCTATGAATTTCTGCAGGTTTTAAATGCAAATGGAAAGAAGAGTCTTTAGAGTTTTTCACAATCTCTTTTTTCAAGGAAATTCTCTCTAAAAAAGACACTAAATTTTCAGGCCTATTTATTGGATTTGGATCTAAAAAACGAACGATCACCTGATCCCAATCATACAAAAGTTCATTTCGAACTTGGGATGGCAATAAAAATCGACCTTGAGGAAAACTATTAGTTAATAATTTATAAAGTAAAACACCGAAAGAATATACATCAGACTTTGCTGAAGTAATTCCTTCTTTTTGCTCTGGAGCTAGTGCGTGAAAACTTTCCCAAAAAGAAGACATCTCGGTTTTTTTGATACATTCTTCAAGAAGCCTAAGTAAAAAAATCTTCGACGGAAATAAATGAGGTAATCCCGTATCTGTTAAATAACAAGTCGGAGCACCAGTGCTTAAGTCAATAAGCACATTAGAAGATTTTACTCCCATATGAACGATTGATGAACCATGGATTTTATCTAAAGCAGAGGCTATTTGAAGGGCCATATGCAGGAGCTCTTCTTCTTCAATTTTTTTCATTTCTGCATATTCTCGTAAATTGATACAAGGAAGCTCGCTAGAACTCTTCCAATCATATGCAAAATAACAAGAACTTTCTTTAAAGCTAACATCTTGCAATCTAGCTAAATTCGGATGCTCAAGAGAAGCTAAAGAAGCTATTTTCCTTTCTAAATCCTGTAAAGAACTAGGATCAACGGAGAACCCAAGCTGTTTTAACGCAGCCTTCCTTTTTAAAATGCGATGTTCTGCTAAAATCAGTCTACCTAAAGGAGTCTCCTCCCCCTGCTTTAAAAGTACATACTCTCCAATTTGAACCATAGCCCACCTTTTTATATAAAGATTTAGATCACACCAAGATATTTAGCCAAATACCAAGCTATAACAAGAATACCAGAAGAGGCACCAGCCCAAAGAAGGCTTGGTAACCATTTAACGCCTCCGCCCATACTCCCTCTAACTTCCAAAGTTCCAATACCATAATCAAACTCATGTTTTTCTTGAGGCACTTTAAAAGCATGAGGACTTTCTTTGGCAATAGATTCAAAATCAATTCCTAAAAAATTTGCGTATTGTTTCATAAATCCTACTGCATATACTCCAGCGATAAAATCATGGATAGAGCCTTCTTCAATAGCTTCTAAATATCCTGAACGAATAGATGTAGAGTTCTCTGCTTCTTTTAAGCTTATATTTAATTCTTCTCTTTTAGATTTAAAAAGATGCCCCACTCTTTTAAGATCTTCTGCCATACTCCTCCGAAAATGTTAACAGCCTACAAGGAAAATGTTCTCCTTTTTAAGCGCTGATAATACAATATAGCAAAACAGCTATTAGAGAAACAGATTCTATCTTGTTTTTTTTCATACACGATGACAAAATGACCAAAAATAAAAATTAGCCAGCAAAAAAATCAAAGGAAAATAGAGATGAGTAAAGAAAGTTCTCCATCGTGTTTTGTAACATCGATTGATGTAAATCTAAAAAACAAATTGGAACTCGATCTAATAGAACAAGGATTTACCTTAAGTAAAGCTCCTTATGCATTTTTTTCTGCAAAAAAAACAGGAGTATCTTGCACACTTTATCAGTCGGGAAAGCTAACCGTTCAAGGGAAATTAAAAGATGAATTCATTGAATTTTACTTAGAGCCTGAAATTTTAAAAACACTTCACTATACACATGAGGAAGCTTATATAGACGATTCTGCTAGAATAGGATTAGATGAATCTGGAAAGGGTGACTTTTTAGGTCCTCTTTGTCTTGCTGGAATCTTTGTAGAAAAGGGGCAAATACAGACGCTTTTAAAACTAGGAGTGAAAGACAGCAAAAAACTTGAAAACAAAAAAATCCTTGAAATTAGTCAAGAGCTTAAAAAAAAATTTCCTCATAAAATACTTATTCTTTTCCCTTCTACATACAATAGACTATACCAAAAATTTCATAATTTAAATATCTTACTCGCATGGGGACATTGCACCGTATTAGAAGAGCTTTCTACAAGAACTGGATGCAAAAAAGCCATTCTAGATCAATTTGCCGCACCCGGACTTGTTGATTCTATCGTAAAAAAGAAAAAACTAGATGTGAGTCTTACTCAAAGAGTGCGAGCTGAAGAAGATCCGGTTGTTGCGGCGGCTTCTATATTAGCTAGAGCAGCTTTTGTAGAGGGAATTCAAAAACTAGAAGAAGAAACCAACCTAACCTTACCAAAAGGAGCCTCTTCTCAAGTAACTGAAGCTGCAAAAAAAGCTGTTAAGGTCCATGGTCCAACTATTTTAGAAAAAATCTCCAAAACTCATTTTAAAACAACACAGGTAGTACTCGATGCTCAAAGATCTTTTGATTAAAAACCTCGTTCTAATGGAACGTTGCGATATTTATTTTGATGATCAATTCTCTGCTATAACTGGAGAAACCGGATCTGGCAAGACGGCTATTCTTCATAGTTTAAGATTGCTTCTTGGGCAAAAGTTAGACGTTTCTCTTATTAGATCGGGGTTCCAAAAAGGATCTATTTCGGCTACTTTTTGTTCTATTCCGAATCACATTATGGAAATGCTAGAAACTTTAGGTATAGAAACTGAAGATTCTTCTCTAATTCTTTTTCGAGAAATTTCTTCTGATGGAAAAAGTAAATGTTTTGTCAATGATCGAGCTGTTTCATTGTCTTTACTGCAGAAAATTTCCTCTCAGCTTATACAAATTATAGATCAAAGCTCTTACCATGAACTTAGACAAACAGATACCCCAAGAGATCTTTTAGATGTTTTTGGAGGGCTACAAAAAGAAAAAGAAAATCTAATTACACTATATACAGCCCTTAAAGAAAGCAAAGAAGAAGAAAAAAAACTAGAAGAAAGAGAACGGCAAAAGGAAAGAGAGCTCGATTTTTGTCTTTTTCAGGAAAAAGAGCTCAGCTCCCTTTCGCTAAAAGAAGGAGAAGATGATGTTTTGTTTAAAGAATACTCCGAGTCTTTTCAGTCCCAAGAAATTGTAGAAAAAATAGAAAAAATATTGGAACTTCTAAACGATTCTTCTATAAATAACAGTTCTTCCTGTCTTGCTCTTTTAAAACAAAGTAACGCTATCTGTGCGCAGCTAGCTGGAGGACATAAAGCACTAGAAGAACCTTCTAAATTGCTTAAGGAATCGACTTTGCTTTTAGAAGATGCTATTGGGCACTTAAGGAGTTCAATCTCTCTTTTCGACATAGATCCTAAAAGGCTTTCTTTTTTAGAAGAAAAATTAAGTTTGATTGAAAAAATGAAAAAAAAATATGGTAGCTCCATAGAGTCTTGGGATAAATATAAGAAAGAGCTGCAGGATAAAATCAATTTATTTAACAATTTAGAAGAAGATAGACTAGCTTCTAAAAAGAAAGTAGAAATGATAGAAAAAGAACTTATTTTATCATCCAAAATTCTATCAGAAAAAAGAAAAATAGCAGCTTTAGAGTTAAGTCCTAAAATAGAAAAAGAACTTTGTGACCTAAATATGCCCGAAGCCATTTTTGAAATCCGCATAGACAAACAATCGATAACTCAAATGGGAGAAGATAGGATTTCTTTTTGGTTAAAGCCTAATAAAGGAGAAGAAAGCGTCTCTGTAAAGGAGAGCTCTTCAGGGGGTGAGTTATCTAGATTATTACTTGCCTTTAAACTTTCTTTAGCAGAAAAAAATAGCACCCCAACTCTTATTTTTGATGAAATTGATTCTAATGTTGGAGGAGAAACTGCTCGTATGATTGGAGAAAAGTTATCCGCTCTATCTGCTGTTCGTCAGGTTGTTTGTATTACTCACTTCCCTCAAGTCGCAAAGCAAGCTAAACGACACTTTAGAGTGCAAAAAAATACAATAGAAGATAGGACTCTGGCTACAGTAGAGACTTTATCAGAGCAAAAAAAAGAAGAAGAACTTCTTAGAATGCTTGGCGGAAAAAAGACTGTGCAGCAAGTGTAAAAAACGTTCAAAAAAAAGAAAAAAGCCTTTTTCATAAAAAAAAGAAAAAAGCTTGCAAAAAAAACAGGCTTTATCATAGAATATTGGCTATAGATCGGAGCATAGCGCAGTTTGGCTAGCGCATCTGCTTTGGGAGCAGAGGGTCGGGGGTTCAAATCCCTCTGCTCCGATTTATTTTCACAACACAAATACAATCCTTAAATTACAATAAAAAACAGACGATAGTAATTTAAATCTTATTATAGTTTCATTTTTCCAAAAATAGATTTCCTGTTGTCATTTTCATGACGAGCTTCCTGCATATAATTTTCTGGAATTGCACGTCCTTTTAGCAGCTCTTCTACAACCAAGGCGGATCCCATTTTAACATTTTTGACTAGAGTACGCCCCCTGTATTCGTCAGAAGCGTTTTCAAGTAAAAAGCGTAAAATTAACAAGCTATTTCTTGATGTAAAAACAGCTCTCCTGATAGCTTCATCTCTAGCCGAGTCTGTTATAGGCCCATTTAAAAGTAACGCCTTTACAACTTCTAGTTTTTCATCAAAACTCGCCGCTTCTATAACAGCAGCTCCTCTTGATTCTTCTGAAATAGATCCGTTTTCAAGTAAATAGAGCACTAAATTCAAATGCCCATGTTTTGCAGCTTCTTGAAGACACAATTTTTTATAATCATCTGGGACTGTAAAGTTTTCAAATAAAAGAGATAAAAATTCAAGTTGGCCTGCTTCAGCTGCAGGAATACAAGCAAGCTCCTCAAAAATAATATCAGGAAACTTTTCGTGAAAAATTTTAAAAAAATTAAAGTTACCAATATTAGCTATCTCTATGATTGCATCGATAAGATTTGTCGGTAAAAAATTCACACTGTCTAATAATAAAGTTATAAGATCTTCTCTATCCCAGTTAATTATTTGAGCAAGACACTTTGCGCTGGCCTCTACGGAAAGACTTTTTCTATTTAAAAAAACTTCCACAATAGCTTTATGGTTTTTTTTCAAAGCCTCTAAGCAAGCCTCATCTTCCTCTTCAGTAAAAAAATCACTTTTATGCAGCCAAAAAAGCACAACTGCAAGGTTTCCCTCGTTAGCTGCTATTTTAAGACAATTATTTTTGATAAAATATGAAAGGGAAAGTTTTTTTAGACAGAAACTAAGAAACTCCAGAAGTACATTATAAGATAAAAAAGAAATAAGCTGATTAATAGTTTGCTCTGAAAACACCCCTATTTCTAATATAACACAAAAAATCTCTAAATTATTTAACTGAACCGCGTTATCGAGAATAGATGTCAGAGCATCTTTGGGATAAGTTCGCCATCTCAATAGAATTTCAAGAACCAATGGATGATTATGTGTAATAGCAACTTCACAAGCTTCCCACAAAAGGTCAGGAGGTAACACTGTCGAGCTATTTAAAAACACTATTACCGATTCTGTGTGGCCTTTTTTTATAGCTCTTATAAAGTAATCAGCGATTTCATCATCTGAAAACCTATAAGTTGAAAATAATTCTAATAGATGATCTGCATTATTAAAAAAAACAGCGCTCTCTAATCTCTCTAAAGGATCGAACTTTCTTGATGCAATTTTTTCTAATACAGCCTCTAAATTCCCTGATGCAACAAGCTGTTTTAAATCTCTCCATGAATCAGGATTTGTATTATGCAATTCTTCAATATTTTTAATTGCATCTGAAACGCTTTCTAAAATAATTTCTGTGCAATCACTAGATAAAGGCTCTTGGCTTAAAGCAGCTAATATTGGAGAAGTGACAAGAGATTCATAGTCTATTTTTAATATTTTAGATTGAACACTCCAAAAATACGCCCCAAACTGACTTAATTTCTGATTGTGAATAAGTTTTTTTTCTAAAAGACTTACATTAAACGAAGCTCTCAAATGTTCAAAAGCCTGAGAGGTTTCGAATACTCGTTGCTTTAATCTTGTAAAATATAGGTTTTGAGATTCCTTGTCTTTGCTACGCTCTAGCGTTTCTATCAAAGACTCTAGTTCTGAAAAAGACTCATCTGGAAGGGATGCTTTTCTTTCATCTAATAAAGATCTGATCAATGTAGAACCTTCTTTACTTAAAGAAAGAGCTTCAAACAATTTTAATCTTCTGATGTTAAGTGGAGCTATTTGTTGTATTTGTTGAAAAATTAAGACGTCTTGAGGTAGGGAAGAAAAAGAAGGACTAATGCCAACGTTTTGAAGAGAAATACATAGTTTTCCAAGAGTCTCGTAGGATTCTTGACTTAAACTTGATTCTAGCGCCCAATTTTTAAGATTAACACATATACTGTATAATTCTTCACAGTTATCAATAAGAAGAGATTCATTTGCTAAAACAGCATCTTGGTACCAACTCAAAAAAGAATCCACAACTTTCTTTTTGTCTTGAAAACTCATGCTTTTGTAGATGTCAATTAGTTCATTTACTATTTCAAAACTATATCTCTCCTCTAAAATTTCATAACTTTTAATTTTGAGTTCAGAGGCAATCGAACCTGCAAGAGTTCTTTCTCCAACGCCAAGTTCAGAGTTTTTATAACCTAAAAAAAGCAATCGGTGACTAGCTTGCCTTCCTGCGTTTTGATAGTGAGGATTAGTGATGGCTTCTGGAATTTCCTTTAAAATCTCTCTGAGAGCCGTTTCTACTATTCTTCTTCGAACGTTGCGAGCCGCTATTTGTGCTATAATAGTTGGATCTTTGGCTACGTCTTTGCTTACAAGCTCCTGAAGCTGTCGTATTCCTGCATCCCAACCACTCATGCAAAGATCTATAAAACTATTAATCGATTCAAGCGCAAAAAGATCTAGTTCAACTGCGGATAAACTTTTAAAAGCTTGTAAATATCTATTGGCAAATTTTAAAAATTCAATTCTTCTGTCTGTTTCATTTTCTGGAAAGTAACGAATGGATGGAGCGTTTCTTATGCAATCCTTAAATTTTTCCCAATTCTTCTTACATGACATCCATTTAATGGACCACTCATCTTTGTCTTTTTGCGCTGGAGTCCATTGTGGTGGTTGCGAGGTACGAAAAGACTCCCATCGAGAATCAACTTCTTCAGCTAATTCTTCGAAGCGAGCTCTGTCAAAGATTGAATTTTTTTTTGTATTATCTATGAAATCAATAAAGGGTAAATATTTTATATTTATTTGAGCTTTTTTTCGATCCCAAAGCTCTTGTTCTAAGTCATTTTTAATGACATCGTTTACAGATTCAAATCCTGTACAATGAACAAAATCCTCTAAAGAACAAGACTGTGAAATACTACCTAAAATATCTTTGAAAATTTTATCTATCAAATTAGATCCAGGATAAGAAGCTGAAAATTTATCCAAAGTTTCAAAAGAAACAAACTCCCCTAAAGTATTCAACTCTTTGATGACCTCAAGAGCAGATAAAATAATATCAACAGAAGCTTCTTTGATTTGAAAACTAAAATCTGAAACACCATCAGAGGGATAAATAATCATACAAAACCAATTCATTTAAAGAAAAAAACGATTGTATCAAACAAAAAGAAATAAATCAATTTTCCTAAATTAAATTGCAATTTACATTAATTAGAAATGTTGTAAAATAAATTGATTAAATAAGTAATTGCGATTGTTTTAAAATAAATACATTAAAAAATATATAATTAAAATTATATAGGCTCTTGAGTTTCGATTAATTTTTTTAAGAAATTTCGTTTTCTAGAATTAATAACACAAAATATAAGTTAGAATTGAAATTTTTATTATGAAAATTTATTAAAAAAAAAGAGAATTAAACAAGCGATTACGCGCTTGTTAAAAAAGAAATTAAAAAAAAAGACAGAATTAAAATTAGAAAAACACTTCGGCTTCACTTAAATTCTTTGTGAAACTTTCCAAAGAAATTTCGTTTTCCAGCCCCAACAAAGCTCCAATAGAAACAACCCGTCCACCTGCCGCTAAAAAGCCATGCAATTTACGCAGTCCTTGTGAGCTAAGAGAAGAGGTTAAAACAAGTAAATCGTCAATGCCATCCCAACATTCATTTAAGTGACTTTCGTCAATCACTCGAAAAGAAACATCAAAGCGTCCAAGCTCTAAAAAAACAGCGTCTAGAGCAGAAAGAACCTCAGGGCTTATCTTGTCTTCTAAAGGCAAACAAACCGCTGTTTTAATTTCCGGAACAGAAGAAAAATAAGGAGCGCCTCTACCTACCCAGCCACCTAAACAAGCTCCCTCTTCCCAATTTAAGTGACCAAGGGGCGCTCTGCACTTTTTTAAACCTAATAAAATATGTTGAAATCTTTCTTTAGACAAAAGAAACGCAAGCTCTGCAGTGCTTTTAACAAAAGAAACATCAATTAGACAAAAAACAAGTAAAGAATCAGGTAAAAAAGAAGCTAATCTATGTAGGTATTCAACAAAAACATCAGCTCCAAACATTTGTCTTAAAAGATGTTTAGGCAATAACGGACATTCTAAAATTCTTTCTTGGTAGTGGATTTCATGTTGCTCGGTCCAAAGAAAGTTTTCCGTAAAGTGCGTGCTACCTCTAAACAAAGAAACGCCTAATGATTTTTCTTTAAAAGGCTTCCAAAGTCTTCTTAAAAACTCTTCAATACTAAGACCTAAAGAAAAAAAGAGAGCAGAGTCTTGAATAAACATAGGAAAGTTTCCTGTTTTAATATCCAACTCCCAAAGAATCCATTTCCCTTTTAAAACAGCTTGTTCGGCTTGATAGTAGCAAGTATCCCAATCAATATCGTCATCAAAACACTTTACAGAAATAAGTAGAGCATTCGCTGAGTCGCTAGGATCAAAATCTCCAACTTGCTCTTGAATGATCGGAAAAAACTTTTCCTGGTTCACGTAAATATAGCTATGATCAAATGTGATTTCTACTTCTTCCATAATTTACCGTACAAATTGCATATAATGAATATTTTTTCCTTGACTTCTCCACAACTCTTCGAAAAAAGACACGCTCCCGTAGCTTGGTTTTTGAGAAGGCCATTGTGTCACATAAAAAGGAGCTGGAAAAACAGCTTGCCAAAATTTTCCATTTTCAGCGGTCATCTCTTCGATCATTTGGTGGCTATAAGCTTCGTCATCTGAAACAAAAGTAGCCTCCCCTCCTCTTTTTACTATGCGCCTAATTTCTTCAACAAACTCTCTTTGAATTAATCTGTTTTTAGCATGCTTTTCTTTAGGCCATGGATCTGGGAAGTTTACAAAAACAGCCTCTACTGTGGAGTCTTTTATATAATGCTTCGTAAATGTTAACGCATCTCCACAAACAACGAGCAAATTATTCAAAGAATAATTTTGTTGTTTTGCCCAAATCTTCTGCACTCTATCAAATCTTTTTTCAACTGCAACCCATAAAACTTGAGAATTATCTTTTGCCTTCTGTTCAATCCAAGCCCCGTTCCCAGCGCAGTATTCTATACAAATAGAATCAAACGAAGAAAAAACGTCCCACAAAGCTTGCTTATTCCACTGATCATGTTCTTGATAATGCTTCGGGACGTATAATACTTTTTCTAATAAAATCGGAGCTCTTTCTTCCCAACGAAAAGGAAATTTCAACTGTTTTGGTCTCATAATTCCTTGATTCTACTAAATGTTTCCTTTCTCTTCCAGCGATTTATGTTAAAAATGGATTCGTCATACAGTATTACTTGATCAATTCTATCTATCTTGCTAACCTGAAAAATAAATTCATTAACACAAAACAGGGAGCGGTGTTTTCCTCTTGAGGATCTCATAACTATCCGCAAGATTCCACATCGTTAAAATCATGAAAAACAGTATTTTTTTTACAGCAATAGCATCTCTTTCTTTAAATTACGCATATAGTGAACCATTACAAGAAGAAACAATTTCGACGCCTTCAGAAACTGCGATGTTGGAATTAGAAAAAGAACTTTTATCTTTAGAAGATGAGCTTTTAGACTCGAATACTGCAGAAATTGCAGACGCGTCCTCAGACCAGCTCCCCTTAGAAGAAGAAAATATCCAAAACCTTCTGACTATCGAAGAAGAATCTGCTGCAGAAGCATCCAGTTTGTCTTTTGAAAAATTAGAAACCCCAGATTTTATAGAAAGCTTACAAGAAGAAAGTCCATCAGATGAAGCTGTTGATCTATTAAAAGACGCTCAACCTGTTTTAATCAGTCAAGTAGAGGAAGGTCTAGGGGCTGAATCTTCAGCTGTAGCAGCTCACTCAAACGAAATACAAATCAGTTTTAAACAAGTATTTTCAGGATCTCCCCTAATTTATTCATTACTTTTTGGCATGTCTTTGGCTTCAATTACTATTTGTCTATATTCTATTTTTCGCATCAAATCACAAAACAAACTATTTCCAACATCAGCACAAGAAATTCGAGCTAAGCTATTAAACAATGACTTTTCAGCTGTATCTGCTTTTTGTCAAACACATCCTAATCTACTCAATAAAATTGTTTCTGGGGGGCTTGCAGGAAGAAAATATGGCCTACAAGCAATACTCGAAGGCATGAAAACAGAAGGAAAGAGAGCTACAATTTCAGCTTGGCAACAGATTGGGATCTTACAAGATATAGCTATAATAGCCCCTATGTTAGGTCTTTTAGGAACTGTTATAGGTCTTTTCTATGCTTTTTACGACTTAAATAGATCTTTTGACAGCATCAACAACCTTCTAGATGGTCTTGGTATATCCGTAGGAACTACTGTAGCTGGAATAGGCGTAGCTATTTTAGCGATGCTTTTACATTCAGCAGTTAAATTTAAACTTGTAAGAGTTTTAGCAAAAGTAGAAGTGGAAGCCGCATCTCTCGCTCACCTCATGGACGAAAAAAACGCGTAAAGGAGAAGTAATATGGATCTAATACCTGATGAAGAACTCAAATCCAAAGGCGTTTTGAACTTAACTCCTATGGTTGACTTTCTTTTTCTAGTTGTTGCTATTTTTGCAACACTTGCAATCACAAGAACGGCCATCTTTGACTCTGAGGTGAACTTAGCTCAAGTGAAAGAAGAAACAAAAGAAAATACTACAGAGTCGCATGAATATTTAGTGAATTTAAGTGTTACCGAAGAAGGAAAGTATAAATGGGTTACAGAGTTCAATGAATATGCAATGAATGGAGTCCCCTCTATTTTACAAGAATTAACAAAACAAACAGATATGGGCTTGCTTCCAGAAGACCCTTCTAAAACAAAGGTACTTCTCCACATAGATGAAAATGCTAAATGGGACCCAATTGTACAGTTAATTTATTCTTTAAAGAAAACAGGATATCCTGTACACCCTGTATACGAAAAAAATCCAAAATAATAAATTCTTTTTAATTTAGAGTCTTTTATGTTTTATAATATAACAGACTCTAAATCATCCCAAAATAAAATTCGCTATTTACAATAATTTAAAAAAGTTGATTTTTAAACAAAAAAACAACTAAACTAATTAAAAAATAAAAAAAGCGGATCAAATTATGCAAGCTACAACTATTAATTTAAGAAGTCAGCTAGAATTACTAAATCAAAAATTAGACCAAAAATTACAGATTGGACTAAAAACAATTGAAAGTATCGTAAAAAAAGCAATCCCCTTTGTAGGAACCTCTTCTTCATTAACCTCTCTAATACAAGCGCTAAGCTCAAAACTAGAATATTGGACAGACATAGATGTGGTGCGGGTATTTAAATCTATTGTACAACTTCAAAACACACTACCCAAGCCAAGAGACCTCCACCCGTTTCTTGATTCGTTTATGCTAAAAAACCAACAACGAATTAATCTTTTATTCGAAGAAGCCATCTTTTTAAGTTCACTTTTTGAAAAAAAATCCCCGCCAAATCTTAGTACAATCTGTAATTTTTTAAGAAAAATAGATTCTTTCGAAACAGCACCTCAAATGCAAAATATTTTAACTCTTCTAAGAAAACACTGCAAATCAATCTCTAATCCTATTAGTGGGGCAATTCAAAATTTCATCACCCCTATTTCGAAATGTAATAATGTAGATTTTTTCAGGTTAGTGTGTGAGTTTCTTGAGTCAAAAGAAACCCTAAATTTAGCTTGCTCATTAAACAAAACCTTGAAGGAATCATTGGACCCGACAATAATCCATCTTAAAATCAAACTAATCAATCAAGGGCTTTCTGTGAAATCCTTGGGGATCAACGAAGAGCAGTTAATTAGTTTGTTAAAAGCAAGTAACTGGCCAGTTCAAACAATAAACTTAAACGAAACAGAGTTTACAAGCTTCACTCAGATTTTAGACCTTTGCCCTGATATAAAATCGCTTTCCGCTGAATCGATTAATAACCCCGATTTAATCCAAGAAATTCTAGAACACCCAAATTCACAAAAGATAACGAGCCTAAATCTAGCAAATAACCGTTTTAGATGTAATATTGCAATTCAGATTGCAAAAAAAATGCCGAATTTAAAGACTTTAAACTTGAGTGGAAACAGAGTTGGCGGGCTTGGGGAATTCGGAAAACAAGCTCCTAAAGCAATAGCAGAAATGCCCCATCTAGAAAATATATTTCTAGCTTCTTGTGACATTAAAACAGACGCTGCAGCCATATTACTTAGCAAAACAACCTTAAAACGAGTAGATCTTAGTAATAATGGTATAGAAAATGGCGTGACTAAGCTGCGTCTTCCTGTTCTAAAAGAACTCAATTTAGAATATAATCGATTAGGTGATTCTGAAATATGTTCGATCTTAGAATTCATGCCCGAAATCGAAGAATTACATCTTCGAAGTAACTGTATAACTGAAATGGGAGTTGAGTATATTTTTAATAACAAACCAGTATCCTTAAAAAAAATCACGCTAGCTCATAACAAGTTTGATTTGCCTATCTTTGCAGAAGATTCTATTTCAAACCTAAGAAATGAAGGTGTAGAAGTTGTTTTAGACTAATATCTAAGAGCATGTTTTCTCATGAACAGTTAAAAAACGGTCTAAAAGACTCTTTTCAACAAGGAAAAACCTTCTAAAAGCATTTTTTTTTAATTTTATTACAAAAGGCTTTGACAAAAAGAAGGTGCTTTGCGCATAATCTCTTATCTGCCCAGGTGGTGAAATTGGTAGACACGCCAGATTTAGGTTCTGGTGCCGCAAGGTGTGTAAGTTCGAGTCTTATCCTGGGCAATTTAGGCGAAGGTGCTTCAAAAGCATAAACCTTCGCCGTTTTTCTTTAGGTTTTATCTTAAAACCTTATTTCTCTACTCTTAAACTAACATCTAGGAAAAAATAGAGAAATTCTGCATGATAATTTTTTTGTACAGCTTTTAAAGGAGCCCCCTTGGACCAAGCAAAAAAAACGCTTTTTTTTGATATTCAAAATGTGCTTTTTTTCTTTGACGTAAAAAAAATGCACAAACAAATAGCCGACTATTGCAAAATTAAAGAACCTGAAGTGGAAGAACTTTTGCAAACAACCGGCTGGGGAGAGATGTATGAAAGAGGAGAAATTGACAGCAGAACTTTATTTCATTACCTACCTGCTCACATCCAAGGAGATCAAGGATTTTCCGGATGGTTTGATGCCATCTCTAACGTCTTTGAACCTAACGATTTGATCACTCCTGTCATTAAAAAACTAAAACAAAACGGCATGAATTTATGTATTTGCTCAAACATCTGTGAAGCGCACTTTAGCTATGCCTATACACACTTCTCCTCTTTACACTTATTCGATGAATACATACTTTCTTATGAAGTAAAAGCAAAAAAACCAGAAGAAAAAATGTATGCTTGCGCCTTAGAAAAAGCTAAAACTACAAAAGAAAATGCTTTCTTTATTGAGGGACTAGACGAATACACCAAGAAAGCCCATTTGCTGCACATTGACAGCGAAACATATATCAATCCAACATCTTTGCTAAATGAGCTAGCAAAACGAGAACTACTAAATTAAGGACCGAATGAAAAAAAAATCAGCAAAGTCATTTTTCAAAAAACCGACAAAAAGCTCGAAAAAAAAAGAACCTATAAAAAAAGAAGCTATTCCAATCTCTAAAGAAAATAACCTAACAGGCTTCACCGGAATTTTACGAATGAACCCTAGAGGATTTGGATTTGTTATTGCGCAAGATCAAAAAAAATTTCCCGAAGATGCCTTTATAGCCAAGCATTTAACTTTAAGCGCAATAGATGGAGACCTTGTTGAAGTCGAACTTTTTCCAGAAAGCAAAAAAGACAAAGGACCAGAAGGCAAAATTGTAAATATTTTAGAAAGAGGTCGATCTCATCTTGGTGGGATTATTCGATTTATAGAAAATTCCAAAGCACTTATTCATTCTCCCCTCTTAGGCTCAAACAAACCAATGACAGCAGTTTTAACAGTTAGCTCAACTTTGAAGCCGGGAGATAGGGTTATTGTAAAAATAGAAGACTGGGGCGGCCAAAACAAGCCAATTCTTTGCGAAATCACACAAATACTAGGACCTATTACAGATCCTTCTATTGATATTTTAGCTGCAGCAGAAGAATTTCAAATTGCAAGAGAGTTTCCTAAAGAAGTTATCCAAGAAGCGACCGCATTCGGAAAATCTGTTTCAAGTAAAGACTGTAAAGGCCGTCTTGACCTTTCTAAAATCGAATGTTTTACGATAGATCCAACTACTGCTCGCGATTTTGATGACGCCCTTTCCCTATCTAAAGATTCTAAAGGAGTCTATCATCTAGGTGTTCACATTGCTGATGTGGCACACTACGTAAAAGCAGGAACAGCACTTGACATAGAGGCAGAAAGAAGATCAAACTCAACGTACTTTCCTGGAGCATGCCTTCCTATGCTTCCTGAGGAGCTCTCGAATAACCTTTGCAGTCTAAAACCAAAAGTAACTCGCCTTTGTCTTTCTGTTCTTATGACTTTTTCTTCTAAAGGGGATCTCTTAAGTCACAACATTCAAAGAAGTTTCATCAAGAGCGCTAAAAGATTCACTTATGAAGACGCTAAAAAAGTTCTAGATGGCAAGAAAAAAAGCAAACACAAGCCAACCCTTGATCTTATGGTTGAATTGTGCAACCTACTAAAACAAAAAAGAAGCGAGCGCGGCAGTATTGATTTTGCCTTACCTGAAATTGTTTTAGATGTTACTCCAGAAGGCGATCCTTACTCCTTCCACACCGTAGAATACGACATTACCCATCAGCTTGTAGAAGAATACATGTTAAAAGCTAATGAGGTTGTTGCCAAAAATCTAAGCTTAAAAGGTCAAGATGTAATCTTTCGAGTCCACGAAGAACCTGCAGAAGAAACTAGGGAAGATTTTTTTAGTCTAGCTAGGTCTTTAGGTTTTACGCTCCCGCCAAAACCATCAACAACAGATATCCAAAAGCTTTTTACGCAAGCTAAAGAAACGTCATTTGCAGAACAACTTTCAGTAGCCTTTATCCGAAGCATGAAACTTGCAAATTACTCTTCAGATAACATCGGACATTTTGGCTTATCTCTGGAAGAATATTGCCATTTTACAAGTCCTATCCGTAGATATCCAGATCTTATTATCCAGCGCTTGTTATGTCAAGAACACGATGCAACGAAAAACGTAGAAACGATTGCAATCAATTGTTCTGCTAAAGAAAGAATTAGTTTCAAAGCTGAACAAAGCGTAAAAACACTAAAAAAAATCCGGCTATTGCAAAAATGGCATGAGGAAGACCCTGAACGAATCTTTGCTTGTAGAATCACAAAAATAAAGCCATTTAGCCTTTCTTTTGAACTGCCCTGTTTAGGTATAGAGAGCTCCTTTCATGTTTCAGAAATTGGCGGAGACTATTTTGTACATGATCCTGCAAAAAACTGTTTTCTTGGCACCAGAACCCATATTCGATTTTGTATTGGAGATACAATACAAACAAGAATTCGTTCTTTAGATCTTATCCTTCAAGAAGTCCTTTGGGAAAGAGTGTATGAGAATAGTCATAGATCTACAAAACAAGATAAAAAGAAAAAAAGAAGACGGTAGTTTTTTTCTTGAAAAGAGCCCCTAACCTAGGTACTCTGATTTCCAAACTACTCAACTAAGGGGGCGGTAACTCCGCATTAAACGCTTATGAAGAAATATTTTTTGACTGGTCTAGTTATCCTTTTGCCTGCAGCTGTTACTGTCGTGGTCATCTTATTCCTCGTGAACTTTTTTACACAACCCTTCATAGGACTAACCTCGGGCATCATCTCTAAAACTAATATTTTCCCTAATGGATTTCTCTTCTTAAATCAAGAGCAAGTTATTCAATATGGTTGTCGTATTCTGATTCTTTCGATTTTATTTTTAGTTACTGTGCTTCTTGGAATATTTACTCGATGGTTTTTTATTAATAGCCTATTTAAATTATGTGATAATATTCTGCACAGAATACCATTAATAAATACGGTGTATAAAACATCTCAAGAAATTATAAAAACACTTTTTGTTTCAGATAAAAATTCGTTTAAGCAAGTTGTTATGGTTCCTTTTCCAAGACCTGGTGTTTATGCGATAGGTTTAATTTCTAGAGAATCCCCTTCGATTTGCAGTCAAGTAGCAGGAGAAGATCTTCTCTCGGTGTTGATTCCAACTACTCCTAATCCAACGACGGGATTTTTGCTGATGTTTAAAAAAAATGAGATAATCCTTTTAGATATGAAGCCAGAAGAAGCTATTAAATATATTGTCTCTTGTGGTGTGATTCTACCAGGAGAAAAACCGCCAGCAACCTCTAGCTAGGTTATTTCGTGAAAAAATATTGCCTTATGGGTTTAGTAATTCTACTCCCACTTGCTATTTCTTTTATGATTTTCTTTTGGCTTATAGAGCTTTTAACATCTCCATTTTTGCCTCTAGCTGAGGCTGTTTTATTACACATTCATTTTTTAGAAAAAGAGCCCCACCTAACTCTTTTTATAAGTCGAATATTAGTCATTATTTTTTTATTTTGTGCAACTTTTTTGACAGGGTGGCTAACTAACAAATACATATTTAGTTTCTTTTTACAAAAAATGCACATCTTTTTTTTGAAAATACCAGGATTAGGTTCTATCTATAAATTTTCAAAAGATCTTTCTAAGGCTGTTTTAAACACTGAAACTTCTCCTTTTCAAAAAGCAGTACTCATCTCTTTCCCAAACAAAGAATCCTTAGCTCTTGGCCTTGTGATAGAAAATGTCCCTAAAGAAATAAAAACAGCTGATGCATCGATCGATATTGCAGTATTTGTCCCTACCGCACCGCACCCAATTTCAGGATTTATCCTTATGGCACCAAAAAAATGCACAGCCCCAGTAGACATGACAACGGAAGAAGTATTTAAATTCATTATTTCTTGCGGCGTAATTTCGCCCGAAGATTCAAATCCTTTAAACCCATCTAACTCATCAAAATAATGGCTAAAACACAGGTTATTTTTTATACAGTAAAAAATGGTGCACTAAAAATTCAAGTTCTCCTGCATAAAGTAGATAAACATTCAGGGCAAAAAGAAAAAATGAAAATCCTTGTGCCTGATTCAAAAAGCCTATCTTTCGTAGAAAACCTTTTGTGGGGACATCCTATAGAAAGCTTTAGGCCACACTCTATAAACATTCCTCTTTTTTGTCAGGACTTAATTTTAGTCAGTTTGCCATTGCCTGCTGTGGATGATTTTTCTATTGTATTTAACCTCTGTCAAACAGCCTACATCCCAGCACTTCCCGTTAAAATTATTTATGAATTAGAGGATGTAAGTGACCCACAAAAAGCTGCAGTTTTCCGAAGAAAATTTCAAATGTACCAAAAAGAAGGATTTACAATTACTTCAGGAACTTAAGACTTAGCTAAAAAATTTAGCTTCTAACTGCTTTAAGACTGGATCTATTTTTTTTCTTCTATTTTTTGCTATTCTGTCTATGAAAAGAACTCCATGCAAATGATCATTTTCATGCAGCCTTACCCGAGCATTATATCCAAAAAGTGTTTCTTTAAATAGATTTCCTTCTAAATCTAGAGCTTCAATTTCTATTTTAAGAGGTCTTTCCACCTCTTCCCTTACGCCAGGAATGGAAAGGCAACCTTCAACTTCAAATGCTGTTTCTTTGCTGACACTGAGGATTTTAGGATTTATATACACTTGATAGTCTGAAGAAATCTCAAAGCTATCTTCTCCTTTTTCTATATAATTTCTTAAAACAAAAATACGTAAAAGATGACCAACCTGGGGAGCGGCTATTCCTATGCCTTTAGCCGCATCCATAGTCTCGACCATATTAAAAACAAGCTGGCGAATTTCTTCGTTAATGTCCTCTACTAAAAGACACTTCGTTCTTAGTATTTTACTTCCATATTTTACCACAGAAAGAATCATGGATTATTCCTCCACTTGTTCCATCGTATAAGGAAGTGCAGATACTCCCTCAGAACCAGATTCAGACCAAATAGAAAGAAAAATAGAACTTAAGAGAAAACAAAAAGCAAGCCAAGCTGTTGTTTTCTTTAGAACTTCAGCTGTAGAAGTTCCAAAAAGAGAATCCCCGGCATCGCCACCAAAAGAAGCTCCAAGGCCAAGACTTTTACTTTCCTGAATTAAAACGGCAAAACAAAGAATGACACACAAAAGGAGAAAAAGAGAAATACTAAAATAAAACAAAAAACCCATAATGCTATCCCCTATAAAGTTTGGATAATTTCTAAAAAACTTGTAGCGCTTAAAGAGGCTCCGCCTACGAGAGCTCCATCAATATTTTCCTTACAAAAAAACTCTCCAGAATTTTCTGGCTTTACTGAGCCCCCATATAAAATAGGAATGCGCTCGCCTACCTTCTTTCCAAAAAGAACATTCAACTCATTGCGGCAAATAGAGTGCATTTCTTCTGCTAAGTCAGCAGAAGCGCTTTTTCCTGTGCCGATAGCCCATACGGGCTCATAAGCTATAACTAACTGTGCAGCTTCCGCCTCGGAAAAACCAGTTAAAACATCCTTCAGTTGATTTTTTACAACACATTCAGCTTGTCCCTGGTTTCTTTGCTCTAGATTTTCGCCTATGCAAAAGATAGGCTGTAGTCCTGTAGAAAGCGCTCTATCTAATTTTTTCCTAATTAAACTTTCAGTTTCATAAAAAAATTGTCTTCTTTCTGAATGTCCGATCAAAGTAAAACTCGCCCCTAACTCCTTTACTAAAGAGCTAGACACTTCCCCTGTAAAAGCTCCAGAAATGTCCTGATGAATATTTTGAGAGCCTATCTCAACCACGCTACCAGCTGACCAAGAGCACATAAAGCTAAGTAATGGATAAGGAACTGCTAATAAAATGCTTGGCGAACCTAAAGCAAGATGTTCGACTCTTGGCAACAAAAATTCAAGATAGTCCTTAGCAAATTCTAAAGACCCATGCATTTTCCAATTGCCTGCGATTATCTTTTTTCTCATAATGGCTCCAAAAAAGTTAATCATAACCAACCCCCTCTCTTCAGGCAAGAAATATTAAAGGGCTTTCATGAAAATTTTAAGTGTTTCAGAATTAACGCAAGAAATTAAAAACCAACTAGAAAAAAATTTCACGTCGATATCCGTAAAAGGAGAAATCCTTAATCTAAAGATACAGTCCTCGGGGCATATTTACTTTACCCTTAAGGATCGAGACTCTCAAATTTCAGCTGTTTTATTTAAAGGTGCTTCTAAAGGCATCTCTAGACCTCTTAAAGAAGGCGATAGTGTGCTGGTTAAAGGAGAAGTAACTGTCTACTCCCCTAGGGGAACCTACCAGATTTTAGTAAGAGAAATTACCTACAATGGAGTCGGCGAACTACTAGCTATGCTTCATGAACGTAAAAATCGCCTACAAGCCCTTGGCTATTTTGCTAAAGAAAAAAAGAAACAACTCCCAGCTTTTCCTAAAATTATAGGGGTTGTTACAAGTCCAACTGGTGCTGTTATTCAGGATATCATTCATGTGCTACAAAGAAGACACTCCGGTTTTCATCTCATCTTAAACCCTGTCAAAGTACAAGGAGATGGGGCTAAAGAAGAAATCGCTAAAGCCATCGATGACTTCAACAAATACAACCTTGTTGATCTAATTATTGTAGGAAGAGGCGGAGGAAGTCTAGAAGATCTATGGGCTTTTAACGAAGAAATCGTCGTTGAAGCAATTGTAAGATCTACGATCCCTATCATTTCTGCTGTAGGCCATGAAACAGACTTTTCGTTATGTGATTTTGCAGCAGATGTGCGGGCACCAACACCTTCTGCGGCGGCAGAAATTGCGTTAACTGCAAAAGAAGAATATGCTAAATTCCTTCTGCAAGCCCAAAACAAAGCTGATGCATATACAAGCGCTTTACTTCTTAGGTTAAAAAAACAACTAACAGGAATAAGCAAAAACCCTTATGTGATATCACCCTATCTCCTACTATCTAGACGAATACAAAGCTTAGATGACATAAAAAATCAAATCACCCTATCGACAAACACATTTCTCAAGCAAAAAAAACTAGAGCTTCTCTCCTTAGATAAACAAAAAAAAGCGCTAGAACCTTCTTACAAAATTCAAAATACAAAAAATAAACTTTGCACTTTAAAAAATGCTTATTTATCGACGCTAACACATCTTCTGAGAGAACGAAAAAAAATCTTTAAAAAAGAAGAGCTTCAAAAAAAATTAGACACAGCGTTTATTTCGTCTATAAACAAAAAAAAAGAAAACCTATACAAGCTATCCGCTCACCTAACTTCGATAGATCCGAAAAATCTTTTAACAAAAGGCTACTGCATTCTCTTTTCTGAAAACCAAGATTCAGTTATCCTTTCTACTAAGCAGGTTTCTTTGTCCCAAAACCTGAAGCTTCTTTTACAAGATGGGGTTATTACAGCTAAAACGGAAAAAATTTCTTATGAACCAACCTGATACATTAAGTTTTGAAAAAGCCTTTTCGCGTCTAGAAGAGATTCTAGAAAAAATGAATGGAGGATCTCTCTCCCTGGAAGACTCTATTCGTCTATACGAAGAAGCGGACAAACTCATCCAGCTTTGTAATAGTAAATTAGTCCAGGCTGAAGCAAAAATTGAAATGCTCGTAAAAAATAGAGAAGGAGATCTTCTTGTTTCCGAAACAGGATCCCCGATAAAAGAGCCTCTATCAACGGTTTCGCAGAGGCTTTCATAATGCAAAAGAGACTGTCAAATATACACTCCCCTGTCGACCTTAAAACTCTTACAATAAAAGAGCTAGAAGACCTAGCTATAGAAATACGTCAAACAATTATTGACGTCCTTTCTGTAAATGGAGGACATTTAGCATCTAATTTGGGAATTGTGGAACTAACTTTAGCTATTCATCATGTGTTTGACTCTCCCTTTGACGAGCTGCTTTTTGATGTAAGTCACCAAACATATACACATAAACTGCTGACAGGACGCCAAGAGAAGTTTCCAAAAATAAGACAATCCCAAGGGCTTTGTGGTTTTAGCCATCCTAAAGAATCCCCACACGATCTATTTTTTGCTGGACATGCAGGAACCGCACTTTCTTTAGGGCTCGGACTAGCTAAGGCTAGAGATCTTTTACAAAAGACAAATCACGTGCTTCCCATCCTAGGCGATGCTACCTTGACCTGTGGTCTTACTTTGGAAGCATTAAATAACATCCCTAAAGATCTACAGAAATTTATTGTCATCTTAAACGATAATAATATGTCGATTTCTCAAAACGTAGGCGCTATTACAAACATTTTAAGTCGGTTTCTTTCTAACCCAACTTCAAATAAAATATTTCACGAAATCGAAACCTTACTCTCAAAAATTCCAAACGTGGGAACAAAGCTAGCAAAACAAGGCCAAAAATGCACAGAGTCGTTAAAAAACCTAGTGAGTACGGCTCCTTTTTTTGAGCAATTTGGCCTTTCCTATGTGGGCCCTATTGATGGCCATGATATTGGAAAGCTCGTAGATATTTTAACTGCTCTAAAAAATAACCCCAAACCGACCTTATTGCATGTGTTAACAACAAAAGGTAAGGGAATGACAACTGCTATAGAAAACCCAACTGGGTACCACGGATGTAAGCCTTTTGATAAAACAACAGGTATTTTTCATGCGTCGTCTTCTACAGCTCCCACTTTTCCTCAAGTCTTTGGGAAACACCTCTTAGCTCTTGCTTGTAAAAATCCTTCGATAGTCACAATTACACCGGCAATGACAGCTGGTTCTTGTCTAGATGAACTTTTTAAAGCCTTTCCAAAAAGGTGTGTTGACGTTGGGATAGCAGAAGGACATGCGGTAACATTTTCAGGTGGTATTGCTTCAAAAAAAGAAAATAAAGTAATTTGCAGTATCTATTCTACTTTTCTACAACGAGCTTTGGACAACCTTTTTCACGACGTCTGTTTACAAGAATCTCCTGTGATTTTTGCGATTGATAGAGCTGGAATTTCAGGACCCGACGGATCTACCCATCACGGAATTTATGACCTAAGTTTTTTACAAGCGATGCCTAATATGGTCATCTGTCAACCGAGAAATGGAGACGTCCTCAAAGAACTATTAGAAAGTAGTCTTGTCTGGAATAAACCAACAGCTATTCGCTATCCTAACATGATCACAGATGAAACAAACTCGCCTGTTAAGTTTAGGGAACTAGGAAAAGGTGACTTATTATCTAAAGGAGAAAACATTTTATTGGTTTCTTTAGGACACATGAATCTCCTTGCCCTGAAGGTGAAAGAGCAACTCAAAAAAGAAGGTTTAAACCTGACGATTGTAGACCCTGTTTTCGTAAAGCCTCTTGATACAAATCTTTTAATCGAGCTTATTTCCTCTCATAAATATATCATTACTCTAGAAGAACATTCTATCCAAGGAGGCCTAGGAACTGCTGTCAATAGGCTGATTATAGAAAATGGACTTTCTCCCGAAAAAATTATCAACTTGGGAATTGGTGACTCCTTCCTAGAGCATGGGAGCTATAAAGAAGTCCTTAACGAAGCTGGGCTTACGGAAGAACAAATCTGTCAGACAATTTTATTAGAATGTGGTGATTTGCAATTAACGAGCACTTCATGATTGTCGCTATTTTTGTAAACACTTCTAAGAAAGAAGCTAAAAGCTTAGCTTTAAGAGTAGCTGAATTTCTTCTCCACCAAAACATTACTGTGGTAACTGAAGAAGAAACCTCCAAAATAATTGGGGTTCCCTCTTTTAAGGAAATAGATCTTTCAAAAATTACATACTGCATTTCTCTCGGAGGAGATGGAACTATTTTACAATTGATTCACTCTTACCCGGAATTAACCGCTCCTGTATTGGGGATTAATTTAGGGCATTTAGGCTTTATGGCTGACGTCCCAATAGCTGACCTTTACCCTAGCCTACAAGACCTAATTTTAGGACATCATAAAATAGAACAAAGACTAATGATCCAAGGCGAATCGATCCATGGAGAGCACTGCTTTGCTTTGAATGATATTGTCATCCATAGAGCAAAGAACCACAGCCTTGTAGAAATTGCCATTCACGTAGATGGCGTCTATGTTAATACCTTTGAAGCTGACGGAATCATTATAGCAACACCGAATGGATCTACAGCGTATTCCCTGGCCGCAGGCGGTCCTATTTTGAGTCCTAACCTAGAAGCCTTAGCTCTTACGCCCATCAGCCCTCACACGATCTCTAATAGGCCTATTATCCTTACTGCCAACCAAGAAATTCAAATTCAATATTTAAGTGATTATGAACCGATTGAGGTTAGAGCTGACGGGCTAGAAAGTTTTTCTTTAAAACCAGGGGAAGTGTTTAAAATATCGAAATATCCCAAATATTTCCAATTAGTTAGTCTTTTAAGAAGGGATTATTTTTCTACTTTAAGAACCAAGCTCGGCTGGTCTGGAAAACTACGATAAAAATATTTCGCAAGAAAAAAACTATTTTAAATAGTCTTGTTACAGCAAGACTTCTTTATAAAAACACACAAACTACTTCAACAACTTTTTAGCTAAAAGAAACAAAGATCTCTTCTGACAAATACCTATTTCATCTTAGGGTTTTTAAAAAATTCGAATGTTTGACAATATCCCTAAAAAGCGTTTAGAATGCTTTATATCTAAAAAACACTAACAAATCGCGAACAGATTTTCCGTGTTTTATCGTAAACTCTTTTGGGAAGGAACTTTGTTATGCAAGAAATAGAAACATCTAATGACATACCAGGAAAAGACTTCATTCGTCGCATCGTAGAAGAAGATGTCAAAAAAGGGGTAAACGAAGGAAAAGTAATTACTAGATTTCCTCCTGAGCCAAATGGTTTTTTACATATTGGTCACGCAAAATCAATCTGTTTGAATTTTGGCATCGCCGAAGAATATAACACAGTGTGTCACCTACGCTTCGACGATACAGATCCCACAAAAGAAGACGCTAAATACGAAGATGCTATCCAAGAAGATGTTCATTGGCTAGGTTTTGACTGGAAAGGAAAACTATTTCATGCGTCTGACTATTTCCAAAAAATGTACGAAATAGCGGAAAGCTTAATTCAAGATAAAAAAGCTTATGTCTGCGGTCTTAATGAAGAAGAAATTCGCCAATATCGAGGAACTGTTACTTCCCCTGGAAAAATCAGCCCATTTGCAAATCAGTCCGCAGAAGAAAATTTAAACCTGTTTCGCAAAATGAAAGCGGGTGATTTTCCAGATGGCGCTTATGTTCTTCGCGCTCGAATTGATATGGCCTCTTCTAATATGAAAATGAGAGATCCTCTTCTTTATAGAATACGCCATTCACATCACTATAGAACAAAAAATGCATGGTGCATTTACCCTATGTACGATTATGCACACCCTATTTCTGATGCAATCGAGGGTATTACTCACTCTATTTGCACACTAGAGTTTGAAAACAACCGCGAGTTATACAACTGGGTTTTAGATAACGCTAAAGAACAATTTCCGTCTAGACCTCATCAGTATGAATTTGCGCGTTTAGATTTACAAAATACAGTGATGAGTAAACGTAAATTACTACAGCTTGTAGATAACAAGCTGGTAAATGGATGGGATGATCCAAGACTCCCTACAATCGCTGGGTTAAGAAGACGTGGCTGTACCCCTGAATCTATTCGTAAATTTTGTGAGCTAGTAGGCATTGCTAAAGCAAACAGTTCTGTAGAAATGTCTCAGCTAGAATTTTGCTTACGTGATGACTTAAACGCAAAAGCGCCAAGAGTACTTGCTGTGTTAAACCCTTTAAAAGTGATAATTGACAATTGGGAAGAAAATCACGTAGAGTCTTTAGAAGGATCATACTGGCCTCATGACATACCTAAAACAGGATCTAGAATAATACCATTCACACGTGAGTTATACATAGAGAAAGACGATTTCTTAGAAAATCCTCCTAAAGATTTCTTTAGACTCGCTCCAGGCAAGGAAGTTAGACTCCGTTATGGCTACTGCATTACCTGTACACACGTAGAAAAAGATCCTATTTCAGGAGAAATACTGGCCGTGCATTGTAGCTACGATCCTGAAACTCGTAGTGGAAGTGCGCCTATTGGCCGTAAAGTCAAAGGTACGATACACTGGGTTTCTTCTCTTGGTATTACCGCTGAAGTAAGGCTTTATAATCCCCTTCTACTTGATGAAGAAGCCTCGGATGGAGATTTTTTATCGAATATCAATCCGAACTCAATGGAAGTTTTAAAAAATTGTAGAGTAG
The DNA here is from genome assembly GCA_964455905.1 of uncultured bacterium. Classification (GTDB taxonomy): domain Bacteria; phylum Chlamydiota; class Chlamydiia; order Chlamydiales; family Rhabdochlamydiaceae; genus CAIJXB01. The sequence goes on from CAYVYN010000002.1 coordinate 292,454, forward strand.
AACCTTCTTTAGCAAATGCGGAGAATGGGGACCACTACCAATTTGAAAGACAAGGGTATTTCTTCGTAGATCCAATAGACTCCAAAAAAGGGAATCCTGTCTTTAATAGAGTAGTTACCTTAAAAGACTCCTGGAGTAAAAAAGCACCTAAGACCTAAAAAAATAATTCGAGACAGAAAAAACACACTTTTTTCTGTCTCTTTTTTAAATAATTCAGCGGTTCTTTACTGGAATTTTTTGAAGACTATCTTCTTAAGATTCTCTATCCTTAAAAGAGCTTTTTTTAGATGAGATCTTTAATAATAAAATTTTTTCATATCCTACCTTAGCTAATCTATTTTTCTACCTGCAAAGAGGATTATGTTTGGAGCGATTTGAATTTTTATTGGACTCATATCTCTTGTCTATAAACGGGTCTTGGAAATTTTTTTTGTTTTTTTGTCTGAAATAGGTTTTTATTTAATTCGCTTTTATTTGCGAATTTTGTGTTAAAATATAATTAAATAATAACTGGAGCAAATATGAGCAGTACTATTAGTTTAATGGGGGTTCCCAAAGGCGATCCAATTCTAAAGGAGGGAATAGCAGAGTTTATAGAAGGTGTTTCTGTAAAATATAATAATAGGTTTGTTTGTGTTTTCCCTGATTCTCAGTGTACGATAAAGATAAAAGCTTACATTGCAGGGCGAGGGTCTTTGACTAAAGAGAATGTTCATACGATGAAGGGGGAACAACCTTCTTTGGGAGAGCCTGGACTAAGAACAGGCTTCAGTCAAAGTATTTTGAAGTTGTGGGGAAAAAAAGAACGTGTGGTCTTAACATGGGAAATTAGACTTCCAGAAAGCCTAGCATATATGTCAGATGATTTTTTCGAAGGCAAACAGGCGTCGTTTATTATAAATAAGATGAAAGAGCAACTTAAAGAAGAACAAGAAAAAATGATCAAGGTATCGCTGGGTGTTGTCGTGGCTGCTGTAGTTGTGCTTGCTGTCCAGTACTTCAAGCGTGTCTAGGGTCTGATTTTAAATCTTCTGGTCTTATACAGCGGCTAACCCTAAAGAATTTCTTTGGGGTTTTTTGTCTAAAGTGCTTTTTACTAGAGTGTTTTTTATGAAAAACAGTCTACAATCCCGAATTTTTAAGAAGATATTCATTCTTCTAAGTCGTCCGATTTTTTTTTAGATATTCGTTTTCTAAGACTATTTTAGCAAACTTTTGAGCTAGTCAATAAAAATTCTTACATCCAAGCGTAAATAAGACTATGAGTGGAATAAAAAAGACGTTCTAAAACAACCTTTGGCTTACTGTATCTTTGCAAAGCAAGCCTAGCCTCTTCTACTAAAAGATAAATGCTTTCTATAGAAGGTATTGCTAACTGAGCTTGTCGTTCTAAGTCTGATATAAAGTTCATATGAAATACAAAATTATGATTTTGTGTTGTTTTTATATAATGTAAATCCCTTACCCAAAATAGCAGATCAGAAAAAAGACCATCTAAAATTTGGGAAGCTGCGTCTTCTTCTTTTTTTTCTATTAGCTTATCTAAATTTTCTAAAGAACTCAGTAAAGGACTAGAGATGGGCTGAAGAAAAAATTGGCTAAGGATTTTCACAAACTGTGTTTTGATCGGATCTTCAGATCCTTTTAATAGCTCTAAAGCTCTAGAAAAAGAACCCTCGGAGGCTAAAGCAATCTGACGGGGTGTTTCTGTTTTAAGGTGAAGTGCCTCTATAAGGACAGATTCCTCTATCGGAGAAAATGGAACACGCGTACATCTTGAAATAATCGTTGGAAGCATTTCTTCTTCATGCGAAGTTACAAGTAAAAAAACCACATGAGAGGGTGGCTCTTCTAAAACTTTAAGAAGAATATTACTTGCTGCAGGAAGCATCCTTTCAGCATCTTCTATCACATATACTTTTTTTTTAGCTTCAAAAGGAACCAAAGAAACTCCGTCCAACATTTCTTTAATAGATGCCACAGAATGTAATTTTGTTTTTCCTTCAGGACGAAGCCACTTTACATCCGGATGGTTTTCCTCAACAATTTTCGCTTCGTGACCCTTACCAAAAAAATCCTGTAAAAAAGCGACAGCGAAAGAAGCTTTTCCAACCCCCTTGGGACCTGAAAATAAAAACACCTGTCGAACAAAAGGCTCTTTAAGTGCTTTAGTTAAGAAGAACTTAACTGGTTCATTACCGACTAGAACATTCAAATGCATGTAATATATCTATAGTTTGTTGTAAGAGAATTTCAGGAGAAAGAGTAGCATCAAGTTTTATAACACGTTCAGGCTCTTTTTCTGCCATTTCACAAAATGAAGAACGTATCTTTTGGTGAAAAGTAACAGATTCTGATTCTATACGGTCTTTAGAATTAGAAGCTGAGGCTGCCCTCTCAAGTCCTATTAATGGATCTATATCTAAATAAAAAGTAAGATCTGGTTGCAAATTTTCTGTAGCAAAAAGACATAAAGAGCGAACAAAATCAAGATCTAACGCTCTAGCGCCGCCTTGATAGGCTACAGTAGAATCATTAAACCTATCTACTAAAACGATACGTCCTTCTTTAAGAGCAGGCCGTATGACCTGATTTACTTGATACGATCTATCGGCTAAAAACAAAAAAAGCTCAGTACGAGAATCTAAAGCATCTCCATGAAGAAGTAGGTTTCTTATGTTTTCGCCAAAAGGAGTTCCTCCTGGAGCTCTTGTTTGCAAAACAGACAATCCTCTAGATAAAAACCACTCATGAAGCCCCTTCATCAGAGTTGATTTTCCAGCTCCATCTCCTCCTTCAAAGGAAATAAACATAGATTCCATCCTTTTGACAGCGCTTACTCTTCTCTTTTTGAAGATACTGAGTAAGCGTTGATATTAATAAAATCACTGATACCTTTTAAATCCCTTATTAAGAAGGGGTGATTGTCTCAGTAGTGCCAGGCTCTTCTTTATCTTTATGAGATCCATCAACAACGCTAATCTTTTGAATTCCCACTAAGATATCTCCTTCATGTAAATTCACAAGACGCACTCCTTGTGTAGAACGACCCATAACACGAACTTCCTCTAACGAAATACGGACTGTTTGACCCCCAGCAGACATTAGAATAACACTATCATCATCTTTAACAGAAATGGCTCCGATAACCCCTCCGTTACGATCACTAGTAATAATAGAGCGAACGCCAACGCCACCTCTATTTGTTTGTCTAAATTCTTCTACTTTAGATCTTTTACCAAATCCATTTTCACAAACAATCAAAAGAGAATCTTCTTGGTTCACTACTTCACAAGAAACAACAATATCTTTTTCACTGCGTAGAGTAACCCCTTTAACCCCTCTAGCAACTCTTCCAATAGGACGAGCTAGACTTTGGTCAAAACGAACTGCCATTCCTTCTTTAGTAAAAAGCATAACTTGTTGATTTTCAAAAGTAAGACGAGCAGCTATTACTTCGTCACCTTCATCTATATTAATTGCATAAACACCTTTTCTACGAGGAGAATCAAAAGCACTTAATTCAGTCTTTTTGACGACGCCCTGGCGTGTACAAAGAAGAATGTAAGCTGGATCTGTAAAGTTCTTTACTCGTAAAACAGCAGCTATTTTTTCTCCTTCATGAATTCCTTCTAAAAGGTTCACTACAGCTTTTCCTTTAGACCTTCTGCTACCTTCTGGTATCTGCCATACTTTTAACCAATAACATCTTCCAAAGCTTGTAAAAATAAGAAGAGAGTCATGGGTAGAAGCTACATATACATCCTTAAGACCGTCAGCTTCTTTTTTCATTTCCATGCCAGTAACGCCTTGACCACCCCTTCTTTGTTCTCTAAAGGTATCTACAGGCATTCTCTTAATATAATCATCTTCTGACATTGTAATAATTACTTGTTCATCAGCAATAAGGTCTTCCATATTGAACTCGCCTTCTGCTGCAACAATTTTAGTTCTTCGATCTGACAAATGATGTCTTTTAAGTTCTAAAAGTTCATCCTTGATAATACCACGAACAAGCATTTCGCTAGCCAATACGGCTCTAAAATGTGCTATTTTAGCTAGAAGCTCTCTATACTCAGCTTCAATTTTCTCTCTTTCTAATCCTGTTAACTGGTAAAGCCTTAAATCTAATACAGCAGTAGACTGTCTTTCCGTTAAAGAATAAAGAGCCATAAGCTGCGTCTTAGCCTCGTCTTTACTAGAACTAGCTCGAATGATTTTCACCACTTCATCTAAATGATCTAAAGCCTTAAGGTAACCCTCTAAAATATGAGCTCTAGCTTCTGCTTTAGCAAGTTCAAACCTCGTTCTTCTTCGAATTACTTCGATTCTATGCTCCACCCAAGCAACAATAAATTGCTTAATATTCATTGTACGAGGTAGCCCCTTATCCAAAGCTAACATGTTACAACCAAAAGTCACCTGCATATCAGTAAATTTATACAGCTGATTAATAGTTACATCAGGAATTTCACCTCTTTTAAGTTCGACAACTACACGCATTCCTTGCTTGTCTGATTCATCTCGTATATCAGAAACGCCGGTCATAGCTTTTTCATTAACAAGTTCAGCTACTCTTTGGATCAGGTTAGACTTACTAATATTATATGGAATTTCGTCTATAACAAGTCTTTGACGGTCGGCTCCTTCCATGTCTTCAACGCGGATCACACCTCGAAGAGTAATCTTCCCCCTACCTGTATGGTAAGCTTCTTTTACTCCTCTATACCCACAGATAATTCCTCCTGTTGGGAAGTCTGGAGCTGGCATTAAAGCCATAATTTCTTCAATTGTGGCTTCCTGATTATCTATACAAAATAAAGTGGCAGCTATTAACTCTCCCATATTATGCGGAGGGATATTTGTTGCCATACCGACTGCAATTCCAGAAGAACCGTTTGCCAATAAATTAGGAAATTTAGCTGGAAATACAGTAGGCTCTGTTTTAGTTTCATCATAGTTAGGAACCAAATCCACTGTATCTTTCTCTAAATCTTCCATAAGCGCCATGGAAGAGTGCGTTAAGCGAGCTTCAGTATAACGCATCGCAGCTGGTGGGTCACCGTCAACAGAACCAAAATTTCCTTGGCCATGAATCAAAGGATGTCTCATGGACCAATCTTGAGCCATACGAACTAATGTAGGATAAATTACAGTTTCTCCATGAGGATGGTAATCCCCTGAAGTATCCCCGGAAATTTTAGCACATTTACGATGTTTAGAAGAAGGCGATAGGCTTAACTGTCTCATTGCATATAAAATACGTCTTTGTGACGGTTTCAGTCCATCTCGCACATCAGGAAGAGCTCTCGAAATAATAACGGACATCGAATAGCGCAAGTAACTTTCTTTAACTTCTTCTTCCACGTTTTTTGGAAGGATAACTTCTCCATCTGTATACGACATAACAGTACACTTCTCCCTTAAATATCGAGATTCTTAACTGATAGAGCATGCTGCTCAATAAATGCTCTTCTAGGAGGAACATCTTCCCCCATAAGCATAGTAAACATATGATCTGCTGCAATAGCATCCGGCAAGGTAACCTTTAAAAGAGTCCTTTGTTTAGGATCCATAGTAGTCTCCCAAAGCTGATCGGCATTCATCTCTCCTAGTCCCTTATAGCGCTGAATTTCAATGCCTTTTCGACCATTAATTCTTAAATGTTCTATTCCTTCTCTTAAAGAATAAATAGGGATTTCACTAGAATCTTCCGATATAACATCAAATAATTTAGCTTCAGCCATAAAATACTCTTCAAAACTAAATTTAAAATTAGCTAAACGATCTCTCATTTCAGCCATTTTTTCTTCTTCAAAGAGTTCAACAAAAGGAAGACCTTTTGCTCTAAAAACAGTCATTTCTTCTGTTCTTTCTGCTTCAGGAATAGAGGCTATTTTTCTTTGATGTTGTTCTTTTTGCAGTTCCTCGTTCATTCTTTTAACTTCTGCAAAATCCTCTTCAGAAAAAATAAAACGACTGTTGTCGCCTAAATTCACCTGGAATCTTGGCAACTGACCTTGTTCATTTTTAGCTTTAAGAAACTCTTTAAAAGGAACTCCTTTTCTCTCAACAGACGCAATGAACGACTCAAGCTCTCTAATTGATTCGATTAAAAGATGAACCTGTTCCTTGTCTAAGATATCACTATGACCAGTAAGCCTGATCTGAATATCACTAAGACCTAATTTTATAAGGTACTCATCCATTTCTTTTTCGGAGTGAATATATTGTCCTGTCTTCTTTCTTGTTACCTTATAAAGCGGTGGTCTAGCTATATAAATAAAATTATTTTCGACCAATGCCGGCATATGTCTATAAAAAAATGTAAGCAATAAAGTTCTAATGTGAGATCCATCGACATCCGCATCCGTCATAATAATAATTTTATGATAACGAAGCTTCTCTAAATTAAAATTACCAGTTCCTACTCCACAACCAAAAGCCGAAATCATAGCGCCAACTTCTTGGTTTTGAAGAATTTTTTCTAAACGAGCTTTTTCGACGTTTAAAATTTTACCTCGAATAGGTAAAATAGCCTGAAAACGACGATCTCTTCCTCCCTTAGCAGAACCTCCCGCAGAGTCCCCTTCCACAATATAAATCTCACAAAGTGAAGGATCTTTTTCTTGACAATCCGTCAATTTACCGGGAAGTCTTGCGGAATCTAAAACAGTTTTTCTTAAAGTTAACTCTCGAGCCTTTCTTGCAGCCTCTCTTGCTTGAGCAGAAATAATCGCTTTTTCAATGATCATTTTCGCTATTACAGGATTTTCTTCTAGGTAGACGGCAATATGTTCTCCCGTAATTTGTTGAACAAGGGCCCCTACATCATTATTACCAAGCTTTTGTTTAGTCTGTCCTTCAAACTGCGGATTAGGTACTTTTAACGAAATAACTGCAGTCATCCCTTCTCTAATATCATCTCCAGTAACAGAAACTTTTTCGTTTTTTAACAAGTTTGCATTTTTGATGTACTGATTAAAAACTCTAGTTAAAGCTGTAGAAAAACCAGAAACGTGCGTTCCCCCTAGTCTTGTAGCGATGTTATTAACATACGAATACAAGGTTTCTGAATAAGTATCATTCCACTGCATAGCGACTTCAAACTCAACAATGCCATCATGAAATTCTTTAGAGCCTTTAATGTATATAGGCTTATTAAAAATCGGAACTTTGTTCTCATTTAAATAACTAACAAAAGAAACGATCCCACCTTCATAACAAAACGTAGCAGGAGGATGCTCAGTGTCTCTATCATCAATAAAATGAATAGTAATCCCTCTATTTAAAAAAGCCAATTCTCTCAAACGTTTTAATAAAACATCATATTCAAATACGGTGACAGAAAAAATAGTATCGTCAGGCCAAAACGTAACACGAGTACCTGTAGTAGATACTTCTCCCAAGGTTTTTAAATTGTGCTTAGGAATTCCTCTATTGAATTCCATTTCGTACATTTTTCCACCTTGTTTAACTTCTACAAGCATTTTCTTAGAAAGAGCATTTACACAAGAAACACCGACCCCGTGTAATCCACCAGAAACCTTATACGTATTTTTATCAAATTTTCCTCCTGCATGCAAAATAGTCATAACTACTTCAAGAGCGCAAACATCTCTACCTTGTTTAATAGACTCTTTCTCATGTTTTCCTACAGGAATTCCTCGACCATTATCTTCAACGCTCACGCTATGATCTTTATTAAGAACAACAGTAATTTCAGAGCAATGACCAGCAAGAGCTTCGTCAATGCTATTATCTACAACTTCATAGACAAGCTGATGAAGACCATTGGTATTTATATCTCCAATATACATACCTGGTCTTTCTCGAACTGCCTGCAAACCCTCTAATACAGTAATGGAACTGGCATCGTATTCTTTAGTCATATTTATATACCTTAAAATCCTCTACTTTAGTCTTTTTAGCTTATTAGCCAAGACGAAACACAATATTTTGAATCTTAACCGATGGGAATTTTTTTTGCATCTGGATAAGCAACTTTACTTTCTCGTGCTGCATTAACAAACTATAAAGTGAAGAATTTTTCACCTTAACAGTTAATATTCCGTTGATGAAAGATACAGCCGTAGTCATGGGAGCTAATCTCTCCCCTATCACCTCAGGCCACGCCAATAAAATTAAATCAGGCCTATCCTGGAAGCGAAAACTAGCTTTAGCAATCCACTCGGGCAAAAGATCTGATATTTCTTTTCCCGTGGGCTCAATCTCGTCATAATTCCTAGGCGTTCTTTTCAACTTTCTAGCCACTGCACACCCATCGTATCAGACTCAAACTATAGAGAATGACCTCGCAAAATAGCAACAAAAATTATCCAGAAAGAACGCCAACTTATCTATTTTTTCACCTTCCATTTTTTTTTAGATTTTAAATTCACAAAAAAAACAACAGACTCTATTCAAAAAAGAAGAAGATAAAATTTAAAACGAAACAATTCTTTAAAGAAGCCAAGACCTTAAGCCCATAGCAATCAGAAAATAAATAGACATCGATAAGAAATCATTAAACGCCGTAACAATAGGACCCGATGCAACAGCTGGATCTATGCCAATTCGAACAAAAAATAAAGGAGAAAATACTCCCAGCAAAGTTCCCGCTAAACACGCTCCCATTAACCCCATCCCCACAATCACACCAACAGCCGCCGCTCCAAGAGCAGCCTCGGAGGTGCCGATAAAATCAAATAGGTAAACTAGGACTCCACAAAGAACACCAAAAATCACTCCAGCACTCAATCCAATTAAAATTTCTTTAAAGATGGCCTCTCCCTTATTTTTTTTTGAAAGCATTCCTGTAGCCATGTTTCTCACCAAAATCGTACTACACTGAATACCTATGTTCCCGGACATCCCGGTAATCAAAGGAACAAAAAAAAGAGCAAAAGTCAAAAAACCATCTTCATATCTTTGAAACCAGGTCATAACTCCCACATTCAAAAGACCTGCGCAAAGAGTCACAAAAAGCCAAGGGGCCCTATAAAAAAATCGCTTCCCCAAAGATTCTTGCTCGCTAACCTTTTCTGCAGTACCCGCCATATTAGCAATAGTTTCATCCGCAATATCTTCAATAGCTTCAACAATATCTTCATGAGCAATAACTCCGACAAGAAGATTTTCAGAGTTTACAACAGGAATAGCTGAAAGCTGATACCTTTCAGCAAGCTCAACAACTTCTTCCCTAGAAGTTTCTGGATAAACCTTGTGAGCAACTGACTTCATAACCTGCTTAAGAGGTAGACTTGATGGATTAATTACAAGGTTTCTAGCTGGAACATATCCCTGTAACTCTCCATGGGCATTTAAAACAAAAACCCTATCAGCCAGATCTATCCCAGGATTATTTCGAACAAATCCAGCCACAGCACCTATAGTCATTTCCATTTGAAAAGCAAAAAACTCATTAGTCATTAAACGCCCAGCAGTATTTCTTTGATGCTTTTTAATTTCTCGAATTTTTGAGGCTTTAATCGGATCTAATAAATCTAGAATTCTCCTAAAGCGCCTTTCTGAAACATCTTCTAAAACATAAAAAGCATCATCCGGAGGCATGCTTTCAACTAATAATTTAGTTTCTTCATCAGATATATGCTGAAAAACAGCAACGCGAGTTCTGCTGTCCGTATTAATAAGAAACTCCATCTTGGCAAAATGCCCAGAAAGATTGTCATATAAAATGGGTCTTTCGACAGCTGGAAGCCTAGATGCAGCGTAAGCCAAGTCTATCGGGGAATACTCAGAAACAATTTTAGCAACATCATGCAAAATAAGAGTTGACGTCTGCTTGTGAAAGGCCGCTTCTAATTTTTCTCCTAAAATATCAGCAAGCTGGGCTATCTTAGAATCCAACAAATTAGCAGGAACAAGAGACTCCTCCTCTAAAACAGGAGCTTCATCTTCAATAAATCCTTTCATAAAAAACCCTCCCTAACACTTAGTCAAAAATATAGACCAGTTGAAGATATTCATAAAGATAAATATTACCCAATACCTTATTCGATAAATAATTCAAAAATTAAAAAATTTTAGTAGCTTTTTAAGTCTAAATCTCTTAGCATTTTCTTTTTCTTTTAATAGGAGACCTATGTCCACACCAAATAAGTTTAAACCCGAAAAAATTAGAAACATCGCAATTATAGCCCACATCGACCATGGAAAAACCACTATGCTCGACGGTCTTTTAAAACAATCGAATGTATTTCGAGATAACGAAAAAGTTCCGGAAAGAGCTATGGATAGCTACGATCAAGAAAAAGAACGTGGTATCACAATTTTTGCTAAACACACTAGCATCTTTTTCGAAGATTATAAAATTAATATTATCGACACACCTGGACACGCTGACTTTTCTGGAGAAGTGGAACGCGTTCTTGGGCTTGTCAACTGTGTTCTTCTCCTTGTTGATGCGCAAGAAGGGCCAATGCCACAAACTCGTTTTGTTCTATCTCAAGCATTAAAAATGGGACTAAAGCCAATCGTCGTACTCAATAAGATAGATAGACCTTTTGCAGATCCAGATAGAGCTCTTAACCTTACTTTTGATCTTTTCGTAGAACTTGGCGCAACAGACGAACAACTCGACTTTGCTGTGTGTTACGCTTCTGGACTCGGCGGTTTTGCTGTAAGAGATCTTAAAGACCCTAGAGTTGACATGAGACCGTTGTTTGAACTTATCATAGAAAAAGTACCACATCCTCCAGGAAACATTGACCTACCTTTTCTTATGCAAGCTACAACGCTTAGTTACGACGATTTCGTAGGTAGACAAGCGTGTGGACGAATTCTGGAAGGAGTTGTAAAAAAAGGTCAAACCCTTACTCGTATAGACAAAACAGGACATCCTACTCAGCACAAAATAGTTCGTATCGAAGGATATTTTGGACTTAAAAAAATAGAAATGGACGAAGGAAGCGTGGGCGATATCGTTAGTCTTTCTGGAATCCCTGATATTATGATTGGTGATACTCTTTGTGATCCATCTCACGTGGTACAACTACCTCCTATTACGTTAGCTGAGCCAACACTATCTATAGAAATGATGGTTAACAACTCCCCTATGGTAGGAAAAGACGGAAAACACGTAACAATGAACAAAATTAGAGATAGACTTTTGCTTGAAAAAAGAGCAAACATATCTCTTAAAATTGAAGAAGTCGAAGGCGCAGATGATGCTATTCGAGTTTGCGGGCGTGGAGAGCTTCACTTAGCCGTTCTCATCGAAGCTATGAGAAGAGAAGAGTACGAATTCACACTTTCTAAACCTAAAGTTATTATTAAAAAAATCGACGGTGTAGATCACGAACCTCTTGAAGTAGTACATATAGAAGTTCCTCAAGAATTCTCAGGCCCTGTTATTGAAGAGATGTCAAAAAGAAAAGGCGAAATGCGTTCTTTAAACACAAACGAACACGATATAACAACCATGGAATTCCTTATTCCAACAAGAGGTCTCATGGGTTATCGTAACGACTTTTTAACAGCGACTCGTGGTCTTGGAATTTTAACTTCAATTTTTGATAGTTATGTCCCTTGGAGAGGAGCTATTCCAGGTAGAGCTCGTGGAGTTCTTATTTCTAACGGCCCAGGAAAAGCCACATCTTACGCTTGCTTTAGCGTACAAGAACGAGGCGCTCTTTTTGTTGGACATGGAGACGAAGTCTACGAAGGGATGATTGTAGGCCAAAACAGCAGAGATAACGATCTTATAGTAAACGTCACAAGAGGAAAACAGCTAACAAACGTTAGAGCCTCAGGTAGTGACGAAAACATAATCTTAGTTCCGCATAGACGTTTCACTCTAGAAGAAGCTATTGATTTTATTGAAGATGATGAACAAATTGAAGTTACGCCACATTTCATTCGTATTAGAAAACGTTTTCTAATGGAAAACGAAAGAAAGCGCTCTGGTAAGTCATAATATTTAATACAATTTTCCCCTTAGGATTTATGCCTTTGGGGAAAATTTTTCTTGAAAAATAAATAAACATAAAAAAAAGACGCCGCAAAAATGCGACGTCCTAAAAACATCTATGAATTCTTCCATAATCCAATTAAAGATAAAACAATAGCCGTTACACCTACAATATTCAAAATATTATTGTCGTTTATTGTTTGCTCTTTAAGGTCTTCTGGAGAAAAAACCAATCTCCTTCCCTCTTGAATATCTTTAGAGGGCTTTAATGGAATTTCACTGTCGCCTTCGTCTTCTGTAATAAGATAAAATCGCTGGTTTCCACTCTCGCAGTCTGGAATAAGATTTGTTAATACAGAAACCCGATTGCCAATTAAAGAATTAGACATTCCTGGTTTTATGTTTGAAGCAATAATTTCTATCACTCTAAATCCCAAGCTAATATTTAAAAGATATGTTTTTTCACTTTTTACTGCATAGGAACTAGAATCAGATTCATAAAGAGCTGCATAAACAACAGTTCCTATTCGAATATCTAGGTCTTTTAATTTCTGCAAACACTTCCCTTCTGGAATACTTAACGTTTTAAGATAATCTGAAACAATAATTCTATTATTATCAAAATCAGCTAAACGAACTGATGTTCTACTCAAAGAAAACATGATATAAAACCCCTACTTTTTTTAAGTCCCTGGACTAAAAATTTTAGAAAAAGAATCAAAATTTAAAACAGAGAGTTCTTGAATTTTTTTAAATTCCTACTTACTCTGACCTTTAAATTCGTTAATTGCCTATCAACAGATGCAATAAGAATAGCTAATAAATAAGATCACCTATCTACTGAACTTTTTGATAGGAGAGCTGAATCCTTAGCATTCAACACACATAGGGTAGATTTTTTATTGGGGTTCCTATCCAAATAAAAGAACCCCAATAAAAAATGAGCACAGCTATGGATCAAGGTGTGGTAAACGAGGGAAAGATAGAGGGGTATTTTGCAATCGTTCTGATTTACAAATATCAGAACACCATTGAAAATTTAACCCGTAGCTTTCCTCAAATGCCAATAAAAAGCGAGCCTCATCAGTAGGAGCAATCGAAGAGCCAACCATTTTTTGCGTAAGCAGTTTATGATACTCTTCTTGAGGATCATCCCCTCCCACATGAACTTTAAAATACTCTAAAGACTCCTTATCTTTTTCTGGATAAAGACCACTTAAACTATTCCAAAGAGCCTCAATCATTTGACCCGCATGCATCTCAAAAGCAACCATAGTGGCACAACGAAGAACAGGGTCTCTTGAACCAAGTCCTTGTGTCAACCGGATTAAATAGAGATCCGTTGGGTTTTTATAATTAGGAAGAATGTTTTTAGCAAAAACAGACTGAATATCTTTTTTTAATAAAGCAGCATGAAAATTTAAATTTGTATCTAAAAGCTGAGGAAGTGCTTGAATCCCTTTAGTCCGTAAAAGATAATTACCACCTGTTTCATCAAAACTCAAGAAAGCTCCAACAACAAAGGATTCTTCCATTTCTTTAGAAACACCTTTATTTCGAAAGATGCAATCAAAAATTAAATCTTTATAAGCTCCAGCTTGTAAAAAAGGAAAAGCTTCTGACATAGCTAAATAAGAACCCAGAACTCTTTCTATATTTTCTCGGGTGATTTCCTTAGAAAATGGGTGTTCCTTATATTTTGTTTCAACAACAGTATTTAAAGAGTCGACGATTTTCTTAGGGTCTACTAATGTAGATTTTATATTTTGCTCTTGGCGAATATTATCTGTTGGAACTGAAGAAAACTGTTTAAATGAAACAGCAGTAACTTTTGTTAAAAGATGTAGATTTCCATCTAGTTGTCTAGATACCATCGGTACCACAGGACGCATTAAGCGCGAAATAGAATGCATAGTAACTCCTTAAGCTAATTTAAAACCGTTTTCTACAATTTTAGCAGGCTCCAAAACTGATCTTCCTCCAAAAGTGCATAAAATCGACTCATTTCCACTACCTAAAAAAAGCTCGATCTTGTCGTTTGGGTCTAAATTCGTAAGAACAAGGACTTGTCTACCAATTAAGGAATCAAGAGATACCTCGTTATTTAGCATAGCAATACAGGTTCTCTTCCCCAATTCCCCTAAATTAATAGAAAAAAGAACTCTATTAACTATTCCCGTTAAAGGATGAAGATCTTGAAACTCTTCAAGAGTCCCAATCCTTAAATCAGCAGTCAAAAACTCTCCCCAATTTAAATCTCTAGAATTATGATCGAAAACTACATCTTCGGCTAAAAGACTTACTTTAGCCCCTAGAGCTACTTGAGAAGATGGCTTCATAAAAACAGTAGAAGCTCGTTTCTCTTCAGCATTTGAAGTTTCCTTTTGCACACCTGTGATGAGGCAATCAGACATGTTTTTTCCTATTTGCTTTCTTGGAAAGTTAATTACAGTAAGCAAACGCTCACCAGTAATTTCCTCTACAGTATGATTAGCACAAAGTTGTGCAGAGCTTGTATAAACATCTTTCTTATATAGCGCTTTATGCTCTGCCATAAGAAGTTCATTGAAACAAAGCCTAATCAAATAGGCAGGTATACTTGCCGAAGGATTCGGCTCTACGCGGATTGCTTGACCTACAGTCATGCAAATCTTCTGAAAATCAAGATAACTCACAGATCTTAAAACAGCTGACATCGTTACTCTTCCTATATTTATAATAAATTTACAAAAAAAACAGAAAAAACTCGCAAATTCTTAACACAAAAAAGTGTTAATTTTGCTTAAGAACATGCTAGCGAGCGAAAATATACCATCGAGTGATTTGAGAACTCAAGATCTTTTATGAAAATTTCACACAAAAAATATTCAAAATAGATTTCAAAAAACATTTCTCTAAAAAAAACATAAATAACAAATTTAAAATATATAATTATTTACTATTTACGGCAGATTTTTTAGAACTAGTCATAGGCTTTTTAGCTGCCTGCGTGATATTTTTTTGTGTTTTTATGTTCTCCAAAGACAGCTCCATAAGAACACCCTTTTCTGATAAATAAAGAACAAAATGACCTTCAGAGGTGCTTATTGAGCCGGAAATAACTTTTCGCTGCAGAAGATGTCTTACTTGTTGTAAAGTCAGTTTTACCCCTTTATATTCTTTCCAAAGAACAAAACCACACCCATCTCGCCAGCCTGAACAGCCAAATCCCTTTTGCCCTTCAATAATCGGTTTTCTACAACGGGGGCAAAGACCAAAAATACTCTCGTTCACACGAGAAGAATCACTCTTATTAATAAGGTCTTTTATATAATTAGTAATTTCCTGCATGAACATAGAAGCCTGAAACTCCCCCTGCTCAATCTCTTTTAACTTGGATTCCCATTCTCCAGTAAGCTCTGGCGACTTCAAACTTGGATCTTGTATTAAAGCAATAAGATAACGACCTAGATCTGTAGCTGAAACAGATTTTTTTTCTCGAACTATGTAGCCACGCTTTAATAGCGTTTCAATAATAGCGGCACGTGTAGCAGGAGTCCCTAGCCCTTTTTGTTTTAATGCTTCTTTAAGAAGCTCATCTTCTACAAACTTACCAGCTGTTTCCATAGCGCCAAGAAGAGTTCCTTCTGTAAAATGTCTTGGAGGCTCTGTTTTGCCTTGTTTCACAAAAGGATCATGGGGACCTTCTTCTCCAATAACAAAAAGAGGAAGTTCTTGATCTTCTTCTTTCTGTTTCTCTGCATCGTCCGCTTCTTTGGCATAAAGGCTAGTCCAACCAGGATCCACAATTTGCACTCCTCTAGCTTGAAAAGAATGCTTCTCACAACCACCCTCGACGGAAGTAACACTTTTGATACAACTAGGATAAAAAACCGCAATAAACCTATTTACAATCGCACTAAAAACCTTCTGAGAACCTGGAGAAAGTCCGCCTGGAATCTTTCCTGTAGGAATAATCGCATGGTGCTCGCCTGTTTTCTGGTTATTAATGATTCTAGAGCTGAAAGGTAGCGAAGATAAATTTAAGACTGCTATTTCTGACTGTCTAATAGACGTTAACTGCTGTAAAATCTTAGGAACTTCTCCCTTCATGTCACTTCCTAAAAACTTGGAGTCTGTACGGGGATAAGATATAGCCTTACTTTCATATAGTGATTGAGCAATTTCTAAAGTTTCACTTGCCGACATACCATGTCTTTTGTTCATATCACGTTGCAAGTCTGTTAAATCATACAAAAAAGGAGGCGCGACCTTTTCAGTTTTGCCTTCTACTTTTTGTACCTTAAAAAGATGAGGTTTAATTTCTTCTAAAAGAGCGAGAGCCTTAGCTTCAACCTTAAATCTATCTCCCTTATACTTGAAAATGGTGTTTCTATATTTTGTTTTTAGTTCCCAAAAAGGTTCAGAAACAAAACTACGTATCTCATCATCTTTTTGTACTATAAGAGCAAGGACCGGAGTTTGAACGCGCCCAACACTCCAAAGAATCTCACCACGTCCATAACGAACAGTAAAATTGCGGGTAGCATTTAACCCAACAATCCAATCCGACTCGCTACGACATTTAGCAGCCGCATAGAGGTTATTAAAGTCACTACCAGGCCTTAAATGATCAAACGCTTTCTTCATAGCTTCATCAGTCAAAGACGTAAGCCAAAGTCTTTTGAATTCTTTATTCTCTGCGCCTGCTAAAGATAAAATATAACGAAAAATAAGCTCACCCTCTCTGCCAGCGTCAGTTGCTGCAATAATTTCAGTAGAAGATTTGATGAGCTTTTTAATTACTCCGAACTGTTTAGAAACACCAGGATTGTTAACTAGTTTTAACTCGAAATTAGCAGGAACTATAGGAAGTGTTGCTAAAGACCATTTTTTCAAAAGCGGATCGTATTCTTCTGGTTCTTTCAAACTAACAAGATGGCCAAAGGCCCAGGTTACCTGAAATCCATTTCCCTCAAAATATCCATCCAATCTGTTTTTAGCACCTAAAAACGCAGAGATTTCTTTAGCTACAGAAGGTTTTTCAGTTACAACTACCTTCATCCTTTCTCCTTAAAAAAGTAATCATTCAAATAGTATAAGAAAACAAGAAAAAAAAACATGAAGAATTTTCAGAATTGTTCTGTAATAGATCGATAAATTGTATTAGAGAATTTTTCTACTCTTAAATCAAAGAAAATCCTTTTTGTAAAAGACTAGAACAAAGATAGATTTGCCTCAAATAGATTAAAAAGAAATAAAAGAGCTCGCAAAAAATTCCCAATCAATTAACACATCCTAAAGACTCAATTATTAACAACAATCATTCAAAATTTCAAATTAATAAACCAAAGACTCGTACTGAATAAATACACTCTCCAAAAACCACTGTCCCTCTGTAACTCCCAGTTCATCGGCGTCTACATATTCAAAAGGAGCCATACTTCCTAAAGAATGCACAGGATTGGGATAGACTTTGTTACCAGGTTTTTCTGAAAGTAGGGTTAGATTTAGCTCTCTTGCTCTCTTTAAACAAGCTTGATTTAAAACATCTACTATCTGGGTAGGACATTGCGCCTGAGAGTAAATGCGATCTTGCAAAAGTATAGGACAAGAGCTCTTTTTATCCCAAAGCAGTCGTAAAATACATCTCGCTTGAATTTCTCCCTTGTCGTTGACTACAGCAACAACCCTGTTTTTTCCATCCATTAGATAGCCGAGCAGACATTTACTGATATGAGGGTCTCTATCTACTCTTTGACAACTTCCGGAAACTTCTGAGCCTAGTACTAGTAAAAGAGCAGGATCGTCTGTATCCACTACTTTCCAATCATCGTAAAGCTGCTGAGGCCTATTTGTAGCAACTTCTTTAAGTGTTGCAAGCTTACCTTCTAAGTCATTGATTAGCTCAACTTCCGGATTAATTCTAGATAAACGACAGATTAAATTTTTGAGGATTCGAATTGTGTCTTCAGAAGATATATCAGGCTCCATTAGTTGTAACATTTTTTCTTGTATCCCGAGATTTACTACCTTGGCACCATTTTCTGAGCTCTTTATAGCCTCTTTTACCTTTTTTAAAGACTCCTCTAAAGAAATAGCATTTTCAAGAACATCTGCAACATAAGGGATGCTATCTTTAGAAAAATGCCTATCTCTCATGATTTTTTCTATAAAAAAAGCGAGGAAATCAATTGACTTATCTTCTTTAAAAGAGCCTTTATCTTCACTTAAAAAAGACTCTAAAGAATATTCTGCTCCCTTTTTCCACAGCTCTTCTAAAGTAGGATCTTTAAAAACCTCTTGGAGGTGAGGATTATTCTTTTTTTCATATCGCCTCTCTTTAAAAGAGCCATCGAAGATTCCTTGCACATAACTTTGCAAAATAGGCTTACAAAGTTCTTTTTCATAGGGAGGGAGCCTTTCAATAGTTGCTGCATAAGTAAAAATAGCGTCTTTACTTCGAAAGCTCTCTTGAAATTTTAGAAATATAGGAAAAAAATCGTCAGTATCCGCTAATCCGAAACGCTCCATAAACTCTCTTTCTAAAATACCTACAAGCTGAGAAGGGTCTTCTAGCTCTTTTATTTCCTGATCCTTTCCAAAAGAAAGACACTCAAATACCATAAGAGCTCTCTGATAGACCATTTTAGGCGAAGGATTTTCTCCTCTAAATAACAACCTAGTCACTACAAACCCTTTTTCTTCTAAAGATAGAATATTATTTTTTGTAAGCATAACTAAACATTCCAAAAGAACATTAATACGACGTATTTCTTTAAAATCTTTATGCTTAAAAGCAGCTGCTATTTTCTGATAATGCTCACTTTCTACTAAAGAAGCCAAGAGCATAAGAGGTAAAGCATGCCTTGGATTCGCTGTTGATTTCTTTGAGAGATCTTTCCAATTTTGTAAGGCCGTCTCTTCTTTTAAGGTCTCCACTAAATGACCTATCAAAGCTCTACGGATAACGGGATTTCTTAGACTCAAAAGTCCTTCGATCAGTTTTTCCCCTTCTCTTTGATTTGACAAAGGGACCTCTTTTAACTGAAACCCTAAACAAACCAACGCTAAACATCGCAACGTCTCATCTCTCACTAAAATATTTTTTTCTCTAGCTAGTTCTTCCCCTACCTCTTTAAAAAGAGAAGACTCAGTACTACGTATAAAAACTTCTATTTCATAATCATTTAATTCTCTATCTTGGAATAACAGCAGCGATGGATATAAAGCTTCGGTTTCAGGTTTTTTTATTAAAAAATTTCGACAGGAAATCAGTTGTTGATTTCCAGCTCCAATAAAAAAAATATGTAATAGCTCTATTTGATCCCTGATCTGATAGTTTTGAATATAAAAAGACAATACATACCCATTTTGCCCTGCTGCAATCTTCGCTATTTCAATCAAAGCAGCCCGATCTCTAATCCTATAATTTTGGATGTAAAGAGACACCGCCTCCCCATCTTTCGCAGCTGCAATCTTCGCGATTTCAAATAAAGCAGTCTGATCGGTGATCTTATACCTTTGAATATAAGTAGACACTCCCCATCCATTTTGTCCTGCTGCAATCTTCGCTATTTCAAGTAATGCAGTCTGATCCGTGATCTTATACTTTTGAATATAAGTAGACACTCCCCACCCATTTTGTCTTGCTGCAATCTTCGCTATCTCAATTAAAGCAGCAGGGTCCCTGATTCGATAATTTTGGATGTAAAGAGACACTGCCTCCCCATCTTTGGCAGCTGCAATCTTCGCTATTTGAACTAATTCAGTCTGATCCGTGATCAAATATGTTCGAATATGGCAAGAAAATTCGCTTGAACTTTCAATAGCTCCGATTTTAGCTACTTCGGCGCGTAAAATCTCTTCATCATAAAAGGTTGCACTCAGCTCTTCCTTCTTGTATTTCTCAGATAGATTAAAAGCGATAGCGAGCTCATGACAAATAACTCTGAATGTCTTAATGTCCTCAGGACACAATTGTTTTTTAATAACAAAAACCCAATTATTGACAAACTCATTCGTAACCTGTGAGACATCAGATACACTCTTTTGAAAAATAGAATGTATTTTCTCTTTAAAATATTCTTCTTCGCTAGATACAAGATTGATTATGTTTTGAACATCAGACTGCTTAATAGAATTTTCAATATAAAACACGAAAAAAAACCAAATTTAAATGATATTATTTAAAAAAACAAAAAACACATTCAAAATAAAAAATTTCAAATCAGCGATTTAAGAACTCTCTTTTTGCACAAACACTTCCTCCAAAACCCACTGCCCCTCTGTAACTCCTAACTCATCGGCATCTACGTATTCAAAGGGCGCCACGCTTCCTAAAGAATACACAGGATTGGGATACGCTTTGCTACTAAGAGTTTCTGAAAGTAGGGTTAGATTTAGCTCTTTTGCCCTCTGTAAACAAGCTTGATTTAAAACTTCTGCTATCTGGCTAGGACATTGCGCCTGAGAGTAAATCCGCTCTTGAAAAAGTATAGGACAAGAGTTCTTTTTGTCCCAAAGCAGGCGTAAAATACATCTCGCTTGAATTTCTCCCTTAGCATTGACTACAGCAACGGCTCTATTTTTCCCATCCATTAAATAATCCAGTAGACATTTATTAAGATCAGGATCTCCATCTACCCTTTGACAACTTCCAGAAACTTCTGAGCCAAGTACTAGTAAAAGAGCAGGATCGTCTGTATCCACTACCTTCCAATCATCATAAAACTGCTGAAGCCTGTTTGTAGCAAGTGCCTTAAGTGTTGCAAGCTTACCTTCTAAGTCATTGATTAACTCAACTTTCGGATCACTCTTCGATAAACTATTGATCAGATTTTGGAGGATTCGAATTGTGTCTTCAGAAGATATCTGAGAGTCCATTAATTGTAACATTTTTTCTTGCAACCCAAGGATCCCTAATCTATCACGATTTTCAGGATTCTTTATAGCCTCTTTTATCTTTTGTAAAGACTCCTCTAAATAAATAGGATTTTCAAGGAATTCTGTAACATAAGAGATGCTATCTTTAGGAAAATGCCTATCTCTCATGATTTTTTCTATAAAAAAAGCAAGGAAATCAATTGACTTATCTTCTTTAAAAGAGCTTTTATCTTCACTTAAAAAAGACTCTAAAGAATATTCTACTCCCTTTTTCCATAGCTCTTCTAAAGTAGGATCTTTAAAAACCTCTTGGAGGTGAGGATTATTCTTTTTTTCATATCGCCTGTCTTTAAAAGAGCCATCGAGGATACCTTGTACATAACTTTGCAAAACAGGCTTACAAAGCTCTTTTTCATATAGAGGGAGCCTTTCAAGAGCTGCTGCATAAGTAACAATAGCGTCTTTACTTCGAAAGCTCTCTTGAAATTTTAGAAATATACAAAAAAAATCGTCAGTATCCGCTAATCCGAAACGCTCTATAAACTCTCTTTCTAAAATACCTACAAGCACTAAAGGGTCTTCTAACTCTTTTATTTCCTGCTCCTTTCCAAAAGAAAGACACTCTAATACCATAAGAGCGTTTTGATAGACCATTTTAGGCGAAGGATTTTCTCCTCTAAATAACAACCTAGTCACTACAAACCCTTTTTCTTCTAAAGATAGAATCTTATTTTTTGTAAGCATAACTAAACATTCCAAAAGCGCATTAATACGGCGTATTTCTTTAAAATCTTTATGCTTAAGAGTAACTCCTATTTTCTGATAATGCTCACTTTCTACTAAAGAAGCTAAGAGCATAAGAGGCAAAGCATGCCTTAAATTCACTGTTGATTGAGACCTAAGATCTTTCCACTTTTTTAAAGCTGTATCTTCTTTTAAGGTCTCCACTAAATGACCTATCAAAGCTCTACGCATAACGGGATTTCTTAGACTCAAAAGTCCTTTTACCAATTTCTCCCCTTCTCCTTGATTTACTAAAGGGACCTCTTTTAACTGAAACCCTAAACAAACCAACGCTAAACATCGCAACGTCTCATCTCTCACTAAAATGTTTTTTTCTCTAGCTAGTTCTTCCCCTACCTCTTTAAAAAGAGAAGACTCAATACTACGTATAAAAGCTTCTATTTCCAGATCATTTAATTCTCTATCTTGAAATAAAAGTAGTGAGGGATATAAATCTTCAGTCTCTGATTTTTTTATTAAAAAATTTCGACAGTCAATGATTTGTTGATCTCGAGCTCCAATATAAAAAATCTGCAAAAGCTCTATTTGATCCGTGATCCCGTACTTTTGGATATGAAGAGAAACTTTCCTTCCATTTTGCGCTGCCGCGATTTTCGCTATTTCAACTAATGCAGCCTGCTCTTTGATCTTATAATTTTGGATATAAGAAGAAACTCCCCACCCAGATTGCTCTGCTGCAACCTTTGCTATCTCAACTAATGAAGCCTGTTTTTTGATCTTATAATTTTGGATATAGGAAGAAGCTCCGCACCCACTTTGCGCTGCTGCAACCTTTGCTATTTCAACTAAAGTACCCTGACCCGTAATCCCATATTTCTGAATATACTCAGAGAGTCCTATTCCATCTTTGGCTGCTGCGATCTTTGCTATTTTAACTAAAGTACTCTGATCCGTAATTCCATAGTTCTGAATATACTCAGATGTTTTCTCCCCATTTTGCGCTGCTGCAACCTTTGCTATTTCAACTAAAGTGCTCTCATCCGTAATCCCATAGTTCTGGATATATTGAGACGCCCCCCCCCTTTTTTGCGCTGCTGCGATCTTCGCTATCTCAATTAAAGCAACCTGATTATCGATCTCATAGTTTTGGATATAAAAAGACAACCCATGCCCATTTTGCGCTGCCGCGATCTTCGCTATTTCGATTAAAGCATCCGGATCTTTGATCCCATAGTTTCGGATATTAAGAGAGACTCCCCATGCATTTTCTGCTGCCGCGATCTTCGCTATTTCAACTAATGCAGTCTGCTCGTTAATTCTATAAGTTTGCATATAGAGAGAAACTTCCCACCCATTTTTTGCAGCTGCAATCTTAGCCACTTCGACACGTAAAATCTCTTCTTCATAAAAAGTTGAACTCAGCTCTTCCTTTTTGTGTTTTTCAGATAGCTTAAAAGCGATAGCTAGCTCATGACAAACAATTTCGAATGCCTTAATATCCTCAGGACCGAATTGATTTTTAATAACCGCAACGCAATTATTAATAAACCTATCTGTAATTTGAGATGGATCAGGTGCATTCCTTTCAAAAATAGAACGTATTTTCTCTTTAAAATGTTCTTCTTTCCGCGATACAAGCTCCTTTATTTCTAAAATAGCCAAAAAATTTCGACTAATAACTTTAATAGAAGGCATAAAAAAACCAAATTTACAACACAATAAATTCAGCATAATAAAAAAAACACATTAAAAACGAAAGTTAATTTTGAATTAAAATTTAAAGATAGATTCTTTGTTTCAATCAAAGAAGCCAGGTCCATAATTTCATACTTTTAAATATAGAGAGCAACTCTGCACAAATACTTTCTCCAAAGACCACTTTCCTTGTGTAACCCCTCTCTCATCGGCGTCTACGTATTCAAAAGGAGCCACGCTTCCTAAAGAATACACAGGATTGGGATACACTTTACTACTAGGAGTTTCTGAAAGTAGTGTTAGATTTAGCTCTTTTGCCCTCTTTAAACAAGCTTGATTTAAAACGTCTGCTATCTGGCTAGGACATTGCGCCTGAGAGTAAATCCGCTCTTGAAAAAGAATAGGACAAGAGTTCCTTTTATCCCAAAGCAGCCGTAAAATAGATCTAGCTTGAATTTCTCCCTTAGCGTTGACTACAGCAAGAGCTCTATTTTTCCCATCCATTAGATAGGCAAGCAGGCATTTATTAAGATTAGGGTTCCCCTCTACTCTTTGGCAACTTCCGGAAACTTCTGAGCCGAGTACCAGTAAAAGAGCTGGATCGTCTGTATCTACTACCTTCCAATCATCATAAAATCGCTGAGGCCGGTTTATGGTAAGAGCTTTAGCTGTTAGAAGTTTGCCTTCTAAGTCATTGATTAACTCAACCTCTGAACCACTCTTCGATAAACTGTTGATCAGATTTTTGAGGATTCGAATTGCGTCTTGAGAAGATATCTCAGGGTCCATCAGTTGTAACATTTTTTCTTGCAAACCTAGATTTGCTACCTCATTAGGATTTTCTACGCTTTTTATAGCCTCTTTTACCTTTTTTAAAGACTCTTTTAAAGGAATAAGATTTTCAAGGAATTCTGTAACATAAGGGATGCTATCTTTAGGAAAATGCCTATCTCTCATGATTTTTTCTATAAAAAAAGCGCGGAAATCAATTGGCTTATCTTCTTTAAAGGAACCTTTATCTTCACTTAAAAAAGACTCTAAAGAATATTCTGCTCCTTTTTTCCACTCCTCTTCTAAAGTAGGATCTTTAAAAACCTCTTGGAGATGAGGATTATTCTCTTTTTCATATCGCTTGTCTTTAAAAGAGCCGTCGAGGATCCCTTGTACATACCTTTGCAAAACAGGCTTAGAAAGCTCTTTTTCATAGGGAGGGAGTCTTTCAATAGCTGCTGCATAAGTAAAAACAGCGTCTTTAGTTCGAAAGCTTTCTTGAAATTTTAAAAATATAGTAAAAAAGTCCTCGGTATGCGTTAATCCGAGACGCTCTATAAACTCTCTTTCTAAAATACCTAGAAGTAGAGAAGAATCTTCTAGCTCTTTTATTTCCTTCTCCTTTCCAAAAGAAAGACACCCTAATACCATAAAAGCGTTTTGATAGACCATTTTAGGTGAAGGATTTTCTCCTCCAAATAACAACCGAGTCACAATAAACCCTTTTTCTTCTAAAGATAAAATCTTATTTTTTGAGAGCATAACTAAACATTCCAAAAGCGTATTAATACGGCGTATTTCTTTAAAATCTTTATGCTTAAAAGTTGCTCCTATTTTCTGATAATGCTTCCTTCCTACTAAGGAAGTTAAGAGCATAAGAGGTAAAATACACCTTAAATTCACTGTTGATTGAACCCTGAGATCTTTCAAATTTTTTAAAGCCGTATATTCTTTTAAGGCTTCAACTACATCCTCTATCAAAGCTCTACGCATAACTGGATTTCTTAGACTCAAAAGTCCTTTTACCAATTTCTCCCCTTCTTCTTGATTTACTAAAGGGACGTCTTTTAACTGACAGCCTAAACAAACCAAAGCCAAGCACCGCAACGTCTCATCTCTCACTAAAAGATTTTTCTCTTTAGCTAAATCTTCACCTATCTCTTTAAAAATAGAGCACTCAATACTACCTATAAATGCTTTTATTTCCAGATCATCTAGATCTTTATGTTGGAACAACCGTAGTGATGGATATAAGTCTTCGGTTTCAGGTTTTTTTATTAAAAAGTTTTGACAATTAATCACTTGTTGATCTCGAACTCCAACAAAGAAAACATCCAAAATCTCTATTTGATCCATGATCCCGTACTTTTGGATATGGAGAGAAACTTTCCAGCCATTTTGCGCTGCTGCAATCTTCGCTATGTCAATTAAAACATCCGGATCTTTGATCCCATAGTTTTGGATATAAACAGAAGCTCCCCATCCGCTTTGGGCTGCAGCGATTTTCGCTATCTCAATTAAAACAGCCAGGTCCTTGATCCCATAGTTTTGGATATAGCGAGAAACTCCCATTCCATTTTGCGCTGCTGCAATCTTCGCTATGTCGATTAAAGCAGCCTGATCCCGGATTTCATAGTTTTGAATATAGCGAGAAACTGCCTTTCCATTTTGCGCTGCTGCAATCTTCGCTATGTCGATTAAAGCAGCCTGATCCCGGATTTCATAGTTTTGAATATAGAGAGAAACTGCCCACCCACATTGCGCTGCTGCTATCTTCGCTATTTCAACTAACGCAGCCTGATCCTTGATATTATACCTTTTGATATAGTAAGAAACTCCCACTCCATTTTGCGCTGCTGCAATCTTCGCTATATCAGCTAACGCAGCCTGATCCGCGATTCCATAGTTTTGAATAACAAGAGAAACCCCACTTCCATTTTGCGCTGCTGCGATCTTCGCTATTTCAACTAATGCAGAAGGCTCCGTAATAGCGTAGTTCTCAATATACTGAGACAGTCCCTTCCCATCTGATGCTGCTGCGATCTTCGCTATATCAGCTAACGCACCCTCATCCGCGATCCCATAGTTTTGAATAGCAAGAGAAACACCCTTCCCATTTTGTGCTGCTGCAATCTTCGCTACCTCGATTAAAGCAGCCTGATCTTTGATCCGATACTGTCGGATATAAAGAGACAAGTCACTATCATTTTTCGCTGCTGCAATCTTTGCTATTTCAACTAAAGCACTCTGATCAGTAATAGAGTACTTTTCGATATCCAGAGAAATTGAGCTTCCACTTTTCTCTGCTGCAATTTTTGCTAATTCGGCACGTAAAACCTCTTCCTTGTATGTTCTTTCTAACAAACCTAAAATAATAAAAAATTCATACCAATCTGCTAATAGCCACCAATTACTAGTTCTTAGTTCTTGGTTCTTGTATTTCTCTGATAGATCAAAAACAATAGCCAGCTCACGACAAATAACTCTGAATGCCTTAATGTCCTCGGGCCCCAATTCGTTTTTAATAACCGCAACCGAATTATTGATAAACTCATTCGTAACTTGGGATACATCAGATACACTCTTTTGAAAAATAGAACGTATTTTCTCTTTAAAATTTTCTTCTTGGCTAGATGCTAGATTTATTATATTTTGAACATCAGACTGCTTAATAGAATTTTCAATATAAAACACGAAAAAAACCAAAATTAAATTACATTATTAAAAAAAACACATCTCAAAGAGAAAATTTCAAATCAGTGATTTAAAAACTCTTTCTGGAAAAACACTTTTTGCAAAGACCACTTTCCTTGTGTAACCCCAGTTCCCTTGGCGTCTACATATTCAAACGGAGCCACGCTTCCTAAAGAATACACCCGATTAGGATACTCTTTCCGACTGGGTATTTCTGAAAGCAGTGGCAGCCCCAGCTCTTCTGCTCTTTTTAAACAAGCTTGATTTAAAACTTCTGCTATCTGGTGAGGACATTGCGCCTTAGAATAAATTCTCTCTTGAAAAAGTATAGGACAAGAGTTCTTTTTATCCCAAAGCAGCCGTAAAATACATCTAGCTTGAATTTCCCCTTTTTTGTTGACTATGGCAACAGCTCTATTTTTCCCATCCATTAGATAGTCGAGCAGGCATTTATTAAGATTAGGGTTCCCATCTACTCTTTGACAACTTCCGGAAACTTCTGAGCCAAGTACTAGTAAAAGAGCTGGATCATCTGTATCTACTACCTTCCAATCATCGTAAAGCTGCTGAGACCGTTTTATTCCAAGTGCTTTAAGTGTTGCAAGGGTGCCTTCTAAGTCATTGATTAGCTCAACTTCTGGATTACTTCTATATAAACGACCGATCAGATTATCAAGAGTTCGTATAGAATCTTCTAGAGGCATACTAGATTCCATTAGTTGTAACATTTTTTCTTGTAAGCCTAGATTTGCTACCTCATCAAAATTTCCAGAGCTCTTTATAGCCTCTTTTACCTTTTGTAAAGACTCCTTTAAAGAAATAGGATTTTCAAGAACATCTGCAACATAGGGGATCCTATCTTTAGGAAAATGCCTATCCGTTATGATTTTCTCTATAAAAAAAGCGCGGAAATCAATTGACTTATCTTCTTTAAAGGAACCTTTATCTTCACTTAAAAAAGACTCTAAAGAATATTCTGCTCCTTTTTTCCACTCCTCTTCTAAAGCGGGATCTTTAAAAACCTCTTGGAAATGAGGATTATTCTCTTTTTCATATCGCCTGTCTTTAAAAGAGTCGTCGAGGATCCCTTGTACATACCTTTGCAAAACAGGTTTACAAAGCTCCTTTTCATGCGGAGGGAGCCTTTCAAGAGCTGCTGCATAGGTAAAAATAGAGTCTTTACTTCGAAAGTTTTCTTGAAATTTTAAAAACATAGTAGAAAAGTCCTCTATATGCGTTAATCCGAGACGCCCTATAAACTCTCTTTCTAAAATACCTACAAGGAGTGAAGGGTCTTCTATCTCTTTTATTTCCTGCTCCTTTCCAAATGAAAGACACTCTAATACCATAAGAGCGTTTTGATAGACCATTTTAGGTGAAGGATTTTCTCCTCCAAATAACAAGCGAGTCACAATCAACTCTTTTTCCTCTAAAGATAGGCTCTTATTTTTCGTGAGCATAACTAAACATCGCAAAAGACCATTAACACGACTTATTTCTTTAAAATCTCTATGCTTAAAAGTAGCTCCTATTTTCTGATAATGCTCACTTTCTACTAAACAAGCTAAGAGCATAAGAGGTAAAGAGTGCTTTGAGTTCACTGTTGATTGAGCCCTGAGATCTTTCCACTTCTTTAAAGATGTCTCTTCTTTTAAAGCCCCAACTACATCCTCTATCAAAGCTCTACGCATAACTGGATTTCTTAGACTCAAAAGTCCTTTTATCAATTCTTCCCCTTGTTCTTGATTTGATAAAGGCACCTCTTTTAACTGACAGCCTAAACAAACCAATCCTAAACATCGCAACGTCTCATCTCTCACTAAAAGGTTTTTCTCTCTAGCTAAATCTTTACCTATCTCTTTAAAAGCAGAACACTCGATACTACGTATAAAAGCTTCTATTTCCAGATCATCTAAAGCTCTATCTTGAAATACAAGTAATGAGGGATATAAGGCTTCAGCCTCTGGTTTTTCTATTAAAAAGTTTTGACAATCAATCACTTGTTGATCTTGAGCTCCAATAAAGAAAATATCCAAAAGCTCTATTTGATCTATGATCTTATACTTTTGAATATACTTAGATAGTCCCGATCCATTTTGCGCCGCTGCGATCTTCGCTATTTCAACTAATGCAGAAGGCTCCGTAATGGCGTAGTTCTCAATACACTGAGACAATCTTCTGCTGCTGCGATCTTAGCTACCTCGATTAAAGCATCCAGATCCTTGATATCATAGTTTCCGATATAAAAAGAAACCCCCCACCCATTTTGCGCCGCTGCGATCTTCGCTATTTCAATTAATGCTACCTGGTCCTTGATACAGTACCTCTCAATAGACTGAGATAGTCTTTTCCCATTTTGCGCCGCTGCGATCTTCGCTATTTCAATTAATGCTACAGAGTCCGTAATAGCGTATTTTTGAATATACTCAGACAGTTCCTTTCCATTTTGCGCTGCTGCAATTTTGGCTATTTCAACTAACCCAGTCTGATCTGTAATACCGTAGTTCTGAATATACTGAGACAGCATTCCCCCATCTTCCGCTGCTGCGATCTTAGCTACTTCAACTAAAATAGCCTGATCCTTGATCTTATACCTTTGGATATACTGAGACACTGCCGCCCCATCTTTCGCTGCTGCGATCTTAGCTACGTCAACTAAAGTAGCCGGATTTTTGATACAGTAGGTTCGAATATTGCGAGAAAGTTCTCTAGGATTTTCAACAGCTGCGATCTTCGCTAGTTCGGCACGTAAAACACCATCTTTATATATTTTTTTTGATAGTCCTAAAGTAAGACAAAGTTCATGCCAACTTTTTGATACAAGGAAGTCAGTTGGTATATGCTCTTGCGTTTTGTATTTTTCAGATAGATTAAAGGCGATAGCTAGCTCATGACACACAATTTCGAATGCCTTAATATCCACAGGGCCTAGTTGCTTTTTAATAGCAGCAACCCAATTATTGACAAATTCATTCGTAACTTGGGACTCATCGGATACACTCCTTTGAAAAATAGAACGTATCTGCTCTTTAAAATTTCCTTCTTTCCGAGATACAAGATCCATTATTTCTGAAACGGCCAAAAAATTTTGACTAGGAAATTTAATACAAGGCATAAACAAAAAACCAAATTTATAACATACTAACCTTAGTATAATAATAAACATATTAAAAAACGAAAATTAATTTTAATTTAATACACAAAAGATAATTCGCTATTTCAGCTAACGCGGCTGGGTTCGTAATTTCATACTTTTGAATAGAAAGAGAAACTCTGCACAAAAACTTTCTCCAAAGACCACTTTCCTTGTGTAACCCCGGTTCCCTTGGCGTCTACATACTCAAACGGCGCCACGCTTGCTAAAGAATACACAGGATTGGGATATACTTTGCTAGTAGGAGTTTCTGAAACAAAGGTTAGATTTAGCTCTTTTGCCCTCTTTAAACAAACTTGATTTAAAACGTCTGCTATCTGGCGAGGACACTGCGCCCTAGAGTAAATGCGCTCTTGAAAAAGAATAGGAGAAGAGTTCTTTTTATCCCAAAGAACCCGTAAAACACATTTAGCTTGAATTTCTCCGTTAGCGTTGACTACAGCAAGAGCTCTATTTTTCCCATCCATTAAATAATCCAGCAAGCATTTGCTAAGATCAGGATCCCCATCTACCTTTTGGCAACTTCCAGAAACTTCTGAACCGAGTACTAGTAAAAGAGCCGGATCGTCTGTATCCACTACCTTCCAATCCTCATAAAACTGCTGAGACCTCTTTGTAACAAATGCCTTAAGTGTTGCAAGGTTTCCTTCTAAGTCACTAATTAACTCAACTTTCGGATCACTCTTCGATAAACTATTGATCAGACTTTGGAAGATTCGAATTGCGTCTTGAGAAGATATCCCAGGTTCCATTAGTTGTAGCATTTTTTCTTGCAAGCCAAAGTTTGCTAGCTCATCAAAATTTCCTGAGCTTTTTATAGCCTCTTTTATCTTTTGTAAAGACTCCTCTAAAGAAATAGAATTTTCAAGAACATCTCTCACATAGGAGATGCTATATTTAGGAAAATGACTGTCTCTCATGATTTTTTCTATAAAAAAAGCGCGAAAATCAATTGGCTTATCTTGTTTCAAGAAACCCTTATGTTGCCTTAAAAAAGGACCTAAAGAATATTCTGCTCCTTTTTTCCACTCCTCTTCTAGAGCGGGATCTTTAAAAACCTCTTGGAGATGAGGATTATTCTCTTTTTCATATCGCCTGTCTTTAAAAGAGCCATCGAAGATACCTTGTACATAACTTTGCAAAACAGGCTTACAAAGCTCTTTTTCATGCAAAGGAAGCTTTTCAAGAGTCGCTGCATAAGTAACAATAGCGTCTTTCGCTCTAAAACTTTCTTGAAATTTTAGAAATCTAGCAAAAAAGTCATCAGTGTGAGTTAAGCCAAACCGCTCTATAAACTCTCTTTCTAAAATACCTAGAAGGAGTGAAGGGTCTTCTATCTCTTTTATTTCCTGCTCCTTTCCAAATGAAAGACACTCTAATACCATAAGAGCGCTCTGATAGACCTTTTTAGGCGAAGGATTTTCTCCTCCAAATAACAACCTAGTCACAATCAACTCTTTTTCTTCTAAAGATAAGGTCTTATTTTTCGAGAGCATAACTAAACATCTCAAAAGTCCATTAATACGACTTATTTCTTTAAAGTCTCTATGCTTAAAAGTAGCTCCTATTTTCTGATAATGATCACTTTCTACTAAAGAAGCTAAGAGCATAAGAGGCAAAGCATGCTTTGAATTCACTGTTGATTGAGCCCTGAGATCTTTCCACTTGTTTAAAGCTGTATCTTCTTTTAAGGCCTCCACTACATCGCTAACCATAGCTCTACGCATAGTTGGATTTCTTAGAGCCAAAAGTCCTTTTATCAACTTTTCCCCTTCTCCTTGATTTACTAAAGGCACCTCTTTTAGCTGACAGCCTAAGCAAACCAAAGCTAAACACCGCAACGTCTCATCTCTCACTAAAATATTTTTTTCTCTAGCTAGTTCTTCACCTATCTTTTTAAAAATAGAAGAGTCAACACTATGTATAAAAGCTTCTATTTCCAGATCATCTAACGCTCTATCTTGAAATAAAAGTAGTGAGGGATATAAATTTTCAGTCTCTGTTTTTTTTATTAAAAAATTTCGACAGTCAATCATTTGTCGATCTCGAGCTCCAATAAAGAAAATATCCAAAAGCTCTATTTGATCTATGATCCCGTACTTTTGGATATAGAGAGAAACTTTCCTGCCATTTTGCTCTGCCGCGATTTTCGCTATTTCAACTAATGCAGCAGGAGCCGTAATACCATACTTTTGGATATAGACAGAAACTCCCCACCCGCTTTCCGCTGCTGCAACCTTTGCTATTTCAACTAAAGAGCTCTCCTCCTTAATGCCGTAATTCTGAATACACTGAGAAACTCCCCTTCCATCTTTTGCTGCTGCAATCTTCGCTATCTCTATTAAATCTGTCTGATTACGAATCTCATAGTTTTCGATATGAAAAGAAAGACGCCACCCGCTTTCCGCTGCTGCAACCTTTGCTATTTCAACTAAAGAGCTCTCCTCCTTAATACCATACTTTTGGATATAAATAGACAATTCACGCGCATTTTTTGCTGCTGCGATCTTTGCTATCTCAACTAAAGCTACCTGATCCGTAATAGCGTAGTTCTGAATATACTCGGAAAGTCTCCCACTATTTTGCGCTGCTGCGATCTTTGCTATTTCAACTAAAGCACTCTGATCAGTAATAGAGTACTTTTGGATATGCAGAGAAATTGAGCTTCCACTTTTCTCAGCTGCAATTTTTGCTACTTCGGCACGTAAAATCTCTTCCTTGTATATTCTTTCTAACAAACCTAAATTAATAAAAAATTCATACAAAACTTCTGATAGCCACCAATTACTAGTTTTTAGTTCTTGATTCCTGTATTTCTCTGATAGATCAAAAACGATAGCCAGCTCACGACAAATAACTCTGAATGCCTTAGTGTCCTCGGGCCCCAATTCCTTTTTAATAACCGCAACCCAATTATTGATAAACTCATTCGTAACTTGGGATACATCAGATACACTCTTTTGAAAAATAGAAAATATTTTCTTTTTAAAATCTTCTTCTTGGCTAGATACAAGATTGATTATGTTTTGAACGTCAGACTGCTTAATAGAATTTTCAATATAAAACACGAAAAAAAACCAAAATCATATTATTAAAAAAACACATCTAAAAGAAATAATTTCAAACCTCTTTTTGA
This sequence comes from uncultured bacterium, assembly GCA_964455905.1. GTDB lineage: Bacteria > Chlamydiota > Chlamydiia > Chlamydiales > Rhabdochlamydiaceae > CAIJXB01. The sequence goes on from CAYVYN010000002.1 coordinate 325,445, forward strand.
ACAAACACTTCCTCCAAAGACCACTTTCCTTCTGTAACTCCGGTTCCCTTGGCGTCTACATACTCAAAGGGCGCCACGCTTCCTAAAGAATAAACCGGATTAGGGTACACTTTGCTACTAGGTGTTTCTGAAAGCAAGGTTAGATTTAGCTTTTTTGCCCTCTTTAAACAAGCTTGATTTAAAACTTCTGCTATCTGGCGAGGACACTGCTCCTGGAAGTAAATGCGCTCTTGAAAAAGTATAGGACAAGAGTTCCTTTTATCCCAAAGCAACCGTAAAATACATCTTGCTTGAATTTCTCCCTTAGCATTAACTACAGCAAGAGCTCTATTTTTTCCATCCATTAGATAGTCGAGTAAACATTTACTAAGATTAGGATCACCATCTACCCTTTGACAACTTCCTGAAACCTCAGAGCCAACTACTAGTAAAAGAGCTGGATCATCTGTATCTACTACATTCCAATCATCATAAAGCTGCTGAGGCCTGTTTGCAGCAAGTGCTTTAAGTGTTGCAAGCTTGCCTTTTAAGTCATTGATTAGCTCAACTTCCGGATTACTTCTAGATAAACGACTCATCAGATTTTCAAGAGTTCGTATGGAGTCTTCTAGAGGCATACCAGATTGCATTAGTTGTAGCATTTCTTCTTGCATCTCGAGATTTGCTACTCTGGCACGATTTTCAGGGTTTTTTATAGCCTCTTTTATCTTTTGTAAAGACTCCTCTAAAGAAATAGGATTTTCAAGAAATTCTGCAACATAAGAGATGCTATCTTTAGGAAAATGCCTATCTGTTATAATTTTCTCTATAAAAAAAGCGCGAAAATCAATTGACTTATCTTCTTTAAAACAGCCTCTATCTTCCTTTAAAAAAGCCCCTAAAGAATATTCTGCTCCCTTTTTCCATAGCTCTTCTAAAGTAGGATCTTTAAAAACCTCTTGGAGATGAGGATTATTCTTTTTTT
>CAYVYN010000003.1:0-304307 GCA_964455905.1 uncultured bacterium
TACATGCCCTCTAGGTTGAATAAATCTAGAGGGATTTTTTTTGTCCTGATTTTTTAGAAAATAATTCCAGTTTTTTTAATCCAAGACAAAAGTCTTAAGAAATTATTTTCAAAGTTTTAACCTAGTCACACTAGCTAGTCTACTCATAACCTAGATTCTACTATATGTTATTTGCTTTAGGGTATGGCTTTTATAATGCATCGTTTTTTAGTTTTATAATTTTTTTTGTTATTTGAGATATCCCCCTTTTTTTAGAAAAGCTATAGCCCCATAATTTGTGAGTTTATAACTAGAGGGAGCCTCCTTTAAAGACCAACGAAACGAGCTTTGCCATTTAGAAATTTCCTGTGAAATAAAAAGATCTAGTTTTGCAGGTTTTTTCACTAATTCGCTCAGCCTTCCTGTAAGAAACTCTGAAAACTCTGCAAGGGAAAGACCTAAGGAAGGATCTTTATCTCGATATAACGCCTTAAATTGCGCTTGCGCTTGTTTAGTAAGAAGAATCGAACCATTCTCTTTTTCTTCTTGGACTAAAGCGTGTTTGAGCTCTTCTTTCAAATTGCTTTTTATGATTTCTTTTCTCTGATTAACAGCGTGGATCTGCACTAATCGAAGAAATTCTGCTGCCTGTTCTTCTTTTAGCGCCCCAGAGGGTAGGATCCCTCCAAAGAACCTGGCTCCATCTTCTTTTAAAAAGATCTCCGAGCCTTTAATTTCCCAAAAAGACTCCTCTAAAGGAAACTCTCTAAGGGACTCTATAGCTGTTAATAAGGTGATAGGCTCTTTTTGGCCTTCTTTAAAATGCACAAGGAAGCCTCCTTCTATTTCTTGCCAGGCAAGAGAAGGATCTATCCCACTTGCTTCAAAAAAGACCATGAGATTGTCGTAAAGCTTGCTTGCTGAGGTATTGACTGCTTCAGTAGTGTCTTTTTTAAGCGAAATAACAAGAGCTTTTGTAAGAATACTAAAAAAGATCCTCAAGACATCTTCTCTTTTTTGGAATAAAAGGTTTTGATCTACCCATCCCCCATAAGGATCGATTGTCATTGAATGGTTAAGACCTGCTTCTTTTGCTAAAATATTTTTTAAAGCTAGAGCTTGATGAACCCCTTCGACCTTTGTTATTCCAAGCTCCTCTAATACTTCAGGGAGTATTTCTTCCATTGTTTTTTGTACTACATCATCTAAGTAGTCTAAAGAGTTATCTATTTCTAGATGAGAACCTACCTCATTCAGAAGACCTGGGATAGCTCCTTCTACTTTAAATTGATTGTAGCAAACAGCTATTCCCCTTGCTTGACCAACGGAACATTCTTCTATTAAGGGAAGCCACGCTATAATCAATTCCTCTCTTTCACTTAAAAGCTCTCCTGGAGAAGGCTTACTTTTTTTTTGTAAAAGAGCAGCCCCGATCGCATAGAGTCTTTCCGTTTCTCTATCGACGATTTCATCGGGTTGTTTAAAAGGAGCTTCCATAAGCTGTGTTACTAACCGATCCGAAGAGGTGAAGTTATTGTAGATTTCGGTAATTTCACCTAGTAACTTTTTCAATCGCTCATTTCCTGGATCTGTCTGCGATTCTTTTTTTATATGAGTCCAAAAATCAGTCAAAAGCTTTTGAAAAATGTCTGGAGCTAAGGGCGGAGATCCGGGCGGTAAACTTTTATTAATTTCTTCTATCCAAGAAGTAAACTCTTGGTACGTTTTCGTCTTGGACTCAAGCCTTTGGATCCCTGTGTGAAGTCCTTCATAATTAAGTTCTAAAGAAACCGACTCGCCTCCTTCAAGAAAAGCTGTAGTAGGCTCGATTGTAGAGGCGACATCTGCATAGGCTTTTTTCATCTGCTTTATTAAGGCGTAGACGAAATATTTGTCGGATCGATCGAGCTCTAAGGATAAAATAGTTTTTATGCTGTCTTGGATAAGTGGATGATCGTCTTGAATATTGAATTTACTTTCTAGCTCTAGAGATTTTTTGGCAAATTCTAGCGCTGTATTTCTATTTCGTTCTTCCAGTGACGGTATTGCGGAACTAAGTTGGTATATCGATTCCATGATGCGAGTTCTAAGAGAAAAATCATTAGAAAAAATGCACTCGACCACTAGATAGAATTCTGACAATTTTAATAGATTATTTAGTCTAGTAAGGGGAGTTTCTGCAGTAATTGCGAGAAACTTTTTATACGAGTCTTCGAATTTTTTGGAGATAATTTTTTGTATTTCTTGAGCTGGGGTGTTTTCGCCTAGTAATTCTTTTTCAACAAAAGATACCAATAACCCGTGAAGTAAAAGAAATTTTGAATTCGTTAAAGTTACTGGTTTTAAAAAAGTCTCAATTTCAGGACAAAGGTTTATGATAGCTTGTTTTATTAGGCTAGAACAGATTTGATCGCTTGTGGGATTGTTTCCTAGACTATCGTTTATTTGTAAGGAAATGCTTTTTCTTTTTTTAGATGGTAGCTTCATTAGGAATTCTACAATCATCATCAGGTCTTCTTTTTTTCGGTTTGGAAAAAATACAGATAATCCTTGGCAAAGAGTCACGCGTTCTTTTTTCGGTAAACGAGCAATAAAAGTTAAAGTATGGTATATTTTGTCTCCACTCATGCTGTCTTTTATCAGATAAGGTGCTGCTGCACAAACTTCCAAAAGATCTCTTTCTGATAATTCTGAAAGGAGCTTAATTATGCGGGCTATGGGGCCTCCGTTTATATCTGCTGAAAGCCAGGGTTCTATAGCTTGTATAATTGCTACAAATTTATCCTCGTCCATAGACAGTGCTATATTATAAAGAAACGAGATATCCTCCATCGATGGATTTTTCTTAATATGAGCTATCTGAAAGAAGATCAGCATTTTATCTGGTGGTGTTTGCTTCACTAAATCTAATAAATCACATATCGAGTTTCCGTCTTTTATTTTTGAGGAGAGAAGTTTTTTTACAGTTGCACAAATCGTTGTCCGATCGCTATCTGCCAAAGTAGATACTTTTTCTAAAATTGAAGCTGTTTCTTTCCCTGAAAGAGGTTTTATAAGAATCTGGAGTGTATCTAATACGATTTTTTCTATAGATGAAGAGTCGATTGATGTGAGTGCATTCAAAATAGTAGAAAAATCTGTTGCAGTCATGCTGGGGGTTAAAAAGAATCCGATGTATTTAAAGACAGCAAAGCAAGGTTCACGGAAATTTTTCGCTGTTTCTAGGATCTGGATAATAGTCTCTTTAGTCATTCCCTTTAAAATACAATTTCTAGGTATAGAGTAGAGTTGTCCTTTTTTCTCTAATCCAAAATTTTCTATAAACGCAACCAATTCGAGAATATCTTCTTCTGGCATTTCTTTTGAAATCCAGCCTTCTAAGATATGGATTGTTTCTTTCAGGTTTTGAGCATTTTTTTCAGCAAATGCATTTAAAGAGGCAACTGCTTCTTTAGAGAGGTTGGCTGCTTTAAAAAAGTCATCAGAAAGCAGTCTCACCGACGTGTTAGAAAGGTGCATGTCTTGAAATATGCGAAAAATATGAGCCCCCATATTGCCGCAGGCGATCCGATCTCCTAGAGAAAGTCCTTCTGAAGGGATTTGACTTAGCGCTTTTTGTGCGATTGTTTCAACGGATTGTTCTAATGCGTCAGAAGGAATGGATCTTAGGTCATCATGGAATTGAGAAATAAGATGTTCTGGTATTTTGTTTGATAAATGCATAAGCGTAGTTTTCTTATTAATGTTAATTAAATATTTAACATTAAAAAAGATTGTTTGCAATTTTTTTATTTCTTATTTTGTTGCTTAAGTTTCTCTTTGTTAGTTTGTTAGTTTTTTAATTTCAAAATAAAAAACAATTATTTTTTTATTTCTACTTCGATTTTTAACAAAGAATTAAGCTCCTAGAGCTCCTTTTTTTCCAATTCCAGTTTGCTTAATATTTACAAAGTGAGGTAGAGCTGTCTCTTCACGATCATTAAAATTATTTTGCGGTAAATGATTCAAAACCTTCAGAAGAAGGTAGTCATCAAGAGCCTTAAAGGCTACTCTGGTTCTTTTTTGTTCTGCGTTCCTTAGGTACTGTTGTATAGGTAGGAAAAGATTTCTTGTTGTTTTCCTTGTAAAATCTTATTTTTGTCTGAGAAATTGATTTTTTTCTTTTCTTGGAGTCTATTTCTGGGTAAGATGAACATTCTATTTTTTTAGCTTTTGGAAAAACTTCATGCGAACATCTATTTATAAAAAAAGAAAAATTTACGTAGCGATATCTCTAGGGATTATCACAGCTGTTATTTTGATTAGAGACCCTCTTCTTGCTAAAGGGATTAACAGATATCTTACGCAGTTTTTACTAGAAAATAGATGTGTCGTAGAATCGATTACTGCTGAGGGTAATTGTAGTCGTATCAAAGGAGTTCAAGGGGAAGGGTTTCAAATTAAAGAAGCCGAAGTTTCTTGGCATTTGTCTTTGATGCCATTTCGCCTAGAAGCTAGAATTTTTGTACTAGAGCCTGTTGTTATTTCTCATAAAACAGAGACGGTAGAGATAAATCCGCTACAGGTTCTTTCTTTTTTTGCGGGAAATTCTTTTTTTTATCCAGTTTTAGAGATTGTTGGAGGGGAAGCTTCTTTTGTTGATGAGGGCTTTTCTGTTGGATTTACGGTGGATCCCGGAGCTTTAGAAGGTGAAATTGGAGTTTTAAAGGTCAAAGAAAAAGAAAGCCTTTTAGATTTTATGGAGGTTGCTCTTATAAAAGAAGAGAAAGGATTTTTTGCCAACTTACAGCTTAGACAGGCTGATTTAGTTCTTTTAGCCCAATATATTCCTAAATGGAACAGTCTTAAGGGATCACTTACTAGTACGGCTTCTTGTTTTATTAGTAATAAAGGTCGATTAAAAAAGGTTCAAGGGGACGTATCGATAGATTCTTTTTCTTGTCGAGATACCGACGCAGCCTTTTCTTTGGAAGCCCAGTCTTTAAAAGGAACTCTAATATATACTCCGCAAAAACAAGTGCCTCTTTGGAAGCAGATAGATCTTTTTTTAACTTTTGAAGACACCTCTTTACTGACACCGCAAAATGGTTCTCTTTTTGGTTTTACGCATTCTTTAGGAGAGGTCCGCTTACATCCAGGAGAAGATCCTTATGTAAAAGCTTTTGGTTCTGTTATTTCTAAGGGGTTAGAGATTCCTTTTGAAATAGAAGGTAAGGGGGAACTTTTGGATGCAGGCGCGTATTGGCTCCAATCGTCCCTTTCTTTTTTTTTAGATAAGAAAACCCCTACGATCGAGCTTTCCTTATGCCAAAATGACAAAGGGGAAAGTATTTTACAAGCTGAGTGTTCTCAAATTACTAAAGAAGTTATGGATCTAGCTCAGGTTCTATCTCCTGTTTTTAATGTCCCAGAGTATTCGATGGTAGACGGGGAGATAGCCGGCCGTTTACTCGGGCGTTTTAATGGTTCGAAGATTATTAGTTTAGATTTTTCGGATTGTGAGGCAAAAGGACTCTTTTTTTCCTTGCCGTCTAAACATCTTCTCTTTAAAGCGGAACATTTGACGTTTCAGGGAGTTTTACATAAGGAAGATAGAGGGTCTAACCTTGAACTTTTTTCTTCCAAACTCGAAATGCATAAAGGAGATCTTACGGTTGATGGGTATCAGTTTTCTGAGATGGCATCTTGTTTTACTATCAACTCAGGAGAAATTGAATCCTCTTATATAGAAGGGACCTATAGTGGAATTAAGGCGTCTTTACAACTCTTATCCCCAGCAGCAGATAGCTTATTTCATTTGGAGTGTGGTGGGTATCCGAAAGATTTGATGAAGTTATTTTCTTTAGATGGCGAAATAGAGGGTAGTGATCCTATTTTATTAGCGTTAGATATAAAAGAAGAGAAAGGCCTTTCAGGTTTTGCAGGAACATTGCGTTTTTCTTCTTCTTCTTTAGACGCTGTAGAAGATCTTGAATTTGAAGGTAAGCTCGAAAAGAAAATTACTCGAAAAGTAAAAGATCTTTTTTCTTCTTGGCAGACCGTATTTCCCTCTGGTCAGTTTCATATGAATAAGATATCTGGAGCTACGATAAGACCGTATCTACCACGCTCTTTAAAAGGAATTCAAGGCTCTGCAGTTTTGGAAGGAAGTTTTGATCGTCGAGGAGTTGAATTTCTTCTGAAAGATGCCGAAGTGTCTTTTTCGGATTCTTCTTTGAGGGCTTCTTGCCATTTGGGAGATCAAGAACCTGTTCGTCTTTATTTTTCTAGAGCTTCTTTAAAGTGGGAGGGTATTTTTCCTGTAGACTTTGGTTTTATTGAAATGAAATCTTTGGACTGTCCTATTGAAGTAGGAGCTTCTACTTTTTTTCTAGGGGGAGAAAAGGTTTGGGCTGATGAGTGGAGCGCTCGAATTTTTGATAATACACTATCTGGTCATTTTTTATTAGAAGGTGATAAAGTCCAAATACGCAGTCAAAAATTTGTAGGGAAAATTGGATCCATAGCACCTCTTGTGGAAAAGGTTTTTCCTTCTCTAGACGGAAACTTTATGAGTGCGGGAAATGGCCTTGGTTTAGAGGGAATAAAAACTGTTGATGGATGGCAGTGGTCCTGGGATGCTTCTATTTCTCTTGCAGGAATACATCAAGATTTTAAGGAATTTGGCCGTATAGAAAATGGAAGAGCTTTTGTTCAGGCTAATTCTTTAGGGGAATTTAGTATCAAAGACGCAGAAGCGTTTTACCAGATTAAGTCACTCTCTTGTCGATTAGCGTTACAAAATACCTCGTGGAAATTAGGGCAAGGTATTGATTTTTCTTTGAGTGCAAAAGAAGGAAGTAGAGAGCTTCTTTTGGTTCAGGGACATATCGAAGAGGTTTTAAAACAAAAGAAAATATCTTTGGACTCTACTTCTCATATTTTAGGGCTTCAATGCAAAGTGGCTCCTTTTACGATAGGGATAAAAGGAGAGCTATCTCCATTTGATGTTGAGTTTCTTCTTAAGCTACGTCATTTGCCTTCTTATCTCGGTCTTGCAGAGAGAGTCGGCCTCATTTCTTCTTTAAGCATACCTAGTTTGGATGGCGATTTGCAGGTTAAATTAGCTTACACACCAGCAACAGGGCTTTTGGGCGCTTTATTTTCTATGGAAGAACTTCTTTATAACGGGAAGGAAATGGGATCTCTAAAGGCTAAAATCCAAAAGCAAGGAAACTTTTGGAAAATATATCCTAGTAGTATTGGCCCTTACTCCTTCCAGTCTCAGATAGAGACAGCAGAGACAAAGTGGCATGTTTCTTCGTTTTCGGTAGAGTCTGCTACACAAAGTTTTGTGGCCGAAGGATCGTATTTTCCATCTAGTCGTAAGGTGCAAATACCTGCATTTAGTACTACCTTGCGAAAAGAGAAAGCTGAGATAAAGTCCAAGGGGCTTTTTGAAGGAGACCTGTCTTTAGATGGGGATATACAAGGCAAAGGGAAATGTTCTTTTTTTATTGGAGTAAAAGATGCCATTTCTTTTATGGCTGAAAGCTCTTCTGATTGTAGTTTTATTTTTGATACAAAAAAAGGGATAGAAGTAGGAAAAAGTAATTGGGAGGTTCATGATAGCAATCGAGAATCTTTACTTGCTAAAGTTTGTTTTCCTAGAGTGAGAATTCAACCTAAAGAAGAGCAACTATTTTTTGATGAGGCTAGTGTTACAATAAAAGAGGCCGGCTTAGCTCTTTTACCTAAGGAAATAGCATCTTTATTTATTTCTAAAGAGGCGCAGCTTCAGCTAGAAGCTAGCGTATCTTCTTCAGCCATGAAAATTTCTGGCTTTTTAAAAAATGGGGTGTATCAAGTAGGATCTTCCAGGCTAGATGTAAAACAGATTCGCTTCCTAGTAGAAAAAGAAGCTTTGTATGCTTCTTGTCAAACAGCTTTTGGCAAAGATCCTCTTTATCTCCAGTTACGTATGCAGCTTCAAGGACCTCAAGTAGCGACAGTGTTAGTTAAAGATTCTTTAGAAAAGGATCCTTTAAATATACAACTAGGGAAAACTCTAGAAAACAATTGGTACTTAGAGGGGATTAAAGGGGAGTTTAAAGGGCTTTCGATAGCAGTGCAAAGAAAGGGCACGCTCGATAAGAAGGGGTTTTTATATGAAACAGATTTACAGGGTGATTTCTCCAAAATATCTTCTTTTTTTTCGCAAGAACTTGCTGACAAATTTGCCAAGTGGAAGATAGGCTCTGGATATCGTTATCTTGGCTCTATTTTCCTTAGTCCCGATTCTAAGAAGATTTTAGGTTGTCAGGGCGATGTCTCGGGCTTAAATTTTGAAGTTCTGGGTAAGAAGATGCGCTCTTTTAAAGCTAAGGTCTTTTTGGGAAATGATAAATTTTCTATGCAGAATTTCACCTTAGAAGATGACATAGCTTTGATGTCTTTAAAGACTGCTGAGTTGGTTTTTAATCGAGAAACAGAGAAGTGGGCTCTTTCCGTCCCGCTTATCCATGTCAAAGAGTTTTCTCCTTCCTTGTTTGCTAAAGGTAAAAAAGAGGGCGCTTTAATTAAGAATTTGAGTCTTTATAATTTGCGCGGAGTCTTGGGGGGAGGGGAAACTTATTTAGGAGGTCTGCAGGCGACAGGTGCTTTAAATTTTGTATCCGAGACAAAAAAAGAATTTTCTTTTTGGGATGTTCCTCTTAGTTTAATTAAAGACCTCGGGTTAGATCCAGGAATCCTATCTCCTGTAACTGGGGAAGTAGACTTTTCTTTATCTCGAGGTAAAATATATGTGACCTCTTTGCAAAATGTATATAGTGAGGGGATGAGATCTCAATTTGAACTGGCTCCACCCGGAACCGACTCGTACCTCTCATTAGATGGAACCTGGAATGTGGATCTCCAAATGAAGCAAAATGTTCTTTGGAAGGTAGGAGAAAGATTGGTGTTATCTATTAGAGGAAACCTTGAAAAGCCTAAGTATAGTTTCAAGTTTAAAGAATCTTTGTAAAAGATCTAAGGAAGCGCTTGTCTCTTTTGTTTTTCCCTCGTATTGCTTGCATTGCGAAGACGAGGTGGAGGATCGAAAACTTCTTTGTATGGTTTGTAGTAGTCAGCTAGAGCTCTATGAGGGGGAATCTTGTTGCTTTTCTCCTTTTCGTACTGTAGCTGTTTCTATGGAAAAGATTGGCCCTGCGATTTCTTTAGTTAACGGTGCAAAAGGCCCGTTAGCTGAAGAAATTGCTAAGTCTATAGCTGCTTTTATGGCAATTACTTTAAGTCGCAAAGACTGGGTTATGCCTGATTGTATAGTGCCATCGCCTAGGAGCCTTCCTTTTAGCATGCTATTAGCCGAATCGCTTTCTCGTTTTTTAGAAATTCCAGTCTTAGATGCGCTGCGTCCTTCTTCTTTTTTTTATGAACAAAAGGATTTCAGGTGGAATCATTCATATGCGGTTTCAGATAAAATAGTACTCGTTGTAGATACACGGTTAGACCCCTTTGAAGAAGGATTTCAAATCCTAGAAGAGGCTGCTATCAAAGAAGCTTTTTTTCTTTCGTTTATCTGAGTTCTTTTCTAAAATTTTGTTTCGTTTAATTTTAAAAAAAAAGACAGGTCAGGCTTTATTTAGAATCGATCATGATCTGACGAGAATACATCTGTGGACACCCAGATAGACGAAGGTTTCGTAAGTGAACTAGACTAAGAATTTAAGGTTGGGGGTGTTGATTTTATTTTGTGAAAATCTCCAGGTCAAAAATAGTTACAGAGTCTAGATTTAGGAACAGGGTTTTGTTTGGCTAAGTACTTGGTACACCTGTACCGGTTGCTCTATTCCTTTTAAATGGACAAGGTCTAGTTTTTGGCATTCGAAATGTTCCTTGACCCCGGGAGATAAGTAGGTGTCTTCAGAAATTAAAATCTGCATTGGCTTTGCAACAGAGCAAAGACGAGATGCTTGATTAACATTAGCTCCGATTGCTGTGTAGTTTAGTCTGTTTTCTGCTCCCATATTTCCAGTGTAAACAAGGCCTGTATGTATCCCAATGCCAATAGAAAAAGTGGGTTCATTTAGCTTGGCTTTTTCGTTATTCCAGGTCGATAAGTCTTTAATCATTAAAAGAGCCGCTTGAATTGCTTTAACCGCATGAAAACTAAATGCTAGAGGTGCTCCATACAAAGTCATGATTTCATCCCCAATAAACTTATCAACGACTCCTTTTGTATCATCAATAATACGACACATTCGAGTCATATACGCATTTAATATATTGATCAGGGCAAAAGGATCCATTCCTTCAGCAAAGTGTGTGAAATTACGGATATCACTAAAAAGGAGTGTTACAATTTTTTCTTCCCCCTGAAGCTCAATGTTGTGCTCTAAAATTTCTTGGGAGATTTCTTTTGACACTACTTTATTGAGGATTCCTCGGATTTTATCACGATCTTGCAAAGCAGAAACCATCCCTTCAAACGAGTGGGCTAGCGTGGCTACTTCATCTTCTCGTTTATCTACAGAAGGAAGAAGTAAGGCTTGGTAGGTTCCTTTACTTAGCTCTTCGGATGCTTTAGATAAAATAGAGATAGGTCCTGTGATTTTTTTTGCGATCTTATGTAAGCATGCTAGTGCAATTAAAAGAGAAAGGGTTGCAGCTGCTATTAAACTTAGCGAAATTTTTAAGGAAATTCCTTGAGTTAAGTTCTCTAAAAAGTTTGACATAGATAATGATTCTTCTTTAGGGATGAGAATAAATAACTGAAAGAGTTCTAGGTCTATAGTCGAAACAGCGTATTCTTTGTTTTGCCAGAAAATAAAGTCGCTTTCTTTTGCTGTGGCAAAAGGAAAGTCCATTTCGTTAGGGTAGAAAGAAGTTCCCTCTGGCGTAAATCCCATCGATAAATTACTACTTAGTGCGATGATGTTTTTTTGTATCAGGGTAGAAATATTTTGTAAAAGAGCAGATAAAGAAAAGCCAATAGCAACTTTATTTCTTGACTTGTCAGAAAGAAATACCGCTTTCACGATGTCTAAATCTTGAGAGGTTCCTTCTTTTCTAAGAACAAGAAAAGGGATTTTGTCTAATTCTTTATCTTCAATTGAAGGCAATATGGGATGTTCGAAAAAAGCTTCTTTAGAAAGGATGCATAGGGGGGGGTGCTTTCCTGCATGATGATCTATTTGTTCTATACAGCCCATTTTTAAAGCGCCTATTGGGACAATAGAGCTTTTGTCTTCTTGGAAGGGGACGAGTGCTTGTATCAGCTCAATTTGTTCTAGCCACTCGTTTTGCTCTAGAAGTAGAGAAGAAAAAAGATGTCTTGTCGAGTCTTTATCCGTATAGCTAGAAGAAGGTATTTCCATATCTATAAAAGAAGAAGGGAGATTTTGTTCACTTGCTGCTTCTAGTAGTTCTTTGGGCATCGGGATTTTGTCTTTAAGAAGCTTTTCAAGGTCTTTTTTGTCGTAAAGAAAGTATACGGGAGTTTCTGTTTCTGTTGTTGGTATGGCTATAAAAAGACCTTCTTGATCCTGTATCTTTATCCATAGATTTTTTCCAGGACCTGCGGCCCAAGAGAAAGAGTGAAGCTTAGCGTCTTGAGGAGATATGCACGCATTTTTGTTTTCAGAGTCTTGGGTTTGTATAAAAGCAATATTTGGTTCGTAAAAAAGGATTTTTGCGGCATCTTTCCAAAGTGAGCCCGTCGCTTCTTTCGCATTCGATACCATCTGGGCTACTCTTTCTAGATTTGCGGCTGTTTCAATGATACGAAAAGAAAAAAGAAACGAAGTAAACTCTTTTTCTCCTTGTTCTTTACTTTGAATGTAGCGATTTAGCTTCAAGCCTCCTTTTGAAAGGTCATGTTTGATCCACACTTCAGAGGTCACAATATTACAAACCCCACTTAAAATAAGAATGGCTCCTACACTAACAAATAGCTTAGTCCTTAATGTCTTCATGCGATCCTGGCCCTGTTTTCTTTTTTTTAGAGTTTTCTTTAAATAATGAAAAGAAAATATTTTATTGAGCAGAGATATCTTTTTCTGTATATGAGTAGAAACAGGGAGGTGGATATGGAGATTCCCATATTTTTATTTGAGCTAGCGCTGGTTTTATTTTTTGCTAGAGTCTTTGGGCAGCTTGCTGCATATTTTCGGGTTTCTCCAGTCTTGGGAGAGTTGCTAGCCGGAGTTATCATAGGGCCAAGTCTTTTGGGGTGGGTTGCTATGACTCCTATGATGGAGGTGTTTGCCCAAATAGCTATACTTTTACTGCTTTTTGAAGTGGGTATTCAAACTGATGTCGAGCGTCTTGTTTCTTCGGGTATGAAGGCTTCTTTAGTTGCAGTCGGTGGGGTTGTTCTGCCTTTGTGTTTTGGTTTTTGTACTAGTTATTTTTTATTTTCTTTTTCTTTTTTAACGAGTTTGTTTGTTGGTAGTACTCTTACTGCAACAAGCATAGGCATCACTCTAAGAGTGTTACAAGATATGAAAAAGCAGCATAGTCAAGAATCGCAGATAGTCTTAGGTGCTGCCATTTTAGACGATATATTAGGAATTGTTTTGCTCTCTATTTTATATGAATTTGCTTTTAGCAAAGAAGTTAATTGGATGGGGGCCGCCAAGGTTGTTTCTTTGATTGCTCTATTTTGTTTTTTCGCTCCTTTATTAGTAAAGGCTGTTGCGCACTTTTTAGAAAAGTGGGAGAAAAAAAATCCTATGGCTGGTTTTATCCCAACCAGCACCACTATCTTAATTTTACTTTTTGGTTGTCTGGCATATTTATTAGGTGCTCCAGAGCTTTTAGGTGGGTTTGTGGCCGGGCTTGCTTTTTCAAAACGCTTTAAAGTCCGCTCTTTTTTACCTAAAAATATAGAGTTTAGCGAGAAAGTTGAAAAAGGAATGGCCCCTATTGTTGGGTTATTCACCCCTGTATTTTTTGTCGGCATCGGCCTTTCTTTAGACTTAAGTGCTATAAATTTTTCTAGCTCATCGATTTGGCTATTAACTGGAGCTTTAACTCTGGGCGGATTTTTAGGAAAGATTTTAGCAGGCTTTTTACTCAATAAAGAAAATTTCATAAAGAAAATGGCTGTTGGAATCGCTATGACCCCAAGGGGGGAAGTTGGATTTGTATTTGCTAGTGTTGGATTAAGCGCTGATGTTTTTTCTGTAGAGGTGTACACAGCTCTTGTTTTAGTCATTATGATTACTACAGTATTTTCACCACCGCTTTTACGTTTTTTTTATAATAAGTTTGACGTCAGCAATGGAAAAAAACTTGTTGATTATTTGATGAGAAAATGACATGAAAGGGTTTATGAAAAAGAAAACATCTATTTTATTTTTAGCTCTTGGAGTGGTGCTTAGTGGCTGTGGTATAAATGAGCCTCCTGTTAAGGTGAGGCCGCCCGTTCCGATTACTGCTTTTGAGGTGGTTGAAGAAACGATTCCAGCTCCTTTTGAATTTGTTGGAGTTGCCAAAAGCTCTCATCCTGTAGAAATTAGAGCGAGGGTTGAGGGGTATTTATGGAGTATTAATTATCTAGAAGGTAGCGCTGTAAAAAGAGGTGATCTTCTTTTTGTAATAGATCCGTTGCCGTTTGAAGCAAGCGTTGAGGAGGCTAAGGCTGCTTTAGAAGGTTATTCAGCTGTTTTATGGCGCGCGCAAAAATCTTTAGATCGAATTACTCCTCTTTTTGCAAAAAATGCGGCTAGCCAAAAAGATTTAGATGATGCCACGGCAGATGTTCTTACCGCTAAAGCAAGCGTTTTAGCTGCGCAGGCAAACCTGGTACAGGCAGAGCTTAACTTAAGTTACACAAGGGTTACTTCTCCGATTGATGGGCTTTCTGGAAGAGCTGCTTTTCGAGAGGGTACTTTAATAACACCTAGTGTAAATGGGCTACTTACACTTGTTTCTGTTATAGATCCTATTTGGGTTTTATTTAGTGTGTCAGATAACCAAATGCTGCAAGGACAAGGCGAGAAAGCAAAAAATGAATTGATCTTGCCCCCGCAGCAAGAGTTTACTGTGACCCTGGAACTCTCTGATGGAACGATGTTCCCTTATTCGGGTAAAGTGAATTTTACTTCTCCCACGCTAGATCCTGCGACAGGCGCTCTTGTAGTTAGAGCTACTTTCCCAAATCCGCAGGGCTTAATTTTACCTGGACAGTTTGTTAGAGCCCATGTTTCGGGGGCCGTAAGACCTAATGCAATTTTTGTTCCGCAAAAAGCTGTTTTTCAAGGGCAAACAGGGATGTATGTCTTTATCGTAAAATCAGATAATACTGTTTCATTACAAGCTGTCGAACCTGGAGAGTGGTATGGAGACTATTGGATCATTAAACAGGGGTTAAGCCCTGGGGATGTTGTTGTTTTGGAAGGAACCAATAAACTCGTTGAGGGATCTTCTGTTGTGATTACTTCTAAACAACTTCCCTCTAAGGCAGCCTTATGATTTCGAAGTTTTTTTTAGAGCGTCCTATTTTTGCGATGGTGACTTCTATTTTAATTGTCCTTGTCGGATTACTTGCACTTGTTCATTTGCCGATTGAACAATATCCCAACATTACACCACCCCAAATACAGGTTTCGACAAGCTATCCAGGCGCTAGTGCTGAGATTTTATCAGATTCAGTAGCAGCTCCTTTGGAAAATCAGATCAACGGCGTGGAGGATATGATTTATATGTACTCGCAAAATGCGTCTACAGGGAATCTATCCATGAGCGTCTATTTTACAATTGGGGCAAATTCGGATACTGCTTTAAATAATGTTCAAGATAGGGTTGATCTTGCTTTAGCTCAGCTTCCTGAAGCTGTTCAAAAGCAAGGCGTTATTGTAAAAAAAGAAACCCCAACGATTTTACTTCTTGTTGCCGTAGAGTCAGACGGACGCTATGATGAGATCTATACGAATAACTATGCCACGATTCATATTGCAGATGAAATACTAAGAATTCCAGGGGTTAGCGATGCTAAATTGATAAATGCAAGAAACTATTCGATGAGAGTTTGGCTAAGACCAGATAAAATGGCTCAGCTTAAGCTTGGTACTAGTGATGTCATCGATGCTATCAAAGAGCAAAGTGCTGATTATCCTTTAGGAGAGCTCGGCGAGCCTCCTACAAAATCTTTAGTGCAGATGACTTTACCTATGACATGTTTAGGTCGTTTAGAAACTCCAGATCAATTTGATGAAATTATTTTACGAGCTACTCCAGATGGTTCCACTGTTAAGATTAAAGACATAGGCTATACTGAGCTAGGGGCCCAAGATTACACAGTCAATGGAGCTCTTGATGGAAAAACGGCTTCTTTAATTGCTATTTATCAAGAATATGGAGCTAACGCCCTAACTGTTGCAGATTCTGTAAGAGCTAAGCTTAAGCAGCTAGAGCAAAGATTTCCGCCGGGGATTTCATATTCTGTTCCTTATGACACCACAAAATTTATTCAAATTTCTATTAAAGAAGTGGAGAAAACTTTATATGAAGCTGCTTTTTTAGTGGCCCTTGTTGTCTTTGTTTTTTTACAAAGCCTTCGAGCTACGGTTGTTCCTGTGATAGCTATGGTGGTCTCTATTATAGGAACATTTACTGGCATGTACATGCTTGGTTTTTCTTTAAATACCCTCACTTTATTTGGGCTTGTTCTTTCGATTGGAATCGTTGTGGACGATGCGATTGTTGTTGTTGAAAACGTAGAAAGAAATATGAGAGAAAAAGGTCTTTTACCCAAAGAGGCAGCAATAGAGGCTATGAAAGAGGTTTCTAGTCCAATTATTGCGATTGTCTGTGTTCTTTGTGCCGTATTTATTCCTGTAGCTTTTCTTGGAGGGATTGCTGGAGGGCTTTATAAGCAGTTTGCTATTACTATTTCTATTTCTGTAGTTATTTCTGGTTTTGTAGCCCTTACCTTAAGTCCTGTTCTTGCTGCTTTTTTATTAAAAAAACATGAGTCGCTTCCTAAAGTAGCAGATCTTTTTAATAAAGGACTGGCTAGATGTACCGATTTATATGCCAAAGGGGCTTCTTGGCTACTTGATCACGTTAAAATTGGCTTGGTGATATTTGGGGGTGTGATAGCTTCTTTACTTGTTCTTTTTTATAGTATTCCAACGAGTTTAGTGCCCCAAGAAGATCAGGGGTATTTATTTGCTTTTGCGAACCTGCCAGAAGAGGCTAGTTTAAATAGGACCCAAGCAACAACAGAGGCAATAGAAAAAGTAGCTTTAGAAAATCCTGCGGTAAAAAATCTAGTCTCAATGACTGGGTTTAGTTTGCTTGACAATTTAAATAGAACCCCTGTTGGCACGTATTTTGTGATTCTTAAAGATTGGGATGAAAGAAAGTCGAAATCTCTTAGCGCCGAAGGTGTTTTACAGAGCTTAGGGAAGTCTTTTTACGCTCTTCCTGAAGCCCAAATTATGCCTTTTAATCCACCAGCTATTCAGGGTCTTGGTACTGTGGGAGGCTTTGAGTTTTGGATTGTAAATGAAGGAGATCTTTCTTCAGAAAAGCTACAAGAAGTAGCAGACCAGTTTATTGAAAGTGCTAAAAAAAGAAAGGAACTTAGTTTTTTAACAACGTCCATCCAAGCTAATTGCATTCAAATTTTTGCGGATGTCGATAGAACTAAAGCTAGAGCCCTAGGTGTTCCTATTGGAGATGTATATCAGACGCTTCAAAGCTTGCTTGGTTCTGTCTATGTCAACAATTTCAATAAGTATGGCCATGTATTTCAGGTATTAGTCCAAGCAGCGCCTGAATTTCGTAGGTCCTTAGAAGATATTGGAAATATCTATGTGAAATCAGATGTGGGTGCAATGGTTCCTTTAAAATCGTTAGTTACATTCGAGTATGACAAAGGACCTAATTTGATTAGCCGCTTTAATGGGTTTCCAGCTGCAAAGATAAATGGTTCTGCTGCTGCAGGTTTTAGCTCAGGGGAAGCTCTTTTAGCGATGGAAGAAGTAGCTAATGAGGTGCTTCCTTTGGATTTGAATTATGCATGGGGAGGGCAAGCATACCAAGAAATTGCTTCGGGAGGAAGTTCTACCTTAGCGCTTGCTGGGGCTCTTGTTCTTGTGTTTTTGATTTTATCTGCTTTATATGAAAGGTGGTCCCTTCCCATCGCAATTCTTTTAGCGGTTCCTTTTGGTACATTAGGGGCTTTAATTGCTGTTTGGATCAGGGGCCTGGAAAATGATGTATACTTTCAAATTGGTCTTGTAACGCTTATTGCTTTAGCTGCAAAAAATGCAATATTAATTGTCGAGTTTGCCATCATCCGGCGAAAACAGGGACTTTCTGTTCGAGAGGCTGCTATAGAAGCAGCTAAGCAAAGGTTCCGTGCTATTTTGATGACTTCTTTAACCTTTATTTTTGGAGTTCTTCCTCTTGTAACAAGCACGGGCGCTGGCGCTGCGAGCCGTCATTCTGTCGGTACTGGTGTTATGGGTGGTATGATTTTAGCAACGTTCTTCGGAATCTTTTTCGTGCCATTTTTTTATAAATTATTAGATCGCAAAAAGGAGAAGGGAGAATGAAAATAAAAGCGCTACTTTTTCTTTTTTCTTTGAGTGTTTGTTGTTCTTGTAATTTTGCCCCCAAGTATTCAGGTACGAATATGCCTATGCCGGAGTCTTTTCGTGTGGACACCGAAGACGGCGATTTTTTGGCAAATGGCCTTTGGTGGAAAAGCTTAGGCGATGAGGTCTTGGACGAACTAATCCAAACTGCTTTAAAAAATAACAAAGATTTACAGGTGGCTATGTGGAGGGTTTGTCAGTACCTAGCCCAGGCAGAAGTGGCGCGCTCTAGTCTTTTTCCTCAGCTTTCAGGGGGGGGAGGGGCTCTTAAAGAAAAGGTCCCTGTCAATCAAAATTTCCTACCGTTAGGACTTAGTCCTATTATCCCTGAATATGCGTTAAATCTTTCTCTTTCCTATGAATTAGACTTTTGGGGGAAGGTTCGTAACCAGTCGTCGGCTGCCTATTTTGAATACCTAGCAGAGGTAGAGAATCGAAGAACTGTTGTTCTTACTTTGATAGGGTCGACAGCTCAAAGTTACATTCTTTTAAGGCAGCTCGACCTTCAGTTAGAAATGGCTAAAAAGATCCAAAAGTCAAGGGGCGCATCTCTTCAAATTGCAAAATATCGTTTTGAAGGGGGCATTACTTCTGAAATAGAAGTAGAGCAGGCGATGTCTGTTTACCAAGAAGCTGTCGCTATGGTTCAAGAACTAGAAAGAAAAGTACCGGTCCAGGAAAATTTACTCAGCATTCTTTTAGGACAAAATCCAGGGCCTATTCCAAGAGGGAAGTCGCTAAAAGAGCTAATCTTACCTAAGGAAGTTCCAACGGGACTTCCTGTAGACCTTTTAACCAGAAGGCCAGATATTGTACAGGCTGAAAACAATCTTAAAGCTGCTTGTGCAAATGTGGGAGTCGCTAGGGCTGCTTTTTTTCCACAGTTTTCTTTCGCTTCTTTATATGGAGTGGAAAGCCTGCATCTTAAAACACTTCTTAAAAAGCCTGCTACTACCTGGGTCATAGGAGGCAGTCTTTTACAGGAAATCTTTACAGGGGGATCTCTTCGAGGTCAGTTAAAAATTGCTCAAGCCCAAAAGCAAGAGCTCATTTTTCAGTATGAAAATGTCATTTTAAAAGCTTTTAAAGAAGTAGATGATGCTCTTATTGGATTAAGGCAGTCTAAAGAGGTTTTTAAGGCAGACACCCTTCAATTGCAAGCGCTAGAAAATTATCTTCAGCTTGCATGGTATCGATATTATGAAGGACAAAACCAATACCTTACCGTTCTTGACGCGGAAAGAAAAGTGTTTGATTCTGAGTTAAATACAGCAGCAGCGCAGGCCAACCAGTTTCTTATCCTAGTAGATCTTTATAAGGCTCTAGGTGGGGGTTGGGTTTTAGAGGCTGATGATCATCTGGTTCAAGAAAAAAAATAATTTTTCTTCTTTTATTTTTATTCTATTCCTTTTCTTTTTAAATGTTTACATTTTTTAGCGTGTTTAATTTGTGTTTTTAATATTTCACGTTTGATTTAATTAAAAATAAAAAAGGAGTTGGTATGAGTGGTTTATTTACTAACCGAAATTCTTCTATTCAAACGGTAATTGATAATTTAAACGTCTGTAAAAAGGTTTTAGATCAGACTAGCTGTCGTTCTGATATTGGAGTGATTCAACGGGTGGAAGCTTCAGTCCAAGAGTTATTCAGGGATAATTCTTCAGTAGGCATAAATCAGCTAAAAGAAATAAAAACTAAGTTAGAAGAAATCCACAAAGACTGTTATTCCAAACTAAATATTTGGAATAAGGTTAAGTATTTTTTTCTTTCAAAGCAAGGAACTAAAGCTTTAAATCAAGCGATAGATAAAGCCTCTACAGCATATTACGATGTTATTAGTAAAGAAGGGGATGATAAGGGCATTTTTTCGAAGTTCTCGCTTTCAAAAAGTAAAGACCTTGTTCCAATAAAAAAGAAGGGAGATCTTGACTACGAACAATCTATCAAAAAAGATTCAAACTCTAACCTTATAAAAGAGGGAGAAGATATTCCTTCACGGGGTGTGTTTTCGAGTATTTCTGATTTTGTTTCATCTAGATTTTTCTCAAGCCAAGGGCTCTTGAAAAAAGAAACTCCGAACGAAGCCCCCCAGGTTTTATATAGAAAAAGCTCAGACAATGAGGCTCAAATTATTCTAACCGTTCAAGATCTTCTTTCTAACGATTCAAAAAATTCAGAAAGCCCGATTAATCGTGCGTTTATCGCTATGGATTTCATAGAGATTTTATGTGATCAGAGCTCTAAAAATTATTGTAATTTGGCTGTTTGTGAGCGCTTGTTAGAGTTAGGGGCGTTAGAAACCGCTTTAGACAGATTTCCTTTGATTGTTGGTGAAGAAGCCGGAACAGCTCCTTTTGAGCTAGAGCAGAGTAAAACTAGGTATGAGGGGTTAAAGAAGGCAATAGATGATCAGCTTGAAGAAAGCCTTATGGGGTTAGGTCCTATCCCTCCTACAAGCATTAAAGGATTTATTGAGAGCTTTAGAGTTGTTTCTCGCATGTTGGATGCCGACCGGCGTAAAGAGGTCGTCGATCGTCTAAATGACTGGATTGAAGAGTTTTTGGTTGAGGCTATTGGAAAGGATGGTTGTGACGAAGCCCTAAAAAAACTCGGCGAACTGGGTTCTGAATCGCTTGTTGATGTTAGATCTTTTCCTAGGTTTGCAGCAGCGTTACTTATTAAAAATGATGAGCAACGAGTCGAGTTGCAATCTCCAAATTTGATTAAGAAAGTCCTTGATTTACATACTAAACTTTTTGGAAAAAGTGGGCTTTTACTTGGTATAAATAATATAGCAATTCGCATAATCGATGGGGAAAATCCTAAAAAATCGTTAGCTCTTCAAGTAGCCCAAGAAATGAAAAATGAAGAGTGGAAAGGGCTGTTAATCGATGCGATTAATCCTGCTGAGGGGCTGAGTAAGAGAACTAAGGCGTTAGAAACCAGGATAGAACAAAGTGCTGGAGATGTATCTAAAGTCGTTGAGTTTTTAAAGGCAGAAAACAATTCCAATTATACAAAAGATCTTTGTTTTGAGGCAGCTGAGATATATGCGAAAGAAAATCTTTTTGATAATGTTTTTCGGGTGTTAGGTGTTTTATTTGACTCTAGCTTGGAAACTCCTGAAGTACAGCTTCCCCCTGTTATTTTTGAAAAAATGAGAGAGTATCTAAGAGGGCTTATTCAAGAGGGAAGCTTAGACAAAGCTATAGAATTAGTGCAAAAATTTCCTGAAGGTTCTGAAATAAAGCTTTTTATAGAGGAAGCTTTTGCTAAAAGCCCTGGGGGGGCTAGTTTGCAAGAGATAGATTTTTCGCTTTCAAAAGAAGCTCGAGAGAGTGCTATAGATAGACGTATTGCATCTTTTTTAAGCAAAGGGCAAATTCCTAATGCTTTAGAGTATATTTTAGCTCTCAGCGATGGGGTGGCTCCAAGACGTCTAGAGGAAATGGCAGAAGCTGTTAAAAAGGCATTTAAAGTAATAGACTTGCTATTTGATCCTAGCTCTCAAAATCCTAAAGTAGAGTTCCCTCCGGTTATTTTTGAAAAAATGAGAGAGTATTTTAAGGCTTTTCTTCAAGAGGGTAAATTAGATGATGCTATTACGCAAACCCAGAGTTTATTGCGTTTAATATCCTTTAAAGATGCTTGGAATTTGGATGAAAAAACTATTGGATGGTTTTTGAATAATAAAGCAAGCCTGGCAGCACAATTAGCTGCTGTCTTGGTAGAGGCTGAAAGTTTTTATAAAAGAGACCTAGTTGATGGTATTCCTAAAATTTTTAAAAGTTTACTCGATTTAGATCAGGTTGATTCGTCAGATAAACTCCACCAAGATAACACCTTGAAAGAGGAGTTCAAAAAAAGCGCAGGGAGACAACTAGCAGAGAGAGTGCCCTTAAATTCGGAGGGTCGCATTCTTTTGGGAAGAGAAAGAAATCCCAGCGAAGTTAGATCTTCAGAAGATATGTTCAGTCAAGACTCTCCACGCACGGATGATGAGGCGAGTTCTGTTGATTCCTTAGAAGAACCGCCTCTTAATATGTTTATAAATGAAGAAACAGAAAAGTCTTTAGAACAGGCTTCTAAAGATCTTTTAAAAAGTGGAAAAGTTAAAGAGACTTTAGAAGTAGTTGACTCAGTTATAAAAAACGGGATGACTAAGCTTGAATTTTTTTATAAAGAGGAATGGATCGAAGAAATGGCTTTAGAGCTAGCTGTAAAAGGCTTTCGAAAGCAATTTGATGAGCTTGTTGCCTTAACAGGTAAGGAAATTGGTGAGCTCGGGCTATCTCATATCTATTTGAGTTTGGTGTCTATGGAAGGTCTAGAAGATTACGCCTTAGAGATTAAAAATAAAATAAATCCAAGAATCTTAACTAGTTTAGAAGTTAGTCCGATGTTTCGTCTGGCGTCAACTCTATGCAAATTTACGGAGGAAGATATTAAAGATCTAACTTCTTCGGTTAATTCTGAATCTTTAAGCAAGGCTCTTTTGTTTTATGCATTAAGAGGAAATCAGGATCAATTTACCAAAATGCTAGCTCTAGTTGATACATTTTCTAATCAAGAAGAAAAGGATCTTATTTTAGAAAACATCTCTCAGTCTTTTAGGGAGTTTGCTGGTGTGGAGTCCTACAGAAGACAGCTTCATAGACTTATTAGTCCAGCGAAACAAAAAGAAAGCTTAGATCTTCTTTATAAAGAGCTCGATGCCCTTTCAGAGGGGGAATTTCCGTATAATTAGACGAAAAGACTCTTAATTTTATAAGGAACAGGGGAGACTATCTTTTTCCTCTGTTCTTCTTGAATTTTTAAATGCGTTTATTTCTTCTAAGATAAGCTCTATAAAAGCTTCTTGGTCTTCTTTTGTCTCAGCATATAGATCGGTGTTTAAAAGAAGATCGGCGACAGGTTCCATGAAAGATGGCCATATGATATCTTGGTAGATTGGGCGAGTAAGTAAAAAATCTAACGTGTTCATAAATTCAGCTTCTTGTTGGGGCTGTATCGAAATAGAGTCGAGTCTGTTGTGTATAAGCTCTATGTAGGTCAGTTCTATCTTCGTAAGTTCTAAAATTTTATTTGCCGCAAGCTCTTTAGAAATTGCTCGAAAGAGAGCATGTTCTTCGCTATTAAATAGAGGGTTATCTCTAATCAAAGAATTAATGGATGTGGCACTTTTTTTATTTTTTATTAGAGATGTTGTTGGTTTAAATTGGTTTAGTGTTTTTTTAATTTGTTTTTCTGTATTAAGTAGTGAAGGAAATTTTTCAATAGTGTCTAGAATAGTTTCTAGGGAAGAGAGTCTTATCACTTTTTCGAAATTTTTTTTAAATGCTGAGATTTCTCTTTCAGAAAGGGGCTTTGGGTCTGGAAGAATCTCGTCTTTAGCCAAACACCTCAGAGTCTCTTGTATAGAGTTACGAGAAAGAGGCCCCGGGGGGGCAGTTGCTAATAGTAGCTTTTGTGCATTTAGTATTTCTTTTTCTAAATAATAGTCTTTAGTTATTTGCATATATATCCCTTTTTTAAATAATTATATACCATTTGTGTAAATATTTCAATTGTTACTCTGTACGCGCCGTAAATACTTTGTTTTAACTATCGAAATCAGCGTTGACTTATAGAACTTTATGGAGATAATGGTTTAGGAAGATAAATCTATACTATCTATTTTGGTGTCTTATGCAAAATACAAAGCGGCTTGCCGTGCTAGGGTCAACAGGCTCCATTGGAGTCCAGACGCTACAGGTGGCCCGTCATTTAGGACTCGAAGTTCTTTCTTTAGCCTCTCATAGTCGTATAGATGTTTTAATTCCTCAAATTCATGAGTTTAAGCCGAAAATTGTAGCTGTTTTTGATCGAGAAAAAGCGTCAGAGCTAAGAAATCTATTTCCTGACTTACAGGTTGTCGAAGGGGAAGAGGGCCTTAAAGAGGCGGCGGCTTTTCCTGGGGTAGATTTAGTTGTATCTGCAATTACCGGATTTGCGGGTGTTGCTCCGACTATTTCAGCTATTTGTAGTGGTAAAAATATAGCCCTAGCTAATAAAGAGGTTCTTGTTGCTGCAGGCGAGTGGATCATGCGTCTTGCCAGTGAATACGGCGTAAAGATTCTGCCTGTAGATAGTGAGCACAGCGCTCTTTTTCAATGCTTGGAGGGGAAAGACATAAATGATGTAAATAGGCTGATTGTGACAGCTTCCGGGGGGCCTTTTTTTCATAGAGCCAAAGAAGAATTTATAGATATCACTTTAGAGCAAGCTTTAAAGCACCCTAGCTGGACGATGGGCCCCAAAATCACTGTCGACTCATCGACCCTTATGAATAAAGGCCTGGAGGTAATAGAGGCATTTTACTTATTTGGAGTTCCTATAAATAAGATCGATGTTGTGGTTCATCCTCAAAGTGTGATTCATAGTATGGTTGAGATGCAGGATGGGTCTATGTTTGCACAGATGTCAGAACCCACTATGACAGTGCCAATTCAGTATGCAATTACTTGGCCAAGAAGAGAAAAGGGACTTCTTTCTCCTTTTTCTTTTTTGAAATATCCTAAATTAGAGTTTTTTCCCCTAGAAAAAGGGAAGTTTGTCTGTCTGGAACTAGCTTATGCTGCTCTTCGTGAGGGTGGTAGCTTTCCTTGTTTTTTAAATGCCGCTAACGAAGTTCTTGTATCTCGTTTTTTGCGTAGAGAGATACGTTGGGTTGATATTGGCGTGAAGTTATCGAAATTATTAGAAAGACATCACAAGGAAAAAAGTATTTCTTTGGAAACAATTTTTGCAATTAATGCTTCAGCAAGACGGGAAGCTTTAACTATTTAACGAAAGGTTTTTTACGCTTATGATTAGTATATTGTATTTTGTTCTAGCTGGCCTTGGACTTGGCCTTCTTGTTTTTATCCATGAGCTGGGTCATTACCTCATGGCGAAAAGAGAGAAAATGAAGGTGGAAATATTTTCTATAGGCTTTGGGAAGCCTCTTCTTTCTTGGCAAAGAGATGGTGTCAAATGGCAAGTCTGTTGTATTCCGTTTGGAGGCTATGTTCGCATCGCTGGAATGGAAAAAAAAGGGTCTTTAGAGCCGCATGAAATAGAAGATGGTTTTTATGGGAAATCTCCTTTTTCTCGTATTAAAGTTGCTTTGGCTGGCCCTGTTGTCAATATCGTTTTTGCTTTTTTAGTTTTTTCTGTTATTTGGATGTCTGGAGGAAGGGAAAAACCTTTTTCTAACTACACCCATTTGATTGGATGGGTAGACCCTTCTTCTGATCTATATAAAATGGGAGTTCGTCCTGGCGCTGAAATTACAGAATATGGAGATAAGCCATTTCATGAGTTTACGCAACTACTTTATGGAACTTTACTTGAAAAAGGAGCTCAAAAGATTAGCGGTTTTACGATTGACTATGTAAATCAAACCAAAGCCCCTTTTCAGTATACATTAGATGATTTAGAAAGTCATAGAGGACAAGAAAGGCCAGTTTCACTCCTTTCTATCATTAATCCTGCTTCTTATTTGATTTATGAAGAGCTTACCAATCAAGATACAAGCCTTTCTATGAGAGAAAGTGGTATCCAAGAAGGAGATAGGATTCTTTGGGTAGACGGAGAGGTTGTTTTTTCTAAAAGACAGTTGATGTCTTTAGTCAATAGACCAAGGACTCTACTTACCGTCCAAAGAGGAAACTCTGTTTTCCTAACTCAAATTCCTCGTTTGCAAGTACGGGATTTACGGATCAATGGCTTAGAAAAAGCAGAACTACAAGATTGGGCTTATGCCAATAGCTTGCAAGATGATGTCTCTTTTTTATATTTTATTCCGTATAAAGTCTCTACTAGAGGAGAAGTGGAATTTTTCACTCCTTATGTAGATGAAAATGCTTTTGAACAAAAAGAATTTCATCCAAAGTTTTCTGAAGTAGAAATCCCTCTTTTGCCAGGGGATCGTATTTTAGCTGTGGATGGAAAGGATGTTTCTGGAGGCGAAGAGTTGTTTAGAGCAGTTCAAACAAGACATGTCCAGGTGATTGTCCAAAGAGGCCAGTCATTTGCTCCCGTTTCTTCTGCTGTTGCGGACAAAGATTTTATGCAAGGGGTGTCTTTTGCTGACTTACAAACACTATCTTCTGCTATAGGCGTAAAAAAGTCTTTAAGCTCTATTGGGAATTTATATTTACTTAAGCCAATTGTACCTAAGCCACTTTCTGATTTTCTTGTGTCTGATTCTGTGAAAGAAAAAAGAATTAGCTTAGAAGAAGAGCAAAAAAAGCAAATTGAGACCATAAAAAACCCTAAGGAAAAAGAAAGAGCTTTAATGGCTTTTGAAAAAGAAAAAAGAAGACTTCTTCTTGGCGGACTTTTTGAAGATCGTCTTGTTGAGTATAATCCATCTCCTGTTGTGCTTTTTTCGAATGTTCTTAATGATATGTGGAAGACCCTTTCCGCATTGTTTACTGGATATTTAAGCCCTAAATATCTAGCTGGTCCTGTTGGAATTGTTCAAACCATGAAAAATGGGTTAGGGCTAGGGATTCCCGAGGCTCTTTATTGGCTAGGTCTTATTAGTGTTAATCTAGGTGTGATTAATCTTTTGCCTATTCCCGTATTGGATGGGGGACATATCTGCTTTGCCATTTATGAAGGGGTCACAAAGAAAAGAATTAAAGCTAAAGTGATGGAAAGGTTAATTATTCCCTTTGCTGTTCTTTTGATCGCTCTTTTTATCTATACGACGTATCACGATATTTTAAGAGCATTTTTTTCTAAGTTTTAAGTAAAAAAAGTCCTTGTTACTCTTTACAAGAGGTGACAAGGACTTTTTTATTCCCACGCTGTTCCTGCATTTTCAAGGTTTTTAGGTGCATAAACTTCTTTAAAAGCAGTGAAAAAAGCTTCATTTGCTTTTATGTCATTGGGTTCTTGAGGGGGGTAAATAGGAGATGTGTAGTTGTGTTTTTTTTGAACATCCCCTTTAATTTCTATTCCAAATTCATATAACATTCTAGCTAGAGTTTCGTTGTGAAATGTTGGAAATAATTCTTGATTAAACTCTACAATAATACTTCTTGGGGATATGTTGACTAATCTCATGGCTTCTCCGGCATATTTTGGTTCGGAAATTATATTGTCTTTTAATGATTTTGTCAAAATAGTATTTTATTAGCGAATAGTAATTTGCGTTGAGGGTTGTTCTAGGTCTCCTTTTATAACGTCTTTGTTTCTTTTTACCTCATCCATATAAGAGGCTAGTGTTTCAAAAGAAAAAGGGCTTCCCGTTGAAAGGTGCTGGGTGAGTACGTTGCTACAAGCCTGTAGTATGTACGATTTGACCCCTGATTTGGGCTCTTGTCGCTGATGGAGCTCTTGATAAGACGGATTTTTAAGAATAGTTGCACAGGGAGCTAGATAGGTAACAAGAGCTTGAGTTATGGTTACTGAGAAATCCTCTTGCGAAGAGGTAGCTTTGGAATTGCAAAATTCTAGAAAAGATATTTCTTGATGATGTAAACGGCTTTTTGTCATAAAGCAGCCCAGTTCATAGGGTGTTAAGCCTAATTCAGCTCCTATTTTTAAAAATGCTACTGTAGTATTTAGCATTTTTAGCGTGGATTGATCCAAATAAGGCATTTTTTGTAAAAGATACGTTTCGAGCTTTTTCCAGTCTAATTGTGAAATAGAGTCTTGTTCTTCTCTAGAAAATGCAGTGTTCGAGCCATCAAAAGCAAGCCAAAATAAAAGAGGGCTATCTTTAAAACTTTTTGAAAGGGTAAGTGCATGGTCTATTGGAATGAGGTTTCCATCTTCTCCGATAAGGCAGTTGGCTATTCTTCTGTCTGTGTTATTTAGTAAAATATCTAAGATGGCGAGTGTTCGAATTTTTTCATTAGGAAGCGTTTCTTGAGAGCTTAATTGTATGGGTCCGATATTTTCCCTAAATTGTTGGATAGAACAGGTGAGATCCAGGCTAGTTTCTTGGGGCTCTTGTAAGTTTGCAATAGGAGGAAATTTAGAAGAAGAAATCGAAATAATTGCAGTTTCGGGTAGATGTGTTTCTATTCCCAAATCGCGGAGGTGTCTTGCTA
This sequence comes from uncultured bacterium, assembly GCA_964455905.1. Lineage (GTDB taxonomy): Bacteria > Chlamydiota > Chlamydiia > Chlamydiales > Rhabdochlamydiaceae > CAIJXB01. The sequence goes on from CAYVYN010000003.1 coordinate 27,659, forward strand.
TAACACTCGCACACTCCTCTCTTATCACCATGTCATGTGGGGAAATCCCTTGCCTTAGCACTCTAGTATCAGTGGGGAGTAACCCTATGCCAGGTTTAATAACGGCTAGTTTTTTATCTGAGATTAGAAAAAATGAAGAAGATAACCCTAGGCCTGAGTCTACGGAAGTAAGTTTTGCTTTAGGCCCTTTCGCTAGAGGATCTTCTTCAATCAGAGCGCAACAGCGTAAGAGCCATTCAGAGCTATCTGCAGGAGGGTTCCTTGGCTTTAATGAAATGACCCTGGATGTGAAAAATCCGGCTTCGTATTCTTCAGCTATCTCTCGTTGAGTAGGTGGCGCTATCAGACTGATTTCTGGCTTTAGGGTGCGGAGTCTAGAAGTTTTTTCTCCAGATTGTGGGGTTTCTAGGGCTCTTTTTGCGACTCTTGTGATAGTTTGCTTTATTTCTGTAGCCAGGGCTGGTGAGTTATAAGAGGGGATGCTACCGTTGTCTTCAGGAGGGCTTTTGGGAGCTTCGTGAATGTTAAACAAAATATTTTCTCCTTTAAGAAATACGCACCTAGTTATGTTTTGTTTTTGAGATAGGCTATCGGGTCGATCAGACTCATGTGATTTTTTTATTCCTTATTTTAATTTTGTTTTAAATTAATTAATTAGTCTAATTTAATTTTATCATTAGATGTTTAATCTGTTTATTTTCTGTGTTTTGTGTGGTGCTTTTTAGAAGAAAGAGGAGTAGTCTTTTAGATGCTTGCGTATGTTTTTTTGAAGTTCGGTCGTCTTTGGATAATCTAGCCTACATAAACGAGTGCTTGAAAGGATTGGATAAGATTGGCTTTATTTATAAATACAAGACCGAGAAGGTGTGCTCCTCGGTCTTGTAAATTATTTTTCAGTAGCTCTATTTACAATAGATTACTTATTGTCCTCATCGAGGATTTCAACTTCAGCTTCTTCCATTTCAGGCTTGCCTTGAGGTTGTGCTGCAGGTCCTGCCCCGGGAGCTCCTTGCCCTTGCATAGCTTCGCCAATTTTTTGCATGTGCTCATTTAGCTCGTCTTTTGTAGAGCGAATAAGAGCGCTGTTGGTTCCTTCAAGAGCTTTTTTGACAGCGTCGACTTTAGCTTGTACATCATCAACAACGTTTTGTGGTAGTTTGTCTTTGAAGTCTTTAAGAGCTTTTTCAGCGCGGAAAGCTAGGGAATCTGCTTCATTACGAAGTTCGACTTCTTCTTGCTTTTGCTTGTCTTCTTCTGCGTGATCTTCCGCGTCTTTTAACATACGCTTAATTTCACTTTCGGAAAGGCCCGATTTCGCTTCGATACGAATCTTTTGCTCTTTACCTGTTTGGACGTCTTTAGCAGAAACATGGAGAATTCCATCCGCATCAATGTCAAAGGCTACTTCGATTTGAGGCGTGCCTCTTGGCGCAGGAGGAATATCTGTTAAGTCAAAACGGCCTATCTCTTTGTTGTCTTTAGCCATCTTACGCTCTCCTTGGAGAACCACGATTGTTACTGCTGGTTGGTTATCTGCAGCTGTTGAAAAGACTTGTTTTTTTTGTGTCGGGATTGTTGTATTACGTTCTACAACAGGAGTTAATACTCCACCGTAGGTTTCAATTCCTAAAGTAAGAGGGATAACATCAAGCAGAAGAACGTCTTTCACGTCGCCAGACAACACAGCCCCTTGAATTGCAGCGCCAATTGCGACCACTTCATCAGGGTTAACACCTTTATGCGGCTCTTTTCCGAAGATTTCTTTTACCTTTTTTTCTACAGCAGGCATACGACTCATTCCGCCAACTAAGATGATTTCGTCAATTTGATCTTTTGATAGACGAGAATCTTTTAATGCTTTTAAGCAAGGCTCTACTGTTCTTTCTATAAGGTCGTGCGCTAGACTTTCTAGTTTTGCTCTAGTGAGAGTTAACGCTAGATGTTTAGGTCCTGTGGCATCCATTGTAATAAATGGTTGATTGATTTCTGTTGTCTGTGTTCCAGAGAGCTCGATTTTTGCTTTTTCAGCAGCATCACGAAGTCTTTGAAGAGCCATTTTGTCTTTGCTTAAATCAATGCTTGTCTCTTTTTTAAACTCATCAAGCATCCAGTGAAGGATTGCATTATCAAAGTCATCGCCGCCAAGGTGAGTGTCTCCATTTGTTGCAAGCACTTCAAAGACCCCATCTCCGATTTCTAGAACGGAAATATCAAACGTTCCGCCCCCAAGGTCAAACACGGCAATTTTCTTGTCTTGTTGTTTGTCAAGTCCATAGGCAAGAGCAGCTGCAGTAGGCTCAGGGATGATTCTTTTTACGTCAAGTCCTGCAATTCGCCCAGCATCTTTTGTAGACTGTCTTTGAGAGTCGTTAAAGTAGGCAGGAACTGTAATTACAGCTTCTGTAATTTTTTCTCCTAAATAGGCTTCAGCTGTTTCTTTCATTTTAAGAAGAACTTGAGCTCCAACTTCTTCAGGTGTCATCATTTGGCCATCTACTTCAAATACCGCATCACCATTTGCATTAGCGCAAACTTTGTAGGGGACAGTTTGTGTTTCGGATTTCACTTCTGCGAACTTACGACCGATGAAGCGTTTTGCTGAGTAGATTGTTTTTTCTGGGTTAGTTACAGATTGTCTTTTCGCAGGAATTCCTACTAGTCTTTCTCCGCCTTTATAGGATACGACAGAAGGTGTTGTACGTGTGCCTTCTGCTGTCGCAATTACCTTAGGAACTCCGCCTTCCATGATAGCAACGCAAGAGTTTGTGGTTCCTAGGTCAATTCCAATGATTTTGCTTTTTTTTGACATATGTTTTCCTTAGGTTAATGATTTAATTTTGTGTTGTTTCTTCTTGAGCTTTAGGTTTTTTAGCTACTTTCACTCTTGCAGGGCGAATGGTGCGATGAGCGCTTTTGTAGCCTTTGCTATACTCTTGTAAAATTTCCCCTTCTTGGATGAGGTCTGATTCTTCTGTTTCAACAGCTTCGTGAAGATGTGGGTCAAAAAGTGTTCCTGTTGCGTGGAATGGTGTAATGCCGTTATTAGAAAGAGCTTCTTTAAACTGTCCTAGGATCATTTGAAACCCTTTTGCCCAGTTAGCTGTTTCATCGGACATTTGGCTTGTAAAGCTTAGCGCCATTTCGAAGTTGTCTATAGGAGATAAAAACTCTAGGATGGCATTTTCTGTAGAAAAGCGCATCATGTCGACTTTTTCTTTTTGCAGTCTTTTTCGAGTGTTTTCTGATTCTGCTAAAAGTCTTAGGTATTTATCTTTGTATTCTTGTAGCTCAGATTCCACGGTTTTTTCTGTTGTAGCTTGGCTTTCTTTCATTTCTACTACGTCTTCTCCGGGAGTTTGGTCTTGTGTTTCTTCTGTCATTGCGTCTTTCCTTGTGTTTGATCTTCTAAAAGTAAGTCACTGCCTGGCTCTGAGAGCAGGGTTGTTTGTTTTCTGTAATCTAATTGTCCTGCTTGAGGCTCTCTGTAGCTGATTTTAAATTTATATAAGCTCTTTGTTAACGAGGTGCTCAGTAGCTCAGAGACTGTTTTTAAAAGAGCAAAGAGTTTTTTGTAGGGAGCTCTTGCGGGACAAAGTATCGCAATGCTGCCGACTAAGGTTTGATGGATGTAGTACGGAATTGCTAAAATAGCACTTGCGTTTGCTGAGGGAGAAAAAGCAGATAGCTCGTCTCCTATCCAAAAAGTGAGCTCTTTTTTCTTGTTACATTCAGCTAAAAGGGTTCTTAGCGTGTTGTCGTTTTCGAAAAGAGCAAGCCCCCCCGCTAAGCTAGAAGCATCGTTAAAATCAGGGTAACTAAGCATTTTAGCAAATCCGGTTTTCAGGATCTCGCTAGAAGAAAACGTAGAGTAATTCATGATATGACGAAGCATCGCTTCGTTATATAGGGTAAGTCCAATTTTTTCTTCTTCGGGGCTGATGTCTACTTTGTTTGTTCCTGTTAACTTCCAGTGGAAGAATTTTTCAATTCTTTTTAAGGAAAATGTGCTGAGTTTTTTTTCTGTTAGAAGGATTTCGCTGCGAATCGTTCCAAAGTCGGTAATCAAAATGCAAAGGATTCTATGGGTGTCGATGGATACAAGTTTGATGTCGATGATGAAGTCTTGATCAAACCGCGGCGAAGAGAGGAAGACGGCGCCCTGTGAGAGCATAGAGAGCGTTTCGGCTGTTTGTTGAAGGTGTAGGTGGACTTCTCTTGTTTCTTTATCTAGCAATTGAGTGATATGTAGTTTTTCTTGTTCAGTTAGTTCTGCGGTAGGAGAAACGGTGCTTGCATACGTTTTATAGGCTAGATTTGTGGGGGTCCTTCCTCCAGAAGTGTGGTGTTGTTTTAAAAAGCCACCTTCTTCTAGTTTTGCAAAGTAGTTCCTAAGTGTTGCCGGACTAAGAGAGTCAAAGCCGTTTTCTTTTAGAGTTTGAGATCCCACAGGCTTGCCTGTTTGTAGGTAGAGTTCTACAAGGCCTATAAGAACGCTTTGTTCTCTTTCTTCTTTGCTCGGTTTTTTAGAGGAGAAGGTTTTCACGTTAGCGCTTTCCTTGGTTAAGTGCTATTTTTCTCTGTAACAGTCATGGTATCAAAAATTGGGTAAAATGGCAATCATAATTTAGCACTTAAATAAGATGATTGCTTGTTTTTTTTGTATGTGATTGTTTTTTAGAGTGTTGCATGGATTTTTTTCTTTCTGGTTTTTCTTGGCCTGGAATTGTTGTTGGTTTGTTTTTGTATTTTAAAATACAAGATATTAATTATCTCGTTGAACTTTGAATTTACTTAAATTATTTTTTTGTTTATTAATCAAGAATGCGGTGATTGTTTTTTGATGTTCAATCTTTATGCGAGAGTGGATCTTAATTTGACTTTTGCTAGAAGAAGCCTTGTTTGTGTCGCTTATTGAGTATAGGCCCTAAGGGCTGATTAAAGGGGGATGGTGTTTTAATAATGGCTTTTCGTCGATTTTTTTGCTTTGCATTCCCGGCGGCTTCTTTTAGGGTGCTCGGATGAATCCGTTAAGGCAGGATATAACTTTATTATCGGAGCAAATTGCTAGTAAAGAGGGGTATCTACCTGCTTTGGACTATAGGATTTGTCAAACCCTTGAAAGGATAGCTCAACATCAACTTAAAGAGTTTTCTCCAGATGATATCAGGCAGTGTCAAACTCTTTATCATAAAGCGATTAAAGTAGTTTCTTTGGAAGAACCCTCCCTTGGAAGTTTTTTTCAAAGTGTTTTAGCGGGCGGGGGGCTATTTAGAAAGGCTTCTTTAGAAAATTTTCGAAAAGCTATCTATTCTCAAGAAGCATTAAGTTCTGTATTTGAAGATGTGGAAAGTTTTTTTGCGGAGGATGGCATTCAGGTCTTTTTAGACGCCATTAACGGATTGGATGAACAAGAGAGCGTTGAGTTGGTTGAAAAACTAAAGTCAGCTTTTTTTTCTGTTTTTCCACGTTGTAAAATAAGTGATGTTAAAAAAATTCAAGAGAGTCTTCCCAAGGTTTATAAGGACTCTATATCGATTGAATTTAGAAGAAAATATCTAAGGACTCCTTATGGTGAAGATGTTTCTACAGCAGAGCGGTTAGCTGTGTTTACGTATCTGTCGATTTCTGAGGATTTTACTCTCCACGATTTGGCTGCTTTTGCCGGTCAAATGATGGGTGGAGGTCTTCTAGATCCTTTTGTCGCAGTAAACGATGAAAGGAGCTGCGCTTTATTTGTTTTTTCTAGTTGTTTGGAAAAACTGAAAGCATTTACTTCCGATTGGAGAATCTATCAGAAAGAGTTTGAGCAGGTTGATTTAGCGCTTCGGCCTTTTTTTACCCATTTATATTATAAAGATAAATCGGATGCTTCATTGCTTTTAAATTTATATATGGAAGCCATTCCTTTGGAAATTGTAGCTGACTTTTCCAAAGAATTTCCAACTGAGCAGAAAGAGGATTTTATTCTAAAGGCAATAGAGTGTGTGGGGAGCGACCCTAAGTATCAAAGTTCAGATTTGTATCAAAGCCTTTGGGATTTGATACACACGTTGCCATTTAAAAATGCAAGAGCCTTAGAGAGTGCATATTTGACAAGTATGCCCCCCCTTATTTTAGCTAAATTCTATGAATCAATTCCCTTTTTCCATGACGAAAAAAAATTTATAGAAAATGGCATAGAGGGATTGGCGGTTTCTTCACGGTATGCAGATTCGAACTTTCACACTAGGGTTTGGGATAAAATTCAAGCTTTAGATAATCCATCAGATAAGGCCCATTTTTTTGATTTGTATATCGATCGTGTTCCTCTTCATTTGATTTCTCAAATAGACCCTCGAGAGTTTGGCGAAGTATCTCCAGAGGCTGCTTGCCGATTGATTGAGCGGACTTTCTCTTGTTTTAAAGATTCTTCTTCTGTTCTGCCTGCTTCTTTAGGTAAATTAGTGTTGGTCCTCTTAGACAGCATAGAAGAAAACTTAGATTACCTAGCCAAATATAACCAATTTATAAGTAAGTATATTGAAATTGCTCCTACTTTACTCGTTGCGGTTTGGGATTTTTCAAAAATGGCTTTGTCTGCTCCTCATTCTGAAAAACTTGTAAGAAGTTGTATCGAGTGCATAAAAGAAAAACCTGAACGATTTAAAGAGCTACCCTCTTTGTGGCATCTAAAAGTCTTGAGATTTCTGGGGTCGAATCGACTTGAATTAAAAAAAGAATATGTCGATTGTTTATCAAATGAATTGCTCTTACAGCTCCCTAGCTATGAGTTGAGAACATCTTTATTTTTTGACCGTCACGAGGTGCTTGTTAAAGAAGGGATTGATATACTAAAAAAGCAGCGTCAAGAGTTTATTCTTTTGGAGAAAGCTTCTTTGGTTTTGACTGTTTGGGATCTTATAAAAGATCTAGAGGATCCTTTAAAAATAGAATTAATAGAAAAATTCATGAGGGAAGTTCCTCTTTATCTATTAGTTACATTGCCTATAGATGAGGTTAAAAAGTTTTATTTGCCAACGCAACAAGAGAATTGTATTGGAAGAGTTTTATCTTTTTTGAGGGGCTGCAATCTTGACCACGTTCCGAATCGAGTTTTTTCCCAAGTAGCTTCTTTTATCACTGGGATTGAGGGCCCAAATAAAATGGTGTTCCTTGAGGACTATCTAGAAATCGCGCCATTTCAAGCGATTGTTGGGTGTCGGCTAGAGAACTTATTACTTTTAGCAGATTCTTCAAAGGGAAAGTTTCTGCGTAAGATAGTAGAGGGCAATTGGGGGAAATGGCTGGATATTAACCCACAGGATATTTCGGACCTCATAGGATCTATAAAAGATGGATCTTTGAGAGGGGATTTAAAAGCTCTTTATAATTTTAAAGTTCCCGAAGAGGCTCTAGAAACATTTTTTACGACAAAAATATTTTCTGCATTTTCTACAAAAAGAAAAGTCGATTATGTAAAAAATGTGGTTGAGATCATAAAAAGTCGAGAGCAGTTGTCTATTAGGCCTTTGGTTTTAAAAGTGTTAGAGGTTCTAGGTAGCATCGAAGAACCCTCGAAATCAGAATTAATTCAAGTGCTCGATGAAGAGTTGGGGCCAACTTTCTTAGTGTCTGTTTTTTTAGAAAAATTTTCTCAAGATACTCCTATTGATCTCCTACGAAATTTAATAGATGTTTTAAAAGGTAGAGACTCCGGAGACGCTTGTTTAGATGCCTTTGTATCTATTTTCGATAAAATAAGTTTGTTCAATTATTATACTGTTGAGGTGAATGCTTTTTATCGGGAGTTTATTGCGTCAACGGCTGAAGGGAATTTACCTGGGGTGTTACTACGGATTATTAAAGAAAAAGGGCTAATCCCTTTGGGAATAGTTTCAAGGATGACTTCAAAAGCAAAAGAAATGTTTTTTCAGTTGTTGGGGGTCAACTTGACCATGAACCTTTTTCAGGCTACTGAAAGTAAAGAATCAAGGATGTATGCCTTGAAAATTGCTCGATCTATTTTCGAGGTGCAAAATGAACTGGGTCTAGAGGAGAAAAACCCTCTCATTGACTCGGCTGTTTATACGATTTCTTTCTTAGAAGTTGATAAGTCAGATAAGTACTACGTCTACGCCTTAATAAAGCAGATGAAAAAAGCCTATGCAGATGTCGCCCCTACAATCGAGCCTACTACAGCTTTTCTTGAAGGAGGCGAGTCGGTTTCTTTAGAACTTAATTATGAAGGACTTCACACAGGGATCCAAAGGCTTGAGTCCAAGACGAAAACGTACCAAGAGTTTACTTCTTGGATAGAAGAAATTAATAAAAGTTTACCGCCCGGATCTCCGCCCTTAGCTCCAGACATTTTTCAAAAGCTTTTGACTGATTTTTGGACTCATATAAAAAAAGAATCGCAGACAGATCCAGGAAATGAGCGATTGAAAAAGTTACTAGGTGAAATTACCGAAATCTACAATAACTTCACCTCTTCGGATCGGTTAGTAACACAGCTTATGGAAGCTCCTTTTAAACAACCCGATGAAATCGTCGATAGAGAAACGGAAAGACTCTATGCGATCGGGGCTGCTCTTTTACAAAAAAAAAGTAAGCCTTCTCCAGGAGAGCTTTTAAGTGAAAGAGAGGAATTGATTATAGCGTGGCTTCCCTTAATAGAAGAATGTTCCGTTGGTCAAGCAAGGGGAATAGCTGTTTGCTACAATCAATTTAAAGTAGAAGGAGCTATCCCAGGTCTTCTGAATGAGGTAGGTTCTCATCTAGAAATAGATAACTCTTTAGACTACTTAGATGATGTAGTACAAAAAACAATGGAAGAAATACTCCCTGAAGTATTAGAGGAGCTTGGAATAACAAAGGTCGAAGGGGTTCATCAAGCTCTAGCTTTAAAAAATATTTTAGCAAAAGAAGCAGGTCTTAACCATTCAATGACAATCGATCCTTATGGGGGATGGGTAGATCAAAACCTTTTATTCCAAAAAAGAGAAGATGTCTTGAGGATCTTTTTTAGTATTCTTACAAAAGCTCTTGTTATTTCGCTTAAAAAAGACACTACTGAAGCAGTCAATACCTCAGCAAGCAAGCTTTACGACAATCTCATGGTCTTTTTTGAAGCAAGTGGGATAGATCCTTCTCTTGCCTGGCAAGAAATAGAAGGAGGCTTCCTTGTGCATTTTAAAGAAGGCCAAAAAGAGCCTATCACCTTATTAACAGCTATAGAGTCCCTTAGAGAGTTTCCTTTAGAGGAGTCTTTTTGGGAAATTAAAGGCTCGGAGATCTTTTTAAAAGAAGATGGAGCCAGGTTCTTTGGAGGGATCCTACCCTCTGGGGCGCTAAAAGAAGAACAGGCAGCAGAATTTCTTCGATTAGTGCAGATCCACGCTGTTAATCAGAGAAAAGAAATCATAAAAAGCAATTTGAAAGAAGAGCTCAAACACGCTTTAGTCCAAGAAGAAAAAGAGAATGGTTCGATTCTTCTTACTAAACAAGCGCAAGCGCAATTTAAGGCGTTATATCGAGATAAAGATCCTTCCTTAGGTCTTTCCCTTGCAGAGTTTTCAGAGTTTCTTACAGGAAGGCTGAGCGAATTAGTGAAAAAACCTGCAAAACTAGATCTTTTTATTTCACAGGAAATTTCTAAATGGCAAAGCTCGTTTCGTTGGTCTTTAAAGGAGGCTCCCTCTAGTTATAAACTCACAGATTATGGGGCTATAGCTTTTTTAGAAAAAGGGGGATATCTAGAGGTTAAAGGCAAATATAAAGAGTATATAGATCTTGAAAAACGGATAGCCCAAGAGCAAAAAAAGCTGGATGCTTTTAAGGCGCAGCCTTTAGTAGACGAACAGGAAAAAACTAGACTTAAAGCTAAATTGGATCTCTTAAGGCCAGGCTATGTAAAAGAGCTGCGCCTTAAAAAACTTGAAGTTGGAAATTTTGACATTGAAAAGATCCAAGACTTTGAAGCTCAAAATGCTCTTTACGATACTTTAGTAAGAGAATCACAGGAAGTAGAGGCATCTACGCAAGCAAGAGCTGCCCAGGCTCTACTTATAGAGCAGTTAAGGACTCAAAAAGGATTGTTGCAAGAGGAGCTTAGAAGGCATTCTGAAATAGAACAAATTCCTCGACCTAAGCGAGTGCTCGCAGAGTGTTTGGTGCAGGGGCCTTGGCCTCTTGATATTAAATTGCTTCGTGATGACTGGAAGAAACTCCAAAACACTTTCCAGATAGAATCTAGTCTAAAAGATCAACGTGACCTTTCTAAACTTCGAGAGCAAGTAACCGAAGCTAAGAAGGCTTTTATCAATGCTTGCAGAGAGCTGGGTCTTGAAGAAAGATGGATGCAATAGTTACTTTTGGAGGAATTTTAAAATCTCTTCGAAATTCATCGGGTCATTTTCTTCAGAGAGTCCTTTTTGATAGATTAGCTGAGAACTTAAATGACAAGCGATGATCGCCTTTTTGTGGATTTCAGGAATTTCTTTAAAAATTCTTTCTGCATACTTTTCTTTGAGAGTGGGGAGGCAGTAGTCTTGTAATACCTGATTTAAGGGATCTGTTGCATCTTGGGAAAGAGGTTTTTTTTCTAAAACATCTAGAATTGCGTACATGTAGTTGTTAATTTCTTTCGAGATTTTTTCTGAAATGTCAGTGAGAAACTCTTTAGTTTTTGAGTGTGTTGTAAAAAGTAAGGAAGCTTCTTGTTTGGCTTTTTGTGCAACAAGAGCTAGGATTTCTTTCGTTAGGTTGCTTTTTTCTTTTAGAAATTCATCTTCTTTTAGGCAGAGGTTAGCCAAAACTTCTGAAGAAGAACAAATAACGCCACCTTTATTAGCTGAACTATCTTTAATAATAAGAACTCCCATTTTTTCGAGTGTTCTTCTAGCTTCTTGCGTAAGGTACAGGTTAGCGCCTTCTACGATTGCTTTAGAAGATGGCTTACCCGAGTCTAAAAGGAAGTCAGTTACGTTTTTTTCGCTCAAGGTTTTTGGTCTTCCTCCTCCAGTCACAAAAATGTCAGTTTCTGTTTTATGAACTGTGTGGCGAAGGATGTGATTTGTGTCGTTTGTGCTCAGCCACTGTTTTGTCAGCGTTCCGTTAGTATTTTTCCAAAGAAGGGTTTTTCCTTCTTGTTTAACCCTGGTATCTAAAAGAAATCCCCCGGGGCTTAGTTTGTGCGGTGGGTATTCAGCAATAGGCTTTTGCTTTAAGAAAAGATTTTTAACCTCCTCTAAGTCAAGACCTTGAGGATCGAAAATAGTTCCTGATATATCGATGGTAGTTAATAATTTGGCTGTTTTAGGATAGAACCGATAGAGGTTAAGCATTTGATTGCCTGCTACATCTCCATCAGGGCCGCCTGTCATTTTTAAAGTGAAAATATCTTTTGTTGGATCGATGCCTAGATATTTTAACATTTCATCCATGTACACGTTTACGCCAAGAGAGGTAACTCCTAGCTGTTTATGATTAAATCCAAGTTCAGGCTTGCTTGAGATAAACGCGATTCCAGGTTTATATTCTTTTTGTTTGCTGTAGTTGGCAATCCAGGTAATCATAGAGTTGTGCATGTTTTCATCGGGTCCCAGATAGATATATTCAGGTTGTTTCCAGTAGTCGACAATATGTTTAGCTTTAAGTGTTCCGTCACTGTTGCAGTTGATTAGGGGAACCAAGCTTTCTATGAAAGCTCGCTGTGCTTGATATAAGTGTTCTAACTTTTGGATAGAGGAAAAACTTTCTAGTTTTTTTTCTATTTCATCTATGGGAAGGTTTTCCTTGAGGAATTCGTCTCTTTGATAAGAGATTTCTTCTTTTAAAGAGTCAAAGGGTTCTAAAAAGATTACTGCTTTCGCGCCGCCTTCGGGGATATCTTTATTTTTTTTCTGCTGTGTGTATCCTAAGTTATAACACTCTGCAAAGACGTTATTTCTATCCGATACCATAGCTTCTTGATTTTTGGGCATTACAGTTCTAAGCCCTCCTCTTGCCAGGTCTTTGAATCGAATATGAAATCCTAGAAAATGGAATCCCTTCATAAAATAAATAGCAAAAGGCATCACTGGAAATTTTTCTTCTATAGGATAAGGCATTTTTTCTAAATAGCGAGGGTCTAATCGAAAACAGAAAGCTGTTTTATTATTTCTATAGAAATTTGTTTTTAGTGCGTGCGTTACGAAGTTTGCTGCTTGGAGTAATACGTTTTTATCTCTTGTGTCATTGACCTCATTTCCAGACTCAATAAGATTTACTTTGTGTAAAAACGATTCAAGAGTTTTTTTGTGTTCTGCTACATTCGTTTTTTGAGGGTGAAACTTATGGCCGAAGCTTTCGATAAGTAAAGAGAGTAATTCTGGATATCTTGAGAGGCTCTCTTCTATAAAACTAAAGGCGTAGGCGTGTATGTCGTAATGGACAAGGGCTTGGTGAATGAAATAGGTCATTGTTTTAATAAGATTGCCCTGATTCCCAGTTAGAAGACCCGAATCTACGTATACCCGTTCGATTCTATCCATGCCTTCAAAGTATTTGAGGGTAACGAGTTCTTTGAATAGATCGTCTAAGTCGGCTTCTTCCCAGGCAGCTTTGCCATTTTCTCCATGAAGCGCGATAGACATGAGTAATATGCTATCTTTTGAATAAGGATTGATATAGATAGCATTGACTCTTTTCAGGGCTAGGTGATGGCGTTTAATTACTTTAGCTAAGCGATAGAGAAAGTTTCTTTTAGAAACGCCTTTCCATGCAAAAATAATTTGCATAGAGGGCGTTTCTGTTTTTTTCCACCCTTCTTGGTAGCGCACTTCGTATTGGCAGTTGTCTCGTTGCTTAGCCCTAAAAAACATATCAAGGGCTAGAAGAAGTCTTTCCGGTGGCAAGGCTCGTAAAAAGCGAGAGTTTAGCTGCTCAAGTAAATTATAAAATTCTTCTTTATTTACCTCTGGGTTTCTTTCTTTCATTTGAAGGAATAGATTTTCTTTGCTGTCATGGGAAAGAAGTTCTGGGTTAGGGCTTTTTGCTTCATCTATCGTAGAAAAAGATATTACTGCAATACGTAAGGCGGCTGTCGCATTAGCGAAAGGAATAGGAATATTTGAGACAAATGATCGGTAGTTTTTGATTCTTTTGGTTTGATGCTGTTTTAAAATTTTTAAATCCGCATCTGGGCTATCAAGACATAGAGAAAAAGCTCCTTTTTCTATGTATATGTGGCTGAAGTAGTTTTGTAGATCAAGCTCCATCAGGTTATGGGTGATCAGAATTAGAGCTTTTTCATCTATTTCTTCAAAAAATGAGGGAGGCATGTGATTTTCAAGCCATTGATAAAAGAGGGCAAACTTTTGACTTTCGGTGTCGATGGCTTTTTTGAGTTTTTCATTAGAAATATCCATAGGCCTTCTTAGGTATATTGGTTAGATAATTCTAAATATGATGTAATTTTATTTAATATTCAAGTGCGTATATTCTTTTTTTTAGTTTATTGTTTTAATTAATTCGTTTGCTAAAAAAGTAAAGTCCAGAGAAGTAAGCTCGTTACTGTCTTTTAGTTTGATTCGCGCCATCTTTGTTTGTATTTTTTCAAAGAAAGGTCCTTTTACGCAAGAAACTGCTTCTGCTGAAGGTATTCCAAGTAGAAGGAGCTTGATTGCCTTAGCTATAGAATCATTTTCTTGTTCCAGGTTTTCGTAAAGTTCTATTGCTTTAGGGGAGGTAAGGTGAAATGTTATCGGGGTGTGAGTCAGATCTAAGGCATACGTGTAGATGAGTGCGTATAGTATCGGGCTTAGTAAATGGTTAGATCTTTCGTCTAGACAATAGGCTTCGTGTGCCATTTGTAGGTTTTTTAAAGGAGCAAATGCATTGATTTGTAGAAAGTAGCCTCCAACGATTGTTTGGGAAACTTCGTCTATTGAAATTGTAAAAGCTAAATTTTTCATTTTAGATTTTTCGGGGAAGTTCTTAGAGATATGACGTTTCGTATTTTCGATCGTATGGAGTTTCTTTGAAGAGAAGAAATTTAAAATTGTTCTGGTGAGTTGATTTTTAAGAGATATATCCATGGTATTTTGGTCCTATTCGATTTTTTCTTTGTGACTAGCCAAAGACCACACGTGTCCAAATGGATCTTGTAGTTGGCAATAGCGATCTCCCCAAAACATGTCCGAAACAGGGACTAGGGATTTAGCGCCCAAATGGATGGCTTTTTGGAAATAGCTGTCTACATCTTCTACATACATGTAAAGAACACAAGAAGTGGCCAGTCCTAAGGAGGGGCTCCCTAGATTGCTGTAGGTGTCTTCTTCGGACTCATCGGCTAGCATGATTTGGCTGTCGCCGATTTTTAGCCTGGCGTGTAAAATAGTGTTTTCTGGTGTTAGGTGTTTTTCAAGTTCGATCGCATGAAAGGCTGCTTTATAAAAAGCTATGGCTTTCTCTCCTTCTTTTACGATGAGATAGGGGGTGATTGTATGAAATCCTTCCGGCATCCATTCTTTCATTTTTTTAGATCGCTTTTTTGTATTTGGGGGTGGTTTTTTTGTTTTTAGATAAAAGAAAAAGGCAGCAATTTGAGTTGCCGCCTTTTTTATGTATACACAAAGGAATTAATGCGTGTGAGCTAAGAATTCGCAGATCAATGGAATGTTGATTGGGAGAGGGAAAGGAATTTGATCTGTGTGAGGAGAAGCAATAAGCTCTCCAGAAAACTTTTGTGCATCAAGCATGAGATATCCAGGAACATCTCTTCCGCCAGCAACTAAAGAATCCTTTACTAAAGGCATATTTTGTGATTTTGTTTTTACGGAAATAACCATGCCAGGTCTTACGTAAAAGGATCTTCTGTCGACCTTTTTACCGTTAACAAGGATGTGTCCGTGAGCAACGAGTTGTTGTGCTGCAAAAATTGTATTAGCAAATTTAAGACGATAAACAACGTTGTCAAGTCTGCACTCGATACGTTCTACGAACGCTTGTGGAGTATTGATTTTAGAAGTTTCTGCTTCTTTGAAGTAGCGTACAAGCTGTTTGCCTGTTAACATACCGTAAACGGCTTTAAGTTTTTGTTGTTCTTCGAGCTGTGTTCCGTAGTCAGACTTTTTTTTGCGTTTTGCTCCATGCATACCAGCCGGATTTGGCTTGTGCAGGAGAGGATTTCTCGCTCGTCCAAAAATGTTAACTCCGAAACGGCGCGCGATGCGGTTTTTGGGACCAGTGTATCGAACCATTGTTTCTCCTAAGTGATAAATGCATTCTAATTGCAAGACTCAAATCGTATTACAGTGTTGGTTTTTTAACAAGTGTAAATTGCGTTGCTAAAGCTTTTTTTTATCTAAATCTTTATTTTAGAGTGGGTTGCGTATTTTTCTTTATTCCGCTGATTTGACTGTTTTCTCTGGAAAAATCTTGTTGTTTTTTGCTTTTGGAAAATAGGTGTTGAAAAAAGAGAACTGTGCTACTCTTAACTCTTTTTTATAGCTAGAGGTGCCTTATGGGTGAAAAAAATTATTATGTTATTGCTTACTATCTTTTTGCTCCTATTGAAGATCCAAGGATGGAAATTGCTAAGCATTTAGAGTTTTTTAAAGAAAGAGATATCAAGTCACGTATTTATATTTCAGAGCAGGGTATTAATGCTCAGATGAGTGCAAGTAAACCTCATGCAATAGAGTATATAGAGTGGATGAAGAAAGATGATAGATTTAAAAATATTGATTTTAAGCTCCATGAATACCATGAACAGGTTTTCCCAAGAGCTACAGTTAAGTACAGAAAACAATTGGTTGCTTTAGATCATGATGCAGACCCTCAGCAATGCGGAGAGCATCTTTCACCTGCAGCTTGGAAGGAAATGCTCGAAAAGAAGTCAGATGACGTTATTTTGATAGATGTTCGGAATGATTATGAATGGAAAATTGGACATTTTGAAGGGGCTTTAAAACCGCAGCTAGATATGTTTCGTAAATTTCCTGAGTACGTCACAGAGCTAAAAGGGGAGTATGATCCTAAAAAAACTAAAGTAATGATGTATTGTACCGGAGGCATTCGTTGTGAGCTTTATTCTGCTTTGATGAAAAAAGAGGGCTTTGAAGAAGTTTATCAATTACAAGGTGGTGTGATTCGATATGGTTTAGAAGAGGGTTCTAAGCAGTGGAATGGAAAGCTTTTTGTTTTTGATGATCGTTTGGCTGTTCCTTTAGATGAAAAGGAAGTTGCCTCTCCGATTAGTTGCTGCTCTTTCTGCTCAACAGCTTCAGATACATACTACAACTGCGCAAATATGGATTGTAATGAACTATTTCTTTCTTGTCCGACTTGCGCAGAGAAGTTAGGCGGATGTTGTCAAGAATCTTGCCTGGAATCCCCAAGGCTTAGAGTTTATGAAAAAGACGTTAGACCTAAACCTTTTCGTCGCAAGCATCTTTGTGGATGTGCTCAATAATATCGAGCATTCTTTTTTTTGTGGCATCAAGTACGACTGTGAGTCCTGGCTTGATGCCTTTTTCAGATAGCTCAAACGCTTTCATTGTATTACAAATACGACCATCTAGTCGAACTCCGATTCCTTTAGCGTTAATCATGTTTCCCCAATCACCAAACATATTTAAAGACATTTCACAGGCTGTGATAAGGAAATAGACATTTTTTTGGGGATTATTATGGACTGCTTCGAATATTTTTTCGCCTATGTAATGAATGGTTGGAATGTAAACTACTTTAGCTTTGGTGTTTTTTGTTAAATAAGAGCATTTTCCTATAAAGCATTGATTGCAAACCTGATTCGAAGGGTCGTTCATACACGCATCGGTAAATCTGCCAGATGGACATTCTAAGGGTTTATGACAATACGAAAAACCAATTAGAAGAACTGCGTCTTTAGACGATATGAGGCTTTTAAACTCTTGCTCATTTTGAATGCCGTAAAAAAAGAAGTCTTCATCTTTTGTGAAGCTTTTTCGTTTTAAATAAGATTGAAGAAGTGAAATGCCATATCGTATGGGGTGTTTGAAGAAATATCTTGGAAAGATTTTTTTTTCGTCGTGTCGAATTAGATAAATGAGGCTTTTTATTTTTAAAAAGCGAGCCGTTTTCTTTGTCATTCCGAGCATTTTTGGTATAAATCCAAGCTCTTTTATGGGTTTTATGGCTTTACTTTCTTTTTCTTTGAGGTTCCATAGGGTTTCTTTTTGAGAGAAGGAGTTTTCTTGTATGATTTTTAATTTATTTTCCATGGAATCTGATCTATCTGTAGTTTGTGTTTTAAGAAATTACCTCTTAGCTTAGCAGATTGTGTTTAAATAGCAAAGCCACGGATCTAGAGCTTTTATATTTTATCTATGATTTTTTTGAGTCAGTGATTTATAGTCGTGTTTACTTGTTTTTAAATCAATAAATAGAGGAGACTGCGTCGAAAGGCTTGTGGTTCTTGTTCACCTTTGAAAAAGCATTGTTCAGCTTGATGGGTTTGCCTGGTGCAGCCGGTAGATCTGTCATTTGTAAAAAAATAGTGAGCTTAGTCCATTTGCAGAGTATCGGACGAAGGCTAATTCGATTTTAAAAGAAATTGGACTAGCAAGCCCAAAAGTTATTATGGGAACAATGTATCCTGTGTAATCTGTAGAGAATCGATAAGATTTGCTTGGCAGTAGTTGCTCTCTGTTCGTATTGTGGAGAGTTATCCTTCGTAACGCTTCTGTGTTTTTAGGGCTCTCGGTCGGAATTCCGGTATTTCCCAAGATAGCCGATTCGATATAGACTGAAAACCAAGGGAAAAGAGGTGTTTTTTTTGTCAATAGAACCACAAGAAATACTGTTCTTGCATCAAAGAGCTCATATCCCAGTGGGTTAACTAAGCTTCTATTTTTTGTTTCCCGAGTTTAAGTGGCTTGGGGGTGATTATTTGAATGATGACTATTTTGGAGTGTATCAGTATGATCTTGCTTCTTATAATCATCTTTTCGCTTGTAGGAGTTTTCTTTTTTATGTCCGTAAATTTTGTTTTTTCGATTGCTTCGGAACTTTTAGATAAAGAGCCTTGCCTTGTTTTACAGTGTGTAGAAAAATCGAGTGGTCAGGTTCTTTGTTTTTCTGATACAAGAAAATTTTCTGCTGTGGATAAGGCGTTAGTTGATCTTATTATTCAAGCTTCTGTTTCGTCAAAAAATGAAAACACTTGGTATATTAAGGGTGTGCCTTCTTTTCCTTTAGTACAAAAACTTTATGCTTCCAAAAAACTTGAGAGGAACGGGCGTTCTCTTTTTTACAATCCTTTAAGTAAAGTTTCTATTGAGTTAGACGTCGAGGAAGAAGGATCTTCTAGTTTGCTAGTGAGTGGGTTTGTAAAAATTGATGGGACTCTTTATTCGCTTTCTACGTTGGATGTTTTTTTTGGCGGGGGATCAAGAGGAGTAAGTTGGGCTATTTGTAAGCAGATCCTATTTGTTATGCCCCGAGAAATCCCGTCTTCTTTGTTTTCTATAGTAATCCCAGGGCCTTGTATTTTAGAAGGGAAGCAAAGAGCTGGTTTCATTGAAGAATATAAGCAAGATCCCTGCGAAGGCCTTTATATCTCTTGGAAGGAGGGATCGTCTGATCCTTTAACTGTATTTCCTATACTCGTTCTTCGTGACTTACACGGCGCCTTTGCGGATCTTCAAATGGAGTATGGTTCTGATACTGTTGATTTTAAAGAGGCGAAATCTTTTCCGGGAAGAAATATAGAAGCTGAGAAGGGGTGGGAAAAAGATTTGCTTGAAACTGATTTTATTCGAAAAGACTTTGTTGACTCTAGGTATTACTGCCCTTTAGATAAAGTGACTAAAAGCCTTTCTTTTCTCCTTGATATAGGGTGGAAAATTTTAGATAAAAAAGGGCGTGTTCTTCTAAAAGTTACACACTCAGAGCTTTCACTGTCTTCCCAAGAAGAAGGAGTTCTTGTCAAAGGGACCTTCCAGTATAAAAATCATGTAGCCAATTTAGGAGACGTGGTTGGCGCGTTTAATAGAAGGGAACGGTTTTTAGAGCTTTCTTCCCACGCTGTCGGATGGTTGGATGAGACCGAAGAGGTTTTTAAAGGGCTAAAAGATTTAGGAGAGGTGACTAAGATTTCTGATGGGTGTTTTTTCCGAAAAAAAGAAGTAGGGCTTTTAGGGCCTCTTTCTGAAAGAAGTGATCTTACTAGTTCTTCCCGTTCTCTTATAGAAAGAGTGTCGACATTTTCTTTATTGGAAACTGTTTTAGAGGATACGTTATTTCAAGGTAGATTGCATCCTTATCAAGAAGAAGGCAGAAAGTGGCTTTCTTTTTTATATCAAAATGGATTTTCGGGTCTTTTAGCTGATGAAATGGGTCTCGGCAAAACAGTGCAAACACTTTCATTTTTAGCAGGACTTACTTTAGATAAGCCTATTTTACTCATCGTTCCAACTTCATTAGTGTTTAACTGGAAAAGGGAATGGGAAAAGTTTATTCCTCATAAGAAACTCTATGTTCACGAGGGGCCAAAAAGGTTTTTAGATCGTTCAGAATTACAGGGAGTAGAGGCTGTGATTACTTCTTATGCATACCTCCGCATCGACTCATTTTTACTTAGTCAGGTAGAGTTTTCTATTGCTGTATTAGATGAAGCTCAGTGGATTAAAAATCCGGAGAGTCAGGTTGCTAGGGCCGCTTTCATGATACGTGCTGCTATGAAGCTATGTCTTAGTGGAACTCCAATAGAAAATAGAGCAGATGATCTATGGTCTTTATTTCGGTTTCTTGAGCCGGAATTACTAGGGGAAAGAAAGGATTTTTTAGCTTCCTTATCTGCAGCAGAGATGGATGGTCGTTATAAACAAAAAATAAAAAAACTTGTAAGGCCATTCATCTTGCGTAGATTAAAAGAGGTTGTAGCTAAAGATCTTCCAGAGAAAGTAGAGCAAGAAATTTATGTGGAAATGGGTGAGTTTCAAAGATCTTTTTATGAGAGCTGGCTTGCTAAGGCTAAACAAGGCCTGTTGCAAAAAATTCGATTAGATGGCGTTTCTAAGCATAGAATGGAAGTGTTGGAAATGATTTTACGCCTCAGGCAAATTTGCACGTATCCTTCCCTAGTAGAAGAAGGACAGCATGAAAGCGCTAAGATAGAAAAGGTTTTGGCTGATTTAGAAGAGGTTTTAGAGCAAAATCATAAAGTATTGATTTATAGTCAGTTTACACAGGTTCTACGTCTTTTGGAAAAGGAAACACAGAAAAAAGGGTGGAAACACGTTTATTTAGATGGAGAAACAAAAGATAGAGAGAAGGTCGTTTCTGCTTTTCAGGAAGACCCTTCTATTTCTCTTTTTTTAATTAGCTTAAAAGCTGGAGGCGTCGGCCTTAATTTAACAGCAGCAGATTATGTATTTCTTCTAGATCCTTGGTGGAATGAGGCTGTCGAAAGACAGGCGATAGATAGAGCTCATCGTTTTGGACGAAAGAATACAGTCGTAGCTAGAAGATACATCATGGCTATGACTATTGAAGAGAAAATGATGAAATTAAAAGCTCACAAAACAGCATTAGCAAGAGGTCTCCTTGACTTTGAAGAGACCGGAGACCCTCTTGCTTTAGAAGATTTAATTGAGTTGATCACCGACTGAACTTACTCTTCAAAGTTTAGTCTATCTTGCTCTATAAGGTCTTCAGCTGCGCTTTTTAAGGTTTTTAACCCTTCAGCAAATCCTACTTTGTGGAGTAGTTCATCTAAAAACCGCAGCTCAGATGCTAGCTGGTCATTGATAGACTCTAGTTCGGATACTGTTCTTAGTAGTTTTTCTTTTTCTAAATCTTTTTCCATAAAATTTCCTTTTTTTAGGGTATCTATATAAGACGCAGCTTTTGTGCCAAAGTTTGTAGGAAATAAAAAAAAACAGAAAAAATTATTTGCTTTCTTGTGGGAAACAGTTCTTAATGCGTAGAATGATAAGAAGATATGTACATAATAATGGAGGTTTTTTTTATGGCGATATTTCGTTTTTTGTATTTAGGTCTTTTTTTTCTTATGGGCTGTGGCCAAAATTCCACAGTAGAAGAAATGGAAGAAGTGGAAAGAATGGTTCATCTTGTAGAAGAAGAGCAAGTAGAGTGGAGCCTTCCAGAAGGAAAAGCCATTGCATCTGGTGAGTCAGGGCAAGAAGTTCCTGTTTTAGATTCTTCTTCCGAGGAATTAAGGTAATAATTACCTAGGTAGAAATAACCTGGGTAATTATTGATTTAGTTTTTTTCGAAATCTAAAATGCATTCTTTTATAGCGTTTCCAAATGCGAATTTGCCAATGTTTCCGCTTGCTTGGATCACCCTGTGACAGGGGACAAATAAGGCAAAAGGATTTTTTCGGCAAAATGATCCTGCTACTCGAACTGCTTTTTCGCTGCCTGCGGCTTTTGCTAATTCTTTGTAACTTCTTGTTTCACCAAAAGGGATTTCAACTAACGCGCCAAGCAAGTGAGAAGAAAAAGTGGGTAGTATTTGCATAGGAAGAAAGTCTAGCGGTAGCACCTCTTTTTTTCCATAAGCTGTAAGCCAAGAAACCATTCTTTTTTGCACGGGTGCTTGGAGCTCTATAAAAAAAGAAACGGTGAAAAAAGGGCTTTTTTTGAGTGAAACTCTAAATGTGTTTATAGCACATGGAATAATTTGCACTTCAAGAGGTGGTCCCTCAGCAAAAGAATGAAAAAAAAGGGGAAAAGTCATAAAGGCTTCAGGTTAAGGCATAGAAGATATCTTCTATGCCTTTGATATTTATAGTAAGGAATCAGAAAGTAGTGCGTCTAGATTGGTTAGCTCTTGAAATCTATTCAAGCTAACTTCTTTATTTTCATAGTTCCACACTGTTTTTTTAGCTCCGCCAGGCAAAAAGAATGTTTCTGGCCCGTGTTTAATGTCAATAATCCAAGAGATTTGGTGTGCAATAGCTTCTCCGTCAAGAAAATGGATTTCTAATCCGTTTTTCTTTCCGTATAGATAATCTATTTCTAGTTCTTTTGTTCCATTTTTATAATATGTGGAAAGTCCATGTAAAGATCCAGCAGCCCAACTTTCAACAGCAAGAGGTTCTCCTTTTATGGAAAACGTTTTTTTGATGCCGTCGAGTTTTCCTTGAACATAATAAGCGATACTTTCAGGAGATCCATTTGCGTAGAAGGAGTCTCTTTTAATTAAAAAACCACCCTCAATTTCATCTTTGGAAAGAAGAGTTCCTTGCGCATCACGTAGAATACGGAGACCTTTTCCTTGAGTTACCTGCGCTTCTATTTCGTGCTCTGCGGTAAAGTACTCACCTTGGATAAGTTCTTCTTTTACATATTCTTCAACACTTTTTGGCACGCCATCTGCATACCATGTTGTTAAACAATATCTATTTTCTGTTAGCTGTGTTGTTTCTTGCGTAGGCATCCCAGAAATGTCGTATAAAATTTCTTTTACTGGAGTGTCTTGGTTGTAGAGAACATATTTTTCTACAGTGTGAGAGTTCGGGTATGTAAAAGTACAAGGGCCGTGTAATTTTCCATTTTCATACGTTGCAGTCACTGTAATCCCGTTACGGAGAGAACTAATTACTTGCCCTGGGTAATTTTTCTCTTGCCACTCTTCTTGAGAGACCGCGTAGCCGTATTTATGCATGTATGTCTGAGAAATGACATCGTCTTCTTTTGTTTTTTTTTGGCAAGAGCATCCCATAAGGGCTACTGCTGCTAATAATATATACGCTTTATGGTTCATTCCTTATTGACAGCGCAAAAGCTTCGTCTTTTAGGACTGAAGGGGGGCGCGCTGCTCCTCTTTTAATTGTTAAACGTTTATTCTTCGTGTAGTATTACAATATACAATTACTCAACTTTTCCGCTACTTTTTGTATCAATTTTGCGTGTTCTTTTTCTACTGTGTCAAAATCTACTGTTTTTATGTTGTCTCTATAGATAAAACGCCAAGTAACATTTTTGCGGTCAGGTCCTATTTTATCACTCTCAAATAAATCCAGCAAAAAGGCTTTTTCTAGAAGAGGAGAGGCAGAGGTGTGAATGCATTGAAGGAAATCTTGTATCGGAGTTTCTTTAGAGATTGTAACAGTCCAGTCTCTTTCTGAGGACGGCATAATTGGAAGATCTTTTACTTTTATGGTTTTTCTTTCTAGATTGTAAATAGCTTGTAAGTCTATTTCAGCAAAAAATACCCTTTGAGGAAGATCTATAGCTTTTAGCACTCTCGGATGAATTTCTCCAAGAACACCTAGGCAGATGTCTCCTACTTTAATACGCGCTTGTTTGCCTGGTTGGAAGTTGCCTAAATGGGACGGTTCAAATACATCTATTGCTAGTTCATTTTCTAGGTTTTCAAAGAGAGTATCTCGGATAGAAAATCTTTCTAAAAGATTTTCCACAACTCCTTTGAGATCAAAAAAGTCTACTTCTTTTGGTTTAGGATCATAGTGGTGTGGTGCTTTAAGTCCAGATAGAACAATTCCAATTGAAACTTGCTCCTTGAAATGTTCATTTTGTTTGAAATGAATTCGTCCTATTTCAAATCCAGATACGTTGTGATTTTGATGCGAGAAATTGTGTTTTGTCAGCTGCAAAAGTCCAGGTAGTAGGGAGGCTCTTAAAATCGAGTAGTCTATGGATTTGGATTGTAATACAGAAATTAACTGGGTTTTTTTGTCGTTTTTTTCTTTTGTTAATGAGGCCAATTCAGGGCTTATTAGATCGCATGTTAAAAACTCTTGAAGCCCTTCAGCTTGGAGTATGGCTCTAGCTTTATTTTCTGTTAAAAAGATAGGAGCATCGACAAGAGGAGAAGATATGTGGTATGCAGGGCTTTTGGGAAGGTTGTTGTAGCCGTAAATTCGAGCTACTTCCTCTATAATATCGACTTCTTCTTTTAGATCGTTTCTATAGGAAGGAGTTTCTACTTCTAAAAAGTCCGAGTGTTCTTTTATTGTCTTTATTTCTAGTCTCTCGAGTAGCTCTTTTATTTCTCCGAGGCTTAAAGATGTGCCAAGTAGAGCATTGACTCTGTTTTTTCTACACGAAATCTTTTTTAAAGGAGCTGGGATTGGGTATATGTCAATCAAAGACGATCCGTTTCCGCCAGCTTCTTCTAAAAGAAGGGTCTCTGCTAAAGCGACTGCTTGAGGAAGCATTCTTAAATCGACCCCTTTTTCAAAGCGGTTAGAGGCCTCTGTTTTTAGATTTAATGCTTTTGCTGTTTTACGGATAGAGGTTGGCTCAAAAACTGCAGCTTCTATAAGGACGTTTTTCGTGTTATTAGTAACTTCAGCACTTGAGGTTCCAAGAATTCCAGCTATAGCTACTATTTTTTCACTATCTCGTATAATTAAAGCGTCTTTAGGAATAGTGCGTTTGATTCCGTCTAGAGTTTGGCATTCTTTGCTTTCTTGGCATTTTTCTACGTATACTTTTTTATCTTTTAGTAAGTCGTAGTCGAAAAAGTGTAGTGGTTGACCTGTTAAAAGCATTACGTAATTTGAAATGTCAACAACGTTATTTACACTGCGAAAGCCTGCTAGTTCGAGTTCTTTTTTTAGCCAAGCAGGAGAGGGACCTACTTGAACCGAAGAAACTAGCTTGCTGCAGTAGCGAGGACATTCTTCTTTGGCTTCGATTTCTATTTGTATAAAAGAAGAGGATGTTGATGCTTTTTCTATAGAATTGATTATTGGTCTAAGGGGAGTGTTAAAAAAAGCGCTGAGTTCTCTTGCTACGCCATAAACACTCAAACAATGCCCTAGGTTTGGTGTTAAAGAAATTTCAAAAATAGTATCTGAATAGAGGGTTGCAAGGTCGATTCCAAGAGGACAATCTTCTCCGAGCTCTACAATTCCTTCCCCTTTTTCTGACGAAAGACCAAGTTCATCTAATGCACACAGCATTCCAAAAGACTCGACATCCCTGATTTTACTTTTTTTTATTTTCCAAGGTTTTCCTGTTTCGTCAGGAAGAAAGGCTCCAATTTTAGCAAATGCAGTTACAAGGCCAGGTCTACAGTTTGTCGCTCCGCACACAACTTGAAAAGTTTCAGTTCCATCTGATACTTGGGCGACTTGGAGTTTATCTGCGTTTGGGTGCTTTATAGTCTCTAAAACCTTTCCTACTACAATCCCACCAAATCCACCGCCTACCGATTGTATATCATCTACTTCTAAACCTGCCAGAGTAAGTATCTCGGCGATTTTTTCAGGGGAGAAGGGGACGTCTACATATTTTTTTAGTAAAGATAAGGGGATTTTCATCGGAGCTCCTTTAAAGGTTCTAGGCTAGATAAATATGCTCCCTTATAACAAAATTCGTATATCCTAGAAAAGATGATTTTTTTATGAGGAGTATTCTTCTTGGTGAAATTTTTTCTTTAAAAAAGAAGCTGTAATTGAAAAGTGGGTCTTTAGTATTTGGAGAGAGGGATTGAATTTTTTATTCTGCCATAGTGTTTAATACTTATAATAAAAATTGGGTCGTTTTTTACGAAAGTAGAATGCCTAGTGTTTGCAAAGCTTCTATTTGCACTTTTTTAGATTAAGTGTTTGCTTAAATAGGTAAAATCAGTACCCTATACGGTTTGGGGATGTAGGGATTGTATATTTAAAAAATCACAAGAGGAGCAGCGTTTTCTCGTCTAGTTCGATGGGTTTTTGGCGCTGTTAAAAAAATGAATTCTTCGTTAGAACAACATTGGATGCAGCGTGCTCGTTTTTTAACTTTATTTCTTATTTTAAGCGGCACCTTAAATATTGGCTTTTTAAGTGCTTTTATCTATGGAACTCTGAAGGATAAATTAGCGGTTAGAGCGTATAAGGCAACTGCTTCTTCTTTAGAAAATATAGAAAATGAGCAGGTTTTAAAAGCGTATAGTCGAATTTCTTTTCAAGATTTACTTTTGCGTTTAGAAAATAAAGAGTTTGTCGAACAGGGATATACAAGAAGAGATTTGGCGTTGGCATGTTTAGTCGGGTTTCATCATTTTGATATAGAAAAAGCATTGGGAGGTACTCTGTTACAAAGAAGAGTTGTTTTTTTTCATGGGCCTGAAGGGAATGAAAAAATTGAACTTACTGCTTTTGCGGGGCTTACAGATGAGCATTTCGAGGCTCTTTTGCAGTTTTCTAAAAGAGAAAAGTGGCCGCTTACTTCCAAGGGTATTTTTTTTGAGCTAAGTCGTAGTAACTCGAGTGACCCATCTCTTACTGAGGCGTTTTTTTGTACTCCAGAATTTCGTAGTGTCTATTCTTTGATGCAAAAAAATTTACCTGAAATTCAGGCCTCAACGGTTTTAAATTTGATTAAGGAAGGCTCTTGGGCGCAGTGTTTGAGGTTTTTTAATAAACTTAGACTTTTACAGTGTTATACTCCTGAGGTATATAGGGAGTTGTTATCAGCCTACGCGTTAGAAAGTCATTCTTCGGTGGCTGCTGCTTTGCTTTTAGAAAATGAGGTAGATCATGTTCTTAAGCGGTTTGATGATCGTCAGCTGGTGTCTTTTTTGCACTTGCTTCCGAAGGAAAAAGTAAAGGAACTATCTCTTTCTTTGCTTGTTAGTCAAAGAAGTGATGGTTTAAGACAAGCAGCAGCTTCTATTTTATACGAACTAGAAGGGGCTTCTCTCCCTGTTCCTTATGATTATTTAACTGCTGTATACCATTTTTATCCTGAAAAAGCCCCCCTTACAGTTCCTCTAGCCCAACCCGTTAAAGTGATGGAGGTTGCGTCTACTCCTTTGATAAAAGACAACGCCCTTATCTACAGGATTCAAGCAGGAGATAGCCTGTGGAAAATTGCTCGTAAGCACGGTGTTAGCGTGGAGTCTATTATGAAATTAAACAACCTAGAATCCGATAGATTAAAACTCGGCAAAGAACTTAAAATCCCAGAGAAAAAAAATTAGGGGAGGTCTACTCCACCTTTATGCCAAGGGTTGCATTTCAGAATTCTTTTTGTGATAAGGAAAAGACCTTTTATGCTGCCGTGTTTTTCTAAAGCTTCTATTGCGTAGTTAGAGCAAGAAGGATAAAAACGGCAGCAATTGCCTAAAAAGGGACTAAGCATTAATTGGTATAGTCTAACAAGGAGTTGTAAAACTCTTTTAACCATGTCTATTCCAAAGATTAAATACGTCGTTGAGCACGGCTAAAATCACTTCCATAACGATTAACATGATAATAATCCACTCCAGGCGAGAAGAATGCTGGTGGTTGAGTTCCCCGCTAAGAATTTCAAATAGTTCGTGGATTACTTTGAGTCTTTTGTTAAGCGTATCTCCTCTTTTGCCAACGTCTAAGTAATGTGCTGATTTTCTGTAAAAAGGTTCTAGTTCAGGGTAGTCCCAGAAAAAATCAGGAACATCAAGAATTTCTAGGTGAAGGTTTATAAAGCTTCGTTTAGTGAAGAGCTCTCCTATTTTTTTTGAGATTTCTTTGCGCGATAAAGATATTTTTCCTTTGCGCGCAAGTTCTGCTGGGAGGTCTTTTGTTAGGCCTATTGTTTTTTGGATCAGTTCTTCAAAAATAGTGAGCTTTACAGATTGCGCGATCCCGTGGGATAAGGCTAGTTTTGTTAAAACGCTTTTGCTATCTAGCACGATTTCATCTTTTTCTATGGAAAGGAGTTCTCCGTAAGAGTAAGAAAATTCGTCTAATTCTATTTTTTGATTGGGTTCTTTTTCAAATTCTTTTATGTAAAAAAGGTGCGCTTTTTCTTCTATGTCAGTTAGTCCCCAACTTACCATAACCCCGTAGGAGAAAAAAAATATATCGCCCTTATTTGTTTTGTCTTTTTTTATTTCTATATGCACTACATCTCGAAAAAGCTGAGCAGGTCCTTGGTTAACAAAGAACTGAAAAAGCTTTGGAATATCATAAGAAGAGGCTGTGCAGTAACCGGTACATCGCATAAATTTTTTGTGGTTTAAACTGTAATAACTCTCTTATACAGGAAGCTGATTAAAAAGGAAATCGTATACTTCTTCTTTTTTTTTCTTTTTTTCTTTTTTTTCTTGCTTAGATTAGGCGAAAAAAATATGATCTTGTCTGTTTTTACTTCCCTGTGCGGGGGTGGCGGAATTGGTAGACGCGCTACTTTGAGGTGGTAGTGAGGGTTTCCTTGTGAGGGTTCGAGTCCCTCCTCTCGCATTTTTTCTTATTCCCATTCTAGTTTTAATTCATTTTAAAAAATCTATAAGGTTTGTTAGTTCTAATTTTCATGTAAATTGTCTTATTGTTGTTTTTTTGATTCGACAAGTTCCTTTTTTTTCTGCTATAATACCATACTGACTTTTTCATCGTGATGTCCTATGCTTAAGTCGTTATTTTATTTTTTTTAAGAGGTTTTAGGGTAGGAGATTTCTTATGCGTCTAACAAAAATTTTATGTGTTTTTTCTTTAGCTTGCAGCGCTGCAGGTTTTTCTGATGGAAAAATGGTGTATGATTCTTGTACTGCCGGAGTGAGTACTAAGACAGATTGGACGATTGTTTCAAAAGAAGATAAGGTTTTTTTAGACGGGAAAAACGCACGCTCTGACATAAAAATAGAGTGTTCTCCTACTTATTCTTTGCTTAGGTATTTTGAAAAGACGGGGTCTATTAGAGAACTCGATATTCGTAAGGAAGGGCCTACTCTTTTAATAAAAAGCAAAGATAAGGGTAAAGAGCGTACGAAATCGTATAAAATAGGAGATACTCCTTGGGTTCAAGAGTTTAAGTTCGGATTTAGAGAGTTCTTAAAAGGGAATTTGACAGAGTATTCATTCTATATTGTGAATCCTAAAGATTTAGATGTTCATGAAATGATCGCCACCAAAGAAGGCGTTGAGCAGATAGACGTTAGAGGGACAAAATACACAGCTAGAAAAATTAAAGTAACTTTGAAAGGATTTAAGAAAAGGTTTTGGAAGGCGTATGTTTGGTTTGATCAAGGGCCTTTACATATGGTTCGATATCTAGCAAATGAAGGTCCTGGAACAGCTTACACAGAGACAGATCTTGTTTTTTGGGAAGGGTAGTTGCTTTTCTTTTGATTTTTTAAACCAAAGAAAAGCATGACAGAGGCTTTCTGTCATGCTTTAGGGTATTAGTTAGCTTGTTTATCAAATAAAGCGATAACTAGTCTAGGATATTTTAGCTCTTCACTTCCTACTGGTTTAAAAAGAAGTCCGCCAATGTTTGTATCTAGATTTCTGTCTATTTGTTTCGCGTTGAGGCCGTAAATTTTTAATGAAAGACCTTTTTCTACGAGAGTAGGACAGTTTTTTGCAAATAAAGAATCTTGCTCTACTTCCCTGGCTTTCACATCTTGCTCTTCTTGGCAATATTCATAGTAGTTTAACATGTCGCTAGAGGAAATATCTTCCAAGAATAGTTCTTGGAAAGGCTTTAATACTAGAGCTTGTCCAACTGGCAGTTTAGTTAAAAAGGAAACGATTTCATTTAAAGATTTTCTAACTGCTGTAGGTTTTGCTGTGATGCGTAAAAATCCAGAATCTCCTGCGCTTATTGTCCAAGAGTGTTCTGCTAGATTAAATGCACCAAAATTAATGGAGCCTTCTAGGCTTAGATCTAAGGAGAAGCGTTTCATGATATCGACAAGAACTCCTAGGCGTTTTGCCCCTTGGGATTCTTCGATGGCAGAAAGTAAGTCGTTAGAATCGATCTGATGAATCACAAGAGTTTGTTCTTTAGTTAGCTCAAGTGTTCTTTCTTTAGAGAGCCTGTCTGTGAGTTCTGCCCAGGTGACTCTGATTTCTTGTGTTTCTGGTAATGTTTCTATTTTGCTTGCTTCTTTTGTGTTTTCCATAAAACCATCCTTGCTTGTTAAAAAAATCACATGGCATCCTTTTACATGACAAGCCTTTCTTTTGTCTAGACGTATTCTTTTTTTTGATTTTTGAATTTTTTTGTGGGTTTATTTGGTTGTGAATTGAATAAGGTTATCTTCATTCATCGGGGGCGTATAAAAGCTGTTTCTTTGAGTCGAATGGATGAGTTTAGTTACTTGCTAGAGTGTGCTTTAAAAGAAGAGGGGGATTCAAAAAAAATAGCAGAGGTGTCTCGTTCCTGTTGGAAGAAGAGTCTAGGTGCGTTCTTGGAAAGATGTATAATGAGATTTCCTTAAGAAAGCTTCGTGGTAATACTCTAGCTGTTGGCGAGTTGTGATCCAGTGTGAGAGATAGATTAGAAGAAAAAAATACAGGAGCTAGAATCGCTTTCGTTAGCCGAAGAATCTTTTTTGATTTACTCTTATAAAATGTTGCAAGAGAAGGTTTTAGTCCATTGTCGCTTGATTGCGAGTAATTGCCGCTGCTTTTAGTGCAATACAAGTTTATGCGGACAGTATATCTCTGATATTCCTTTTGAAATTAACCTAGAGCAGTCTATTTTGAGGATTCTAAGTCAGGAGGTCCTTTGTAGATTAGGCTGTAATGACTTTCAGGAAGTCATTAGGAGATGCTCTATAATACAATTTGATCTACAAGGAGATGAACCTTTTAATATTAGGAAGTTTTAGGCTGTAGGGCAATCGCTCTAATCGGCGCTTCAACGCCTTCTTCTATTTTAAGAGGTAGAGCTATTAAAAATGCGCCCGATTCTTGTAAAATAGGTAGGTTTGCCATGTTCTCTATGATGTAGCAGCCTTCTTTTAAAAGAAGCTCGTGAACAGGAAATCCGTCTATTCCTGTTTCAGGAGAAAGCGTATCAATCCCAATTCCGACGATCTTTTTTTCTATAAGATACTTAGCAGCTTCTAGAGAAAATCCCGGAAAGTGCATGAGACCATCTTTGTCTTCTTGTCTATAAAGGTCTTTGTCGTTCCAATAGGTTCCCCAACCTGTATAGCCGACTATGAAATGGTTTGGGGGAATGCTTCCAAAGCGCTCTTCATGCTTTTTTATGTCTTCTACGCTTATCAGTAGATTTTTTGCTTTTTTATCGCTGACATCAATTTTTCGAATAGGACAAAAAAACTTTTCGATTGGGATGTCTGCTATTGAAAGAGTGTCTTTGTAAAAGTGCAACGGGGCGTCCATGTGCGTCCCGATTCCTGCATGCATTTTATAGCTCATGATTTTACATCCCTGCTCATAATCCAGATGTGTTTTATGAGAAAATCCACAAGACCCATTCCAGGTAGGGATTTTTTCATTGAGTAGGTGAGTAAGATCTACAAGCGTATAATTATCTAAATTAAACATATAAAGAAGGCCCTTTTGTGGCGATCATTCCTCCCCCTAGGCATTTATTTCCTTCGTAAAAAACGATAGACTGTCTTAGAGTAATTGCTCTTTGCGGCTCTAAAAAACGCACGTGGATGGTTTTTTCATTTAATAAAGTGACAACGCAAGGCTGCTCTGGTTGTCGATAACGAATTTTTGCTTTGCATGAAAAAGGAAAAGAAGGTTTTTCTATAAAATTTAAGTCGGTTGCTGTTAATTCATAGGAATATAAAGCAGGGTGATCTTCTCCTTGGGCTAGATAGACAATATTGTTTGTGGGGTCTTTGTCGACTACAAACCAGGCTTCTCCAGGCCCCCCAATTCCCAGTCCTTTTCTTTGTCCTATAGTGTAGTAGGCCATGCCTTCGTGCTCTCCAAGCTTTTTGCCTTCTAAGGTAAGAAATGGTCCTTTTTGATAGGGGATATATTTGCTTATGAACTCTTTAAAATCCCTTTTTCCGATGAAGCAAATACCTGTGCTGTCTTTTTTTTCTGCAGTAGAAAGTCCGTGAAGGGCTGCGATTCTTCGGACTTCTTGTTTAGGCAGGTGTCCGATTGGAAAGCGTACTTTTTGGAGTATTTCTTTTGTCACAGTGTAAAGAAAATAAGTTTGGTCTTTACCGGGGTCTTCTCCTTTTAAAAGACATCCGTCTTTAGAAATTTGGCAGTAATGTCCCGTTGCTAATGCGTCTCCTCCAATTTCTAGTGCTTTAGATAAAAGCGATTGAAATTTTATTTCTCTATTGCAGAGGATGTCTGGATTAGGAGTGAAACCTTGTTTTAATTCCTCTAGGAAGTGCGTAAATACGTTGTCCCAATATTCTTTGACAAAGTTTACTGGATAATATGGGATTTCAAGTTTTTCACAGACCCTAGCGACATCTTCAAAGTCTTTTGTGGCTGTGCAGTCTCCATCAGCAGTGGTTTCTTCCCAGTTTTTCATGAAGATTCCAATAACATTAAATCCTTGCTGTTGTAAAAGCAAAGCAGATACAGAAGAATCCACGCCCCCAGACATTCCGACGACAATAGTTTTTTTATTTTCTGACATAAAAATCTTTTGTTAAATTGCAAGGATTGTAGCATATAAACCCGTTTTCAACAATTGCCAAGTTTTTTATGTAATTTGATTTTCTGTTAAAGATTTCCCCATGCTATTTATCGAACATGGGGAAGTTTTTATTTTAGAGACTTACGCTAGAGTTTCCAGCTTCTATTTCTTGAGGAGCTGACTCTGCAGGTTGCAAAACAATTTTTTCTCCGTCATAGGTGGCTAACCAATGGCCGCCTTCTACTTGGTTTTTCAAAAGCATTTCTGCTAAAGGATCTTCTAGGTACTGTTCGATGACTCGACGTAGTGGGCGCGCTCCCATTTCTGGTTGGAACCCTTTTTCGACAAGAAAGTTTTTTGCTTTTTCGTCGAGTTCTAAGGTCATATTTTTTCTCGCTATACGAGATTGAACCTTGGATACTTCTAGTTCGATCACTTCGAGAAGGTGCGCTTTATCTAACGGATTGAAAATAGCAACCTCATCAATTCGATTTAAAAACTCTGGTTTGAATGCTTTTCTAATCGCTTCGTTAATTTTCTTTTCCATCCCGACAGTATCTAGCATTCCTTCTTTGGCCGCAAAACCGACTTCAGCGGATTTTTGAATCAAATCAGCTCCCAAATTAGAAGTCATGATGATGATTGTATTTTTGAAGTCGATTTTTCTTCCGATCGAATCTGTTAATCGGCCTTCTTCTAAAATTTGCAGAAGGATATGCATAACATCAGGGTGAGCCTTTTCAATCTCATCAAAAAGTACAACAGAATACGGCTTTTGTCTTACTTGTTCAGTCAGTTGCCCACCTTCTTCATGCCCAACGTATCCAGGAGGAGAGCCGGTCATTCTGCTGATAGCAAATTTTTCCATGTACTCAGACATATCTACCTGAATTAATGAATGCTCTCCGCCAAACATTTGAATAGCAAGCTGTCTTGCCATGAGTGTTTTTCCAACTCCTGTGGGTCCAAGGAACAGAAAAGCTCCAATAGGTCTATTTGGATCCTTTATGTCAGCGCGACTTCTTCTAATCGCTCTACAAATAGCGCTAAGGGCTCTATCTTGTCCGATGATCTTTCCTTTAAGAAGCTCTTCCATTTTTAGAATCTTTGTAGTTTCTCCTTCAGTAAGTCTTGTCAATGGGATTCCCGTTTGCTTAGCAATAATTGCTGCTACTTCGTCCTCATCTACAATAACTTGTTGCTCTTCTTTTTTTGTTTCCCATTCCGAGATCAGTTTTTGCAAGGATTCTCTTGCTGATTTTTCTTTATCTCTGAGATTAGCAGCTTTTTCATATTCCTGTTTTTTAATCGATTCTTCTTTAGCTATACGAAGCTCTTCAATCTCAGATTCGTACTTTGTGATGTCCTGAGGTTGATGCATAACAGCAATACGAGCTTTAGCTCCTGCTTCATCAATAAGATCGATCGCTTTATCTGGTAGAAAACGTCCTGTGATATAGCGGTCTGAAAGGTATACGGCGCTTTTAATCGCTTCGTCTGTATAAATACATTTGTGATGTTCTTCATACTTAGCTTTTAGTCCCATTAAAATACCATTAGACTCCTCTAAAGACGGAGGTGCCACAAGTATTTTTTGAAAACGTCGCTCAAGAGCCGCATCTTTTTCTATGTGCTTTCTATATTCATCAAGAGTCGTAGCTCCAATGCATTGAATTTCGCCTCTAGAAAGAGCTGGTTTTAAAATATTTGAAGCATCAATAGCTCCTTCTGCAGCGCCGGCTCCTACAATTGTGTGAAGCTCGTCTATAAAAAGAAGGATGTTCCCGTGTTTTTTCACTTCATCCATCACTGCTTTAATTCTTTCTTCAAATTGCCCTCTATATTTTGTCCCGGCAATCATGAGTGTAAGATCAAGCGAAATTAGTTTTTTCTTAGAGAGATGATCGGGGACTTCTCCTTTAACAATGGCTTGAGCTAATCCTTCTACAATAGCAGTCTTTCCAACGCCTGCCTCTCCTATTAAAACGGGGTTGTTTTTACGTCTGCGGCAAAGAATTAAGATAAGCCTTTCAACCTCTTCTCTTCTTCCAATCACAGGATCTAGTTTCCCTTCTTTCGAAAGCTCTGTTAAATCATGACCGTATGCTTTTAAAGCTGGCATTTTATCACTAACAGAGGAGGTTTTTTCTTGTGCTTTAGGACCTGGGGAGCTAGGAGGCGAAGCACTCGACATGCCCATTGGAGGTAGTTGCAAGTTGAATGTTTCGAGCTCCTTAATAACCTCCTTGCGGATGTCTTTTAAACTGACGTTTAAATTTTCAATGATTTGAGCTGCAACTCCGTCTGACTGTTTTAGAAGGGCCAAAAGAAGATGCTCTGTTCCTACGTAGTTATGCCCTAAAATAGTAGCTTCTTCATTTGCGTATTCAAAAGCTTTTTTTACTTTTCCTGTGAGCGCTGGATCGCCATACACTTGAATTTCGGGTCCAAATCCAACCACTCTTTCAACTTCAGCTCGGACAGTTTCGTAATCAAGGTTAAGGTTTCTAAGTACGTTAACAGCGATTCCTTGACCGAGTTTGAGCAACCCAAGTAAGACGTGCTCTGTTCCAAGATAGTTATGGTTAAGGCGCTGGGCCTCTTTTTTAGCAAGTTTAATGACTTGCTTGGCTCGGTTGGTGAACTTGTCAAACATATTTTTTCCTTCGGTTAGCGGTGAGGGAACGGGTATAAAAAACTATTAAGCTCTTTTCTTCTGTTTTTGCAAATCGGGGAATGAATATCAAGATCTTTTTTATGAAAACGATGACTTTTTTGTTTTATGCAAAAAGGAAAAAAAGTACCATTTTCCTCATTAAAAATATAGGAGAGCACCAAATGTATTGGAAAATTTTGGACACAGGGGTAGCTGGCGCTGCGTCCATTATGCAGAAAGATAAAGAAATTTTAGACTCTTTACATCTGGAAAAGGATCCTATTTTACATCTATATGCTTTTGAAGGAAAAGCTGCTACTTATGGGCATTTTTTAAAGACTTCTGAATTTTTTGATTTAGATAAAGTGGAAAAAGCTGGACTATCGTTAGCTAAAAGACCTACTGGTGGAGGGGTGATCTTTCACCTTTGGGATTTAGCATTTTCAGCATTTGTTCCATCTTCCCATAAAGCTTTTTCTGAAAATACACTAGAAAACTATGCTACGATTAATCTCCCTATTTTGTCCGCTATAGAAGAGTTTATGCAAATAAGTGGCTTAGAATTGACTCCTCAAGATGGGGAGATTTTAGGGCCAGGTTGCGCGCATTTTTGTATGGCAAAACCTACTAAGTATGATGTTGTTTTTCAGGGGAAAAAGGTAGCTGGGGCTGCTCAAAGAAAAACAAGAAACGGATTTTTACACCAAGGCAGCATTAGTTTATTAATGCCTTCAAAGGAGTTTCTTGAGTCAGTTTTGCTCCCGGGATTGTCTGTGCTTGAAGGAATGTTTACGTATACTTTCCCACTTTTGGCGGAAAATGCATCGTTGGATGATCTTGACGAGGCTCGCCGGGAAATGCAAGAGCTGATAAAAAAAAATTTACAAAGAGAACGATTATGAAAGAAAAACACGCGATAGAACCGATTCGCTCAGAAAACTATCCAGAGTGGTATCAACAAATTATTAAGGCTGCAGATCTTGCAGAAAACTCGCCTGTTCGAGGTTGCATGGTAATAAAGCCTTTTGGGTATGCAATCTGGGAAAATATGCAACGAATTTTGGATGGTAAGTTTAAGGCGACGGGGCATCAAAACGCGTATTTCCCTTTATTTATTCCCTTAAGTTTTTTAGAAAAAGAAGCAACCCACGTCGAAGGGTTTGCTAAAGAGTGTGCTGTTGTTACACACCATAGATTAGAAAAAAATAGCGAGGGAAAGCTTGTTCCTGCAGGGGAGCTTGAAGAGCCGTTAGTTGTTCGTCCAACTTCTGAAACAATTATTGGAGCTATGTTTGCTAAATGGATCGTTTCTTATAGAGATCTTCCTCTTCTTATCAACCAGTGGGCTAATGTAGTTCGTTGGGAGATGCGGACACGTATGTTTTTAAGGACAACAGAGTTTTTGTGGCAAGAGGGGCATACCGCACATGCTACAGAATCAGAAGCTCGCGCAGAAACCAAGCAAATGCTAGATATTTATGAGGACTTTGTTAGGTCTTATTTAGCTATTCCTGCTATTAAAGGGGAAAAAACAGAGACAGAGCGTTTCCCAGGGGCTACGGCTACTTATACGATAGAAGCGATGATGCAAGATCGTAAGGCTTTGCAGGGGGGTACGTCTCATTTCTTAGGTCAAAATTTTGCTAAAGCTTCAGGTATTCAATTCCAAGATGAACAAGGTGCTCTTCAGTATGCGTGGACTACTTCTTGGGGAGTAACCACTCGTCTTATTGGTGCAATGATTATGGCCCATAGTGATGATGATGGTCTGGTATTGCCTCCTAAAATAGCACCAACCCATGTGGTTATCGTTCCTATTTTACATAAGGAAGAGACAAAAGAGCAGGTTCTTGCAGTTTGTCGAGAAGTAGCGGATAGTTTGCGTAAAACTTATTATCATAATCAACCTATTCAGGTTGTTTTAGATGAAAGGCCTATGCGTGGAGGCGATAAAACATGGTCTTGGATTAAAAAAGGAATTCCTGTGAGAATTGAAATTGGTCCAAGGGATGTTGAGAGTGGAAAGGTCTGTTTAGCTAGAAGAGATAAACCGCATAAAGAAACAATTTCAATTTCGCAAGAAGAGTTGAAAGAAACCATAACTTCTATTTTAGATCAAATTCAGGATGCAATTTATTCTAAAGCTCTAGCTTTTAGAGAAAAAAACACCGTAAAAATAGACTCTAAAGAGGAGTTTTATCGATTTTTCACCCCTAAAAATCAAGAAAAACCTGAAATTCATGGAGGATTTGCTCTTTGCCATTGGAGTGGTGAAGCTGAGGTGGAAGAACAAGTTAAAAATGATTTGAATGTTACTATTCGCTGTATTCCGTTAGATCTTCCAGAGGAAGAGGGAGTCTGTGTGATTAGCGGGAAAAAAAGTAAAAGGAGAGTCATTTTTGCGAAGTCCTATTAAAACAGTAGGATTTTTTTTTAAGTAGGTGGAAATTCTGTTTTCAAGGTAAGCTTTCTTTTTTGTCTGTTAGTATATGGAGATGTAAAATTTATGCTTACCTTTTTTCGCAAATATCAGAAGGGTTTTTTTGTCGTTACAACGGGTGCTATAGTCGTTTCTTTTGTGTTTTTTGGCGGGTCTGGAGCTATAAACAAAACCGTGAAAGTAAAGGAGGATCCTTTATTTAAATCGGTAAATGGTTCTCTTGTAACAAAGCAAAAAGTACAAAGAATGGTTGAATTCATTTCTTTTAGCCATTTAGATTTTTTAGATGATCGTGTTTCATCTCCTAACTGGCTTAATGATGGCGTGTTAGAGAAGGAATTTTTAAGTGCTCCGCTCGGAGCTATTTTAGCCGAACGTGTGTTTCCAGAGATTCAAGGGGAATTATCTTCTATCGTAAAAGATGCTAGGTTTTTTCATTCGTATAGACATCCTAATGCACCATTTCTGACTGCAGAGTCTGTTTGGAGTCAATTTGCCTCCGAAAGTGTCAGGAAGGCTTCTTTAGTTCTTCAACAAGGAGACTTTGTTACTCCTAAAACATTTGAAGTTCTTAGTTCTGCTTGTTTAGAGCATAAATCGTTCCCTTCTAATTTTTTGAAAAGGGTTTTGCTTTATCAGGAAAATCAAGATGCGCATATTCGACCAGATGAGGGTCTTTCGTATGCGGATGTTTCTTTGCTGGGCTTACATTCTTTACAGAACTGGGTTGGGCCAACGTATTTAAAGGCTGCTGCTGAGGTCATTTTAAATGGAAGTGCTTACGCCCAGAGTAAGGGGTATTCTGTTTCTTTAGCGGAGGCAAGAGCTGATTTATTAAATAATCTACAACAAGCTGCTAAAAAAGTTTCTAAAGAAGTTTCTTCTAAAGAGTTGTATTCTTTATTTTTACAGCAAGTGCGACGTATGGGAATGGAAGAGTTAGAGTGTGTATCTCTTTGGAGAGATATTTCTTTATTTAGAAAGCTTTTTCATTCTGTAACGATCGATCCCTCGTCTCTTACCGAATTTTATGCGCAAGCTAAAAAGCAAGCTACGATTGAATTATTTTCTCTCCCTACGCATTTGCAGTTGAAAGACTTTTCTTCTGTTTTGAAACTTCAGATGTATATCCAAGCAGTCTCTTCTCCAAAGGTTTATAAAGATATCTTGGCTTTTCCTAAAGAGTTTCTTTCAGTAGCGGAAGTAGAAAAGAAAACTCCTGAATTAGTACGAAGGGCTTATGTTCTTGAGTACGCAGATATTGATATTAAAAAAGCTGCTTCTCATATTGGCCTTAAGGAAACTTGGGGATGGGAAACAAGCGACTTGGGTTGGTCTTTACTGAAAAAACAATTTATTTCTTTGTCTAAGGGGAGTAGCTCCACAAAAGAAGAGAGATTTTCCTTGTTAGAGCAATTAGATGACGCAGAAAGACTGGAAGTGGATAAATTTGCAAGAGAAAAAATACTTTGTGCAGATCCTGAAAGGATTCGAGAAATACTTTTTCAGGTGCCTCTTACAAGCACGTCTTGTGCTCTAAGTGCTAAAGGCGATGGCCTTCCTTTCAAAGAGATCAAAGATAAAATCCGGTTAATGGCTGTTTTAGAAAATGGTGAAGAGGTAGGGGCTAATACCTTAGCTTTTTATACGGATGATCAGCAGCATTATTATCGAATTAACATTTTAGAAAAAGATTCTCAAAAGAAGATTTTAACTTTCGCAGAAGCTGAAGCTTCTGGTTGTTTAAAGCAAATGTTAGATAAAAAGTTAGAGGCAGTTTATCCGGATGTACGAAAAAAAGATACGTTAGCCTATATGCAAAAAGATGGAGGCTGGGAGCCTCTTGCTAAGGTAAAGGATAAGGTGGGATTAACTCTTTTTCCTGACTTATGCAAGGCTATTCAGTCGGAATACACCTCTTTTTATGGAAAAACTGTTTCGCAAGAAGAAAAAAATTCTCCTGCATTTTATGTGCAAAATAGGATGCTATTTGCTTTGAGAACTACTAAAGAAGCTTTAGAAGCCGGTGCTGATTTAACGAGTGGTTCTTCAGAGCTTCTTAAACAATGGGATTTAGTTAAAGAGGTTCGTACTGAATGGAAGAGCAAAAAAGAGTTTTTCCCTTCTGAAGAAGTTTTTAACTTAACCGAGGGTTCGTTTTCTTTTATTGGATTAAATAGATCAGGGAATGGTTGGTTCTTTAAAATGTTAGGAAGATCTGAAGCTGACACGGCTCCTCTAGAGCAAGAAGAGGCAGCTATAGAGCCTCTACGAAGAGAAGCAAGAAAACAAGTTGCGATTCAGCTTTTGGATGCTATAAAGCAAAAAGATGCTCTTAAATTGGGTGGGGTACTTTGAAAGCCGAGGCCTTAATCGGAGAAATGGACTCTTTTTATCCTGCAGATTTTTTTATTTGCAAAGAGCCTATTTTTTATTCTGAGGATAAATCGAACTTTATGAAAAAGGGAAGAAAGAATAATCTTCCCGATTTTTCAGATTTATTAGCAGAGGAACCTTTTTTCACTCTGTCTATTAGTTGGAATGAGGATTGTTTAATGGGGTATGCTGTAGTAGAAAAGCCCTTTGAAAGTTCTTTTTTTCCAGACTACGCCAAAGGTGACTCTTTAGAAGTTTTTATTGATACAAGAGATAATAAAGAAGCTCGTTTCGCTTCTTCTTTTTGCCATGCATTTGTTTTTTTTGCTAAAGAAACAGAAGGTGCTTTGGGGGCTGAAGTAACGAGATTTCGTTTAGAAGACTCTCATCCTATATGTGATCCAGCGGATATTCTCGTGGAATCGACTGTTGAAAAAGAAAGTTATAAAATCTTTTTCTCTCTTCCTTCTGCTGTTTTACATGGATATGATCCATCGCAGTTTGATCGATTGGGATTTGCTTGTAGAGTGCATCGTTATAAAGGGCCATCTGGGCATTTTCCTGTTTCTTCAAAAGCTTTTGATCCTTTACAAAATCCAAGCCTTTGGGCTAGTCTTACGCTTGTTAAATGAGGGGATTTTTATGAGATATACACCATCACATGAATGGATACGGACGGAAATTGAAGACGGTGAAGAAATTAGCACTGTAGGTATTACAGCTTATGCTAGAGCAGAGCTTGGAGAGGTTGTTTATGTGGATTTACCTATGCCCGGAGATCTTGTGGAAATGGGTGAAGAGGTAGCAGTTTTAGAATCCACAAAAGCAGCTGTTGATATTTATTCCCCTGCAACAGGAGAGATATTAGCAGTCAATCAATCCTTGCTTGAAAGCTTAGATTCTTTAAACAGTGCTCCAGAAACGTTAGGCTGGCTTTTTAAAATGAAAGTGGATAACCGTGAGGCGGTTGATCAGCTTTTAGGTAAGGAAGAATATTTGTTGATGATCGAATCGTAACGAAATAGCTCAGAAAAACAACGTCTTTCTGAGCTAAAATCTTTAGGTTTATCTAGAAAAAACTTCAGAAGATTTGAAGAAGAAGTTAATTTCTTCTTTTGCTGTTTCAGGGCTATCAGATCCGTGTACTGCATTGTGATCGATGCTTTTAGCAAATCGATTGCGGATAGTTCCTTCTGCTGCTTCTTTAGGATTAGTAGCTCCCATTAGTTGTCTGTTTTTTGCAATTGCTCCTTCTCCTTGTAATACGAGAATTAATACAGGTCCGCTGCTTATAAAAGATACGAGCTCTTGAA
The DNA here is from genome assembly GCA_964455905.1 of uncultured bacterium. Classification (GTDB taxonomy): domain Bacteria; phylum Chlamydiota; class Chlamydiia; order Chlamydiales; family Rhabdochlamydiaceae; genus CAIJXB01. The sequence continues at coordinate 68,726 of CAYVYN010000003.1, forward strand.
AAAATGGTCTATGTGCATGGACAGCATAAAAAGCTTTAGCTTGTTCTGCTGTAAGATGTTGCATTTTTGCTGCTGCAATTTTAAGTCCTGCTGCTTCAAAAATAGCAAGGATTTCTCCCATATGATTTTCTTTTACTGCATCAGGTTTAATGATGGATAGTGTTTGTTCTACTGGCATAAAAGTCTCCTTAATAAAAATGAATTGATGGCCCCTCATTATAAGTCGAGCGTGAATTTTCTTCATCAAAAATATAGATTTTCTTTGTAAGTCTGAGATTTAAGTAAAATGGTTTTATCATTGGTTTAAATAAAGATGTTAAAGATTTTTAAGTTTACTCTGAAACAGTAGATCTTTTTGTCTCATGAGGTTTATTGCTTTTTCTACTGTATCAGCTAAACTGAATTTGGGGGATTTAATCGAAGGCTGCGCTTCGGTTTCTGTAGTTAAGCTCTTTTTGTTTCCCAAAGGATTCATGAATTTAGTTGTTGAAGAAATTCATAATACGCTTTGTTTGTTAAGCGGATATGCTAGAATTTCCGATAAGGCTCGAAGTGTCATAGTTGAATTAAGAAAGCTAGACAACAGGCAACAGCAATGGCATATCGCTGATGCATGGTTAAAAGATCCTCGGCGAAAAAGAGAGTTTAGACTCATTAAATCTATTAATTTATCTAATTTAGGTTTTACCAAGCTTCCTGGTTGGTTTTTTCTTGAAAACTGTAAGAAGATAGACCTTTCGTTTAATAATCTCGTTGATTTTAGGTTCCCAGGGATGCATAAACTTAAAAAAGTTCTGATTTGACTTTTTATAACAAGGACTTTAAATGCGGAATTCTTCTCCAAAATAGGATTTGCGGGCTTCTTTATGGTGAAGTAGCTCGTTTACGGTTCCAGATGCCATAACTTTTCCTTCTCCTATTAAATAGCTTCGATCAACTATAGAAAAAATTTCTCTAGCATTATGATCCGTGATCAATACGCTGATACCTTTGCTTTTTAGCAAGAGGATCATTTTTTTTACATCTTGTACGGCTATAGGGTCAATATTTGCGAAAGGTTCGTCAAGCAGTAAAAGAGAAGGATTAGTTACGAGAGATCTTGTGATTTCTAATCTTCTGCGCTCGCCGCCAGAGAGAGTGCATGCTTTTTTTGTTTTTAAACGGGTGAGGCCTAGTTCTTTTAAAAGCTGATCTAGCCGGACAAGCTGCTCTTTTTTTGAAATAGGCAGAGTTTCTAAAATGCAAAGAATGTTATCTTCAACGGACAAGTTACGAAAAACAGAGGGTTCTTGAGCTAGATACCCAATGCCCATTTTAGAACGCTCATGAATAGGAAGGTATGTGATCTCTTGTTTTTTAAAAAACACTTTGCCGCTATCGGGTCTAATGAGCCCGATTGTCATATAAAAAGCTGTTGTTTTGCCGGCTCCGTTGGGGCCTAGGAGTCCTACGACTTCTCCTTCTCCTACATGAAAAGTAAGGCCGTTTACAACCGATTTTCCATTGTAGTTTTTCTGTAGGTTTTCAATTTCTAACAGCGGTGTGTGGCTTGTTTTATTCATGGAGAAATCTCTTGGCTTAAAGAGTTTTTTAATAAATCGCGTTCGTCATTAGATAGAAAAAGTTTTAAATTTCCTACTCCTTTTACGTCCGTTTTTCCAGTAACTGGATTCTGTGTTAAATGCACTTCTTGAGCGCTCATAAAAATTTCTTCTTCAAGATCTTGAAAGAGTACTTTTTTCCCGGGATTCGCTAAAAGAATTAAGGTTTTTGTTTCAGGGCAGTAGGTGAGTCTATCCGCGATTCCTTGCTTTGGTTTTTTTCCAGAATCAAACGTTTCTATTTTCACATTTCCTTTTAAAGTAAGAGAAGAGAGCTCTTGAGAAGATTCAGTGTATTCTAAGAGAGCTTGATTTGCGTTAATTTGCATTTGGGAGTCAGTATAAATGAGTTGTTTGTTTTTAGGACTAAGCGCTGTGATTTGTGATTTTTCCGCATCTAAATGAAGTTGCCCAAACGATGTTAACATACTCTCTTTTTGTGTTAGGATGCTTTTCCCATTCACGGAAATCGATTTGATTTGAGAGGAGTTTTTTTCGATAATAACCTCTTTTTCGGCAATCAAAGAGCCAAAGCTAGCCTCTTCAATTGTTATGTCTTTTTGTAAATGTAGTAACCCTTTTTCGTGATCCCATTTTAGTTTTTGACAAGAAAAAAGAACTTTTCCATTTTCATTTTCTGAAAAAGTCGAAGAGGCAAGTTGCCCTTTAGGATTTTCCATAAAAAGGAGGTTTTTATCTAGATCGATTTCTATGTAAGGCGTTTGGATACTGTCTTCTTTAGAAAAAATCTTACAAGGAGTCTCTGCTGTTTTTTGGTAAGCTTTGAGTGTGCCGTTGACTTTGTTTCCAGGAGTACTTGTTTCATAGGTCGCTTCGTCGGCAGTTAAAACAAAGTCTTTGTTGTATTTTATGGTGACATCTTCTTTAGCTGATAACTGGTCTAAAGCATATTCTTCATTTAGGGTGGCTGAATTTTGTTTTTTCAGTAAAAGAGTTATCGTTTTACTCAGAATTTCTATGGGGGTAGGTTCTGCTGAAGAGCCTTTGATAAGGTCTTTGTAGGACACTTTGCTATTTTCGCTCGAACTTAAAGTCCCTTCTAGTGTCAGGAAGTTGAGTTCTGCTTGTTGACAGGAAAGAGTCGCCTTATTTTGTAAAGTAATGAAAACATCCTTTTGTAGAGTCATATGAGAAAAGGGGATGTCTGTTTTGTTTTCTTGCTTTTGTAGAGTGGCTTTTTCAGAAGATAGTAGGCCAAGGCCATGCATTAGTTTAATTTCGCCATTTAATTTGAGTGAACTTCCGTCATAAATAGCTTCTTTCGAAGACAGATTTAGTTCGTCCTCAAGAGGAGGAACATCGGCTAAAAGAAGTGTTGTTGATAAAATAAAAAAAGAGAGAATTTTCATGGTTTAATTTTCCCTGAAGAAGCTTTAAAGTGGGTCGCTTGAAAAAAAGATTGGCCGTTTTCTAAAGAAAAAACTACTTTTTCGGCGCTTCCTTTTAGGAATGGGTTGTATGTTGTTAAATTTAAAGGAAGGTCTTTGCCAGGTATTTTATACATTGATAAAAGCACATTAGAAGCTTGGAAGCTTTGGTCTTTGTAATGGTAAAGGCCTTCTTTGGCTACAAAAAAACGCATTTGTTGTGAGGTTTCTCCGTTTAAGAATTGGATTTTCTCTTGAATGAAACAGCGTACCCCAGTCAGGTGTTCTATAATTTCGATGGAATTTTCTTTGGGTTTTAAAGTTAAAAGGGAGGTGTCGCTCTCTATTTTATTATGAAGTCTTTCAGAGTTTGACTGAGCTATCCAAAGGTCTTTTACGACGTTTTTTCTTGTTTGTTCGCTACTTGTAATCCCAGAGAAATCTGTTTGAGTTTTCGTGTTTTCTATAAGCTCATTTTTACTAGATAGATAGGAGATCCATAATGCTCCTCCCAGTAAGACGGTCAAAAAGCTTAGTAGAGTGTACGATCTAAACATTGTCGCTTTCCTGAATCACTTTATATAGTTTATTTAGTGTGCTTAGTAAATTCGGGAGTTCACTAAATGCTATCACGGAGTCTTTGTCACTAAGCGCTTTAGTAGGATTTGGATGGGATTCCATGAATAAACAATTGCACCCAGCAGCTACAGCAGCTTTAGCTAAAGTAGGAATGAATTCTCGTTGCCCTCCAGAAGATGTTCCGTGTCCGCCGGGAAGTTGTACTGAATGCGTGGCGTCAAAACAGACTGGAAATCCTAATTGTTGCATGATTGGTATCCCGCGCATATCGCTAACTAAGTTATTATATCCAAAGCAGGTGCCTCGATCTGTTAATAAAAGTTGGTTGTTTTTTGTTGATATAATTTTATCTACAACATTTTTCATGTCCCAAGGAGCCATGAACTGTCCTTTTTTTACATTGATTACAGCGCCTGTTGCGGCTGCTGCAAGAATTAGATCAGTTTGGCGACAAAGAAAAGCCGGTATTTGTAAGACATCGCACACTTCGGCAGCCATTTTGGCTTCCTCTGGAGAGTGCACATCAGTTACTACAGGTATGTCGAATTCTTTTTTTACTTTTTCAAGTATTCTTAGTCCTTTTTCTATCCCGACTCCTCGAAATGAGTCGCCAGAAGATCTATTTGCTTTGTCGTAACTTGATTTATAGATTAGATTAATTTGAAGTTTTTCACAGAGTTGTTTTAAAAACTCAGCTGTTGATAGAGCGAGCTCTTCAGTTTCTATGACACAGGGACCAGATAAAATAGCAAGCGGCTGGTTTTTTCCTATTTTAAAATTTTTAAAGGCGACATCGTGCATGGGGGACTCCTTTTTTTTCACCAGGATAAAGGATATCTTATCTAAGGTCAAGTAAAGCTTAAGAAATATCATTAAATCCTTTACTAGTTTGGTTTTTTATGGTTTAATTTTTGTTTTTTTTTTATTGTTATTTAGTTATTTATGGAAAATATAAAATATTCTCTTTCTCATAGCGAGTATACTCTACGTAATGCCCTTGTTTGGGGTAATTGCTTCTCTCATTATCGAAAGGCTAGTTCTGAGAGGCCTTTTTTGGAGCGGCTTTTCCATGGAACGTTGAGCGCCTTTGAGGCTCTTCCTGTTTTAGGGCAGGCTGTTTCTTTGGCAGAGATGGGAGTAGTTCATCTTCTGAATGATTTGAGTCCAACGAACCGATTAGCTATTGAGAAGATTTTTCCTGTAGAAGAAAATTGCTTAACTGTTTCTAACTCAAAAAAAAGAGAGAGGATTTCGGCTGTACTCCCAGATGAAATGACACTTGTTATTCCAAAAGATAAAAGTAAATTGGAGAAAGCTCTTTCCCCTGTGCAGCATCGACTAGATCTTCTATATCACCGTTTGCCTTGGCCAGTTGAAGTGCGAAAGGTTGTTGTTTTTACAGAGGTATGTGATGGCCTGGGAGATATTGCTGCTGCAGGTAAGTGTATAGATCTTTTGTATCAAAGTTGTCCATGGCTTCAGGTTGATTGGATTTTTTTAGGGCTATCTTTAGATGAATGCAATCCAAGAGTTTTTTTATCTATTGAAGACTCATCTAAGGTCTTTATTAGTAAATGGAATTCTTATGTTTTTCGGCAGGATCCTGTGGACCTTTTAATTATGGGTCCTGTTAAGCTAAGGTGGTCTAAAGAGCATATTTCTTATATGCTTTCTCTTGAGATAACGGGGCCTCTTATTTCATTTGTTGAGACTGGGGCAGGGTCTAAGACATTTTCACTAAAACAGCTTGAAACTTTCTTTGCTGAAGAGGAGCTCGAAGAAACAGAAGGTTTGGGTGCTTGTAATACAATGCATTCCATGATTTTTCCTGTGGAAAGTAGTTGGTCTTTTAGGGAGTTAGCGCCTATACGTTGTATTCCTATGGGCTTAGAGGCTTTTCAAGGTGTTTTTTTGGATCGCAAAAGGCTTGCTGCTCCCTTGTCTCAAGGGTATTATTGTCCTTCTTACCTTTTTCAAATCCACGATGAAAATTTACGTAGACATATTTTAGAGTCTATGGGTGTTTTTAACTCTAAGCCAAAGGTAGACTGTAATCGTTATTCTTTTAATTTTGGATATGCACATTTAGAGTCTTCTTGGGGTAATTTTATTGACGTTCTGGCGCTTCATGAAAAAGAAAAAAATGTGGTGGTCGTTCTCTCTCAAAAAGGATTAGATAGAGCTAGTTCGTCAAGCGAATTTTTAGAAAAAATTTTGTTAGATCAGAGGATTCGATTCCTTAAAGAAAAAGGATATGGAACTGTTTATTTTAAAGGCGAAGATCTATCGCATGTTTTTCGAAGCAAAAAAAAAGAAGGAGATCGAACTTTGACGATTATAGTTCGCCCTTTTTTTACTCCTGAAGATGTTTTTTTTATGCAGCTTGCGGCCGAAAGGCTTCTTGCTACAGGTGATAACAGCGCTGTTGAGTCGTGGTGTTCTAGGTGTAAATTGTATTTATATGAAGATGTAAATAATTGGGGTTATAAGTGGAAATTTTTATCGGAGCAGGTGTCTCTTGCTGCGGAGTTTTCGCCGCAACTTAGCCGGCTTTTATCTTTATTTGGAGGATCGTGCCGAAACCGTTCTTTGAATAAGCCTTTTACTGACGAGGAAATTGATGAGGTAGAGGAAATTCTAAAAGATCCAGGTCTTGCAGAAGCGACGTTGCAGTTTTGTGATCATATTGTCACTAATTATTCGTTGGCAGAGGTGCTAGAAGGATCCATTAAGCGATCACTCTGGCATAAGCTAAAGCCCAATCTTCTTGAGGTAGAATCAAAGGCATTTCCGAAAAAATTTTATGAAGGTGTGGCTTTTAGTATGCACTCTGATCCTGTGGAACCTTTAGCGGACCGAATTATTTTACCTCTTGCAGAAATCCAAGACCGTATTGAAAATGCCATTTATGATAGATGATGTTTTTTCTAATTTGATTTTATTTTTAAAATTGCCTATTAAAATTTAGAAAGGAAAGCGCTGATAGCTTTCCTAACAAACTTATTTTGCAAAGAGAGGGTTTTTTGGTTTTTATACTCATTTGAAGAAGTGTATTTTTGTATTTGGTTAATGCTCTTTTGAGTTAGTTGAACTATTTGAAACTATTCAAAATAGTTTATTCAATTAAATTAAAGAAATGAAGAGTTTTTTATGCGGGTGTTTTTGCTTGTCTCTTGCTATATTCTTCTTTAAACATTTGCCCAAGGTAAATGTGAAATTTTGTAATTGGATCTATGTCGGGTTCTTTTTTATTCTTGTATAGACTGGGGATGATTTTAGAAGTCATATAGATCGATGCAAATTGTCCGAATGAAAGTGGTACTATACTATTAACTACAGGCAAAAGGATCTTTAGAGCTAGATAGCCCACCAGTAAAGCAGATACAAACTTGTGAGCGCTCTGTCTTGCATAATATATATCCTCTAGTTTGGTTTTTTTTTCTTTTGAAGAGTCTAAAACGTCAAGAAAAGAGTTTGCTGCGTGCCGAAATTCGGTGGAAGTCTTCAATATGATGCCTTTGATACTGATTTGTATCATTGGGCAGTATTCGCTTTTTTTTAAAATTTCTGCTATTAGTTTGGCTGCTTGCTTATCAGCTTCATTAGAGGGAAGTTTGGGCTCTGATTTGTAAGTATCTTTAATTAAGCTATTGAAAAAGGAAAGACTCTCTTTTTCTTTTACTGGATCGTGAATTGTTGCGACTTCACAGATTTTATAGATGACGTAGGCAGTAATTGCTGTTGCAATTCCTGTTGCGATCCCTGCGTTCACCGTGAAAATAATGCGTAGCGCAATAGCGGCTATAGCACAATTAATCGTGTTTTTTTCTAAACAGTCGATTTCTTCTATAAACTTTGGAGTTATGAGTTCTTTTGTTAAATAGTCAAAGCCTTTTATAGAATTTTCTTGTGTTTTTGCTAATAAAAAAAACATAGGTTGCTCCAGTTTGAATGCAATATTTTATAATTTTATTGTTTTTTTTACAAGTTTTTCATTTTAAGTTATTTATTTTTTTATTTCTATTAATTGCAGGAATTTATCTTATATTAATTGATATGGTTAAATAGTTTTGCATCTTAATATTGTTAAAATTATATTTATATCGAAAAGCATGGTTGAATTCGTTAAATAACTAGGGAAAAAGAAATAGAAAGCACTTCAAGTTGCTAGACAGCTCTACTATGTTAAAAATTAGGAGAGCTTTTTTCGAGTGCTTGTTAAAGCTTTTATAATTAGAATCCCTATGCCTATTGCCCATATAGTTACTGCAATTCTGTAAATTGTCTTCTTTGTGCTTGCCGAAATCATTCTTTTTTTAAGGAAATAAAATGCATCTTCTGGATTCGGAGAGTTGGATTGAAAAGCGTTCTCTTCTGGGCTAGCTCTTTTGATAATCCAGTGTTCAGCTACCTCATCGAAAAAAGATGGACCGGCTGTATTACCCCCCTTTGGCATCCCTATATAAATACTTATAACACCATTTCGTTCTCTAAATTCTTTTAAGATTCTTCCTGCGTACATGGGGTATAAGTTGCAAGAGGGGTTTTCTGGCCAGCAAAGAAATAAAAGTTGATTAGAACAATCTTTGGGCAGTCCACATTCATTTTGGCCTACGTAAAGAATTTTGTGTTCGGGCTTTTTTAGGTAGCATTTTTTTTTGGGAATATAAAGGGGCTTGGTTTTTTTACAGTCAATTGCCACACTTTTAAATCCATTCTCTAAAAAAAAACGGCTCCATAAAGCCGATCCTGCACCGTATTCTATAATTTGAGTATCCATTTTAGATTGATTGTGTTCTAAAAGAAACTCTTCGATAATACTACTTGTCCCTTCGCCAGGGAGAGCGTAAGCGAATTTTCCAAACGTTGCGGTGTTTAATGGTTCGTCTTTTAAGAATTCTAATCCGGAAATTTTTCTAAAAGGAAATCTGTCTACCGATTCATTAATTTCTTGTAACAGGGATTGAACGGAGAACTCTTTGAGTAGGGCTCGTTCTTTTGTTTCCGGAAGTTCGTTTTGTTTGCAGAAAATTTTTTTAAGTTGAGATTGGATCTTAGTGATTTTTTCTTGCTCTTCAGGTGCTGTTGTTAGGGGGGTGTTGCAGCTGGGGCAATTTAATCGTTGGAATTCAGAAAATTCTTTTGCATCTACCCTGTAATAGGGCGAGCAGCATTGAAAAATTACGGAGTTATGGTAGCTGTCTTTAGAAAAGTTTATTGTCATTTTTTAGTCGGTTGTTTTTTTGTTAAGTTTTTTTAGGGGGTGTCCTTTTGTTTTTTTAAAGTTGTGACTGCTTCTAAAAAATGGCTCGCTAATGTTTTGTCTATCGAATCAAGAAAGGGAGTAAATTCCTTAGAAAGCATATCTAGAGCAGTTTCAAGATTAAGTGTCGATGGGATAATTCTTCCGGGGTCTATCCATACTGGCAGACCTTCTTCAGATACTCCTATATTTTTTTTAGGATTAATGTCTTTTAAAAGAACTCCGCTTTTAGTGTTTTCTATAACCATTGCAAGTAATTCATAGAAAAAAGTTTTAATTTGTGCTGTTTTTTGTTCTTGTAGCAACTTTATTAGGTGCTCTTTGAGTGGTCTTGCTTTTTTTTGGATGTAGAATATCAGATCGTTTCTTTCTAAATAGTGAGATATTCCTAATGGGTCTTTTAGTTGAATTACTACGCCTGGAGTGTTTGTTTTTTCTAGGTGCAAAAAAACAATGCCGCTTTGTTTAGGAGTTTTACTGTAGGCGTGAATATAGCTAGCATAGTCAGCCTCTTGTTTTTCTTTTTTTCTTCGTTTTTTTCTTTCTACGTAGTCTTTAAGAAAAAAAGACAAGGGTGGTTGTTCTAAAAAAGAGGGAATTTGGTAACGATTTGCTTTGCAAAGTTTTAGAACATAGGGTGTGTTTTTTGCTGAAAATGCGACGCATTGAGATCCCATTCCTATGAAACTGAGAGGTGTTTGTAGGAATTTTTCTATTTCTAGGGGGTATTCACAGGGAGGAGCTCTGTGGGGTGATCTTATATTTGCGATTGAAGACAGAAGCTCTTGATAGAAAAAAATAGAACTAATAATGACTAGGACGGAAAGTAAAAGGGATGTTTTTTTTTTCATTGAGAGGGATCAGTTTCCGTATTAATGGAGTCAATTAAGTGTTGCGCTAGTTCTGGGCTTGTTTTAGAGAGCCATAGGTAAAAGTCTTTAGTAAAGAAAAGAAGATCTTTTTTGTATTCTTCCTTATTAGCCAAAGTTTCCCTATAAGAAAATTGACCGATATCTATTTGGAAAGGATGGTTGTTTTGAAAAGCAAAATTGCGCCAAATTCCATCATCCCCATCTGTGATTTTTTTTTCACAGCGCTTTACTAAAAAAGAGACTAATTCGGTAATTGCTTTTTTCGCAGAAAATAGATTTCCTTCTTGTAGCATTTTTTCTATTCCTGGATAAAGAGGCGTTCCTTTTTTTTGGATGTAGAATTGATATTTGTTTGCGGGGAGCTTGTGGCAGATTCGTAGTTTATCTTGAATTTCGATCGTTCCGAGATCTATAGGGGTTTTTTCTAAATGAAAAAAAACAATTCCAGTTTCTTCTTTTAGGTTGCTAAAAGCGATTTCGTAACTTTTATATTCTCCAGCTAGCTTTTTTTGTTTTGTAGTTAGTTTATTTTGTCTATACGATTCTAGCCCAAAAGGAAAGGGAAATAACCGAAACCATATGCGAGGGTAGTTGTTGTTGTATTTAAGAAGTTTTACAACGTGTAGATTGTCTTTTGTGGTAAAGGCGTAGCATTGTCCTCCTCTCCCAATGTAGGTAAGGGGCTGAGATAGAATTTCTTTTACTATTTTAAGTTCTTTTTCGGTTGGTAAGGAGGTTTGATGAGAAGTCGGAGCAATTCTTAGGTTACGAATTTTAAAGCCATCTGTTTGTTTATGACAGAATCTTTCTAGACAAAAAAGAGAAGCAATGGCGAGTAAAATAGTGCTGATTTTTTTAAGAGTCATTTTTCTACCTAGTTTAGATTTGCGTTTTGTAGTATAAAGGATTTCGATCTCTTTGTCAAAAAACAAAGTTTTTAATGTTGTTGTTAATCTTTAATGAGGAACAGATGTTTGAATTAAGTAATTATAATTTTGTTTTTTTTGATTTTGACGGTCTTCTTGTGAATACAGAACATCTCCATTTTGAAGCATATAAAAATATGTGTTTGTCTAGAGGATTTATTTTGCCTTGGAATTTTTTAAAATACTGTTCGATAGCTCATACAAGTGCAGAGGGGTTACGTAAGGAAATATATCGAGAATTTCCAGCTCTTTACGAGCAAGAGCCTAATTGGTCTGTTTTATACGAGGAAAAAAAAGAAGCTTATAAAAACCTTTTGGACTTGGGCACGGTTCAGCTGATGCCTGGTGTTGAACAGCTTTTTTTTCAATTAGAAAGTTTAAAAATTCCTTCTTGTGTAGTTACGAATTCTTTTAAAAAACAAATAGATCGAATAAGAGAGCAATTGCCTATTTTAGAAAAAATTCCGTATTGGGTAACTAGAGAAGACTATAAAGCCCCTAAGCCTTCGCCGGATCCGTATTTAGTGGCTAAGTCTACGTATGCTTTGCCAACTGATCGTATTATAGGATTTGAAGATTCGATTCGTGGGATGCAAGCGTTAGTAGACGCTGGAATTGAGGGAATCGTGATTTCATCGTGTTTAGATGAGAGTATGCAAAAGCAGCTAAATAATGTGGTTTGGAAGCACTCTTTTCTTGAATTGCTTGGGATAGATAAAGAACCTTTTTTATTCTAGTATTGATTTTCACCTGGATAATGAACCTTTACTAGGAAAAGGCCTTGAGGAGGGGCTGTATGCCCTGCTTTTTTTCTGTTCTTAGAAAGAAAAATTTCTTCTATTTCAGATGTGTCGAGGAGGCCAGCTCCAATATCTACAAGTGTTCCCGTTATGTTTCGGACCATTTTATATAAAAAACCATCGCCTTCGAATTCAAGTCGAATACCGCCTGATTGTTCTATTACATCAAGTCTTTTTAAGGTCCGTATACTGTTTTTAGCAGCAGCTCCTTTGTGCGCTTCGTTAGCGAATGCGATAAAATCTTTTTTGCCTATAAATTCTTTAGCCCCCCTTGCTAGGTTGCTAACAGTGATGCGTTGCGGTACATGCCAAGAATAAAGCCTTGTAAATGGATTGAGTACTCTATCTAGGTGCAGGTGGTAATGATATATTTTTCCGGTGGCATCAAATCTAGCGTGAAAATTAGGGAAGGTTTCTTCTATGCTCACTACCCTAATATCTTGAGGGATGAGGCCGTTTATAGAGTGCTTGAGTTTATAGAGGTTTGCTTCAACAGGAAGTGTGAAGTGAGCTACTTGGCCAAGAGCGTGTACTCCAGCATCGGTTCTCCCGGATCCTGTAACTATAATTTTTTCTTTATGCAAGGTGAGTAGAGCTTTTTCAAGGAGGCTTTGAATTGAAACAGAGTTAGGTTGGTTTTGCCATCCTCCATAGTTTGTGCCGTCGTAGGCTAATAACATCTTGTAATTATGCATGGTAATTGATTTTTTCTAACAGGAGGTTGGCTAACGGTAGATCATCAAGTGTCGTAATTTTAATGTTAGATGGAGAGCCTTCTACTAATTTGACTGGATGATTCAATGATTCTATTAAGCTAACATCATCAGTTAAAATAGTCTTTTCCGCAAGAGCTTTTAGGTGTCCTTTAACGAAAAGTTCATAAGAAAGAAATTGGGGTGTTTGTATGTCCCATAAGACAGATCTGTCTAGTGTTTTTTTTACAAAGAGATCTTCATCAGCTTCTTTAATGGTCATTTTTACAGGGACAGCTAAAGAAGCTGCTTCATAAGTCATTCCTGCTTTTATGACATTTTCTAGATCTTGTTTTTGCAAAAGAGGTCTAGCTCCATCATGTACACAAACCCACCTAGTATGTTTGGAAAGAGCTTTTAGGCCAGAAAAAACAGAGTCTTGACGTTCTTTGCCAGGCAGCGCAAATCGCAAGGGGAGGTGAGAGTAGTCTGTAAAAAGCTTTTGGTACTCTTTTTCACATACAATAACGATTTCTTGCCAATTTGGAAATGTAAGTAACGCTTCTAAAGAGTGGATGATAAGTGGCTTATTTTGTAGTTTTAGGTATTGTTTGGGAGTGGTGCTCCCCATTCGCTTTCCGACGCCTCCGGAAAGTAAAATCGCTGATGTCATAGGATTATCCAGAAAATAGGTAGGCAGAATATCTTGTTTATACTCTGCCCATTTTTTTTAAGAGAGGTGCTTGCTAACAAGTTTTGTCATTTCAAACATGTTGATCGCTTTTTTGCTGCCAAATACTTTTGCTAGTTTTTCATCGGGAATGATGTTTCTTTTGTTTTGTTCGTCTTGACAATTGTGTTTTTTAATATAAACCCAAATTTGCTTTGTGACTTCAGTTCTAGGCATGGGACCTTTTCCTACGACGGCAGCTAGCTCTTCGCTAACTTTTAAAGGTTGCATGAATTTGGACTGTGCTGGTTCTTTTGCCATTGAATTACTCCTTATAAGATTCTGCCAAGGCCTATCTTCAAATCTCATTTGATTTGAAATTAGATAGACAATCGAGGGAGTTTTCCTCCTCGAATATCAAGTTGTATCGCGCTCAATATATTATAGTCAAAAAAAATCGTTTTAGTTAGAGGGATTTTACTTTTTTTAGGAAAATTCGAGTTCGAGATAAAGATTGAAGGAATGTTTCTTGATTTTCTTGCATTTTACTTTTTTTTCATGACAATCTACATGTCTTACTCATTAAATGTAAAAAGAGAGGTTTTTCTTTTGAGTCCATTTTTAGCTCCAGACCAGGTTTTTTGTACTACATCCGTTCTTGATGAATTAACGCGTCTTTCGGGTTTAATAGAGTGTATACGAAAAGCTGATACAGTTTTAGAGAAATTAGAATTGTTATCAAAAGAAGAAGTTGTTCAACTGTTTTTGTCTAGTGTGTCTTTATCTGACTTTTCCTTAGAAGAACGGTTTGTGTTGCTTTCTGTTGTAGCTATAGGCCAAGAAAAGGTGTTTTGCGGTGCTACTGACTTGAAAAGAAGCGATCTAACAACACTCTTAGAGACTTTGCTTTCTTTAGAAAGTTTTTACCGAGAAATCGGTGGAGTTATTGGATACCAACTTACGCTTTTACAGTTTCTTTGTAAGCCTAAAAGAAGGTTTGCAGCAGAGAAGGCCTCAATACATGCTCCTTGCGGTTTAGATTTTTCAAAGCCTTCCGATGAGCTTAAAGAGGCTATCTATTATGCAATTGAGAAAATGGAAGAACTTTCCGAGATGTACCCTATCGGTGGCGCTGCAGATCGATTAAAGTTGCAAGATGTTTTAACGGGCAGTGCTATGCCTGCTGCGTTTCTTTCTTTTAATGGAGATACTCTTTTAGGTAGGTTGATTGGTGACCTACAAGTTCGAGAATATTTATATTATAAAGTTAAAGGAAAGCAGATTACTATTCCTGTTGCGATGATGACATCTGAAAAAGAAAATCATGAAAATATTATGAAGCTTTTCGCTCAGGAAAAATGGTTTTTTCGTCCTAGAGAGAAGTTTGCGTTTTTTTCGCAGCCACTTGTCCCTGTTGTAGATAGAGAAGGCAACTGGATTGTTGTAGGTCCAATGGATCCTTTGCTAAAACCGGGTGGACATGGAGTTATTTGGAAGCTTGCAAGGGATCAGGGGATTTTTTCTTGGTTAAGAGAGCAGGGCGCTGTTAAATCGATTATTCGGCAGATCAATAATCCTATTTCTTCGGAAGATTACGGTCTTTTAGCTTTTAGCGGATACGGCCTGAAAGAAGATAAACGTTTTGGTTTTGCTTCTTGTGAAAGGCTTGTCAACGCTTCCGAAGGGATTAATGTTGTGGTAGAAGAAGAAGTCGAAGAGGGTTTTTCTTATGCCTTAACGAACATAGAATACTCGGATTTTACTACCTATAACATACAAGATGAACCAGCAGTTCCAGGATTAAAATATTCTAAATTTCCGTCTAACACAAACCTTCTTTTTGTAAATTTGCAATCTGTAGAGCAAGCCTTAGATAAGTGTCCTATTCCAGGGATGTTAGTGAATTTAAAGAAGATTACGTTTTATGATTGTTTTAAAGAAAAAAAAGAAGCAGAGGTTGCAAGATTAGAATCGACCATGCAAAATATTGCAGATTGCTTTCAAACCCGTTCTTCTACTCGATTGCCTGTAGATGAAAATATGCATCTTGATGCTTATATTATCTTTAATAAAAGAAGAAAAACAATTTCAGCTACAAAGAAAGAGTATGTGCTTGGATCTTCTTTTTTAGAGACTCCTGAAGGCTGCTTTTTAGATGTTATGAGCAATGCAAGGGAGCTTTTAGAAGAACATTGCGGCTTTTCTTTAGCAGGTAATTCTGAAGAGGTTGAGAGCTTTACCCATCCGTCTTTTGTCTTGCATTATCACCCTGCTTTAGGGCCTCTTTACGCTCTAATTGGCAAGAAGGTTCGAGGGGGGAGGCTTTCATTAGGCAGTGAGCTTATTTTGCATATAGCAGAGTGTGATATAGAAAATCTGCACATAGAAGGTAGTTTTCATGTTGTTGCAGAGAGGGTAATGGGAGAGGTAGATCAAAATGGCGTTTTGCGTTACTCAGAAAAAGTAGGCCGATGTGTCTTAAAAAATGTAACTATTCAAAATCAAGGGATTGATTACGACCAGGGAAATGTCTTTTGGAAGCAAGTTATCCATCGGAAAGGCTCTTTTCGAATTCTTTTAGAAGGAGAGTCAGAATTTTATGCTGAAGATGTAACTTTTAATGGGGATCTTGAAATTAAAGTAGAGCACGGTCATAGAATTATAGCGAAGAATATTGATGGACAGGTGATCTTTTTTAAAGAAAGACTTCGGTCTCGCTCTTGGGAATGGAGCTGTAGTTTTAATCAGGATAAAACTCTTGTATTAGAGAAAGTTTTTTTGTAGGAAATCTGCTTAAGCATCTTTTGGGTTTTTGATTTTCAAAGTTTGAAAAATTCTAAGTAGACTGAAAGTACTTGATCTAGTATATCGGAAATATGATAAAATATATTTCTTTTTTGTTGATTTCGGTTAGTGGTTTTCTTTTTTCTTGTGAAAATGGGGAATCTTCTTTTTCTTTATACGTAAAAGAAAGAGAGTCTCTTGTTTCTGCAAACAGGGACCTCTCATTTGCTAGACAACTTCATTTATCATCAGATGAAGTTCGGGTTAGTAGTTATTTTGAAGAGCTTAAAAAACAGGCTTTGAGTAAATATCAAAAGCAAGGAAAGCATCCGTCTAGTATAAATTTTCTTGGGGAAAAAGAAAATATTCAGAGCGATGCACTCTATCATTTTTTAAAAAAAATGCCCAAGGGCGCTCTGCTGCATGTTCATAGTGGTTCTATTGCAACGGCTAAGTGGATGGTTGAAGAATTAACTAAAGAACCTAATTGTTACGTCTACTGGCAAGAAGATGGCTCGCTTTTGCAGGGGACAGTTCGTTTTTATCAAGAGGACCATGTTCCTAAAGGCTTTTTTCCGATAGAGGAGTTGAGGGCGTCTATTCCTGATTTTAACAGAACTCTGATTTCAATGTTTGAGATGGAGCTTTCTGATTTGGAAAATGGCCACCTTTGGAAGAAGTTTGAAGGCGCTTTTATGAAGTCTAGCGGACTTGTTCACTATAAACCTTGTTTTATTAAGTATTATACGCATGCTTTAGAAGAACTTGTAAAAGATAATATCCAGTATATGGAGTTGAGATCTTTAAACAATACTGTATATGACCTGGATGGAGCGGTTGAGTCTCCAGAAGAAAGCATTGCTTTATTTGCCGAAATAAAAAAAGTAATACAAAAAAAGTACCCTGATTTTAATTTTAGTCTTATCTATACCGAACATAGAAAAGATCCTTTGGATCAGAAACTGTCTCGAATAGAAAAGGCTTATAAAATACGTTCTTTATATCCTGATTTTGTGATTGGATATGATTTAGTCGGAGAGGAAGATACTGGACTTTCTAATTTTGCATATGCTGAAAGTTTGCAGCATAAGGGGATGTTTGAAACTAAGTACGGTGTAGATCTTCCTTGTTATTTCCATGCAGGAGAGTCTTTGCTTTCAACGAATAATAACCTTTATGATGCGGTCTTATTACACTCAAAGAGAATAGGGCATGCGTTTAATTTGTTTCTTTTTCCCTATTTGTTAGACAAAATAATCAGTGAAGATATCTGTATTGAGGTCTGCCCTGTGAGTAATCAGGTTTTAGGTTATGTTTCAGATTTGAGGATACATCCTGCGGCTGGTTATTTAAAAGCAGGAGTTCCGTGTGTTCTTAGCTCAGATGATCCTGGTTTGTTTGGCTATAATGGGATGACCCCCGATATCTGGGAAGCTGTTATTGCTTGGGATCTTGATTTTAAATCAGTTAAACAGCTTTGTTTAAATTCACTTAAATATAGTGGTATGGGCTGTTTAGAAAAAGAAAAAGCTTTATCTGTTTGGGAAAAACGTTGGAAGTTATTTATTAAAGAGAAAATTCTCGAAAACAATCTTTAGTTTCTCAAGGTGAATCTTTTAAAGTTTTATGTGGGGTTTGACTTTTTTTCTTTTTTGAGGAATGCTTTTGGGCTAGATAGACAAACTCAGAGGATTTTATGGAACAAAATATAGAAGTGTTAGCGCAAGACATCGAGAGTCGAATTGTTCATATGACGAGGTATCTTTGACCTCGCTTCTAAAGAAGCAGATGTAGCTGCCCTAGAAGCAAAAATGCAATCGGATGATTTTTGGGATGATCAGATTGCAGCTAAAAAAGTGATAGAAAAAAGCCAAGAGTTAAAAGCTTGGACAGTTCCTTGTCACGAAGTAAAGCAACGATTTTCAGATGTAAAATCTATCTTTTCAGATGCTCTTGCGATAAATGATCAAGAAATGATAGATGATTTAAGAAAAGAATTACATCGAATTGATGGTATTTTAGCCGATCTTGAAGTCCGTAGGATGCTTTCAGGAGAAATGGATGCAAAAAATTGTTATTTGAGTATTAATGCCGGCGCAGGAGGGACTGAAGCTTGCGACTGGGCTCTTATGCTTTGTCGTATGTATCAAAGATGGATCGCTAAAAGAGGCTGGAAGTTTGAAGTTTTAGATGCTGTGGATGGAGATGTGGCGGGTATCAAAAGTGTGACGATGAAAATTGTAGGTAGTTTTTCCTATGGATACTCTAAAGCAGAGAAAGGGGTTCATCGCCTTGTGAGAATTTCTCCTTTTGATAGTAATGCTAAACGTCATACAAGCTTTGCTTCTGTTGATGTAACTCCTGAAGTAGATGATGATATTAAAATTGATATTAAACCTGAGGAAATTCGAGTTGATACTTATCGCTCTTCTGGAGCTGGTGGTCAGCACGTGAATACGACAGACTCTGCTGTGCGTTTAACCCATTTATCGACAGGAATTACCGTGTCTTGTCAAGGGGAAAGAAGCCAACTACAAAACAAGGAAACTTGTTTTAAAATGCTTCGAGCTAAGTTATACGAGAAAGAAAAAGAAGAAAGACGAAATAAAATGGATAGCATTGGTGGAGAAAAGAAGGAGATTGCTTGGGGTAGTCAAATTCGAAGCTACGTCCTACACCCTTATACTTTAGTTAAAGATGCTAGAACGAAGTTCGAAGTAGGTAATGCATCTGCTGTATTAGATGGTGATCTAGATCCTTTTGTTAATGCTTATTTAAAGGAACTTTCATGAGCGTAGAGCCTGAGATTGATATTCGTTATTCAAGACCCATGGATGCTGCTTACTTAAAAGAGTGGCTGACGCAGGAAGCTGTAAGTAAGTGGTTTCCGATGAGTACTCCAGCCGAAATAGATGCAGCTGTGGCTACTTGGATGTTGTTTTGTCGTTATCAGGCAGGTTTAACAGCTACGATTAATCATGTGCCGTGTGCTATGTCTATTTTGTTTTTAATGCCCTATAAAAAAATTAGTCACCACGCTCCTTTTAAACTCTGCGTCGATCCGAAGTATTGGGGCAAGGGGATTGGATCGTCTTTACTGAAAAATACAAAGCATCTAGCGAAAACATATTTTAAATTAGATGCCATCCATATAGAGGTCTTCGGGGATAATCCACTGATTGCTCTTCTAGAAAAATTTGATTTTCATCCTTTTGCTAAGCAAGAAAACTATGTAAAGGTAGGTGGCTTATATCAGCCTAGAACTTGCTTGATTTCGGAACTAACTGAAAATCCGGAGGATCTTCAATGAGTACTCGTCCTAAAGAGCTATCTTTTCGTTTTTTTCAGGAGGGGGATTCAGCTTTTTTGAAAAAATGGCTAAGTGCTCCTGATATTCTTTTATATTTTCCTATGGAGGGAGAAAAAGAAATAGACGATTCTGTACGTGTTTGGACAGAATATGGACAAAAAGGAATGGGGATTACTTCGCTTTGGGAAGGGGAGCCATGTGGGATGATTGTGATGTATTTACAGGCGTATCAAAAATTAGCGCATACTTGTTTGTTTTCTATTATAGTATCTGAAGATAGAAGAGGGCAAGGTGTTGGGCGCGCGCTAATTGAAGAAATGATGATTTTAGCTAAAAATACTTTTCAAATTGAAATCTTGCATTTGGAAGTTTATGATGGAAATCCTGCGAAGCATCTTTATGAAAGACTTGGTTTTACTACTTTTGGGGCACATAAGTGCTTTACTAAAGAAAATGGCAAGTGCAGGTGTAAAATTTTTATGCAAAAATATTTATAGGAAAGGAAATCTCTCATGGCAGGGCATAGTAAATGGGCGAATATTAAACACAGAAAAGAAAGATCGGATGCAAAAAAAGGTAAGCTGTTTTCTAGGGTTACGAAAGAAATTATTAGCGCTGTAAAGCAGGGCGGTTCTGATGCTAAAACAAATGCAAAGTTAAAATTGGCAATTCAAAAAGCTAAAGAGATTAACCTTCCAAATGACAACATTGAAAGAAATATAAAAAAAGCATCTTCCGCAGATCAGGCAGATTTTTTTGAAATGACTTATGAGTTGTATGGTCATGGTGGAGTTGGTCTTGTTGTGGAAATTATGTCAGATAATAAAAATAGAGTTTCATCGGATATGAAAATAGCTACTAATAAACGAGGTGGTACTATTGCAAGTCCAGGTGCTGTTTTATTTAATTTTGATCAAAAAGGAGTCATTCGTCTTTGTAAAAAGTCAGGCGAAGAAGATCTTTTTTTTATGGTGGCTTCTGATGCTGGAGCAGAGGATTTTATTGTAAATGAAGAGGACTATACAGTCATGACGCCCCCAGATCTTTTATACCAAGTCAAAGAAAAGCTGGTTGCATCTGGTGCTGTTGTTGACGAGTTTGCTTTAGAAATGATTCCAAAAGTGTATGTTGAGTGTGATTTAGAGACCACTCAAGCGAATGAGGCATTAATTGAGTGGCTAGAAGCTCTTGATGATGTCGATGCGGTTTATCACAATATTAAAATGTAGATAGGGGATTTTAATGAAGTTAGCTATTGAGGAAGAAGTAGATAGGCTTTTTCCTGTGAAAACCCCCAAAAAACGTATTCTCGTTTTAATTAGTGAAGGAGGTGGAGGCCATAAAATGGCTGGAGAGTCTTTGAAAGAAATTTTATCTTCAGAATATGAAGTAGATGTCGTAAATGTGTTAAAACAAATCACCTCTTCATTAGACTTTTTACAGACCATTACTTCTGGCGCGTTCACTGCAGAGGATCTTTATAATTTTATGTTGCGTAAGGGCTATCATAGATTGGCAAATGTGATTTTTGTTAATTTAGGTAATAAATACATGCAGGCAAATCAAGAAAGAATTCATAGACATTTTGAAACCTATTTGTCAGAAACCAAAACACCATATGATCTTGTTATCTCAACAGTTCCTTATTTTAATGGAGGAATTGCAAAAGCCTTACAAAAAAAAGAGATCCCTTTTTTAATTTTACCAACTGATTTAGATACATCTACCTTTTTTGTCGGAATGAATAAGGCTCAGTTTAAAGAAAATGATAAAATAGCTTTTGCCTTCCCTTATGATGACTTAGATTTAAAGAAACGAGGGCTTCTTAGATCTCCTTTTCCACTTTCTAAAATGTTTGTAAGTGGATTTCCTGTGAGATTAGGTTGTCAGAAGAAATATTCTTTGGATGAAATTTTGCTATTGAAGCTTAAGCATGGAATGTCTCCAGGAAGACAGGCGATTACTTTGATTTTAGGGGCCTCAGGGAATAGAAAGTTGATTCAGTATACTAAAGCGTTAGCAGAGTTAAGTAACACTGATTTTTTAGAGCCGTTAGAGTTTAATATTTGTGTTGGTAAAAACGAACAAGTTTTGAAGGTTTTGGTGAGGTGGTTTGTCCAGCAGGGAGCGAACATTCAAAAAGAGGAAAGGAGTTTTACTACTATCAAGACTGTTACTGGTTTAGTTTTTCATCTTCGTAAATTTACCTCTGAGTTAATTGAGATTATGGCTGCTTCTAGGCTTATTATTACTAAGACGGGTTCTTGTTCTGTAAATGAAGCTATTTATTTGGGAAGGAAACTTCTTCTTGATAACACAAATTCTTCTTCTGCTAGATATTTACGCTGGGAGACGTTTAATTTGCATTTTGTTCGAAAACATGGTTTAGGGGCCGTTTTTTCCGATCTTTCGGAGATGTTATCTTTAGTTCACACTATTTTAAATGAAGACTTGGGACATCCTGTTGTTTCAGGTGCTTTTTTATTGCCTGATTTTAAAAATAATATTAAAGACGCAGTCTTTCGATTGCTCGCATAAGTTAATTGTCTTAAAAAATGTGCGTTTGGTCGCACATTTTTCTTTTGGTCTTATTTCTTTTTTTGCTAATCTCGGTTTTTTTTAAAGCACTTGTTTCTATTTGGAGGTTTTTCATGGGTTCTATAAAGGTTTCGTTTTGGGTTGCTGCGTTAGCTTGTTTAAGTGTTAACGTACAGATGGCACATTCTATTACCTATGTAACAAATCCAGGAGATGAGCCTCTTGTAGTTGTAAGAGATCGCGAAGGACAAATAGAGTCTATAACCAATCCGGGAACTCTTCGTTCTGCTATTCAAACAATTGAAAGCGAGTTGACAACACCTCCTATTTCTATCAAGAATACAGCTGAATCTATTTACCTTGAAAAGCCCCTTCCAACTATTTTTACAGACCTAACCATCGAATCAAGTACACAAGGTAGCTCACGAACAATCAATACTGTTTCATCTGTTGATCCTCTTTTGGGTTATCTAGAGGTTGGTGGAGGCCAAACAACGCTTACTCCAGATGTTATTTTAAATCATGTAAATGCTGATATCAGCGGGAACGCTTCTTTGATTTTTCAGGGGCTAGGGAATGGGAGTGAGTTTAACCTAGGTCTTTATGGTGGGATTATAGATTTTAATTTTTGCAAAGAGTTTGCTAAAACACAAACGTATTCTGGAGATGTGAATGTTTTCTACGACTCGCAAATTCGACTAAGTAGCTCGGCGTATCAATCTCCACAGTTAAAATTAACAGGCAATATTCAGGATTTTAATATAGGAAACCCAGTTTCGTTTAGCGGTGAGTCTGCAGTAGACGGATCTATTGTTTTGTCCGGAAATAATTCCTGGTCAGGTGGTAGTATAATTGATCAATTGGAATTGATTGTTCTTTCCTCAGGTTCCTTTCCTACTACCGGTACTGTTTTATATAAGCAGGGAAGTTTAGTTTTCAATTTGCCTGCAGGTGATGTTTTTAATTCTTCCCTCTACATGGCAGGTGAAGGTACTTTATTTATAAAAAGTGGCACTTTAGCTATTTCAGGGAATCTACGTGGAATCGAAGCTAATATACAAAATGGATCTTTAAATTTATCTGGAGAAAACATTTTATCTAAGGTTGTTTTAGGAACGGGTGGTAGCTTAGAGATTGCCTCTTTTACTAACTTAGGCCCTGCTGATCTTACGTTTTCTGGAGGTTCTTTACATGTAACAGGCAATGTTGCTTTAAGGAGACAGCAAATTTGTACTTTGAATAACACCGGCAGTACCATCACCGTCGATAGTGGTAAGACTTTTCTGATTCCTTCCCTTAATCTGTTTTTAGATTCGAATACCTCTGGAAGTCTTTTTTTAGAAGGTAGCGGATCGCATGTTATTGGAAGTTTTATTTTTGGAGATGTGCAAAATACTATTTGCACTTTAAATGGTGTCTTAACCGGATCTTCGGGATTAACTTTGCTAGATATAAATGGCACAAATACTTTGGCGTTATCTGGTTTAAATACCTATACCGGCGATACTTTTATCAATGGTGGAACCTTGCTACTAAAAGCTGATACTATTTTGTATAAATATGATCCCGGTAACATAGCAGTTGCAAAAGGGGCTGTGTTGCAAGGTGAAAGTCCAACGGTTTATATTGATGCAGATATTTCTGTACAGGGAACTTTTAAAGGTGAAGGTATTGTTTTTGGTACAGTTAGTTGTTTTGGAGAACTTGGGAATTTGGCCGTCATCTATCCAGGCAATTCTATAGGCGAAATTATGGTGGGAAATGCTAATTTTGGGCCCTATTCTAATTTAGATATTTATGTTGATCCGACAGGGACTTCTATTTTTAATGTCATAGATTCTTTAGTGATTGACCCAAGCAGCATTCTTAGTTTTGATGTGGCTCCTCAGTTTATTGAAAGAGGTACCGTAGATACCTTTTTATCTTGGGATACTCTTAATGGGGAGTTTGCTACAGTAGAGGTTCCTTCTTTATGGTTAACGGGTAAAGTCAATTACGAGGAAGATTATGCTACTGTAACTTGGGACTACAATAAACTTTCAGCTATCGCAAAAAAAGGAAATGCTCATAAAGTAGCTCAAGCTATTGATCGTCTTGTAGTAAAAAATGAGGTGCAGTTTTTATCGGCTTTAGGTTTTTTAATTCCCGCAACAGCAGGAGAAATTGTATTCGATTTAAATCAGATGCAGCCCTCTTTGTTTAAAGCAGCTACTCTTATACAGCAAAACAGCAGCGTAAAAGTACAAGATTCTTTGACGTTTCGGATGCAAAAAGTATTAGACACTACCTATTGTTCTAAAATAGGTGGAGATGATTCTAAACAACAGCAAAGTCCCTGCCAGATAGAAACAAATCCGTTTCATATTTGGATCGATGGATTAGGAGATTCTCTTAGCCAGGGATCCTTAGAGTATGCCAGCAGTCCTCAGGTTGCGTATCATGAAAATATGGGCGGCTTTGTGAGTGGGATAGATTATCGGTTTTGTGAGCGATTTTATGTGGGAGTTTTAGGAGGGTATACTAGAGCCGATTTGCATTTTTCTCAAGATCAAGGTAAAGGACGAATTAAAAGTGGCTACGCAGGGGTCTATGCATCCGCTCTCGGCGAAATGTTTTATGGAAATGCTTCTTGTATTGAAAGTTGGAGCGGTTTTAACGAGTATCGACATCTGTTTTTACCAGACGGTAGCTTAACCGCAAGTAATACTCACGGAGGAAAACTTCTTCTTTCACATATAGATACAGGATTAAATTTAGGCTGGAAAGGTCTTACGATTAGACCATTTGATTCCTTTAATTATATTACGGGCCAAGAAAATGCGTTTACAGAAACTGGAGCTCATGCTTTTAATTTATCAGTTGATAAAAGTAGAGCAATTATGCTGCGTAACGAATTAGGATTAAATGTAACAGGGTGTTTTTGTGTTTTTTCGACAACTTGGACAGTATCTCCTAAGATTTCTTGGGTGAGAGAAGTACGTATAAAAGGATCTAAGTATCAAGTTGAGTTTGTTGGAACAGATGTTCCATTTGATGTGACCGGTTATTTACCGACTAGAAATCTGATTTCCCCAGGGGTGAGTTTGACAGGCTCTATGTTGAATGATTTTTTAAGCTTTACACTGCACTATAACGGAGAATTTACTGGAGGTTATAGTGATCATAGCTATGGCGGAGAGCTCCGTTTTGGATTTTAGTGCTTAAAAAATAACAGGGGTTTTTCGTGGTTAGGTTTTATTCTTTGTGTTTTGCTCTTACGAGTTGCTTTAGTTTGAACGCATATACCAAAGCATATCTTATTACAGAAGACATGACTGTATCTAGCTCATTACGTGAGCTAGATCAAGATTCTTATATTCAATCCGATACCGGCGGTGCTTTGCGATCAATTCAAGGTATTGTAAGGCCTCCTGAAATGATCGGAGGAGTATTCGAAGATGGCATATATCCACATTATCTTAGTGTAATCAAAGGAACAACAAGAGTTGCTTCTGATGTTCTATTTAAAAACATAAATATAGAAGTTCATTCAGGAGCTGGGATTGTTTTTGAAGAGCCAGCTATCCAAAATGATTTTAAGGTGACTTTATACGGAGCAAACCTTGGTTTTGTATGCAATAGCTTGGAAGGGCAAAAACATACAGGGCCAATTACTTTGCAGTGGAGCTCTCAAATTGAACTTTTGAGCACATTAGCTAGTCCATCAATTCATCTTCTAAATACAATTACAGACGTGGTTTTTGCTTGGGGTCGCGATCTTTCAGCAAATTGTGAACTTACTTTTAAGGGCCCAGGAACTCACGGTTCTATCGCTTTGTCTGGCTCTAATTTTTGGGGGAAGGGAACTGTAATAGACCAGGTTTCTTTAGATATTTTACATCCAAGTTCTTTCCCTATAGAAAATACTACAAAATTTGCGGATGGAGTTTTGTGCTTTAGGTTACCCGAAGACTCTACATATTTTGGTATTGGAAATATGAAGGGATCAGGAACTCTTAAAGTGGAAAGTGGTTCGGTTGATCTCTATGGGGACTTAGAAGGGTTAGATCTTTCTCTAGAAGGAGGCTCTCTTGCTTTATGGGGACAAAATTCTAAAATTCAGAATGTTTTTTTACGAGATACTGGTTCTTTAGAAATTTTTTCATTCGATAGTTTAGGGGATCCTGCTATTTTTTTAGAGGGTGGCGTTTTGCGTGTTAGAGGCGATAGTACAGCTTCTTCTGATCAAATTTTTTCTGCTAAAAATCAGAGTACTGTATCTCTTAATAAAGGTGCTATATGTACCATTCCTCATATGCAAATCTTTTCGGGGGATTCTACCGAAAATAGCCTTCACATTCAAGGTGAAGGGGAACTTGTTATACAAAAGGTTTCTTTTCAAGATGTAAGGGACATGACCTTTAAGATACGAGGGTCTTTAAATGGGCAATCAGGCTTAGAAATTGTAGATTTAAGTAATACTAATAAACTAATTTTAGAAGGATTACACTTTTTTTCCGGCAATACGTTAGTAGAAGGTGGCACTCTTTGTCTAAGTGAGGGGGCTTCACTTTACGCAAATAATTTCGGTTTTATCAATATTCAAGCTGGATCATCTTTAGAAGGTTGCGGGCTCGGTTCTTTTGCCAATGCAGATGTATTGGTCAACGGCACTTTATCAGGTGAACTAGTTGTTACCGGAGAGGTTATTTGTGATGGGGGCACCCTAGCTCCTGGCAATAGATTAGGAGAAATACTCGTTGGTGATGCTTTTTTCTCATCCGATTCAATCCTTTTGATTCACGTTGATGGTAAGGATAGTTCTTTGTTGACTGTTCTTGGAGAGTTAACCATAGAAAAGGGGAGCTCTATTCAATTTGACACGGGAGCTCAGGTTATCTTTCCAGGAGAGACTTTCTCATTTTTAACTTGGGAATCGCGAGAGGGGGCTTTTGATGTTTCTGTTAACGATTCTATTTGGCGAAGCCCCAAGATTAGTTATGGAGAGGGAATTGCAACTGTTTTTTGGGAATATGACTCGCTTGAAAAAATAGCGTCTTTTTCTCAAGCTAAGCGCGTGGGCAGAGTCTTTGATAGAGCACTTGCCTTAAAGAATTCGAGTTTGCTTGAATCCTTAAATTTTTTGGTTCCGGCTAATAAAAACCAGATTAACGATGTTTTAATGAAGATGCAGCCGTCTTTGTATAAAGCAGCTATTATTCAACAGCAAAACAGTATAGTGTCTTTGAGAGAAGCACTCTCCTCTAGATTACAAAATATTCTAGATAATAGCGTTTGTTTAGGAGAAAGCCGACAATCGTGGAGTATTTGGGCAGATGGTATTGGTGAATCGTTTAGTCAAAAAGCTACAAAAGAAGCTGGAGGATACCATGGTAACATGGGAGGGGCTGTTTTAGGTGCTGATTATCATTTTAATAACCCTCTTTATTTAGGTCTTCTAGGAGCCTATACGAGTTCTTTCTTGGATTTTTCTTCCGATCAAGGCGGGTGCCATACCACTAGTGGCTATGGAGGCATCTATCTATCTTATTTGGATAGGAAATCGCTTTTTTATGGAAATTTGTCGTTTTTAGGAAGTCAGAATCATTTTACTGAGAGTCGTAATCTTTTTTTCCCAGATAGAAAAATGACTGCGCTAAATCAACATGGTGGAAATCAGTTTTTATCCCATCTAGATTTTGGTATAAATTTATCTTGTTTGGGTTTGCTCATAAGACCCTTTAACTCTTTTGACTTTATTTTAGAAAATGAAAACAGTTTTACAGAAAGTGGTGCTGGAATTTTCAATCTAAAGGTTAAAAAAAGTTATGATTCGATGCTTAGAAATGAACTGGGCTTAGGTCTTTCTAAGTGCTATAAGGCAGCTTGTGGGGAGTGGAGCATTGCTCCTATGGCTTCTTGGGTAAGAGAAATGCGCGTTAAAGGATCTACTTATAAGGTATCCTTTAAAGATTTTGAGGAGGTATTTACTGTTTCAGGTTATTTCCCAACACGTAGTTTGTTATCCACTGGATTCGTGTTTTCAGGTGCTTTTTTACAAAATCTTCTTGGATTTAGCCTTTATTACAATGGACAGTTCGGCAGCGGGTATGTAGATCATAGATACGGTGGCGAATTTCGCTCCAGTTTTTAATCCACTTTCAATAGGTTAAGTTTTTTTCCAGTCTATTGTTTTAGCTGGTCTAGAGTGATCTTCGAGCCCTTGCGGACTAGAGGATTTGTTTGGTAATCCTTTTAGTGGAAAAAGTTGCTTTTCGGCTATTAATTTTGTTTGATTCACTACAGTATTACTTAATTTAATTGGATTTGTTTCTTCTGTTTTTTTTGCAATTGGGTTGATACTCATCGTCACCTCTCTGGTAGCTTGTTATAAATTTAACTATAAACTTTTGTCATGAAAATTGGAAGGTTGGTGCCGGGTTTTTAGAGGGAAATAGGTGTTTTTTATTTCTATTTTCTTTTTCGAGTTAATTGAAACTTAAAGAGTTTCGATAATAAGAAGAGGATTTTATAATAAAAATGAAAAAAGGGAGGGGGTAAGGTCCTCTCCCTTATACTTAAGAAAGATCAGAGAAGGGGAACTGTGCGTTATGAGATGAAGATGTTGGTGTTGGCTTTTTTAGGTATTTTTTTATGGATTCTCTTGCAGGGCAGTTTCCTTGACATTCAGTAAATTGAGGGATCGCAAGGAGAAGATCATCACGTAAAACTGAAGAAAAATCAAAGATGCCTGAGGAAATATTTTCTAGAGGCTCTGCATGATAGAAGTCTTTTAAAGTTAAAAGAGTTTCTGTTGGTTCGTTACAGATAGCGCAAGGAATCCAAGCAGAGACATCGGCTTGTAATTTTATAATTAGGTGATCACCGGCTAAGTAGGCTTCCCCTGATAAGTTTAGCTCATCGGCAAAAGTCAGTTCTGGTTCTTTGGCAAGGAAGGCGGCTGTTGCAACTTTTCCTGAAAAAGATTCAGTTTTCCCTTCTTTCATTTGTTCTGTATAAATTTTTAATTCCATGGACATTCCTAGTAAAAAGCGAGTATAGAAGAAGCAGTGTACGTCTTATTTTCTTATTTCTCTATTGTTTTTTACTTTCAAGGATAAGATTGGCTGCTTTTATGCTTGCTTTGGAAGTCCCTAACAGGGTCTCTACCTCTTCGCACAGTTTTTTTTTCATCGAGTAATAAGATGGGTCATTTATTAGGTTTAGGGCTTCTTTATAGAGGTTGTTTTCTGTAGCAAAAGGCCCAATCAACTCTTTAAAAATTTCTTTTTGCGCAATAATATTTACTATGCAGTAGAAAGGAAGATTTATTCTTAAAATATTTTTAGCTATAAAAAGGTCGCAAGGGGAAATTTTATAGACAACAACGGTTGGAACTTTGTGAAGTGCAAGTTCTAAGGTAATTGTGCCAGATTTTGCAATTGCTAAAAAGGTATGGGCCATCAGTTCATAAGCATTTTCTATAGGAATAAATAAGATACGTTCTAACGAAATTTGTTCCTGTTCTAAGATTGTTTTTAGTAATGGGATGAATGTTGGTTGAGAAATAGAAATTGCTCCAACAAAATTAGAATCTCTATAGAGAAGTTTTTTTAGAACTTTTATCTGCAAAGGGAAGTTAAGTTCTATTTCTTTTTTACGACTTCCAGGAAATAGGCTGATGATTTTTTGGTTTTGATTAGATAAAAACGGTTTGTATGTATATTCAGCGATTCTTTCGATAAGGGGATGCCCCACATATTCTACAGGGAAATTGGAATTAAAGTGGTTTTTTTCAAAAGGTAGAATGGAGAGGAGTAGGTCGACATTTTTTTCTAAAAGGGCTTTTCTTTTTTTTCCGTGAGCCCAAATTGTAGGAGAAATATAGTGAATAATTCGGCCTTTAAAGCCCTTTTTTCGAAGACTTCGTTCTAGACGTAAACAAAAGCCAGGATAATCGATACAGACTACTGTTTCTGGGTTTTCTTTAAGGATCTCTTTGACTAGAAAAAATAAGTGGCGCACTATTTTAGGTAGAGCAAAAAAAACAGCAACAAAACCCATTACTTGAAACTCTTCCATAGGTAGAATTGTATCAAGGCCTATTTGCCGCATTTTTGGACCAGCGACACCAAATACTTTTAATGTAGGGTCTAATTGATAGAGGTTTTTAAGAAGAGCTTCTCCATGTAAATCTCCACTAGGTTCTCCTGCAAAGATAAAGAGATCTTTTTTACGCATTAGAGCTCAATTTGTTGATAAGCCATAGAGATCCCTCTTCAAAACTTTCTTTTGAGGTGCCATGGCCTTGGTGTCCTATAGAGGGTTTAAGAACGAGCTCAATATGAGGGGATTTGATTTTGTGCTCGTATGCTTTTTCTATAAGAGAGCGAATCCATTTATAACAAAGGTCTGTATTTACCCTCGTATCGCGTCCTCCAATATAGGTTTTGATATTTTTGTGAATTAGAGCTTGTTCTATATGACAGAGTTTATGTTTTTCTATAAAAATAGAGTTTTTGAGAAGCTCGAATTCTTTAATATTTTCCATGTGTGTAAGCGGTGCAAATGCAAGTAGGTGGGTAATAGTAGGAATCCTGGCAGCTAGATGGGTAGCGATAAAACAACCTCTAGAAAGACCTGCCGCGGCTACGTTTTTTAAGTCGATTAGCCCAGAATGAATAAGGTCTGTTACTGAGTTTTCTAGGTCGTTTAAAAAATTCCCTAAAAAATCAGTTCCTTCTTGTATGTTTTGAGCCCAGTAACCTAAAGCTTCTGTAGCAGGGAGATCTTTTCCGTGAAAGGGCAGGTCAACTGAAAAGACTCTTATATTTGCTTGCTGTAAATTAGTAGCTGGGCTGTTGTAAGGCGCAATAACCAGGCTTTCTTCAGCAGAAAGAGCAAAGTAAAAAACAGCTGGGAGTGGGCCTTCTGAAAGATCTTTTCCAACGTAGAAAATAGGAATCTGTGTTTTAAGATTAACTATTTTCATAAGGTTTTTCGGCAGAAGGAGGTTTTCTAACGCGTTTTCTTCTTCTTTTTGCTTTAGGTGGAGGCGTTTCTGTAGGATTTTGCGCTACTTTTAGCCATTCTTTAGTGATTTTTTCTAAACTAGGGTCGATTTGCGTTCTTATCTCTAAAAAAAGAAGAGAAGAGGGAAAGTCTTGGTCATTTGGCACACGGAATGATCTTGGTTTCTTTTTATCAAACGGTGTTAAGCGAAATTGAGTCACTAAAATAGAGATAACAGAAACTTTTAATCTTTTAGGGATTCTAAAGAAAGAATCGAAAGACTCTTCAAATAAAGAGAAGGCTTCATTTTGGATTTCTCCTAGATGAGGCGGTTTTTCTCTACCGCTAAATATTTTCTCAATTCTTTTTTGAAAAAGAGGAAACAGTAAGCAGGAAAGAGGAATGGCCCTGTCGAGCTCTTTTTGTTCTTGAACTAGGTTATCGACGAGCGTTAGGAATTTGAAAATTTCATTGCCTTCTGGAAGCTCCATAAAAGAAGCTAAAGCAGGAAGTATAAGAGAAAGAAATCCAAAATCGATCAAAAGACGAAAAAATGCTTCTGCTGCAGAGGATTCTAACATACGAAGAACTTCTTCGAGGACTCTTGCTGAAGAACTTTTTAAGATCTCTTGTTTTGATTCGATAAGCGCTGTCATTGCTGTTGGTTCAATGACAAAACCAAAACGAGCTTTAAATTTTAATAGCCGCAACATTCGAACAGGATCTTGTCTAAATCGAATAAAGGGTTGCCCTATAGTTCGTAAGCATCTTTTTTCTAGGTCTTGAAATCCCCCAACGTAGTCGATGACCGTTTCTTTAGCAGCATCATAAAAAAGACCGTTAATCGTGAAATCTCTTCTTAAAACATCTTCTTCTGGGGATCCCCACTCATTGTCTCGAAGAATTAATGCATCATTTTCAGTGTCTCCAGAGCGAAAAGTAGATACTTCAATTATTTTACGTCCAAAACGGATGTGCGCTAGTCTAAATCTTTTCCCTATGAGTATGCAATTTCTAAAAAGTTTTCTTATTACTTCTGGCTCTGCCGAAGTGGAGATGTCATAATCTTTAGGTTTTTGTTGCAATAGAAGATCTCGAACTCCTCCGCCTACTAAATAAGCGATATGCCCAGCTGCGGTTAGTTTTTCGAGTACATAAAGAGCATCTTTATCTATCTGTTGAATTTCGAGCTTGTGGAGCTCTTTTGGGTAAATTATTTGTTGCACGGGGATCCGATCGCCTTTTTTGTTCTATTTGCGTACCCGAAGGGTAAGGTATCGACTGGTTAAAAGTCAATTCGATACCTCTTTTAAAAAATTTTACATTGAAATTGACTTTGTATTTAGCGTTTTATGGGGTAGAGGGACCTGGCGGTATATAAGTGATGAGTCCTGTTGTTGTGACTGTTCCTGTATTGACGTTTTCAATCCCTACTACTGATGGGATTGGAGAAATAACTTCGAACTTGGCAGAAAGGCTATCATTACTAAGTATGTATCCTTCGCTATTAGCGTAGTTGTTTTTCAGAGTAAGAGTCGCGTATCCAAGGCTGTCTGTACTAAATGAAAAGGGATAAACTTCACCTGAGGTTTTGGTGTAGTGTCCAGTATTATTTAAGACAATCCATTTTGCTTTTGCTAAAAGAGTAGCTTGTAAAGCCAGTGAAGGAGTCGGGGAGCTGAATAAATTATCTTCTACTAATACTGTTGCCGTTGAGTCTGCTTTTGAGTTTACTTTCATGCTATAAATGGAATTGTCGGCTGTTGATTCAAAAGTGTTTCCTGCGATTTTTATATCTACCTGAGATGTTCCACTTGTAACAATCAAAGAACCGATTTCCCCTTTTAGAAATTGATTAGACTTTTGAATGTACACTTTTCCGATAGAATCCCCTCCGATATCAATGGTGAGGCTAGCCGTTTTATTAGAAAAAGTATTGTTTTCTATGACTAAATGAATGTCTTTTGCTGTGTGTAAATCAATTCCTTTTGCAGAGTAAGATTTATTATGTGTAACACTTACTTTTCCTCCTGCTGCGTATAAAGAGATGTCTTCTAGGGAGCTAATAATAAAATCACAGTGTTTTACTGTGAAATCTTGAATGTTTACCCCTAAAATATTGGGTCCACCCGAGCGTAAATCAAAACCATTCACAATGTTTTGATTCGCTAAGGCAATAGAAGGGCCGTCTGGATTGTTAATGCTAGGTCGTTTATGAGATTGTACAGGCACTCCGCAAAGACCAAATGCACTCTGTAGGGCAAATGAATTATTTGCGCCTTGAAGCCACTGAAGATCTTTAAGTACGATTCCTTTGTCCATAAGGGTAGATATTCCTTCTCCACCAAACACGTAAATCATATTCCCTGCAGAAGAATGACTTTCTGCCTTTTTTAAGGAGTTATAAGGAGATTGGAAAGTTCCGTTGCCATTTTCTTTCATGTTATTTACAAAAACAATATACATAGGATGACCCGTTCTAGGATCTCTTCCTATCGATTTTTTTTTGTGTGTGTCTGACACAATCATTTCAAAACGATCTACTTCCTCAGTAATTCTATTGGCTAAAGCATTTGTCTGAGATCTTGTCATCCCTTTTGTTTTTGTTCTGACCTGTTTGCCAAATGGAATATTAAGTGCAGCTTGAATTTGTCCAATCCCTTTGAAATACGAGTCGTAGGACACTTGAGTTTCTAAGGAAAAAAGAGAGATATTTGATTTAAATTTAACAAGACCACCTTTTGCTTGTT
Organism: uncultured bacterium; assembly: GCA_964455905.1. Taxonomy (GTDB): domain Bacteria; phylum Chlamydiota; class Chlamydiia; order Chlamydiales; family Rhabdochlamydiaceae; genus CAIJXB01. Next base: position 101,890 of record CAYVYN010000003.1, read on the forward strand.
TATGATAGTCGGCAAAGAACATGTATCCACCTAGTGAAGAAGATAGGTCCCATAACTTTTTTTTGGCAAGAGTTCTACCTACAGATATATCAAATCCTTTGAAGGCAAGTTCTCTATTAGATTCAAAAAAAGCATAGTGATTTTTAAATTCAGAAAATCGAATCGAATAAAGGTGGTTTTTGTTAAATATCGGAATGTATCCGTTCGCACGCATAAACCATTTGGTGCCTAGGATTTCAATGCCAATCCCTGACTGCTCAAATGTAGAGTGTTTAGTGTTTTTTATATCAAAAAATCCGTTAATTCCAAACACAGCTGGTAATGTTTTTGGCAAAAAGCGCAGTCCAAATCCTACATTCGCAGCAGGTCTTCCGTCATTAAATAAATGCGCTCTAAAATCAAAAAAAGGATGCCAGCTACCGATAGAGCTAAATGCAAAAAATCCATCTAAAGAAGTATATCCTTGATCGTATCCTATTCCATTAGCTTCTCTATGTGTTGCGCTAAAGCGAAAGCTTGAAGAATCGTTAGGGAAAGTATCGAATTCGCTAGGCGGCTCTTGTGGTGCTTTTTCTTTTGAGGATATGGCCGGTTTTGAGGCCCCATAAGGGTATGGTTTTTTTCCAGGGGGAGCCATTTCTGGCGCTGTGTCTGAAAAAACCGAAGAGCATAGAAACATAGAACAAGAGATGAGATTTATGGTGAGGGGCTTCACGGGAGGTTTTTGTCCTTTTTTATAAACGAGGAATCTCATCTTATGACATAAAGCTCAATAAATAGGAAAGTATTTTGCGATGATTTTTTGATTTTTTTTAATGAGTATTTAGCTCAAGTAGGAAAGCTACTTGAGCTATTTTTAGAATTCAGCGTGGCCTGGATATCTCGGAAATGGAATGACATCTCGTATATTTTCCATGCCTGTTGTAAACTGGATGAGGCGCTCAAAGCCAGCTCCAAAGCCCGCGTGAGGAACAGACCCATATTCTCTTAGCTGTAGATACCACCAGTAGTCTTCAGGATTTAATCCAAAAGCTGATATTTTTTCTTTCAGCAAGTCGAGTCTTTCTTCTCTTTGTGATCCACCGATAAGTTCTCCAATTTTAGGAACTAGAACATCCATTGCTGCAACGGTTTTTCCATCATCATTACCTCTCATGTAGAAGGCTTTAATCTCCTTGGGGTAGTCAGTTAAAATCACAGGCTTTTTACAGTGTTCTTCGGCTAAATATCTTTCATGTTCTGATTGTAAATCAGATCCCCATGAGTAGGGGAATTCAAAAGTTTTTCCGGATTTTTTCAGGATATCTACGGCTTCAGTATAGGTTAAATGCGCAAATGATTCTTCAGCTACTAATTTCAATCGTTGTATGAGGCCTTTTTCAACAAACGATTCAAAGAATTCAAGATCCTCATTGCAGTTTTCTAGTACGTGCTTAATCACAAATTTTAGATAAGCTTCAGCGCATTCCCTATCATCGGCTAGATCAGCAAAAGCCATTTCAGGTTCAATCATCCAAAACTCGGCTAAATGACGCGAGGTGTTTGAGTTTTCTGCTCTAAAGGTGGGGCCGAATGTGTAGACGTCTGAAAGAGCACAAGCAAGTGTTTCTGCATTTAGCTGTCCAGACACCGTTAGGTAAGCTGGTTTGCTGAAAAAGTCTTTAGAAAAGTCAATATCTCCATTAGGAAGTTTAGGGGGGGTTTTTAGGTCTAAAGTTGTTGCTAAAAATTGAGCGCCCGCTCCTTCACAATCAGAGGCTGTGAGAATAGGTGTTTGAATGTATAAAAAGCCTCTTTGTTGAAAAAATAAGTGCGTTGCAAATGCTAGCGCATTCCGTATTCTTAGGACTGCACCTTGCGTGTTTGTTCTAGGTCTTAGGTGAGCTAGAGTTCTAAGAAATTCAAAAGAGTGTCGTTTTTTTTGTAGGGGATAGTTTTCAGCTGGGCATGTTCCTAACAGTTTGACAAGTTTGGCGTGTATTTCCCATTTTTGTTTATGCCCAGGTGGGCTTTCTACCAAAAGTCCTTCTACATGGATGGATGCTCCTGTAGAAAGCTCTTCTAAAAGATCAACGTAGTTATTTAGGCTGCTATTTAGTACAACCTGGATCCCAGATAATGTGGATCCGTCGTTTAGTTCTAAAAAAGAAAAGTCCTTTTGGGTCCGGATCGTTTTTACCCAACCTTTTAAGTTGAGCTCTTGTCCGATTAGTTCTTTTTGAATTTGTTTAGTTTTTATTCTTCTCATGATTTTTCTTACTGTTTTTGTTTAGCAAAGTCTTTTAGCATTTGAATTTCCTCTTTCCAAAGCAGTGGCCCATCTGGTGTTTCTAGGTATTTAGGAAGGTGCGCGGTCAGAGGATTTCGCATTAATTCTTTAAAACACTCTATGCCGATACATCCTTTTCCTAAAGGTGCATGGCGGTCTACTCTTGAACCTAACGGTTTTATGGAATCATTTATGTGAAACGCGAAAAGATGTTTCAATCCGACAATTTGTTCGAATTCGTTCAGAGTATTTTCGAGGCTTTCTTTTGTTCTAATATCGTACCCTGCAGCAAAAATATGGCAGGTATCGATGCAGACGCCGATTGGTATTATATGAGCTAGGCGAGATGTAAGATATCCTAGGTGCTCAAAGCGATAGCCGACAGTGCTACCTTGTCCTGCGGTTGCTTCGATCAGTAGCCTTGTAGGTCCTTTAGATGCAAGCGGAGCTAGTTCTTCTAAACTTTTCACAATTGTTTCAAGGCAGAGTTCCTCAGAATGATCGAGAAATGCTCCAGGGTGGAAATTTAAATAACTAATATTAAGTTGGTGACAGCGGATTAATTCCTCTTTGAAAGCTTTCCTGCTTTTAAATAAATTAGTTTCATTTGGGCAGCCTAGGTTGATGAGATAACTGTCGTGACTCATGATGTGGCTTAGCCCTGTTTCCTCAAGAGTTTTTGCAAAAAGTTGTATTTCTTCTTTTTCTAAGGGTTTATTATCCCACCTTTTTTGGTTTCTTGTAAAAAGTTGAACCGTCGAAGCTCCGATTTCTTTTCCTTCTAATAAAGCGTTATAGGCGCCCCCTGAGGCTGAGGTGTGCGCTCCAATAAGAAGTTCTGATGAAGATGTGTCCATGGCTTTGAAATTATTTTAATTTAAAAAGATCGATTGTAGGTGATAGTATAGATCTTGACAACGAATTTTGTGTGAAAAAGGAGGGGGATATGTCTAAAGAAATTATACATAGTTTGACGAAGGGGGCTCTTTCTTTTTTTTGTGGAACGCTTTTTAGCAGGGTTACAGGCCTTATTAGAGATGTTTCAATGGCTTTTTTTTTAGGAAGCACTCCTTTACTTGCTGCTTTTATGGTGGCTTTTCGTTTTGCGAATTTATTTCGTCGTTTACTTGGAGAAGGGCCTCTTCCTTCTGGATTCGTTCCTCAATTTGAAGCGATTCGTAAAGATCAGCCTCGAGAGGGGGCGGTGTTTTTTCGAGATGTTTTTTCTTCTCTTTTTGTAGTCTTATTGGGAGTGATTGTTCTTTTAGAGCTTTGCTTGTTTGGACTTATTCACTCAGGTCTTTTGTCGATGTCTTCCTTGGAGATTGTTGAGCTGACGATGCTAATGTTGCCAGGGATTCTTTTTATTTGTCTTTATGGTATTTCCTCAGCTCTTTTGCAATGCGAGAAGAAGTTTTTCTTGCCAAGTTTTGCACCTCTTTTTTTTAATTTAGTTTGGATTTTATCTGTTTGGCTTTTTCGAGATAAAAACTCTTCTTTGGCAGTTTACGCTCTTTCAATTGCTGTTGTAGTCGGTTTTTGCTTTCAGTTTAGCGTTCTAGTGCCAGCTATTTGGCGTTACATGAGAGCTTTTTTATCTTTAAAAGAGTTGGCAAAATGCTCTTTGTTTTCTAAAGATGTACGCTCTATGGCTTCTCCTTTTATTCTTGGTGTGATGGGGATTGCTGGAACTCAAATAAACACTGCTTTAGATGCTGTTTTTGCTAGGTGTGCTTCGTTAGAAGGGCCTGCTTATTTATGGTATGCAATCCGCATAGAGCAATTGCCTATTGCATTATTTGGAGTGGCCCTTTCTTCTGCTTTATTGCCCCCGTTATCTAGAGCTCTTTCTGTTAATGATCTAGGCCTTTTTAAGGAATTATTTAACTTCTCTTTTTATAAGACATTGGCTTTTATGTTGCCTTGCACAGTAGCTCTTTTTGTTTTGTCTTGTTCTGGAGTTAACTTACTGTATGGGAGGGGAGGTTTTTCAGAGGAGGCCACCCTTCAAACTGTTTATTGTCTTTGGGGATATGGAGTGGGTCTTTTACCGTCAATTTTCGTTCTTTTGATGGCGCCGGCTTTTTATTCTAGAAAGGATTATAAAACACCTATGAGAGCTGTTATTTTTTCGGTGCTTGTCAACGTTTTTTTGAATGCTCTTTTTGTTTTTGTTTTTAAGTGGGGGGCTTTTAGTATATCTTTAGCAACGAGTCTAGCCTCATGGTGTAATCTTGTTTTTTTAGTGTTTTATTTAAGAAAACACGATTTGTTACCCGCTTCTCTTTATCAATCGTCTTATAGAGTTCTGCTTGTGTCTTTTTTTTCGGGGCTTTGTGTTTTTTTTCTTGGTAGTTTTTTTGGGGGAGATCAGACTTTTGCAGTCCTTTTTCAAAAAGGTTCGATCGTGTTTTCCCGCGAATTTACAGAACAAAGTTTCCTTTTTTTTAGGCAGTTGGGGATTTTTCTTGTTTCTTTAGTTGTTCTTTCTTGGATTTTTCAGGTAGAAGAAATTTTATCTATTTTAAAAATTCCATCTAAAAAGAAAGTGATTAAAGGGATTGATTGAGCTTTTTATTTATTTTATGTATAGTTTGCCTATATTTAATTTAACAGGATTTTCTTTTGTATTTTTCTTTTTCTAAGAAGGTTTCTCCTGAGCAGGCCTTCGCTGAGTTGGATTTATTGAAAGCGAGGCCTCAAAGAGGACTTTTAGGCTTTGGAAACGTTTCGCTGTTACTTCCTAACACAATGCAAACAGAAAATCATGTATTGGCAATTAGTTTTAAGGCACATTCCGTTGTTTTAGCGCGTATTTTAGAATATGCTTCATTTAGGATTTCTAATAATTATTACGTCCTCCTTCCTGTAGTCTTTGAAGGGGATCATAAGCCTCGACGTATTTATTTAGAGGTGAATCATGCGGTTTCTCAGCTGCTTTCTTCTGAAGAAAAATTGCGCAATTCTATTGAAGATTTGAGTTATTGGCGCAGTCGGATAGTCACTATTACAGATGCAGTTGAGCTTGTTTATCAATCTTTAAAAAATAACTCTAAAAGAACTATTTATAGTAATGTTGTTGCTGCTTATAAAGAGGCTTTGAAGAAAGATATCTCTTTAAAAAAAACTAATTGTTTTATTGTGAAGGTTGGGTTCGTATCCATTTGGAAGAATTCTGAGGGGAGTTTGGAACCCATATATGAAATCAGCTGTATGGGGCAAGGGGGCTTTGGTTCAGTATTTCAGATTTGCTCTTTTGTTAATGTTAAGCTAACCGCTTTGAAAAAAGCCCACGAAACAAAACGTGGAGAAGGGGTTAACAAAGTTGCTTTAGCTTTAATGAACCATCAAAAGGTTAACTCAGAGAAAACATCGAATCTGTTGAAGATCAATCGAATTATAGAAAGAGATTCTTCATATGATGAAGAGTATGAGCTTGCTGTTTCTGATATTGGTTCTAAAATACAGACATATAATCTAGAGAAAAAAAATAAATTATTTTCTTCTGTTATTTGTGCTATAGAAGAATTTCAGGAGCTTGGTTTTTTATATTTAGATTTAAAACCTTCAAATGTGCTTTATAGCCAAAATTCGGAGGGACAGGTTCTTTTTAAGCTAGGCGATTTTGATGAGACCTCACCTTGTATAAAAGATATAGAAGGCTTTAAATTATGGGCTAAAAGTAGCAGGTATATATCTCACACGAAACAGTATTACATCGAAAAAGAATTTTACGTGTTAATTGTGTTGAAACTTTTAGCGAAGACGATGATTTCGTCTGATTTTGAAAAAATAAAAACCGTTTTTGAGGGAGTAGATCCCATTATTCGAAAATTTATAGACCCTGAATGTTTTTTTTCTTTAAAGTCACTTGGTGAACAAGAAATGCAAGAGGAGTTTATAGAGTTAGTCTTTTCTCTTTTCAAGGAAAAAGGAGAAAGTATAGTTGTTTTTCAGCTAGGGGTCTTTTTTTGTTTTTGTCTTACTTTTTCTTTTCCTTATCAATCTTTTGGTGTTGCTCGGGACTATTGTCAAGTTGTTTTAGGAGGTGTTGAAGTTATTAAACAAAATTTGGAATCGTTTAATCCCAAAAATCAAAAAATAAACGAGATGATTTTAAGTATGCTTGACCCTGATCCCGCTCTTAGACCTCGGTTTTCCAAGGTGAAAGATTTTTTTATGATTTAGGTTGAACGATTTTTATTTTTATTATATATTCTATTGTGTATTATAAATTTTAATGAGGAGTGTGTGGGTTTGTTCACTTTCCAAGTGTTTTATTTGGAGGTTATTAAGCGCTTTTATCGAGAGGGGATTGAGAATTCAGTTTTTTAACAATCCATATTTTGGTGTTTAGCCTACAGGAATCGGCAAAAGATCGTTTGGTAGAGTCTTGGCTGTCAGGTATCATGACTTTGGTTCGGCTTGCTTTAATTTAGAAGTGAAAGTTGAAATCTCTAATCATCGAAAAATAAGGAAGCAAGTTTAAAAGACCAAAAGCATACCTAGCTGAAACGTTTAAGGATTTTGTGAAACAAGAACCGACTTACCAATTAAGGAAAGGATAGAATGATGGATTCGGTGCCAAAAAAACTGCCGGACGCATATCTTAAGATTCAAAGCGCGTTGGAAACACCGAAAATTGTTATTATTGTTCCTTATTCTAACGGTTCGGACAATATTCAAATCGAAATAGCTTGTAAGCTGTACTCTCTTGGAGTTCACACCCTATTAGATTCTTTTAGATCTGATAAAACAAAAAACCACACCTATATGTCCGTTAGGCTCCCTCTAGAACCTTTTGGTGAGCGCACACTTTATATCAAGGTGGATAATGCAGCAAAAAGACTTTTTACTACTCCTCAAGAGATACGAGATAATCAGTTTGATTTTTATCCGTATTTAATGAAAAAAGCGCAAGAGGTTGCTGATGCTATTGAAAGGGTACATCAAGCTGATACTAGTGTTGAAAAGAGCATTTTGTATGATGAGGCGGTAGCAGCCCATAAGGTTGCTTTAGCGATGTTTAAAAATAAAAAGTTTGAGCCTGGTGAAATAAAAGAGGTTGACGGCTGCAGGTTTTTAAATGCAGATAACAAGGTAGTGTTGTTTGAACGTAAAGCTGGAAAAATAGGAAGCGGTGGAAGCGGTGTTGTTTACAGGGTTGTTGATTTTGCTACAGGGAGGGTTAGCGCCTTAAAACAGTTTTACCCAGACAGAAAATCAGATGAAGCTATGGTATCAAAAGAAATTATAGATAGAGGTGGGATCTATGGGGTTCAAGATTTTCTCGTTGTTCCGCATTCAGTGGAGTATTTATCGAGGAGCTGTTTAGGTTCGTATTCAGAAGTTCGAAGTAAACTCTATTCAATGGATGCTTGTTCCAAAGTAATGAATAGAGCAGTGAATCCAGTTCCTCTTGGCGTTATATTAAAGGAGTGTTTTCAGTTAGTTTCAGGGGTACGGAATTTAGAGAATCAGCTTGGAAGAATTCATTTAGATCTGAAGCTCGAGAATTTTTTATGTTTAGGCGACGGGGAGATGGTAGTTGCTGATTTGGCGAATTTGCCCTTAGTTAGCTCTGTAGAAGATTGGTTACGTTACATCCAGGGCAATCCCAATTTGGTTTATACAAAAAACTATAATGTAGAGCAAGACATGAGAGAGCTGCGTTGGATTGCAAGGAGTGCTAAGCTTTGTAACGAAGGAAGGTTGTCTGAGGATTCCGTTGTAGAGTTTTTGGATTCTATGCCGGATGGTTTTTTAACATATGGCGAAAAGTTGAAGCTTAGAGTAGGGGATGTTTTTGATTCCTCGTTGCTGTTAAAGTTTAATACTCATCTATTTAAATTATATAAACAAAATGCTGAACAAATAGCTGTATTTCAGCTCGGGAATGCTTTTTATAGTATGATACGTAATGATGAGGCGGTGTACGCTCGAAATAATAGGGGGTATGCGCGTTTAGATTTCGCCCGTTATTTAACCATAAAAAGGACTTTAATAAATATATTGAGTCCTTATGAACAAGAAGCTTTGACTATTGCTTGTATGTTAGACCCAAATAAAAAGCTTAGGCCTTCTATAGTAGAAGTTCAGCAGGTCTTGGAAAGACTTTGGATGGCGTTTTTAGTTTCTTAGAATTTTGAACTTATGGAGTGGTAATGTCTATGGATAGGGTCTCGTCGTTTTCTCAAGAAGGAGTTTCCTCTCAACTGGCGCTGAAAGTTGAGGGCTCTTTTGTCAGTTTTTTTGAGGGACGAAGGCTTGAAATAATTCCCACTCCTCCAAGTGGTGATTCAAACGATGTAGTTATTTCTGTAGCTTGTAAGATTTATTCTTTTGGTATCCACACAGTATTGGATTTTTTTTTAGGAAACACTCAGGAAAGCACTTATATCCCTGTGCAAGTTTCTTTGCCGGGTAAGGATGGATTGACTACGATTTATATTAAAGTAGATAGCGCGGCTAAAAGACTGTTTTCTTCTTCGGAAGAAATACGAAGCCAGGAAAGTTTTCAAGATTATTTAGAAAATAAAACAGCGGAAGTCTGGGGGCAGATTGATAGAATTCACAGCGCGGCCGACTCGGATAAGGTGTCAAAATCAGATCTCTATAGTACTGCGATCACTGTGCAAGTTACTGCTTTGAAAAACGTAAAGAAGGGTATTTTTCAAGAAGGAGATGTACAAAAGATAGATCGTTATACGGTGTTATGTCAGAACAACAAAATAATTTTGATTGAAGTAGAGATAGGGAAATTGGGAAAAGGAACGTTTGGTACTGTTTATAAGGTTGTTGACGTTTCAACGGGGGCAGTTAACGCTTTAAAGAGAATCTCTAGAAGGTTTTCTTCTGACGAGCCTGAATTGGCTAGAGAGATTGTAAATCGAGATAAGCCTATTTTCGGAGTTCAGGAGTTTATTAAGGCTCCATTTGCCGTCGAGGATTTGAAAACTGGTGTAAAAGTCGAAGGGTCAGTAGTTCGAAGTAAACTGTATAAGTCAGATGCTTTTAGCAAAGTAGTCAAAAGGCAATCTGCTCCTGTTAAAACTACTATCGTTTTACAAGAATGTTCAAGATTGATTACAGGATTAAATAATTTACAAAAAGAATTAGGTAGAATTCATATAGACTTAAAACTCCAAAATTTTCTTTGTTTAGAAGATGGAGAAATGGTTGTAGCAGATCTCGGCGATTTGCCAAAAGTTGCATCTAAGGAAGCTTGGGTAAAGGCTATTTTTCAAAATCGGTTAATCCATGCCTATACAGCTAGATTCACACCTGAAGAAGAAATTTCTTCCTTGAAACTCTTTAAGGAGAGTATTGTTCGTGTTCGACAAGAAAAGTTCAATCGGCCTCCGGATATGGTTTTTTTGAAAGAAGCTATTTCGTTGTTTGGAGTGACAATTTCAAAAGAAGAACGAGCAATCCTAGAAAAAGGGCGTTTGCCACAAGGGTTGGAAGATAAGTTTCAAGAGGCTGCTTTTAAAAAGTATCAAGAAGTATCTGAAAAAATTGCTGTATTTCAGATGGGGTATGCTTTTTATCAACTTATTTGTGACAATACATCTCCCTACCCTAGATTAGAAGATAGCCGGCATCCAAATTTAAACGAAAATCAACTATCTAATATTTTGAAAGAGTTACAATTAAAAATGCCAGACGATCCTCTTGCAGCAAAGGTTATTAGTGATATGCTACATCCTAATCCTGCAAAAAGAGCCTCTATAGAAGAGGTTAGGCAGGTTTTAGAGAAGTATTTAAATTTTCACTCTAGCTAATAGTGTTTTCTTGTTAGAATTACTTTTAGATCTTTAGAGTTCTGTGGGGAAAAAGCTTTTTGATTTTAACACTCTTTTTCGGCATGATAGATTCTTTTAAAGAGGAGAAATTTGTTCATGGGACCTGTGCATCGTTTCTTTTTTAGTTTTTTTTGCCGGATTGTCCGCCTTTTGCTTTCTTTAAGGTATCAGATCGAGTTGAAGGGATTAGAGGATGTTTTAGCTTTAAAGAAGGGTAAAAGTGGTTTTCTTTTTCTACCTAACCATCCAGCTGAAATTGATCCTATTATTGTTATGTCTATCTTAGGTCCTCATTTTTTCCCAAGGAGCATTATAGTAGAGCACTTTTATCAGCTTAAAGGTTTTAAGAAAATTTTAGACTATGGACGGGTTGTTCCAGTTCCTTCTATGGAAGAGAAAGCGAATAAGTGGAAGAAAAAAGAATTATCTAAAACTTTTTCTTATATTAAAGAACGTTTAGCGGCTGGTGAGAATTTTATGATTTATCCGGCAGGTAAGTTGAAGCGTTCTGGTATAGAGAAAATAGGGGGAGCTTCTTTTGTTCACGCCTTAGTTTCGGAAAAGCCGGATATTCCCTTAGTATTAGTGAGAACAACAGGACTTTGGGGTAGTAGTTTTTCTGTCGCTAAAACAGGTAGCACTCCAGCTTTTGGCAAAACGCTCTTTTTTAGTTTTAAGGTTGTTTTAAAGAATCTTTTTCTTTTTGTTCCTAAAAGGAATTTGGTCATAGAACTGAATGCCCATCCAGCTATTCCTAAAAATGAAGGGAGGTTAGAATTTAATCGAGCATTAGAGATTTGGTATAATCAATATCCCGGAGAAGAGGAGCCTCTTTTACAAGTCCCGTATGCTTTTTGGAGTAAAAAATTAGAGCCTATTTTTCAGACACGTCTGGAAGTTGAACAAAGGGAATTTCAATCTTGCCCAAAGATTAAAGAAGAGGTTATTTCTTATTTATCTCAACTTTCTAAAATGCCAAAGGAGAAAATTATAGAAGAAGCTGATTTAGCTTTTGATCTTGGATTAGATTCTTTAGATATCGCTGAAGTTCATGGCTTTTTAGATAAGAAATATGATGCTGCAGGTACTCCATTAGGGGACCTTAAGAAAGTTAATGATGTTTTAAGAGCTATTGCTGAAAAGAAATTTGTTGAGCCTCTTTTAGAAAAAGAGCAAGCAGAAATTTCTCAAAAACGAATGAGAGGCTGGTTTGAGAAAAAACGGCAGGAGCCTTCTGTAGCTCCGGGAAATACTATTCCAGAGGTTTTTTTAAATTGCGCAAAGAAAATGAGTTCTTCGATTGCGTGTGCAGACGAACGGAGTGGTAGTCTTTCGTATTTTAAGGTGAAGGTTTCCGCCTTGATTTTAGCTGAGGAGTTTCGTTCTTTGCCGGGGGATAGGATTGCTGTTCTTTTGCCTTCTTCTGTAGCTACCTATATTACGATTTTGGCTCTTCTTCTAGCTGGCAAGGTTCCTGTAATGTTAAATTGGACGGCAGGGAAAAATGCGTTAAATCATGCCTTAAAAATAGGACAATTTCAAGTTGCTTTAACTTCTAAAAAGTTTTTGGATAAAATTCATTTAGAAGACTTGGGTGAAATTGAAGAGATTTTTGTTTTTTTAGAGGAAGTTAAAGACTCCTTAACTTTTACAAAAAAAATTGGAGCTTTTAAGAAAAGCTTTATGTCGACCTCTGCCCTATTGAAAAACTTAGGCTTGTCGTCAGACCCAGATAAAATGGCAGTTTTGCTTTTTACTAGCGGCAGTGAATCCATGCCTAAGGCCGTTCCTTTAACGCATAGACATCTTCTAGAAAATCAAAGGGGGGCTTTTCCTTTTTCTCGATTTACCGCTAATGATTCTTTGTATGGTGTCCTGCCTCCTTTTCACTCTTTTGGATTTTCTTTAACAGGATTACTTCCTCTTTTATGTGGACTTAAAGTGTTTTATGCCCCAGATCCAACAGACAGTTATAAGATGGCATTTGATATAGAAAAGATGAAGCTGACAGTTGTTTGTTTAGCGCCTAGCTTTATTCGTTCCCTTTTTGCAGCAGCACAACTTAGTCAGCTAAAAACTTTAACAGCGGTGATCTCGGGAGCTGAAAAATATCCTCCAGAGCTACCTCTTTTTGTAAAAGAGAATCTACCTTTTGCTGATTGGATTGAAGGGTACGGAATCACTGAGTGTTCTCCAGTAGTGACACTACATAGAAGAGGAACTAAAAATGCAGGGGTTGGTAAGCCTTTGCCTGGGATTAGCCTTTGTACTGTAGATCCTGAAACACTAGAGGTATTGCCTTCGGGATCTGAAGGGGAAATTTGTATTCACGGACCTAGTGTTTTTAATGGGTACTTAGGGTTAGAAAACGTGAATCCATTTTTATGGATAGAAAGCGAGAGGTGGTATAGGTCTGGGGATCTTGGTTATATAGATAATGAAGGAAATCTCCATATTACAGACAGGTTAAAACGCACCGTAAAAATTGGGGGGGAAATGGTTTCCCTTCATTCGATAGAGCTTGAAATTGAGCGGCTAGCTAAGGAAAATGATTGGCCTAGAAAAGAAGGCTTGCCTTCTTTTGCTGTACTTCCTGTAAAAGGTGAAAAACCTTCTCTTGTCTTATTTGCTATTGGCCCTATTACTGAAGAAGAGGTGAATCATGCCTTACGCGAATCTGGATCTGGGAGAATTATAAAGATTTCTAAGATAGTTCAGGTTTCAGAAATTCCTCTAACAGGAACAGGAAAAATACATTATAGATCGCTAGAAGTGATGTTAAAGGAGATAGCATGAAAGAAGTCAATGTGTTGAAGTTATATAATACAGAAAGTCGATCTAAGTTAGAAGTTGTACCCGCTTCTGGTGATACTATTTTATTATATACTTGTGGGCCTACTATATATAACTTTGCCCATATTGGAAATTTTAGAACCTATATTTTTGAAGATCTTTTACGAAGAACGATTCAGTTTTTTGGTATGAAAGTACGCCAAGTGATGAACTTGACGGATGTCGATGATAAAACAATAAAAGGCGCTTTAGAGAAAAAAATACCTCTTTTAGAATATACCAAACCGTATGAGACTGCTTTTTTTGAAGATTTAAAAACCTTAGGAATCCAAAGAGCTGAGTATTATCCTTCAGCGACCGATTACATAGAAGATATGATTAAAATCATTCAAAGGCTATTAGAAAAAGGTGTTGCATATCAGGGTGATGAGGGGAGTGTGTATTTTCGGATTGCGGCTTTTCCTTCATATGGAAGACTTTCTCATTTAAATCTAGAAGAATTACAGGTGGGAGCTTCTGCTAGAATTTCTGATGAGTATGATAAGGATCAAGTATCTGATTTTGTTCTTTGGAAGGCTTATGATGAAACACGGGATGGGTATATTTTTTGGGAAAGTCCTTTTGGACGCGGTAGACCTGGTTGGCATATAGAGTGCTCTGCCATGGCTATGAGCATACTAGGCGAAAGTATTGATATCCATGTAGGTGGTGTTGATAATATGTTTCCTCACCACGAAAATGAAATAGCTCAGTCAGAAGCATTTTCTGGAAAAACTTTTGTAAGGCATTGGCTTCATGCAGAACATCTTCTTGTAGATCATAAAAAAATGTCAAAAAGTCTTGGCAACTTTTATACCTTACGTGATTTGCTTGCTAGAGGATACACAGGCCAGCAAGTTAGGTATGTGTTATTGCAGACACACTATAGGACGCAGCTAAACTTCACTTTTGAGGGGCTTGATGCTGCAGCATCTTCCTTACAAAGGATTTTAGATTTTATCGACCGAATGAAGTCCATACGAAGTAATTCTATAGATGAAAAGGCATATTCCGTTGCTTTAAAAATGAAAGAAGATTTTCAAAAAGCTTTAGGCGATGATCTTAATATATCAGCCGCTCTTTCTGTGTTTTTTGAAGCGATTAGAGAGATTAATACACTTTGTGATCAAGGTCAGGTAGGAAAAGATGCAGCCTTAATGATTTTAAACACAGTTTATGAATTAGATACGGTACTAGGAATCCTTGACTTAACGGAAGAAGAAGAGATCCCAGAGGTTTTACAAGATGCTTTAGCAAAAAGACAAAAAGCTCGTTTAGAAAAAAATTGGGCTCTTGCGGATGAATGCCGAAATTTTATTGCGCAACAAGGATACAAAATAGAAGACTCCCCTGAGGGAGCTCGTTTAAAAAAGGTAAGAGTGTAAAAAAATGGGTAAGGCAAGTTTTACAAAAGATGAAATGTTTTTATGTAAGTTAGCAAGTATGGCAGAGTCTTTAGGCGATGCTTTTACTGAAATGGATAGTTATGTGATTGGGCAGGCTATTGGACAAAATAACCGCAGTGTGGACAATATTGTTAGAATGCTTGCTCAAACAAATTTTTTAAAAAAGTCTCATGGGTCATTTGTCTATTTAACGCCAAATGGTATGGGGCTTGTGAAGACTTTACTTGCTAAGTAATCTTAAAGAATTCAACCCTACAAGCAGTGTTCCTCCTTCATGAAGGACCACTGCAAGCCAAAGAGGAATGAATCCTAGAAGAGCTGGCGTTGTGACTAAAAAGATAACTAGCAGCGCCAAACTTAGATTCTGTTTAATGATTTTTAATGTAAGGTGAGATTTTTTTACTAGCCAATCCAAAGACGTGATGTCATCTTGTAAAAAGACAACATCGGATGCGGCGATAGCAGAAGCGCTTCCTATTTTACCCATCGAAATACCAACTGTTGCTCTTGCTAGAGCCGGAGCATCATTGACCCCATCTCCTATCATAATTAACCCGTTTTCTTGCGAAAGAAGATCAACTTTTTCTAGTTTTTCTTCTGGTTTTAGATGCGAAAAGATTTTAGTAATTTCAAGTTCTTTTCCAACAACATGTGCATTTTTTTCTTCATCTCCAGTAAGCATGATAATATCTATGTCGAGAGCTTTTAGTCTTTCTAAAAGCTCTTTCACTTCTTTTCGAATGACATCTTGAAAATGAAATAAAAATAGAGATTCACCAATCAAAACATAGGTTTGCGTTGAGCTTTTAATAAGATCTTTGGGTTTAGAAAAAGAACTGGTTTTTGAGGAAATAAATGCCTCGTTTCCTAGATAACAAGGTGTTCCTGAAGATAATTCAGCTACAACACCGGACCCAGGAATTGATTTTAGATTTTGAATAGATGCAAAAGAAAGTTTTTTTTCTTTGACGAGGTTAACAATTGCATCAGCAATAGGATGTTTTACATGTCGTTCCATGGATCCAGCTATTGAAATCGCTTCATCGATAGAAAGAGATTGTGCAGCCTCATTTAAAGGCTCTACAGTCACACATTTAAGATTTCCAGTGGTGAGAGTTCCTGTTTTATCAAAAGCCGCTGTTTTACAGGTGGAAAGGGCATCTAAAATGGTTCCCCCTTTTAGGAGGATTCCTTTTTTTGCGCAGCTACTAATAGCACTTAAATAAGCTGTAGGAGCTCCTATAATAAGAGCGCAAGGAGAAGCCGCAATAAGAAAGGTTAGGGCTCTATAGATGGATCCTTCTATCCCTAGATAAGGGAGTGTTTTGTAGAAAAAAGGCAATATTATAGCAAAAAGTACAGTAAGAACGATAATTGTCATTGCATACGGTTTATCAAAACTATCTAGCCATTTTTGGAGTTTGGGTTTAGATTCTTGTGCATGAGTGATAAGTTCTATGATTTTACTTAATGTGGATTCTTGGTTTTTTCTTAAGGTTTTTAATATGAGACTTCCATCAAGATTTCTAGCTCCTGCGACGACTTCATCTCCTACACCTTTAGGCACTGGAATTCCTTCTCCCGTTAGGTGACTTAGCGTCACAAAAGACGATCCTTCAATCACAATCCCATCTAAAGGGACAATTTCACCCGCTTTTACTAGTATTTTTGTGTTTATCTCGACTTCTTTAATAGACCTTTCAAAAAGGTGTCCGTCGTCACTCATAAGACATGCTTTTGCAGGCGAAAGGTTGTGTAAATTTGCTAAAACACTTTTTGTTTTCTGACAGACAGCAAGTTCCATAGAGCCGGCTAGCTCAAAAAGAACAAGAAGTAAAGCTCCTTCCATTCCGCTACCTATTATCACAGATAGCATCGCAGCTAGTGTCATTAGAATATCTATATTTATTTCTAGGTTTTTTAAGTCTTCTAGGGCGTTAATTAAAGCTGGAGTTCCTGAAAGGACGTAAACGATAAGGATAAAACTATAAGACAACTCTATATAGAAAAATTGTAAAACAAAAGCTATAATCAGGCAAAGGGCTGATAGGATTGACGTTTTAAGAGGGAGATTCCTACTCCACTTTTTAGAATCTTTAGTGAGGAAAGGACTGATGCTTTCTTCTTTACCAGAAGCGAAAAATTCATCAAAAATATAAGGTGTATGTGTTTGATTTTCCATGTTATTGAATGAACTGCCTTATAAAATACATTAGACCTGTGCTTAAAGCAAATATTGCGATGTTCCAAATAAAAGAAGGCAGAAGTTTTATGTTTTCTGTCTTTGCTATAAAAACTCCAGCAGCAAGAAAACAGAATAAAAGTACACCTATAAGGTACATAGGAGGCATTAGTAAGTAACTAATGATAGAAAAAAAAACTATAAGCAGACTTCCTAACAGCGCTCCTGAGGCTTGTTTTAAGGGGTGTTCATAACTTTCAAGGGGGAGTCCAAGTTCTTCTTCTAGCATAATTTGTAAAAGTCTGTTGTCGTCTGCCATAAGAACGTCAATCACTTGATTTAGAAGGTTTCCTTCGAATCCTTTAGCTCGATAGAGTTCATAGAGTTCTTCTTTTTCTTGTTGTCGATGGTGTTCTATTTCCCATCTTTCTTCTTCAATTACTCTGTGGAGCCTTTCGAGTCTAGCCCACCCAAATGAGGCACTTCTACAGGTTTTCCAAACAGTCCATCCGAGAAGAAATAACAGTAAAAAAGCTATTGCACTTTTTTCAGCAAGCAAAGGCGTTATAAGAATCCAAAGTAGTGATGCTGCAAGAGCTGTATCTTTTAAAGCATCTCCAAACGCTGCTTTTTGTCCAGAAATCTCTGTTCCGTGAATTTCTGCAGATGCTTTTGCGCCTCGAGCCCTGGCTTCTTTTAAATGCTCAGGAATGGATTTATTCCCAAAGTGATCTTGTGTCGAGTGTGGCATGAGGTGTCCTTTAAGAGGGTGAAAGGGCTTCTTTTAGAAAAACAATAGATTCTTGGTAATCACTGATGGCCATAAGCTCTCTAATAGAATGCATGGATAGTTGTGGGCAACCTAGATCTACTGTAGCAATTCCTGTTGAACTAGTGATGTAGGGGCCTATGGTGCTTCCACAGGGCATATCAGATCGACAAACAAAATGTTGTACGTTGAGGTTTTTTTTCTTGGCGATCTGGAGCGCCTTTGCTCTTGTTAACCCAGAAGATGCGTATTTAAGGTCTGCATTTTCTTTTAGTACAATACCTTTTCCTAGAAGAGGTTGGTGATTGGGATCGTGTTTTGCTGCATGCATAGGATGAAGTGCATGAGCCATGTCCAAGGAAAGGCAAAGAGATTTATTTTTTAAAATAAGAAAATCTTCTTCAGAAAGGTTGTAAAAATGCTTAATCCTAGATAATACATCAGAAAGAAAAGAGGATGTCGCTCCTTCCCAGGACCTTGATCCTATTTCTTCGTGGTCAAAAAAGAAGACAATAGGAAGGATTGAAGAGTCTTGATATGAGCAGATTGCTTGTACCCCTGCATGGACACTGGCTAAATTGTCGAGTCGGTAAGATGAGATCCATTCTTGGTCCGTACCTACTAAGGAGGGTTTTTCTAATGGTACTAAGAATAAGTCAAACGTTAAAAGATTTTCTATTTCAAGAAATGAAGGGGTTTTGTCTGCAGAGCATAGTGCCATAAGGTGTTCTTGTTTATTAAGAAAAGGCCCTTTTTCATTTACGTCTCTATTTAGGTGAATGGCAAGCTCTGGAATGATGCAAGGAGTATCTTTAGCAAAAAGAAGATTTTGCTTAATCAGATTCCCTTCTGTTTGTGTAAAATAGCGGCCAGCGACGGCTAAATCTCTGTTTAACCAAGAGTGGAGGATGGGTCCTCCATATACCTCTGTAGAAAGAAGATTCATCCCGTTTTGTTTGACAAGAGGATTTGGCTTCAGTTTTAAGGTTGGACTATCTGTATGTGCTCCAATTAACACAATTTCTTGAGGGCAGTTTTGGGGTAAACAAAAAGCTCCAATAGATCCACCTCTGGCTACAAAGTATTTTCCTTCTTTTCTTAGATTCCAAGGAGTGTTCTCTTCTAAAGAAGTAAAGTTGTTTGCTGTTAAACGTTGTTCTACCTCGTTAACGCAATGCCACGAGGTAGGGGAGTGTTCTAAAAAAAGGAGGAAGTCTTCAATTTCTCTCATTTAACCTTGAGCTCTGTTAGTCCATTTAAGTATTTATGTAACACCTCAGGAATTAGTACGCTACCATCTTCTTGTTGGTTATTTTCTAAAAGAGCAACCATTAACCTAGATGTCGCTAGACCTGAGCCGTTTAATGTGTGAACAAGCTCTGGTTTTTCTTCTTTTTTCTTAAAACGAGTTTTCGATCTTCTTGCCTGATAGTCTGTGCAATTAGATACGGAAGAAACTTCATAATAGCGATTTTGGCCTGGTAACCACACTTCTATATCTACTGTTTTTGCAGCAGAAAAAGACATGTCTCCGGTTACTAGCAGCATGTTTCTATAGTGGATATTTAACCCCTGAAGGATTTTTTCTGCCGAAGAAATCATGTCTTCAAAGATTTTTTCGCTTTGTTCTGGTGTTGCAAAACAAAACATCTCTACTTTATTAAATTGGTGAACGCGAATAAGGCCTCTTTCTTGAGAGCCGGCTGCTCCAGCCTCTCTACGAAAGCAAGGAGAGTACGAGACATATTTCTTAGGTAGTTCGTTTTCTTCGAAAATTTCATCGTAGTGAAGTCCGTTTAAGGCTACTTCTGCAGTAGGTATAAGATAAAGTTCGTAGTCGTCATCTTTGACTTTGAACAGTTGTTTTTCAAATTTTGGAAGTTGGCCAGAGCCAAACATCATATCAGAACGAACAAGATGAGGAATCATCCACATTTCAAAACCATTTTTAATATGAGAGTCAATCATGTAGTTCAAAAGCGCCCATTCTAGTTGTGCACCTAAATTTTTGTAGGTTGGCCAGCCGCTCCCAGAAACTTTTGCTCCTCTTTGAAAATCAAATAGTTTTAGTGATTCATTTAGTTCTACGTGGTTTTTAAAAGGAAAGGAGAATTCTCTTTTTTGTCCAAACGTTTTTATGCATACGTTGTCTTTGGGATCTAAGGAGCTTTTAATTCCCTCCATCGGAGCATTGGGAATATTAGCTAAAGAGGTTTCTAGGTGGCTTTCCAAAGAAGTAAGTTCTTTATCTAAAGAAGAAATTTTATCTCCAAATCCACTTACTTGTTCCATTAACAGAGAAGCATCTTCGTTTTTTCGTTTTTTTTCTCCAATTTCTTTAGAAAGTGCATTGCGAGAAGATTTTAGTTCTTCTACTGTTGTTTTAATGGTTCTAATTTGTTCGTCTAGAGCTATGATGGGATCGAGTGAAATTTCAGGATCTTTAGTTTTTAAAAGTTTTTCTAGCTCGTTTTTGTCTTTTCGGATTCGTTTGATGTCTAACATGAAATAGCCTCGTTTTTCAAAATGCTTATGATGAAATAGTAGAGCGCATTTCCCTTAAAGTCAATAGGGGGCAGTTTTCTTTTTTTTGACTGTATGCAGTTGAGGGAATTGTTAGTTAGTTGTATTCTTTGGCAATTATAAGTAAAAACAGTCAAAATTACCGTTGATTCTTTTTTAAGCTGCGTAAGGAAGGATCGTAAATAATAGGTTTTCTTTTGGAGGCGTATGATAGCAGGTCTTTTTCCTTGTTTTAGGGGTGTTGTTTTGATTAAGGATTCAGAGGAGTCTGCATCTAAATCATCTCAGAAATCTATATCTATTATCAAGGCATTGGGACAAGGGGCATTTGGTACTGTTCTTTTAGTAAAAGATCTAGAAAATAATTTTCTAGCTTTAAAGATGCCTCGACGTCCAAGTTTTCAAGAGAGTATTTTGCATGAGCATCGGCTTTTGCGTTTTTTGAATGAACAACGGGGAAAGGGATCTCAAAATGTGATTAGGCAGGAAGGTTTGTGTGCTAATTCTTGGCTAGGTCTGGATGCAACAGGTCTTTTGCTAGAGTTGGGAAGGGATACTCTTTTTCAACGAATAGCAGAAGGGGAGTCTTTCAGTTTAACTGAGTTAAAGTTCGTTCTTAAGCAAATTTTTTTAGGTTTGCTTTTCTTGAAACAAAATGACGTTATTCACGGGGATCTGAAGTCTGATAATATTTTATTTTTCTCTGGTGCGGTTGTGAAAATAGCTGATTTTAGTTCTGCATTTTTTCAAGCAGATAGTGGCGAGTGTACTCTCTACAATCAAGCGAGCCCTCCAGAGAAATTAATGGAGGTTATTCCCTACACTCCTGCTATTGATATGTGGGGAGCGGGTCTTGTGGCTATTGAAATGATTGCTCGAAGGTTTTGTTTTAGTTGGGTCTCTAAGGAGGATCTCGTATTTCAACACGAAGCTTTCTTAGGAACTGAGTATAAAAAAGAATTTCAGGGTTTATCTTCTATTCAAGCAGCAGAATTAACTGGCGAGGGTTCCTCTAAAATCAATTTATTGGCTTCGAAATCTTTAAAAGAAATAGTTTATTCAAGATTTGAAAAAGAAAGTGGTGATGGAGCTTTTTTACTTAACCGGCTTCTTTCTAGGGTTTTTTGCTTAAATCCTCAAAAAAGAATAGATCCTTGTGGAGCATTGGAAGATCTTCTTTTTTTTGAAGAAAATTCAGATTGTTGTCTGTTTAGGTGGTTAGATCCTACTTAGCAAAGTAAAAATTTTAATCTCTGGGTTTTTTGAAAATAGTTACTATTGAAATCTTAAGTCGGATATGGTAAGCTATTTCATGAAATATGTAAGGAAAAAAAATATGAGTAAACCCGACCTCTTGACTCTTTCTCCTAAGGCGCAGAGTCCACTAATGTTGCGTTTTCATAGACTGCTAGACGCTTTTGCAAAATCAGATGATGAAAGAGATTTTTATTTAGATCGAATTGAAGGATTTATTGTGTATGTCGATCTGGAAAAAAGTGAAAAAGAAATTAGCGAACTTGAAAAAGAGCTTCTAATAGATAATCCAGAAAGGTATTGCCTCGTTCCTAAGATGACTTTTTATGAAGCTAAAAAGTTTATGGAAGGGTTTGTAAATGAAAAAGTTTATGATATAGATACTAAGGAAAAACTTTTAGATATTATTCAGGCTAAGGAAGCTCGAGAAAACTTTTTAGAGTTTATTTATGACCATTTAACCGAGCTTGAAAAGTGGCAACTTTTTTATCAAGAACGTTCTAGAATTCGTATCATTGAATGGCTAAGAAGTCAAAAAATTCAGTTTGTTTTTGAGGAAGATTTAGATTTTCCTAAAAATCTCCTTGAGAAAGTAAAAAAACATTTGTTTGACGTGAAAGTTCCCAAGGATGTTTCTGCAGCTAGGGACGTGATGCAAGCAAAAGCCAAAGTTTATTATTCCAGCGAAGCACTTAACCCACGCCCAAAAAGAGGCCGTCCGCCTAAGCAGGTGGTTAAGGTTGAAGTCGAGCCTCAAGTTGTCGTTGACATGTACACTACCGTTCCGCCAGCTGTTCGCTATTTCCTATATCTAATTCCAAGCGCTACCAATGTTACCTTTTCAAGACGTTTTGACACGGAAGCGCAGCTTGTTGCTAATTTACGGGGAGCTTCTCGTATTAAGGTTGATAGTAAATTACAGGCTTTATCAGAAAGGCTTGAGTCTTTAAAGAATCTTTCTTCTAAAATTTCAGAGATTCACGAAGTTGGAGGGGGAAGTCTGTTGGGAGTTCAAGATGACTCTAAAAAAACAGAGAAACTAACCACAATTAAAAAAGGGAAAAAATAGCCTATGACAGATGCTTTATCAATAGCTCCGGGAAAAGTTCTTTTAGAGGAAATGAGAGACAAGGTGGTTTTTTCCAAAGAAAAAGCTCTTAAAACTCTTGAGGTCATGTATTTGACTCGGATGGCCGATGAGAAAATGTCTAAGTTGGTAAGGCAGAATAAAGGGGGAACCTTTCATTTGTCCGTAATAGGCCATGAAATGGTTGGTGCTGTTTGTTCTCTTGGGATGATTTCTGGTAGAGATTGGGGGCTTCCTTATTACAGGGATCGCGCATTTGCAATTGGTATTGGATGTTCTTTATTTGATTTATTTGGTTCTTTTTTAGCAAGAGACGTTCCTCATCACTCTGGTGGAAGAATGATGCCTGAGCATTATTCTGATAAAAATTTACACATTCCTGTTCAGTCTAGCTGTGTTGGATCTCAGTTTTTACAAGCTGTGGGTGTTGCTAAAGGTCTTAAAATTGCTGGAAAAAAAGATGTTGTTTATGTTTCAGCTGGAGATGGGGCTACTTCACAAGGTGATTTTCATGAGGCGCTTAATTTTGCGTGTGTCCACGAGCTAAATATTCTTTTTGTTATTCAGGATAATGGCTGGGCTATTTCAGTCCCTGTAAAAGATCAGACAGCAGGAGGCAGTAGCGCCTTAATGGCTCGCGGCTATGAGGGGCTAACTGTTCACGAAGTGGATGGATGTGATTATGAAGCAATGCTTTTTGCCGTCCAAAAAAGCGTAGAGAAGGGGCGTGCTGATTTAGGGCCGACCTTACTTGTTGCTAAAGTTCCTAGAATTGGGGCTCATAGTAGCAGTGATGATCCAACGAAGTACAAACCCCAAGAGGCTGTTTTAGAAGATAAAAGCAAAGATCCTCTTCCTAGAATGGAGAGTTGGATTTTATCTAAGTCTATTGCGACAGAAGAAGAGTTAGAGGCTTTGAGAAAGCAGTGTTTTGCTTCTGTCGAAAAAGCTGCTGAAGCTGCTGATGCTGTTCCTTTTCCTAATATTTCTTCTGCTGATACGAAAGTCTTTAAAGAAGTGGCTTCTTTTAAAGAAGTAGAGGGTTCTCCTGTTAGTGAAGAAACCGTTGTTATTGTAGATGCATTAAATCATACGCTTGAAGAAGCAATGCGAGAAGATTCTTCATTGGTTGTTTTTGGGCAAGATGTTGCAGCTGGAAAGGGCGGTGTTTTTGGAGTTACTCGTCATTTAACAGATCTTTTTGGAAAGGATCGTTGTTTTAATAGTCCTCTTGCTGAATCCACTATTATAGCTCTTGCTATAGGTTTATCTTTTACGGGAATTAAATCGATTGCTGAAGTGCAGTTTGCAGATTATTTTTGGACTGGAGTTAACCAGCTTTTTAATGAATTAGCTAGTATTTATTATCGTTCAAATGGAGAGTGGAACTGTCCCGTTGTAATTCGTATGCCTTACGGTGGATATATTCAAGGGGGACCCTACCACTCACAAAGTATTGAAGCTTTTTTAGCTCATTGCCCTGGGCTTAAGGTTGTAATTCCTAGTAATGCGGCGGACGCTAAAAAATTACTTAAGGCTGCAATTCAAGATCCAAATCCTGTTATTTTTTTAGAGCATAAAGCTCTCTATAGACAAAGAGTGTTTTGCGCCAGAAAAGAGCCAAGCAGTGAAGCTATTGCTCCTTTAGGTAAGGCTGAGGTTGTAAGGGAGGGAACTCACGTAACTGTTGTAGCTTGGGGAATGTTAGTCTTTATGGCTGCTCAGGTTGCTGATAAATTAGCCCAAGAAGGTATTTCTGTTGAGGTGATTGATCTTAGAACAATCGTTCCTTTAGACATGGAAACTGTAGGTTTTTCTGTAAAGAAAACAGGTAAGTGTTTGATTGCGCATGAGGCTCCTTCTAATGCTGGATTCGGGGCAGAAATCGCTGCGCGTCTTGTTGAAGACCTTTTTCCGTATTTAGATGCTCCTGTTGTTCGTGTCACAGGAAAAAATTGCATGGTTCCTTATTGCAAAATTCTAGAGGATGCTGTGTTGCCTCAGCTTTCAGATTTAGAATTGGCAGTACGCAAATTGGCCCAATTTTGATTTTTTGCGATTTCTTCCAATCCTTGGCTTTGTGTTAGCTAAGGATGGATTTATTAAATGAAGAGAGAGTGAAGGATCTATAGCGATTAATTCTGCGATTTTTTTTCCCCAGCCACTTTCTCTTGCTTTGTGTTTACTCTTTAGTAGTTCTTTTGTGTGTATGAATTTTTCAGATAAACTTTCTTGTGTTTTATACAAAAGTCTTGACTCGTTTTCTGTCAGAAGGAGTGTATCTTTTTCTTTTAAAATGCTTGCATTTTTTAATAGCTGGTCTAAAGTAATTCCTAGCTCTCTAAGAATTTCTTCTTCTGAATATAACATGATGACTCCGTAATTTTGTTGTTTATATATCTTAAAAACAGCATTTTGATTTTCTTGTCAATCAATTTAAATGAATTATTTTACTCTTCTTCTTTGATGTCATTCTTGAAGTAGGTTCTTGATTTGCTTTTGAGCCACATATTAAGGTTGATTTTGGTGAAAATTTTAATATAAATTTATTTATTTAGTAATTTGTAGAAGATTGATTGAACGAAGAATGAGGTAATAACATAAATTCTGGATTTTTTTGAATTTAAGATAAAAAGATCTTTTCTATTTCAAATGCCAATTTTTCATCTAAGATGATTGTAAACGCTTTCACTGTTTTTTTTGTTTTTAAATTAGACCTCTTGCAGTTTAAATAAATTATTTTTTTGGGCTTTTTTTATTGGGGAAAGTTTGATAAAAATGTATGAATTCATTACCATTCTTTAGAAGTTTAATTTTTTTATTTCTTATTGAGAGAGCTATGTCTAGAACTCCCCGAACACTAAGTGTTTTTACCTTGGCTATGATTAATGTTGCGGCTGTAAGTAGTGTGCGCAATTGGCCTACAATTGCAGAGTATGGCTTTGCCTCTTTGTTTTTCTTCGCCTTGTCTGCTATTTTCTTTTTTATTCCAGTTTCCATGGTTTCAGCAGAGCTCGCAACGGGATGGCCAAAAGAGGGGGGGGTATTTGCTTGGGTTAAGGAAGCTTTTGGTCATCGTACTGGTTTTTTAGCGATTTGGCTTCTTTGGCTTGAAAATGTAATTTATTATCCAACGCTTCTTTCTTTTATTGCAGGGGCTATTGCTTATGTTATAGATCCACAGCTTTCTCAAAGTACTTTGTATGCCTTATGTGTTGTAATAGGCGTTTTTTGGATGACTACTTTGGCAAATTTAATTGGTATGAAAGCCTCTGGCTGGATTAGCACATTAGGTGTGATTATTGGAACCATTTTCCCTGGTGGCTTGATTATTCTTTTAGCCGCTATTTGGTGGTTTTCGGGTAATCCTTTACAAATTGAATGCACAATGTCTAGCTTGATTCCCGACATGAGTTCTCCTCATCAACTCGTTCTTTTTTCTGGAGTTTTGATGGCTCTTGGTGGTTTGGAAATGTCTGGTGTTCATGCTAAAAATGTACAAAATCCACAAAAAAATTATCCTAGAGCTATTTTACTTTCTGCTGCACTTATCTTAGGCCTCTACATATTAGGTGTTTTAGCTATAGCAATTGTGATTCCTCAAGAAAATATTAATTTGGTAGCGGGTTCTTTGCAGGCTTTTTCTATTTTTGTAAATGCATATGGGTTAAATTGGCTTACGCCAGTGATTGCTATTTTTCTTGCTTTTGGAGCTTTTGGTACATTAAGTACATGGATTGCTGGACCAAGTACTGGATTGCTCGCAGCTGCGCAAAGTGGAGATTTGCCTCCTATTTTCCGTAAGTTAAATAAACGGGGTATGCCAGTTACTCTTTTGCTTATTCAAGCATTAATTGTTACTGTGATGTCTTTTGTTTTTTTAGTGATGCCTACTGTAAGTAGCGCTTATTGGATTTTAAATGTCATGGCTGTTCAGCTGTATCTTTTGATGTATATTCTTATGTTTTCTGCAGCGATTAAACTTCGTTATAAACGCCCTGATGTAAAAAGAGCCTATAGGATTCCTGGTGGAATCGTAGGGATGTGGGTTGTTGCAGGACTTGGTTTACTAGGTTCTATTTCTACATTTTTTATTGGGTTTTTTCCCCCAGCACAGATTCAAACAGGGAATCAGTTTTATTATATTGGCTTTTTAGCTATATGTGCTTTGCTTTTTTGCTTAGCTCCTAGAATTATTCTTTGTTTTAAAAAGCCATCTTGGTCTAAACCTCTTAAGCATGAAGACGTTTCTTAAGAAATGGATTCTATTTCTTTTTTCCAAGGATTTTTTTTGTCTTTGGGGCTGCTTATGGTTATTGGGCCTCAAAACGCTTTTATTTTAAGGCAAGGGGTCCTTCGTCAGTATGTGTTTTCGGTTGCTTTGATTAGCTCTTTAGCCGATGCGGTTTTAATGAGCTGTGGGGTTTTCGGACTTTCGGACTTGCTAAATTTGAGTGTTTTTCTTCATTCTTTAGTAAAGTGGGCCTCTATTTTTTTTCTTTTTTGTTACGGTTTTTATTTGCTCTTTTTTTTAGGAAAAAACTCTCGTGGAGTTTTTGATGATTGTCATCGTAAATCTTCGAATTTTCAAAAAACGGTAGTTTTTCTTCTTTGTTTAATTTTTTTCAATCCAAAGGTTTATTTAGACACTGTAGTTCTCTTTGGCGCTGTCGGAGCTCAATTAGAGCACACGGGTAGGTTTTTTTTTCTTGCTGGCGGTATTTTAGCTTCTTTTGTCTGGTTTTTTAGTTTAATCTATGGAAGCCGCTTGTTGTTGCCTTTACTACAAAGCCCGAAAGCTTTTCGCGTTTTAGATATTTGCACTGGCTGTAGTATGTGGATTGTGATGTCTCTTGTTTTTCTTTTTAGTTAAATTTTTGTACTGGTGTTTATGAAACGATATACATTTTTAGGTCTTATTTTTCTCGCTTTACTCTCTTTAGGTTTGTTTTTTAAATTGGGTCTTTCAAAAGCATTTTCTGGCTACGTGCCTTTTGCAAACCGGGGAATGCCTCTTTATTATTGGGAACCGCGTGTTCATCATGATTTTAGCAATTTTGGAGATGCTATTTCCGAAAAAGTCGTCGAGAAAATTGTTGGACATCATTTAATTACGACATTTAATAAGTTTCTTTTAAGAGATTGCGGAAAAAATAAGTTATTAGCTTTGGGTTCTATTATTCATATGGCAGAAGAAGGGGATGTTATTTGGGGAGCTGGCATTAATGGAAAGCATTTAGATGGAGAAGATAGTCAGGTATATCGCTTTAAAAACTTGGATGTAAGGGCCGTAAGAGGACCTTTAACAAGAAAGTTTTTATTGGATATGGATATTGACTGCCCTAAAATCTATGGAGATCCAGCATTACTTCTTCCTAGGCTTTTTCCTGAGTTAAAAAAGAAAAAAAATCCTAGTTTAGAATATATAATTATTCCTCATTGTGATCATGAGTCTTTTTTTTCGCAAGACTCTCATGTTGTTTCTGTAAAAGAGGATTGGGACTACATTATTCACATGATCCTCGATTCCAAACTCGTCATAGCAACCGCTATGCATGGACTTATTGTGGCTGAGGCTTTTGGTGTTCCAGCTAGGTACTTAAAAGTTAGTGATTCAGAGCCACTTTTTAAATATAGAGATTATTACTTAGGTACGGGTAGACCCGATTTTAAATATGCGTTAACGGTTGATGAAGCTTTAAAAATGGGAGGTGAACCTAGGCTTATATGTGATTTAAATGCGCTTATGAAAGCATTTCCTTATGATCTATTTCCTAACGCTAAGCCTTTCTAATTCTGAAAATAGCTTGCTTTCAGAGGTCTAAGATGGTAAAACTAATGGCTTTTAAGGATTGTACATGATCGGATTTTGTCCTCTTGCTTCGGGATCGAAAGGGAATGCTATTTATATAGGAACTCCTCAAGCGAAAATCTTAGTCGACGCGGGGATTTCTTTAAAGGATCTCACAGAACGCTTGTCTCAAATAGGAGTCCATGTAGGAGATCTAGATGCTGTTTTAATTACTCATGAACACATTGATCATATCCGAGGGATTGTTGCTCTTTGTAGGAAGTGGGGCATCCCTGTTTTTGCGAATAAAGAAACTGCTAAGGCAATTGTGCAGTTTATCCTTAAATCACAAACGAAACCTGATTCTCCAGCAACACCGTTTATGCCAAAGTTTAAAATTTTCTCTACAGGAGAAAGTTTTCAATTTAAAGATGTTAAAATACATCCTTTTAGCATTCAGCACGACGCTATAGAGCCTGTTGCTTTTACTTTTTTAGCAGATGGGGTTAAAGTAGGGCTTTGCGCTGATTTAGGGTTTGCTTCGACTTTGGTAATGCATCAACTCAAAGACTGTGATTACCTTTATTTGGAAGCGAATCATGAGCCTTCTATGGTCCATGCTTCTGCTCGCCCTATGGTTTATAAGCAGAGAGTGTTAAGTCGTCAGGGACACCTGTCTAATGAAGAATCTGCCGCAGTTCTTGCTCATGTCCACCATAGTAAATTAAAGCATGTCTATTTAGCACATCTTTCTTCTGAGTGTAATAGTCCAGATCAAGCTCTTAAAATTGTTAGGCAATTGCTTGAGACACAAAATAAACAGCTGGATCTTTCAGTTGCATGGCAAAGTGAAATTAGTAAACCTGTCTATTTCTAGTTATTTGTTTAAAGCTTTGTCTAGTCTTTGACTTAGAAGTAAAAATCGCGCAGTTTATTCTATTGGGATCGTCATACCGTCATAAGCTAGTTGTATTAGACACTTGTGTTTAATTTTTTCTAGAATTTGAATGTGCAACTGGCTTTTTTCTAATAAAATACTATCGGTATGTCTTGGGTCGTGGTGTGTTATAATCCAGTGTGTAATTTTTGCTTTTTTTATGAGAAAGGATGCGTTGAAGATAGAAGAGTGACCCCAGCCTACTTTAGAGGCATATTCTTCAGGGAAGTATTGCGCTTCATGTATGAGAATATCACACCCTGTAAGAAATGCAATGAGGGATTCATAAGGTCTAAAGAGAGATTCATTTTTTTCTATCTCTTCTAGGGGCAGGTTACATCCAAGGAGAAATTCATTGTCTGTTACATATCCAATTGTTTTTTTGCCTATTTGTATTTTAAAACACAGTGTAGGTCCCGGATGAAAAGCATAATGTGTAAACACTTTGATTTTCCCAAAAGAAAGAGATTCGTTATCTCTTAGATCTTTGAAGAAGAGTTTGGATTCCACATCGTTGAAAGAGACTGGGAAATAGGCATAGGCTAACATGTCTTCAAAAAGTTGTTTTGTGGTTTTTTCAAATCCTATCGGGGCAAAAATTTTAATCTGTTTGTTGGATTTATGGATTGCAGGGAAAAAAGGAAAGCCTAGTAGATGATCCCAGTGGGTATGACTAAGTAGTATGTTAAAAGTTTGATGAGGGTGATTTCCTAGAGTTTCTCCGAGGTCTCTAATGCCAGATCCTGAATCGATGATGACTAGGTCTTTGTCGTTGCGTATTTCTAAGCAAGGTGTGTTGCCTCCAAAACGGACATAGTCTGCGCCTGCTACAGGATTAGAGCCCCTTGTTCCCCAGAATTTCAGGTAAGATGTGTGCTGTTTAGGCGCTGGTATGATTGGATTTTTTAGCGTTTTTTGTGTTTTTCGAGAAAAAGGTTCAGGACGAAGTGTGCCAGCAAAAAAAAGCTTAATCAGGGTGAATAGAGCTTTAGCTGTGATAGGTTTTTCTGCAATATAACTAGCTCCAAGGCGTACTGCTGAGTGGTAATTTTGGTACATCGTGTGGTAGCAGGTTAGAATCACGCCTGTTTTTGCTATTAAAGAGGAGTTTTTTACAGTATTTAGTATTTCTATACCATGAGCGCCCGGAAGCATAAATTCTGTAATTACTAAATCAGGTTCAAATTCTTTGATTTTTTTTAGGCAATTCATGCCGTCTGTTGTTGTTTCAAGATTAAAGTTTTTTGCTTGGGAGTGTTTTTTTATGAGCATAAGAAATTCTTTAGAGCTGTCAGCTATTAAAATTTTTTTTCTCGTGGGATTCATGAAAAAAACCTATGTTCAGGTGCATAACTGCAGGCTGTCAAATTTTTGCATATAACTCAAGTGGATTTTATTTTTTTTTGCGCGCTTGTAAAAAGCAGAGGACGGAAACGCTAGCAAATAAAGCAAATAGGATAAAGAAGTTAAACGCATCCTTAGGATGTGGGTGTGGGTGATCTATCGGGTCTTGAAAAACTGTAAATTCACAAACCAGAAAACATAGGCTAATTGCGATGAGTACATACGCCATAATTTTTAAATAAAAGCGTAGCTTTTTATCTAAAGCTTTTTTTTTAAAGAATTTCATAGTCGTCTTCTGGCGGGCTTTTTTTAGTTCCAGCATCGGTGATTAGAATTCTTCTAGCTCGGCTACCCTCTTGCTCTCCGATGACGCCTTTGCTTTCTAGTTCATCCATTAAAGAAGCGGCTCTGGCATATCCTATTTTTAATTTGCGCTGTAAAAAAGTTGTAGATGCTGTTTTCGTATCTAGGACTATTGAGAGCGCTTGTTCGTATAGGCTGTCTTTAGGAGCATCGTCACTATTTTCCCCCGCGATGTCTTCTTTTTTCATAGCATCGAACGAAGCTATGAGATAGTTCGGAGGGGCTTGGTTGCAAATAAAGGAAATTACTCTATTAATTTCATCATCGCTGATGAAAACACCTTGAGCTCGAATAAGTTGAGAGCTTCCTGGCGGTAAGAATAACATATCCCCGTTTCCTAGGAGGCTATCAGCGCCACTTTCGTCAAGAATAATTTGAGAGTTGACTCGGCTAGCTACTTTAAATGCGATTCTTGTTGGGAAGTTTGCTTTGATGAGACCTGTGATAACTTCTCTAGACGGTCTTTGTGTTGCTAAAACCAAGTGAATTCCGACAGCTCTGGCCATTTGAGCAATACGCGCTATGGGTGTTTCTAGATCTGAGCTAGAAACCATCATGAGATCCGCAAATTCATCAATAATTGCTACGATAGAAAACATACGGTCTGGGATTGTTGTATTCAACGAGGCTTCAAATTCTTTATTAGGGGTTCTATTGTTAAAAGCATGTATGTTTCTAAGCCCTAATTGCCTTAAAATGTCGTAGCGTGTTGTCATTTCTTTGACAAGCCAGCTAAGAGCTGCGTATGCTCCGTGAGGCTCTGTAATTACAGGTGCTAGTAGGTGAGGAAGGTTAGTGTATCCTGTGAGCTCTACTTTTTTAGGATCAACTAAAAGCAGTTTGATTTCATCAGGCTTAGCATTCATTACAATAGACATCACAAGTGTGTTAATACAGACAGATTTTCCAGATCCTGTAGCTCCTGCAATAATGCAGTGAGGCATTTTAGCAAGATCGGATAAAAGGTGTTCCCCGCTCACTGTTTTCCCTAGAAGCACAGGAATGTGGAGTTTTTTTCCTTGTTGTTGGTAGCTTGTGAGCATTTCTTTAAAACTTACTTCTTGAGGGAATAAAGAGGGTATTTCTACTCCGACAGCAGCTTTACCAGGGATTGGTGCAATAATTCGTAGAGACCGAGCTTGTAGATTAAGAGCTATATCATTTTCTAGTGCTGTTATTTTTTGTACTTTAACGCCTATAGCAGGATGTACTTCAAAAGAAGTAATAGTAGGTCCACAGTGAATTTCTCCTACCTTAGCTTCGATACCAAAACTCATTAAGGTTTCTTCTAGAATTTCAGCTTGCCTTTTTAGCTCTTTTTTTAGAGAGGGTTGGTCTACTTTTTTAGGAGTGATAAGTAAGGATGCAGGAGGCAACATGTAGTCTTTGTAGTCTCCGTTGTAAATTTTTTGAGCTACAATCGCTGCGTCTTTTTTGGAAAGCAACTTGGCTAAGGGAGCTTGCTCTTCTGTTAGTTCTTTTTTAGCAGGTTCTTTGATCGTTGTTTTTATTAGAGATTCTTTTGGAAGAAGAGGTTTTGTCGCCGGTTTATAAAGAGGTTTAGGAAGAAGTCTTTGCAAAGAGTCTTCGATAGAGTTTTCTTTTTCTTGATAAGGTTCGATGATCTCTTCCATTTCGGCTGTTACTAACGCAGCTTTTAGTGCTTTTTTATTTTTCCAAATAGTGTAATTTGTAATTGCTTCTTGAATGAGAGGGATGATTTTAATTTGCGTAAAAAGAAGAAAGGAGGTGATTAGGGTTAGTGAAAAAGTAATAGCAATTCCGACGTTACTGAGCATCTTTTCTAGATTGAAAGAGGGTATGTCTTTATAGAGGAAATAAAGAGGGACTCCTCCCGTATTATATCTGGTGTATCTATGGGGATAGGGCTCTTCGAAAAAGAAGGATTGGCTATAGATTTTTTTAGCTAACATTTGAGGAATAGGACATCCCAGTTCACTCACAAGATTTAGAAGGATGCCGGTTGATATCAGAAACAAAGAAAAATAGATCGTTTTTACTTTTATATTTTCAATTTTTCCTTCAGTAAGAAGTTGCCATCCCGCCCAAAATAAGAAAGCTAACACAAGAAAAGATGTTAACCCAAACAGGTAGCTTAAGGAAAATGCAATCCCATATCCAATAAGACCGAGCCAATTACTCGATATGGTGGCTTGATTAAAGCTAAAAAGACAAAGTGTTAAAAATAAAGCCGTGGCGATAAATATAAGACCTTTAGCTTCCGGATGCTTTACTCTTTTAGGTGCTTCTTTTTGTGGGAGTGAATTCTTTGCCATAATATTATAAGTTGAAATATAGGGTGGTTGTTATCCCAAGAGCGAGGCAATACCACGCGCAGGGCTTTAAGTTGCCTTTTTCTAACCAGGTAATTGCTTTACGTACAAAAACTGTTCCTAAAGCAAAGGAGGTGATAAAGGCAATGAGTAAGTGAAGTGTTGGTTCTTGACTGAATCCTTCTGTCTTTGATAGGGCTTTGCCTAACTCTAGCATATTACCCCCAAGAACTGTAGGGATTGATAGCAAGAAAGAAAATCTCACAGCGTCTTTTATTTCCCACCCTAGCATTCTTGCGCACGAGATGGTTGAAGCGCTTCTGGAAATTCCAGGAATTAGAGCTATGGATTGCATCGTGCCTATCACAAGAGCGTCTTGCGTTTTTTTTGTTGATCCAGATTTTATTTTAGAGAACAGTTGTCCAATAAGAAGAAGCACACCGGTTCCCATTAAACAAAATCCTAGAAGGTGCGTGTTTGATGCCCACTCTCTAATCGGTTTTAATGCTAAGTAAAGCGGGGGAAGAGGAATAAGAGCTATGAATATTAAGCTTAGTTTTTTTGGTTTTTGTAGCATCTCGTAAATGTCTTTGCGAAGAAAGAAAAGAAGAGCAAAAAGAGTTCCTAAATGGCAGCTAAGATCTAGAAGAAATCCTTCTTCCTTCATCCCTAAAAGGTGTTTTGCGATTCTTAAATGAGCAGAAGAGCTTACTGGGAGAAACTCTGTAAGTGCTTGAGTAATACCTAAAATAATAGAATGAATATAAGACATTTCGCCTTCTTGCCGCTTTTACAATTACCCTATCACAATAGGGAATTAAGTGGGGGAACTTTTTCATTTGAAATATAGAAACATGGGCGATCGACGGGGCTCGAACCCGCGACATTTGGAACCACAATCCAACGCTCTGCCAACTGAGCTACGATCGCCAAAAAGACTAGATGAGAAGATTATAGAAATCTTAGGATTTTACAGGAAGAGAAAAGTTTTTTTGT
This sequence comes from uncultured bacterium, assembly GCA_964455905.1. Taxonomy (GTDB): domain Bacteria; phylum Chlamydiota; class Chlamydiia; order Chlamydiales; family Rhabdochlamydiaceae; genus CAIJXB01. The sequence continues at coordinate 135,742 of CAYVYN010000003.1, forward strand.
TTTGAATTTTTTTTTGTAAAAAAAGATCATGCTATTTTTGCTCGAATGTTTTCTTTATGTAATTGCTGAAATTTTCATAAGCGATTCCCTTTAGTTGACTTTCTTTCAAAGATAAAGATTTTTCTAAAATACAAAGCGCTCTCGGGTAGCACGAGGCGTCGTTGAGTTCTGGAAAAAAGCAAGAAGAAACTTGATACTTATTTTTAAGGTATTCGAAGTCTAGCTCTGGAAAAAAATCAGCTCCAAAGCAAATGTTTTTTTCTCCTCCTAAATGCATAAAGTGTTCCACATGAGCTGCAATATTAGAGGCTTGTTTGCCGAGAAAGGGACTAAATAAATTTAATCCAACTATCCCACCTCTTTTAAAAATTTCTCTTGCAATTTCGTCTGGTAGATTGCGCTCTTTATTTGTGATAAAGCGAGCGTTGGAGTGGCTAGCCATCACGGGTATGGAAAGATTTTTTTTATCGATATAGTTGAATATTCCATCGGCAAGAAAATCAGATGAGTGACTTAGGTCTACGGCTATTTGTTTTCGATCAAGCCATTCTAAGACTCTTTTTCCGTCTTCTTTTAACCCTAAGGAACTTCCATTGCCTCCTCCAAAGCGGTTTTCTCCATCCCAGGTAAGGCTTATGTATAGAATGTTCTTTAGTATTTTTAGTAGGTTATCTAGGTAGGAAAGCCCTATTTGTATGGGCTCGCCTTCTTCGGAGAACCCATAAGCATTTTCAAACGCTGTCACGAGGGCAATCGGTGATGTTGGCTTAAGCTCTTTTGTGACATCCCATTGCTCATAGCGAGAAGGTTCTTTTTCTAAGAGATTAATAAAGGCTTCTACTTGTTTTTTTCCCTTAGCAAAAGATCCTTTATCGCTTTTGGTGAAAATGGCTAACGTTTGGAGGGAAACATAGCCTTCTTTCATTTGGGTATAAGATGCTTTAGATAGTGGATCATCTACAGTTCTAGCGGAATCTTCTGCAAGAAAACTAAGAAGGTCACAGTGGAGATCGATAATCGGGTGCATATAAGCCTTAAGGTGATTGTTAGGAAAATTCAAGCATAGTCTAAGTAGGAAGATTTTTCAAGAAGTGAAAGAAAATATTAAAATTACTTGACCTTCAAAGAATGCTTTTATACTCTCCCCTTAAAATGATGCCCTGTAAAGGGAATCTTTCACGAAGGACTTTTATGAAGAAAAGGTACAAGGTTTTATTACTTGCTCTGTTTTTTTTACTTGTTTCTATTTTATTTGTCATGTTTTTGCAAGACCATGACGTCATTGTTTTGAATCCTAAGGGAATTATAGGGTTAAAAGAAAAAGATTTGATGATTACGATGACTCTTCTCATGTTGATTGTGGTTGTTCCAGTTTTTCTTCTTACTGCATTTGTAATTTGGAAATATAGGGCTAGTAACCCTAAAGGCGCGTATAAGCCTGATTGGGATGGGAGTCATCTTGCTGAGACGATTTGGTGGGGTCTTCCTTTTGTTATTGTAGGTATCATGGGTGTTATTACTTGGAAATCTTGCGTAGAATTAGATCCATTCAGGCCGTTAGAAGGGGCTAAAAAACCTTTGACTGTACAAGTTGTTGCTTTACAGTGGAAGTGGCTTTTTATTTATCCAGAGCAAGGAGTTGCTACAGTAAATCTTTTACAGATACCAGAAAAAACACCTATTAATTTTATTATTACCGCTGATGCTCCTATGAACTCTTTTTGGATTCCTCAGTTAGGAGGGCAGATTTATGCGATGGCTGGTATGACCAGTAAGCTCCATCTCATAGCTGATGAAGTGGGTACTTTTTACGGCTTATCTGCGAATATAAGTGGCGTTGGATTTGCAGGAATGAACTTTTTAACCAAAGCAACAACGGAAGAAGAATTTGATCTTTGGGTTTCTTCTGCTAAAGACTCGTCTAATTTACTTACCTTAGAAGAATATAATCATTTAGTTATCCCTAGCGAAAATTCCCCCGAGAAGGTTTATACGTTAAAAGAAGAAAGTCTTTACGATCAGATTATTATGAAATATACGATGCCAAGTATGGGAAAGGAGATGGAATGTTTGGAAAACTAACTTTAGATGCTTTTAAACATGATGCAATCCAAACGGGTGGCGTTTTAATGATGCTGCTTTCGGGTTTAGCGATAGCGGGTGTTTTATTTTATTTTAAAAGATGGAAATGGCTTTGGAGTGAATATTTGACTTCTTTAGACCCTAAAAAGATAGGAATTATGTATTGTGTAATTTCGTCTGTTATGCTGTTTAAGGGATTTTCGGATGCTGTACTAATGAGAGCTCAACAAGCTCTTGCTGTAGGAAGTTCTCAGGGAATATTGACAGCTGACCATTTTCAGCAAATTTTTTCAGCTCATGGTGCAACCATGATTTTTTTTGTGGCTATGGGTTTTATGTTTGGTTTAATGAACCTGATTATCCCTTTGCAAATAGGCGCTCGTGATGTGGCTTTTCCTTTTTTAAATTCAATCGGGTTTTATTTATTTTCTGTGGGTGCTGGCCTCCTTATGGTTTCTATGATTATTGGAGACTATTCGATTGCTGGCTGGGTTAGCTATCCTCCTCTTTCAGGGCTTCAATATAGTCCCGGTGTTGGCGTTGATTATTGGCTTTGGAGTGTGCAAATAGCGGGGGTTGGGAGTTTGCTTTCCGGAGTGAATTTTTTAGTGACCATTTTAAAAATGCGTTGCCCTGGTATGACTTTAATGAAGATGCCTTTATTTGTTTGGGGATCTTTTACCGCTTTAATTCTTATTATTTTTGCTTTTCCTATACTGACAGCGACGATTGGTCTTCTTTCTTTGGATAGATTATTAGACATGCATTTTTTCACCTCTGATTTTGGGGGAAATCCTATGATGTATATAAACTTGATTTGGGCTTGGGGACATCCTGAAGTGTACATTTTGATTCTTCCTGTTTTTGGCATTTTTTCAGAGGTTGTTGCTACCTTTTCTAAAAAAAGACTTTTTGGTTATGTGTCTATGGTTTGGGCTATGGCTGTAATTACTCTTTTATCTTTTATAGTGTGGCTGCATCATTTTTTTACAATGGGGGCTGGGGCAGATGTAAATGCATTTTTTGGAGTGATGACAATGCTTATAGCGATTCCAACTGGTGTAAAAATATTTAATTGGCTGTTCACTATGGTGAGAGGTAGGGTAGAGTTTACTACGCCGATGCTTTGGTTTTTAGGGTTTGTCGCTATTTTTACAACAGGCGGGATGACTGGAATGTTAATGTCTGTTGCTCCTGTAGATTTTCAAACACACAATAGTTTGTTTCTCGTAGCACATTTCCATTCAATGGTAATAGGGGGAGTCGTTTTTGGGTTTTTTGCAGGGATTACTTACTGGTTCCCTAAATTTACAGGCTTTAAACTAGACGAACGATGGGGTAAATGGGCTTTTGGCTGTTGGTTTGTTGGATTCTTGTTAGCTTTTATGCCTTTATATCTATTAGGTTTAATGGGAGCTACAAGACGTTTAAATCATTATGATGCTTCTTTAGGATGGCATCCTTTATTTGTGGTTGCTGCTGTAGGTGTTGGCGTAATTGGTTGTGGGGTTGCTTTTCAAGTCCTTCAAATTCTTGTAAGTATTAAAAATCGTAAGATAAATAAGGATCTTACAGGAGACCCTTGGGACGGTAGAACATTAGAGTGGAGTACTACATCTCCGCCTCCTTTTTATAATTATGCTGTAACCCCTGTAGTTCATGATAGGGACCCTTTTTGGGTTATGAAACAAAAAGGAGAGGATTTAGAAAAGAAACCTCTTTATGAAGATGTTCATATGCCTCGCAATACATGTTTGGGTCTTTTGATTGGAGGTTTTAGCTTTTTATTTGGATTTGGAATTATTTGGCATATCACATGGCTTGGTTTGTTAGGTTTTATTGGTGTGATTATTTGTTTGTTAGTTCGATTTAGTGAGACTGATATAGAAGAGCACATATCGGCTGAACAAATGAAAAAAATGGACTCTATAACTTTAGAAGGGAAGGGGCTGCTATGATAGAGGGGAAGGAAAGTGCGTTGAATAGCCACTCGCACATGGAGCAAGAAGTCTACTCTAAAACCGTATTAGGTTTTTGGGTGTATTTAATGAGTGACTGTATTTTGTTTTCGTGTCTTTTTGCTGTATTTGGAGTCTTACATAATAATACGTATGGAGGGCTGCCTGCGGGAGATATATTCAGTACCTATCACGCTCTAATAGAGACAATCGTTTTGCTTGTAAGTAGTTTTACTTGTGGGCTGGCTGTGTTAGCTGCTCATGAAGGCAAAAAAGCAAAAACACTAGTTTGGCTTTTTATTACTTTTGTTCTGGGAGTGTCCTTTTTAACCTTAGAGCTGATTGAATTTTCTGAACTAATTCAATCTGGTAATAGCTTTGAAAGAAGTGCCTTTTTGTCTTCGTTTTTTACTTTAGTTGGTACTCATGGAGCGCATATTACAGTTGGGCTTTTTTGGCTTAGTTTTTTAGCGGTTTTTATTGCTCTAAGAGGCTTCACTGCCGAATCTTTGAAGCGTCTTGCTTGCTTTAGTTTGTTTTGGCATTTTTTGGATGTTGTCTGGATCTTTATATTTACTTTTGTCTATTTAATGGGAGCTATTTAGTATGGAAAATTCCACAAATTCACACTTTAAATCCTATGTGTGGGCATTTATTCTTTCTATAGTATTGACGTTGGCTGCTTATTTTTTTGTTGTGGAAAAAGTATTTTCTCCAGGCGTTTTATTGGGGGTAATTATTGGACTTGGTGTAGTTCAAGCTTTTGTTCAGCTGGTTTTGTTTTTGCATTTGGGAAGAGAGGGAAAGCCTCATTGGAATACTCTCACTTTTCTTTTTATGTTGTCGATTTTGTTAATTGTTGTAATAGGTTCGCTTTGGATTATGAACCACCTGGAATATAACATGATGCCAGGCATGTAGTTGTCATATTAATTAATGGGGAATTTATGCTTAAAACGTATTACATGCTGACAAAGCCTGGAATTATTATGGGGAATGTGATTACAACCGCCGCCGGCTTTGCTCTAGCTTCGAAGGGATCTATTGACTTTGTTTTGTTTTTTTGGGTTCTACTTGGGATTATTTTTATTATGGCTTCTGCTTGTGTTTTTAATAATTACACAGATAGACATCATGATGAGAAGATGGAAAGAACGAAAAATAGGGCTCTTGTAACAGGTGCTGTTTCTTTATCTAATGCTCTTTTTTTTGCGACTAGCTTGTTGTTTTTAGGTAGTTTTGTTTTATTTAAATATACCAATCTATTGACTCTAGGGATATCTCTTGCAGGCTTTTTCATGTATGTCGTTATGTATAGTATTTGGAAGTATCGCTCTACTTATGGAACTTTAGTGGGAAGCGTTGCGGGGGCTGTTCCACCTCTTATGGGCTATTGTGCTGTTAGCAATAGGTTTGATATGGGAGCATTTTTACTTTTTGCTATTTTAGTTTTATGGCAAATGCCTCATTTTTATGCGATAGCTATATATAGAATAGATGATTATCTTGCTGCCGCAGTTCCTGTTTTACCTCTTAAGAAAGGACATCGTATTACTAAGGTGCATATGGCTGCTTATATTCTTGTGTTGATGGTGTCTTTAGTAGGTTTGACTTTTTTTGGATATACTGGATACGCTTATTTGGTTGTGGCTTTGTTGAGCGCCTTGGTTTGGCTTATCCTATCTTTTAAAGGGTTTAAAGTTCAGGATGATAAGCTGTGGGCACGTCAAATGTTTCGCTTTTCTTTAGTTGTGATTATGCTTCTTTCTTTTATGATTTCTGTGGATACCGTTGCTTAATTATGTGACGGTTTTTTTTGAATTTGGTAATTATTAGGGGGGAGGGAGATGCCTTGTCTCTCTCTCTCTCTTTTTTCTTCTTTAATAAATATTTTTAATTTCTGTGTTTTTTTATTAGTTCATGTTGTGTTTTCTAGTTGAAAAACAGATGGATTGTTTATTTGTATTTCAAGTATAGTTTCAAACTGTTTGGTTTTATATGGTTTTTTTCTGCCAGTTAGGCAGTAATAAACGAGTCAATTTTTAATTTTTTTAGGTCGTTATGAGCATTAACCACGTGACTGCTAAGGAAACAGTTTTATATGAGGGGACTTATGGAGAGGTTTTTGAGGCAGTTAACGGTAAAGGTGAGCCGTTAGTTATAAAAAAATTCAAAAGTGGTCGGGAGTTTAACTATAAGGAAAGTTTTATCGTCTCCTCTTTATCAAGGAAGCAAAAGAGTAATTCGTACGTTTCTCGATTTGTTAAGGTTTGGTCTCCAGGAGGTTTGCCCAAGGGGCTTGTTTTTCATAGAGAAAAAATGAACTTGGCCAAGTTTTTAAACGAAAATCGCGATCTGTCAATAGAAAAGGTAAAAGATTTTTCTATGCAGCTTTTAAAGGCTCTTGCTTTTTTAAAAAAGAACGGTGTTGTTCATGCAGATATAAAACCAGAAAATATTCTCGTTTCAGAAGACACATCTATTATTAGGGTGGCTGATTTTGGGCTTGCCTTTTTTGCAAAAGAGAGTCAGCGATTAAGGTCGGTTCAGACGCTTTATTATAGAAGTCCAGAAGTAATTTTAGGCGATATGAGCTATGGCTATCCTATTGACATTTGGTCTGTTGCGAGTATCGTTATAGAGCTTTTTATGGGACAAGTCTTATTTATGTGGCCTGAAGAAACCCAGATATTTGCTGCCCAGCTGCGTTTTTTTGGTAGAGCCTTTCCTTTAGATTCGATGGGTTCCTTTTCTAAGGCAGCAGTAGATCGATTTTTCGCACAGTACTTAAAATCTACTTTAATTCCTTCTTGGGAAGATGCAGTGGCCAGTAAAAGGCCGGAAGGTTCTCAGTCTTTTATTGACTTTGTCGGTAAATTTTTCAAATTTGAACATCAAGAGAGAGTAACCCCTGACGAAGCTCTTCTTGATGTGTTTTTGGTGGGTTCACCTCCAGAGGAACCCGCAGCTAAAAAACAGCGTGTAGACTCAACTGTTTTTCTTTAATTTACTTATTAAAATATTTAAATTTATTTTATGTGTTCACTTTTTTTAAATTGTATTATTTATGTGTTTTCTCTGTGAATTGTTTTAATTGACTTAATAATTTTGACAGATTATATTCATTCTTTTTTAATTGTGAATTTTCCTTTTTATGTGTTTTGTTACGGGTAAAGAAATTTTAAAAAAGGAATTAGAATCCTTATTTAATAATAGAGTTAATGTAGGATCTGAAACCTGTTGTAGGGTTTATGATGTTGTAGTTGCTTTTCTCACGCAATTACGAGAAGCCAGACTGCCTGTACAGGGTGTTTATTTTGTCGGAAGTCGGTTAACTGATTTATTGGCTACCCCCACACATTCTAACGACATTGATTTAAAGGTTGTTTTATCTGGAGGGGTTGAAAACGCTGCACAGTTGATTTCTTTAGCCGAAACAGCGTTGTGTGTTACTTTAAACGAAATGAGTGTTTCATTTGATAAATTTTTTCGTACTTTAAAAGCACTTAATATTAGCAGTTTTAAGCCAGTGTTTCTTCCGAATTTGTATAGTTTTAAAGGATACACGATCTCGGCGCCTTCAGGCTTTCTTCCGTTTGAAATTTCTATTTTTGTTATGGATAATTCTCATGCATTACCTTCGGTGATGAATATAGATTCTCTATTTATTCCAATAAAACTTTACGATTCTTGTTTGGGAACATTTGCTCCGGAGCGGTTTAGCGTAGTATCTAGCCAAGGAGAGATCGATTTTGTTATTAAAAATATACGAGATCGTGTTTTATCTGCTCAAACACCCCACCTTATTACAAAAAATGGTTGGTCGCGTTATCTTATGGCGATCACCGATGGTTTTCTATGTCTGGATCCCTCTATAAATAGGGCATTTTATGAGTTAGAGTCTTTAAAAGGTTCTGAAGTGATTTATGAATTTAATCAATTTGTACAAAAAAAAAGACCAAAAATCTCTTCTTTTTATTGGGAAGCATTTTTATGTAATGCCTTATTTAATATTCCACAGACAGAGAGTTTATATATTCACTTGAGCACGCATTTTGGAGATTTAGTTCATAGGATGCGTCAGGATTCTTTTTGGATGCACTTTCTGCATGCTATTATTCCAGATTCTTTTAGTAAAAACGCTTTTCTTCCTCTTTTAAAACTTGTGCTCCCTTTATTTGCTCAAAAGGTTTCTTTTAAAATACACCTAGAAAAACCATGTATCCAATGTGAAATACAGAAGGATGGTGTTAGCTTATATGTCATGGTACCTTTTTTTACAGAGTTAGATGTAGAATTCTTTCCTGAAGTAATATCGTTATTTTTAAGAGAAGATATTTCGATCCCATTGTGTTTTAAGGAAGCCTCCCTTACTTTTGAGGGGCCTTTTCCTGCGATTTTTGAAGGTCTTTGCCTTATAGATACCCCTTTGACTCAAGATATTGTTTTGGGTTGGGTTTCGTTATTCCCGTATTTATTGCCGTTTCTTTTGGCTAATGGTAAGGCGGTTTCTATGTTTTCTTCTGAAAAGTTTTCTTTACTTAAAGCTCGGTTGCTTTTAGAGTCTATGAAAAAAGGTTGTTTTTGTTGGAAAGAACTCTCGCTTTTACTCCCTGCATCGCATATTTCTTGTTTGACGAAGGAAGAAAAGTCTATCTTTATTTCACATTTTTTAGAAAAAAAAGAGGGGCTTGTTGCGTGTTTTTTAACAAATCCGATTGAAATTTTTCAAACGGAAAGCTCTCCTCTCGATCTTATTTTACAGGTGTTACCCTTATGTGAAAATGAAGATAAGCCTAGGGTGGCTTGCTTTGCAATTAAACAGATTTTAACGGCTTACAGTTCTCAGATTTTGGAAATGCCCCTAGTCACTTGGGAAAAGTGTCAGCGTATTGTTCATCTAGTAAAAGAGCATGTGAAAAATAAAACGCCTTGGAATCACTTTTTTCGCTCGTTTGTGTCCTATTGGCTTTCTTTAAAAACAGATAGTCAAGAGCCTCATTTTTCTTTTCCCTCTTTATTTATAGCGGAAGTTTTTTCGTTAGTTGATTTTTCTATAGTAGAAGAGTTTAGTTCTTCTGAGTGTTTGTTCTTGTCTTCTTTGGAGCAAATAAAAAACACGCCTCTTTCTTTCAGATGTGCCGCTACAGCTTTGAAGAAAGCCTCTTTAGAAAAAACAGAATTATGTTTAAAGCAATCTATTCTAAAAGACTGTTTTGATTTGCTTGGTATATTGGAAGGATTTGTATTAGAAAATAGACTGGATGAGGTTTTGATTCTCGTATCTCTAGCTAAAGATCGTTTGACAGGGAAAGAACGGCTTAGTTTTTTTTGTAGGGCTTTAAAGCGATTAGGAGTTTGCTCTATCGATAAAATTCGAAAGTTTTTAGCTGAAGAAGACGATAAGTTGAAATGTGCATTTGGGGTTTACGCTTTTTTTTACGATGTAGACAAGGTAGCTAGTTATTTAGAGGCGGAGTACTTTCTTAAGCCTGAATCTTATGTAGGCTTGCTAGATATTCAAAGAGAAATAGATGCAGATTCTTTGAATCAGTATAAACGCGCTTTTATATGCCGTATGGAAAAAAACTATCAACTGGCTCTTCCTTTAGCTTCGTTACAAGAAGATTCCGAGCGGATTGTGGATATTCTTTTTGGGCTATTTATTCAGTCCCTTAATCAGCCTGAAAAAGCGTTAGAGATAGTTCGTTTTGTCGCAACCCATTTTGGGGGGGCATTGCGCATTGAATTTTTAGATTCTTTAGTTCCCTTCGAGCAAGGATTATATTCTCATCGACTTGTTACGGAATTTTCATCTTTTTGGTCTTACGATATTTTAGAAAGATATAGTTTATTGTTTGTCGAACAATTTGAAGATCTTTTAGCTGGTAACAGGTCTAAGGTACTTTCTCAGGTAGAAGAGTATCTGCCGCTTCTTTCAAAGAAATCTTGTTTTTTACTTGCAGAGAAGTGTGCTTTGATTTCATCTGCAGAGAGTTTATTTCCTAGGGTGCTATCTTTATTATCTAAAGAAGATCTCATTTCCAATTGGGAATTAAATAAATGGACAAGGAAGTCGTTGTTTTGTTGGATAAATACTCTTTTAGAAAAAAAAATGTTTCTAGATGAGTATAAGGGGCTGTTTTTGTCGTATATAAAAAACATGACAGAGCAAGTTCTAGACTCAAAAGATCCAGAACTTGTTATGCAATATTTTTTCTTGGTAGGAGAAAGTAAGTATAAGACTCTTTTTTTTGAGGATTCTGGTTATTTAGATGTTTTAATGGAAGTTATGAGAGAGTCAATAAAGTTAAATCCATTGTCTTTGCTCGTTTTTCAAAAAGGGACTGAGGTACTCGGAGGATTGAAAACAGAAGACTCTTCCGTAATTTCTTTAAGAAATAATCTCGTAGATCTTTTTGCTAAGTTCGACCAAGTAGATTTAACCAAGGTGAAGGTTTCCTCTTTAGCAGCTCTTTTAGAGCATTTAGTATGTTATTCAGATGTTACAGTTTTACGTAAAAGAGATTGGAATTTTTTAAGTACAGCTCTAGATGCCTTGTTGACTATTGATCCAAAGAGTTTTTTAGGTGTGAATGTAGCTCACTGGTTAAGGGTTTTGTCGGCAAAAATGAGAGATGTTCCTAAAGGAAGTTATGGGGAAGATCTTTTTATGGTAACGGTGAGCAGCAAGACGATTCTTTATTTATTTCAAAATGATCAAACCGTATCTAGAGAATCAGCTATAGAGTTGTTTTTATATGTACATATGTATCGCTTAATTTCGCAATCGTGTGTATTTCCTGAGATTGAGTTTAAAGCTAGCTTTAAGTTTTTGGAAGAAACTGTAGGTGATATTTTTGTTCAGCAAAAAGGCGGCGCCGGTTGTTTATTTAGTCTTTGTTTGGCGATTAAAAACCATAAAAAAGTTAGAGAGTTAACTGAAGGTTTATTGACTTCGTGTCTTTCTATTTGCAAAAAACCTTTTGAGAATAATCTACATGCTTGTGCAGCTGTTTCCCCTATCCTAGAAATATTTGCGGGTAATCGGTACGGAATGCCTATCCCTGCAAAGTTTAATAACCCTGGGACTGTGAGTGAGTTTTTGTCTTTTTCCCTGAAAAATCTAGGAGATGACCATAATCAGTTTTGTCTTTTTTTTAAATCGATTTCTCCTATTTTTATTAGTTATCGTTTAGATGAGAAATTAGTTTTAGGTATTTTAGAGAAGGGACTAAATATCGTTAATCGATTAGTTAAAGAATCTAATTTTCGTTTTATAGATTTTGTTTCGAATATTTTATTAACATCCTATCTATTGTCTTCTGACTATGTCAGTGCAGGTGGCTATAAAAAAGTTCGAAAGAATTTGGTCTTGTCGATGCTGGATCGTTTGATATCCTTTGAAAATATTGACGTTGTGGACATGGCTCTTAATGGTATTTTAGCTAAGCTTCTGAGTTCTTCTTTATTAAAGGAAGCGTTTTTTTTAGATTTGATTGAAGGATTGTCTAGGGTTCGACAAAAAAGTATAGGAGAAACTTATGCTGAAGTCTTTATGTACAGGGCATTTTGCCAGGTGATTGATTGGCGAATGGTAGTTTTAACTATGCAGAAAATAGACGTTTCTTCTTGGAGTCAAAGAGATGTCGATTGTTTGACTATGATTTTTTGTACAGTAATTGATTTCCAATTTGTTGTCAGAATGAAAGATCCTTATAAGGAAGAGCCTTTGAGTTCTTTATTAAATCTCTATTTACGTCTAATAGAAAGGTCTTCTCAAGCTTTTTTACCTATTAATCTTATTCGGGATGTAGTGCAAAATCCTCAAAATTACTTTGAATCAAAAGATTCAATGCATCGAGCCCAGGTTTTAATCAAAGTGGCAGATCGGATTGCTCTTGTTTCTTATAACCCCCAAGATGAACGTGACGGAAAAGTGGGAAATTTGATAGCTCTTTATCGGTCTTTTTATGAAGAGTTGAGCCCTGTTCAGAAAACAGAATTTGATTCTGTCTATAGACAAATCACTAAAGATACTTAATCGAAAAAAAATAACAATTTGTTTTTTTTTATTGGTTTTAATAAGCCTTGTATAGCAAGATATTACGCAATATTTTCAATCTAAATTCAGGAAAATTGATTTTCTGAATTTTTGTAAATTAAAAAGTATGTTTTAATATTAGAATTTCAATTTAAGAGGGGTATATGCCGGTAATAAGTTCTAACTCTCCAAATAATGGGGATAGTTTTTTGCGGTCCATGTCTAGTAGTGCTGTAGGTGGGTATTTGGGAGGGTATGTTTGCTTTCCTTTTGAAGGCATCAAGAAACGAGTACAAAGGGGAGAGTTACATTCTGCTGATTTTTTTCATTTAAGTAATGGTAAGTTATTTGCTGCAATTCATCCCAAAGAATTATTGCGCGGTTCTACTGCTTTTGCAACAAGTGTAACGGTTGCTTCAGCAAGTAGCATGACTTTTAACAGTGTTTTAAAAAAAATGCCGTTTTATGATTCTACTTCTTCTAAGTCAAATATGCTCGCAGCTATCTCTAGCGGTATGTTAGGTGCTTTAGTGGGATCTACTCCTGTGGAAAATACAATCCTAGTCCAGCAAGAACGTAGAATAGCACCTGCTCAAGCAATGCGTTATATGTTAAATCAAGGTATTACAAGACCGTGGGTGGGAGCTCGTGAGCTTATGATGAGAGAAGCTGGATTTGCTGGTGTGATGCTTTACGCTGGACCTGTAGCAAATAAAGCTGTTTTAGAAAAAACAGATAGTCATGCACTTGCTGCTTTAGCGGAAATCGGAGCAGGTATTGGCGGCGCTATACTCACTCATCCAGCGGATACATTGGCTACTTGGAGACAGAAAAAAGAAGGTCAAATTTCTCTAGTCAAAGGTGTTGAGGAGCTATACGCACTAGACGGAGCAAAAACGTTCTTTAGAGGGGTGGGGTCTCGTCTATTCCTTTTTACAGGATGTGCGATGGTCATTCCTAGAGCTGCTAAATTTGTTAACGATCAGATTTAATTTTTTAGATAATCCCAAGAAAGTGTTGTTTTTTTTTGGGATTATTTTTTTTTGACGAGTAATTATTGTTTAAAAAAAGAATTTATCGTAGAATTAGCTGAATGGTTTTGTTAATTTTTTATTTAAAAATAGTAGTAAAGGTGTTTTTATGACAGTACAGCAGCAAGCTATTTCTGCAAAAGCGAAGGGGACACCCAGACTTTTTGCGACAGGATTTGCTCTTTTTTCTATGTTTTTTGGTGCCGGAAATTTGATTTTTCCTTTGTTGATAGGGGAGTCTGTTGGGGCAAATTGGGGATATGCGATTTTAGGACTTGGATTAACCGCTGTGATTGTTCCTTTTCTAGGACTTGCAGGTATGATTTTTTTTCAGGCCGATTGTCGTCGTTTTTTTGGACGTATCGGAACCGTTCCAGGTTTTATGTTGCTGTTGTTGCTTCAGTTAATTTTAGGGCCTTTTGGCGTCATACCAAGACTTGTTACTTTGATGCATGCAATCGTAAAGCCTTATTTATTTGACTGCTCATTACTTTTATTTAGTTTGCTAGCTGCAGGTGTTGTTTTTCTTTGTAGTTTTAGAAGACAGAACCTTATAGGTCTTTTGGGTGTTGTTTTGACCCCTGTTTTGCTTGTTTCACTTGCTTGCTTGTTTTTTTCCGGATATTGGTACAGCACCCCTATTACAGCAGAAGCCGCATCGCCCTCTTCTAGTTTTTTTCAAGGGCTTTTAGGTGGTTATAACACGATGGATTTAATTGCTGCTTTTCTTTTTGCAACGGTTGTTTTACCTCACTTTCAAAAAGAAGTAGACCAAGATCCTTCGTTAGACAAAAAAAAGGCTCTTTCTAGAAGAATGTTTTTTTCTAGCGCAATTGCAGCGGGCTTATTGCTTTTTACGTATATAGGACTCTCTTTTATATCAGCCTATCACGGAACTTCTTTAGGTGGAGGGTCGGAGGATCTTTTGGGTTCTATTGCTTTTAAGTTGCTTGGGCCTACGGGAGGCTTTATCGCAGCTGTTGCTATTGTTACAGCATGTTTAACGACAGCTATTACATTAACCCTAATTTTCGCTGATTATTTGCAAAAAGATTTATGTAAAGATAAGATTCATCCTTTGGTTTCTTTAGGGGTTACTCTTTTAATTACAACCTGCTTTGCAAATTTAGGATTTGCTAATATTGCGGCATTTTTAGGGCCTATTTTACAAATTTGTTATCCTGGATTAATTGTACTTACTGTTTTAAATGTAATCCATTATTTTACAGGGTTTAAGACTGTAAAAGTACCTGTCTTTGCTACATTTTTAGGTGCAGCTTTATTTTATTTTTTAGGGTAGCGTTTAATGGTTTCACACAGGGGTTTACTTTCTGTGTGAGACCAAAAAGGTTTTGAAAGGTTCGGATGCCCAATCGTGCTCGTTATCATTTCTTGCATAAAGCTAATTTGTTTTTCTGAGATAATTTTTACATTTTCTATTTCAGCGGCTTTAAGAGTTCTTTTTAGGCTGCTTTTGTTTTTCTTTTGAAGCTCTTTATCTGAAATCGTTGAAACAGAACAGAAAATCATGTTTTTTTTTAGTTCTATAGGGGAAAGAAATCCTCTCCAACGTCTATTTGAGAAAGTACGAGCAATTGTGATTTTTTCGTCGCTTGCTTCTATGTTATTTGTTAATCCGATAACAAAATTCCCAAAGAGGTAGGATTCGACTAAAGAAGATACCCAGGCGCCTTCATAGGCTTGTCTATGGGATACGTCAATTTTTTGATTGTTAATAATATAGCTAATACTTTGTTTATTTGTTGCGTGATACCAAAAGGGGATTTTTATTGACTCGTGTGATTGTTGTGTTTTGGATTTGAAGAAGAATTTGCATTTAGCTGTTCTTTGTAAAAATTTGACGGTCCCTTCTATTTTTAATGGAAAACTTTCTGTTGGGTTTTCTTTGAAAGAAAGAAGCGCATCTATGATGTTTTGTAGGAATCCGTCGCTTCTTTTTTTGCGATTGGTTAAAGCTTTTTCTAATTTCTTTTTATTGTCATCGCTTAAGATTGCTTTTAATCCAGTAGTTCCCTTTTCTTCTTTCCGAAAGACCAGTTTTTGCAGAATGGTTTCTTCTTTGGGGCTAAGAAAACAGGGTGTTTGATCGAGCTTTTTGATGATTTCATTGACGAATGCATTTTCTTGTTTTTCTAACTTGGTTAGAATACAAGCTATTTGTTCTTTTTCGTCGAGAAAAAGATGTTTGAAATCTTGTCTTGATCCTTCATAGGGTAAATTTGCAAAGGTGATTTTAGTTTTTTCTTGAAGGCTTTTGTTGTCTGTTTTTTTGATTAATTCATCGAATAAGGGAAAGAAAATTTGCAATTGCGTCAAATTTTCGTTGTCGCATTCGGAAAACGCTTTCGAAAAATCAACTGTTTTAAAAAATATTTCTCTCGTCAATTTATCTAAAAAAGGGGGAGTGTATCTAAATTTATCGAGAAGAACGTTGAATCTTTCGAGGATTTCCTCAATAAATTCTATCGATGTATTTTTTTCGAGAGCTTTTTGCAAACAAAAAAGCTCCCGACTAAGATCCTTTGACTTAAGGAGCCCATCTTCCAAGGAAAGAAAAATAGAGTCTATTTCTTTTTGAGTAGATGGTTTTTTGTAGTCTACTAATGGGCAAAGAGTTTTAGCGACCCGGAGTGAAAACTCTTTTTTTTCTTCGAGGGCCGCTTTGTATATTTTTATTCTTTTTTGAAAAACATTGCTTTCTTTGGTTTCTTTGAATATGTATGTGCTGGCTACAGTAAGAATCCCTGCCCCGATTTTTTTAGCTACAATAGTTTGCATAAATATTTTTTGTTTATTTTTTTAAAGAATTAGGTAGATAATTAGGTAGATTGTTAGAAATTGTTCCGAGTGTGAGTAATAAACATCCCATCATTCCGGTTCTAGCTAGACATCCCTTAAAAAGAGCTCGGATGACATTGTGTTGCGAAGAGTTAATTAGCTCCTTAGTCACGGCCAACATGTTTTTTTTGCACCCAATCGTTGATTGCATATTTGTTTTAATTAAATCTGCCGGAGTAGTAAGCGTTCCTGCCACAAGGCCTGATACCAAAAAAGAAATAGAAGAGGCTGTCTCTTTGCTTTCTATAAGACGTTCTATTTGGGGTTTTAAAACCTTTTGTAAACCAAAAAAACAAGCAGCATTAATCGATTCTCTCATTCCGGTAGGGGCTAATCCTCTGAAAAATCCTTTAAAGCCTTCTTGTTGGTGGATCTTTTTGATTGTTTCTTGAAGAGCTAACGCTTTTTTTGTAATAGGGTCGTTGTTTAGCTGTTGTACAATCATAATACGGTCGCAAATGCAAAGCAACGGTGCTGCCATCATTCCTGAAAAAAAACCGCCAAAAAGTTTTTCCATAGAGGTCTGCTCTCTTCCTGCCAGTAAAATGTTGTTAAAAAAGTTATTTGCAAAAAATGCTACGGATTGATTAGTCATATCACAGCATGCGTTGATCGGATATCCTCTGTATAAATTTTTTGGATTCATTTGAGGTAAGCCTTTTCCTGTCATGATAGAGTTTTTTATCATAAAAAGAGGTTGCCAGCCAAGAGTTGTGCCAAAGCTTGCGAAAGTTCCGGTTAGAAGAGCTCCAGTGGGTGTTAAATCAGCGATAGTTGTCATTGTTTTCCTGTTTTTATTTGTTAAAAAAATAATTGCAATTAATTTTAAATTAAAGAGATAGATTCTCTCTTATTTTTGGATATTTAACAATAAAATCTATTAATTTAACTGGGTTTTCTATTGTTTTTGTTTCGTTTTTTTGTAATTTAATTTTTTAGAGATACTAGTTTCTTTAGATTAAAGTCCCTATTTTGTATACTGTATGATTAAAATAGGATTTTTATGCTGAATTTTCATCAAATGTCTTTAGATACTTTTGTTCATTGGTGCCAGGAAGGGGGCGAAAAAGCCTTTAGGGCTAAGCAGGTCTGGGATTGGGTTTATCAAAAATTGGTTGCTGATTGGCATGAAATGACTAATGTTAGCTTGTCTTTTCGGACGCTTTTAGCTGAAAATTTTTCTCTTTCTTCTATTCAATTGGAAGACACAGAAACGTCAAAAGACGGGGAAACCATAAAGTTTCTTTGGAGATTAGAGGATCGAAAGTTTGTTGAATCTGTTCTTATTTTTGCCCCAGGAAGAAGGACTGTTTGCGTCTCTTCTCAGGTTGGGTGCCCTGCTCGATGTGCTTTTTGTGCTTCAGGAAAAGAGGGGTTGTTGAGAAATTTAACTAATGCTGAAATCTTTGAACAGGTTTATCAAATAGAGCTTTGGCTCAAAGCTAAAGGTGATGAAAACGGTGTTTCGAATATTGTGTATATGGGAATGGGAGAGCCTTTAGAAAATTATGACGCGGTGACTTCTTCAATTCGTCTTTTTTGCGATCCGTTACGATTAGGTTTTTCAGAGAGGAAAATCACTGTTTCTACCGTCGGTGTTGTTGAAGGGATAGATCGATTGTCTAAAGAAGATATTAGAGTGAATTTGGTATTGTCTTTACACGCACCTAATCAACATATTCGAAAAAAAATCATCCCGTATGCTCGCCGGTATGATTTAAGTGCAGTTTTGGAGGCGATGAGGAATTATTCTAAAGTGACCAAAAGAGATATTACATATGAGTACACACTTCTTGCTGGAATTAATGATCAAGAAGAGCACGCCGTAGAACTTGCTGAGCTTGTAAAAGGTGATTCTTGTACTGTTAACCTGATTCCTTATAATCCTGTTGCAGGGTTGAATCTACAAAGGCCTGAGGGTAAAGATATAGAACTTTTTAGGGAAGTATTAGAGAAAAAAAAGATCGTTACCACGTGGCGCTATACTAAAGGAAAAGATATTGCAGCTGCCTGTGGACAGCTTGCTTTAAAAAAGGTAAGTCCTTTAGCTGTTTTGGCAAATTAAAAAAACACTCAAAAAAACACGTAAAACTCTTGGCTTTAATTCAATAAAAGGGGTAAGATTCGTCAAAATCTTCAAGAAGAGGAGATGACAGCTTGAACCTTCCTTTATGTTTGACGCTATCTAGAGTGTTTCTGGGGCCTCTTTTCATGGCAGTATATGTGTATTACAAAGAGATCGGAATTTCTTTGTGTGTTTTACCTTACATTTTAATTTCTATCGCTCTTGTGGCAGAACTTTCAGATCTTTTTGATGGTTTTTTAGCGCGTCGTTATAATCAGGTTACCGAGCTGGGGAAAATTCTCGATCCAATGGCTGATAGCATTTTTAGGCTTTCGGTTCTTGTTGCGTTCACTCAAGGTTTTTTACAGCTACCTATATTGCTTGTAATAGTTTTCTTTTATAGGGATAGCATTATTAGTACTTTACGTACAATTTGTGCTTTGAGGGGATTTACTTTATCTGCTCGTTGGAGTGGGAAGCTTAAGGCTGTTATTTTAGCTTCTGTTGCATTTTTTATTTTACTTTTGATGATTCCGTATTCTTTGGGGGTAATGTCGCTTGAAACCTTTAGATCCATTAGTCTTTGGAGCGTAGGGCTTTCTGCTGTATATGTTTTTTATACTGGATATGAGTATATTTATGCCAATCGTCAGTATATTAAAAAGGCTCTTGGTCTTTAGATTAGCTCCTATTTTAGGGGCATTTTAGTCTATATTTCATGACACCTTGATTTCATTTTCGACTTTATTGTCTTTTAATTAGTTAATTGTCGTTTGCAGTTAATGTGATTTTCTTTTTTTTAAACTTAATTTAAAATAATTCTTGTTGATTTTTGTTGTTAATGTTATTTTTAATTTTTGGTGATTATCTATTTTTGGTGTTTGTAATGAGCGTTCCTTCTTCATCGGAGAAATCTCCGGTTTCTCCGGTCTTAAATGAGGCTTCTGGATCAGAAAGCTCTTCCTCTTTGGGAAGTCGAGTGGAATCTGCAGCTCTTCCTGTTATTTCCGAAGCGCCTCAAAAAACATGGCGTCCTACACTTTCGGTAAGTGTAATCCAGGAAGAGACCGGAAAAAGTAATGCTTTAGAATTTGAGGATTCTGTTGGCCAGATAATAGGAAATGGATCTGTAGTGAACTACTCCACGCCAGATTCTAGTTCCTCTGATTGGCTTAGAGACGTCTGTTCTTTTTTTAGGGAATTAGAATCGGGGGGATCTCTTGTTGCTGTAGGGTCGTCGGATGTTGATAAAAACTTGCGTAGAGGTGTGACTCATACATTTGTTGCTCGCAATTCAGCGCGTGAGAATTTGGCTATTGTGAAACCGGCTTTGGGTTGTTTTTCCTCTTCTTTATATAAAAATTGGCAGAAAATGCATAGACAAAGGTATGCGATTGATTTTGTTGATATGATCCCGAGGGAGCGCCTTGCTTTTGTAGTTTCAGAGTATCTTTTTTCTGATTGGAAAGAAGGTTGTGTGAAGGTTCCTGAGACTCACTTGTTTAAGCTCCCGGCCAGGTTCTTTGTGGGTGGGCCCATCGACGATTTGAACGGATCTGACACTGTTTTTTGTTCTGTTCAGCAATTCGTGCCTCTCTCTAAGAGCCTAACTCAGGTTCCTCGAAAAAGTTTTGATGAAATATCTCCTGAGCAATTTAGGGCTTTTGCTGTATTGGATATTTTACTCTATTCGACAGACCGAGGCAGACAGAATGCTCTTGTCTCAAATGGTTCTAGTTTAGTCCCAATTGATCATGGCTTGATTCTTTCTAAGGGTTTTATAGATAGTGTGGTGTTTTTTTGGATTGGATGTCCAGCTTGTAATACTCCTTTTTCTGTGGAAGAAAAGGAGGCTATTTTAAAATTAGATTGGATGACGCTGCGAGAGGTTGTTTTACAAACTGTTCCGGGAATAGATTCAGATAGTTTATATTCTCTCAATGCTACATTGGATTTTTTACAAACAGGAGTTCGATTGGGGTTAAACGCTTATCAAATAGGATCATTGCTTTGTAGAGGAAGTGAGCTTGAAATCGACTTTCTTCGTCAGGCTTATTTAGATGCTTTGGACCTGAAAGGCCCTTCGAGCAGTTTTTCTGGAAATGTAAAACAGGCAATTGAGAAATATTTAATTCCTTGCGCTGGTTTTATTTTAGATCCTAAGAATCAAGAGCTGTTAACTCGCCGATATACAGGTTATTATGGTTGCGAAGTTTCTGCTATTGCTATGATAGTAAGAGAGTTGCAGGTTCTGAGGTTGCATCTTACCGAAGCGTTGAGAGATGAGGGGAGAGACGGATCTATTGTTATTTTCCAGGAAGTATTTAAAAACCATTTAGAGGTTGCATCGCTGACTTGGAAAAGTCAGTCAGAAAAATTGTGAATTAGATTGATTTTTTTTATGTTTTCTCTGTAGCATTTTTGTTTTTATGTCTTTGTTTCTGTTTTTTTTGGGGGAGATTTTTATATGCAGTTAATCAATGCGCGTACAAAAGAAATTCTAGTGGTTTTTGAGCCAAGTGGAGTTGTTAATTTTAAGGATGATATGCTTTTCCGGCAGTTAGTTTCTTGTGGCATTAAAATCCCCGAGGCGGACTTGGAAAAATATAATAACCGTACAATAGTTTTCCCTGGTACAAATGAATATCCTGAGATGCAAAAACTTTTTAAACAAGCTTTTATCGAAATTTATTTTGTTGAATTGCAGGAAAGCTGTGAAGATTGGCAGTGGCAGGTTGTTAGTAATTGAAGTGTCGTTTGATGCCGTGCCTTGCGGTGCTTCGTAAGGCTTAAGGTTTCGCTTATCTTAGCTTCTATTCATTGTATATTTTTACATATTTTTCTGCGGAATTTTTCCAAGTGTAGTTTTTTGATAGTCCTTGCTGCATCAGCTCTTGCCATCGGCTTTGGTTTTGGTGGTAAATTTCTAGAGCTCTATCGATTGTTAGATTTAATTCTTCTTTTTCAGGTTTTTCGAACACGAATCCGTTTCTTTCTTTTGGTGGGCAGCTCGCTGTGTGAATGTCAAACACAGTGTCTCCCAAGCCTCCTGTATTTCTTACGATAGGAACTGATCCGTATCGTAAGGCGATCATTTGCGTTAGCCCACACGGTTCGAAAAGAGAAGGGACTATAAACATATCGGACGCCGCATAAATGAGATGTGAGAGTTTTTCGTTATAAGAAAGGCAAATAGCTCCTTGGTTTGGAAAGCTTGAAGAACATTCTGAAAGAAGAAAAGCGAAAAGGTTTGTCATTTCTTCGGAGTAAGTTGATCCTAGGATTACAAATTGGGCTCCTTTGCTAAGCGCGTGTCTAAAGGCGTGGGCTATAAGGAGTGGACCTTTTTGTGGTACTAACCGCGCAATGCAGGCTATGAGTGGTGTTTTTCTGTTTTCTAGCCCTAGAAGGCTTTGTAGCTCTTTTTTATTTTCTTCTTTCCCTTTTTGAACCATTTCCCACTTCTCTTCTGAAAAAGGAGGATGGGAGGGAAATTTTTTTGTTATATATGGATCGATTTCTGGATTCCAAAAGTTTTCATCGACGCCATTTAAGATCCCTGTGATCTTTTTTTCGTGGCTTCGTATGCAGGCTCCTAAACCGCAACTAAATTCATCTAATTTTATTTCTTTTTCGTAGGAAGGGGATACAGTAGTGACTGCTGAGGCGTATGAAATACCTCCTTTAAGGAGGTTGATTGCGTTTGGGTCGTTTGGGTCTTGTAGTTTATTAGGTGATAGGTAGCTACTACCCTTTAATCCAATTTTTGTTAGGTTTTCTGCGCTGCATTTACCTTGATGTTCTAGGTTATGTATCGTGAGAACTGTTTTTTTTGCTCTAAAGTTCAGTGCTGTATACATGTCGGTTTGTAATAGGGGAATTATTGCTGTTGGCCAATCGTGGATGTGTAGGATGTCTGCTGTTGAGTTTGATTTAAATAAGAACTCCATAACTGTTCTTGAAAAATATAAAAATCTATCTGCGTCGTCTTTAGCCCCGTAAATAAGCCCTCTGCTAAAAAAGTAGTTCGGATGGTGTGGTTCAACGAGTAGTATGGAAAGGTTTTCGACCTCTGCGCTCCAAATGGTATTGTGGTACTTGTAAGGTCCGTCGTAGGACCAAAGGTCTTGATAATGAACCTTGAGGTTTTTGAGTAAGGAATAATCTATGCAGTCGTATTTTGGTAAGATGATTTGTACTTGGTGTCCTTGTTTAATTAGTTCTTTGGATAGCCCATAGACTACATCGCCTAGGCCGCCGACTTTTGCGATAGGTGTTAGTTCTGAGCTGATTTGAATAATGTGCATAGAATCCCTTTTAGCTGATAGGGTTATTGGTAACAGATGTCTATATATTTTTTCAATGTGCTCTTTTTCGTTTGGTTGTACGTGTGATTTTTTTTCTTTGGGAAAATCCGTTGGTTGTATATGACTGGTTATTACTTTCGGCTCTAAATAAGAAGGTGGGATTGTGCATAGATCAGGGCTTCCTTTGGTTGTTTCTTTTTATACAGTGGATACTCCTTATGAGGATGAGGTTAAATATCTTATTGCGTCATGTCAGAAATTTGGTATTGAGTACGACATAGAGGGAATTCCTTCTTCAGGATCTTGGGAGATGAATTGCGCTTTTAAGCCTTTGTTTATTTTAAAGAAACTTGAGCAGTTGAATCGTCCTTTGCTATGGGTTGATGCCGATGCTGTTTTTATGCGTGAAATGGAAGTCGTGGATGCTTTTTCAAAAGATCTTGGGGTTCGTATGTACGATTGTCCAGATGATCATCGATCTCGGATTGTTTCTGCTACTGTTTTTATTAATTCTACTCCGGCAGCTAAGCAGGTGGTTCGTCTTTGGGCGGAAGAATGCCTTGCTCTTTTGCAAGATAAAAGCAGAAAGGAGGAAGTTTGGGATCAAGATGCTTTGAGAAGGGTGTTATTTAGTCAAAAGCATGAGGCTTTTTTTGGCTCTTTGCCTGTATTTTATGGGAAAATAGAGGGGCATTTTCAAGATGAAAAAGAGTGTTCTTTTCCAATTATAGTTCAAAATCAGGCTTCTAGAAGGTATAAGAGGTGGATTAACCATCCAGAGGAAAGAATTCTTGGATGGTAAGAAAATGTTTTATCTATCAGATTCTTGCAATAAATTCGGAAAGACAATACGATAGTCATGTCTGCAGCTTTTAGCTAGTATGTAATGGGGTGTCGCCAAGTGGTAAGGCAGCGGTTTTTGGTACCGCCACTCAGAGGTTCGAATCCTTTCACCCCAATTTTAAAAGCAGTAAGAGCAGGCTTAAAAAATAAGATAGACGTTCTTTAGTAAGAACGACCATAGTCGGGATGTGTTTGTCTATCAAACCATCACGCGACGTCCTAACTTCTATCTTTTTTAGGTCTTTGTAAGAGTTTTAGTGAAGTGTGATGGGATTCAAGATTTATTTTATCTCTTGGAAATTAATTTAATATATCTGTCTGATGTGTTTAATTAGTTTCTTTTTTTCTTTAATTACTTCAAAAAATAACTATAAGCAGTAAAAGTTCCTTGTACAGGAGAAAAACAATGAAGTTAAAAATGTATACGAGAACCGGCTCTAAGAAAAGCGAGCTAGGTCAGATTCGCAGGTCTGGTGATATTCCTGCTGTGCTTTACTCTCGTGGTCAGTCTAATGAGATGATTGCGGTTGATGGCGTTGAGTTTAAAACAATTTTGCGAAAAATTACGGCTGGTAGACTTTCTACGACACAGTTCACTCTTGTGAATGAAGGAAGAGAAGTTTCTGCCATCGTAAAAGGCATCGAGTACCATCCAACGACATATGAAGTACTTCATATGGATTTTATGATTCCTAAGGAAGTTGTGAAGGTGCGTGTTCCTGTTGAGTTTGTTGGCGTAGCTGACTGTCAAGGGATTAAATTAGGCGGTTTTTTACGTCCAGTTCTACGTTATGTGAAAGTAGAATGTCCTGCGGATAAGATTCCTTCTTCATTTTCTATTGATATTAGAGATTTGATGATTGGTCAATCTAAAAGATTGTCAGATTTACAAATGCCAGAGGGTGTGCGCTCTCTCGTTAATAAAGATGTAGTGATTGTAGTAATTGCTAAAAAATGATGGATCAAAGTTCCTTCTATTTGTTTGTTGGTTTGGGTAACCCTGGCAAAGCTTATGCGAATACGCGGCATAATATAGGCTTTTTAGTGTTAACCTCCATGGCGGCAAAGTATGGGTGGAATTTTCGTCGGGTAAGTAGTCTACATGGACTCTTGGCTGAAGGGGTAGTAGATGGCAAGAAAGTTCTTGTCCTTCTGCCTGAAACATATATGAATAGTAGTGGGGAAGCTGTTAAAGCGTGTGTTTCTTACTACAACATATCGATGCAAAAGATTTGCGTGGTATGTGATGAGATTTATCTCCCGTTTGGCAGGCTTCGTATAAAGCCTTCTGGTAGTAGTGGAGGACATAACGGTTTAAAAAGTTTATCTGCGCACTTAGGTGTTCAAGATTATGCTAGACTCCGCGTTGGAGTTGGGGATAGACAGCAGGGAGATTTAGCGGATCACGTTCTTTCTCCTTTTAATGAAGAAGAAAGAGAGAAGCTCCCTGAGGTTTTACAAAGAGCTTCTCAAGCGCTTGAGTGTTGGCTTTTAAAGGGAATGCTTGAAGCGATGCAGTTTACAAATGCTTGTCAGGAACAAGAAAAACCTGAAAAAAAATTAGGAGAATAAGAAAGATGGCAAATAAAGAAGCAGCGCATCTGTATGAAGGGATGTATATTCTCAGTGCCAGCTTGAGTGATGATGCAAGACAAAAGGCGCTCGATAAAATCACGACCGGCATCACCAAGAGAGGTGGAGAAGTTCATAAAATATTTGATCAAGGCAGAAAAAAACTAGCCTATGAAATTAGTAAAAAAAGAGATGGATATTATTTCCTAATGTATTTTTCCGTTTCAGCAAAAGCTGTTAGCGAGATGTGGAGAGAGTACCACCTTAATGAAGATCTAATTCGTTTTCTGACTCTTCGTGTAGAGACAGTTCCTGAGAAGATCGAATTCAAACCTTTACCTGTTTAGGAGGACCTATGATGTTCAAAAAAAGTCCTGTAGAAAGTCTTTTTTCAAAGAAGCGTAAGCAGTGCCCTTTTATAGCAGCGGGTATTCGACATATTGATTATAAGGATATTGAGCTTCTATCTAGATTTATTACGGAAAGAGGTAAGATCCTTCCTAGAAGAATCACCGGAGTGTCTTTTGATTATCAAAGAAAGCTCTGCTCTGCAATTAAAAAAGCACGACATATGGCTCTGTTGCCATTTGTCTCTGAAGAATAATTCTAGGGAGAAATTGTATTATGCAAAATAAATTATTACTCGTTGAAGACGTGGATAATCTTGGTCGCAGCGGCGATATCGTCACTGTAAAACCTGGTTATGCTAGAAATTTTCTAATCCCTCAGAAAAAAGCTGTGCCAGCTGATAAATTTGCTCTTCGTATGCAGGCTCGTCTTGTAGAAGAAAGAAAGCAAAAAGCAGCAGAAGATCTTTCTGTTGCACAAGCTCTTGTTGCTCGTATGGATTCTTTTGTATTTTCAGTTGAAGCGAAAGCAGATCAAGAAGGCAAATTGTATGGTTCTGTAAGCGCTTCTGATGTAGTTGGAATTTTGGAAAAAGAAGGTTTTTCTGTAGAGAAAAATCAAGTTATTTTACCTCATCCAATTAAATCTGTTGGAGTTCATGTTGTTCATTTGAAATTGAAAGAGGGTGTTACAACTTCTTTTTCTTTAACAGTTAACAGCGATACCCAAGTGATTTCTGAAAAAGTCGAAAGAGAAGAAAACTAGAATAATGGATACTTCTTTGAAAGCTGCTGATACACAGCAGCTTTCGTTTCTCTCTCCGGCGAAGGTTAATTTATTTTTTAGAATTCTTTATAAGAGAGACGATGGTTTTCATGAAATAGCTTCTTTATATCAGGCTATAAGTCTTTTTGATAAGTTACAAATTAAGCTTTCTGATAAAGATGTATTTACTACTGATGATCCTTCTCTTGCTTTAGATCAAACGAATTTAGTAACTAAAGCTCTTGCTCTTTTTAGAAAAAAGACAGGAGATTTTTCTTGTTTTTCTATTCATTTGGAAAAAAAAATTCCAAAAGAGGCAGGTCTTGGTGGTGGTAGTTCTAATGCAGCTACTGCTCTTTGGGCTTTTTGTTCTATATTACAAAAAAATGTCCCTATAGAAGAGTTGAAAAAATGGGGGGCTGAGCTTGGCTCTGATGTGCCTTTCTTTTTTACTTTAGGAACTGCTTACGGTACTTCTAGAGGGGAAATATTAGAAGAAATCCCTTCCGTTTCCTCCTTTCCGCTTTGGATTGCTAAACCAAATTGGGGGCTTTCTACAGCAAAAGTATACGGTTCTTGTGACGTATCAAAGTTTCCTTCAGAAAGAAGAGATCCCGTTTTTGATTTGCGAGATTTTTTATCTGGTGTGAAAAAATTTTATAATGACTTGGAGTTGCCTGCTTTTTCTTTGTCTCCAGAGTTAAAGAGGGTAAAAGAAGATCTTTTGCGCCTTGGTTTTTCTGAGGTTATTTTAAGTGGTAGTGGCACTGCTTTTTTTTGTATTCCTCCTTTAACAGGGGACGCATTCATTCCGAAATTACCTGGCGTCGATTTTTTTTCTGTAAAGACGCTTCAACGGAATGAGCTAAGATGGTATGAACTATAGCAGATCTATTTAGACAGGAGTGATTTTATGCAAAAAAAGATGAGTAAGGTATACGACGATCAGTGTATTGTAATAACTGGCGCAGCTGGAATGATTGGTTCTGCTGTCGTAAAACAGTTGAATGATTTAGGGCATACAAACCTTCTTCTTGTCGATGATTTAGATACAACCGATAAATGGAAAAATTTATTAGGTAAACAGTTTACACAACTCATTGGTATTCAGGAACTATTTCCTTTTATTGAGGGAAGAGAGCGTGAAATCGAAGCGTTTATTCATTTGGGGGCGTGTTCTGACACCTTAGAAAAAAACGGCTCCTATCTTTTTGAAAATAATTACAAGTTCTCCGTTAAGCTCGCAGAGTATGCTTTAACCCATAATCACCGGTTTATTTATGCGTCTTCTGCTGCAACTTATGGAGATGGTAGTTTGGGGTTTATGGATGACCACGCCTCCTTATTAAAATTAAGACCTTTAAATTTGTATGGTTTTTCTAAGCATTTATTTGATCTTTGGGCTGAAAAATCAGGAGCGTTAGATAAACTCGTAGGTCTTAAGTATTTTAATGTTTTTGGTCCTAATGAAAATCATAAGGGAAGAATGGCTTCTATGGTTTTTAAAATGGTGCCGATCATTCAAAAAGAAGGAATTCTTCGTCTTTTCCGTTCCACAGAGCCTTCGCTTTTTAAAGATGGAGAGCAGTGCCGTGATTTTATTTATGTAAAAGATGCAGCAAGACTTACTGTGGAATTTTTAAAAAATGAGCTTGTTGGAATTTTTAATGTGGGATCAGGCGAGACAACCTCTTGGAATGTTTTAGCTTCTCATGTATTTGAAGCAATGGGTCTCGAAAAAAAGATAGAGTACATTTCCATGCCAGAAGATTTACAAAAACAGTATCAGAATTTTACTTGCGCTGAGATGGGAAAATTGGTAACCGCTAGGCAGTCGTTGGGCTTACCTAGTCTTTGTCAGTTTTCTATGAAGGAAGCTGTTTTTGATTATGTAAACGAATATTTGTTAAAGGATGAAAGATGGTAAAGTTAATAGGAATGCTCAGTCGTTTTAATCCTGTAAAAGTTTTGGTGATTGGCGATTTTATGTTAGATACCTACACAACAGGCAAAGTAAAAAGAGTATCCCCAGAAGCTCCTGTTTCAATACTTCATGTTGAAAAAGAGGAAAGTTGGGCAGGCGGAGCTGGAAACGTTGCTTTAAATTTGGTGTCTTTAGGCGCCAAGGTTTCTGTTATAGGTCGTCTTGGTCAAGATATAGCAGGTGATGAGCTTCGAGAGTCTTTGGAAAGACAGGGCGTGGGAACTGAGGGACTTATTTATCAAAAGGGATTTAAAACCCCTGTTAAAAATCGCTTGATAGCTGATTTACAGCAGGTTTTGCGTGTCGATTTTGAAACAGTGCTTGCTTTACCCGATTATTTAGAAAAGGAGGTTCTTCTTAAACTTCCTGAAATGTTAAGTGGCGTGCAGATTGTTGCTATTTCTGATTATGCAAAGGGATTTTTAAGTCGGTTTTTACTTCAAAATATCATTCAAGAAGCAAAAAGCCGTGGGATTCCTGTTATTGTAGATCCTAAAGGAGAAGACTTTTCTAAATATAATGGCGCGACCATTATTAAACCAAATTTATCTGAAGCCTACGCGGCAGCTAGGTTAGCTAGAACAGATCCTCTTGAAAAAGTCGCAGAGGCGATATTCCAGAGCGTTGAGGTAGACTCTCTTCTGATTACTAAATCAGAAGCAGGTATTTCTTCTTTTTATAGGGGTAAGGCTTCTCAGAATTTTTCAGTGCGGTCCAAGGAAGTAAAGGACGTTACAGGAGCCGGTGACACTGTATTAGCTACGATTAGTTTAGCCCTTGCAAATTCTTTAGATATTAGTTATGCGGCTCAGCTTGCTAATATTGCAGCAGGTATTGCAATTGAACGAAGTGGATGTGCTCGTATTAATCTGTCAGATTTAGCAGAAAGACTTTTGGAATTTGATGTGGAGAATAAAATATTCGATGAAGAGCATTTGTATGCTTTACAGCAAGTCCTTAAAGGAAAAAGATACGTTGTTCTTGGCTTAGATAGTAGAATGGGTATGACAACTGATGTCTTTAGAACATTACGCAAGCTTTCTGGTAAAAATGATGAGAAGAAACTAATTGTCTACGTAAAAGATGATGAACCAAATGAAGAATTTGTTTTAATGCTTTCTTCTTTTTCGGAAGTGGATTTTATTGTTTTAAAATGTGAAAGCCTAAAAAGTCTTTGTGATGTTATCCATCCCCACCAGGTTTATGTGATGGAGATAGATGGTAGTTTAGGTCTTTTAGAACACGCTTCTGCGCTACTTTCAAGGATGAGAGATTCGCAAAATGTGTTTAGATAGATTGTTTTAGTTTTTCTATACGATCTTCCAAAGGTGGGTGAGATGCAAATAGGCTCATCCACCCCCCTTTTTTACCAGTAGATATTTTCAGCATTTCAAAAGACTGGTTCGCTGGAGCCGCTGTTTCTACTTTTTGCATTCTTCTAAGAGCCTCTAAGGTGGCTATCATTTTTTCTTTTCCGGCAATGTGAGCTCCTCCTAGGTCAGCTCTAAATTCTCGAAGTCTAGAAAACCAGGCAACTACTATAGAACCTAGAATCATGAAAACAAATTGAAAAAGAAACACAAGAAGAGAGTAACTTATAAAAGAGCTCGAAGAGTTATTCTTTTCTTTCCCGATTCCTGAAAAAACAAAAGCGAGAGCTCTAGCTAAAAACATAACAAACGCGTTGACAACACCTTGTATTAAGGCCATTGTTACCATGTCACCATTTACGATGTGTGTAATTTCATGAGCAAGAACTCCTTCTAGTTCTCCTTGGGACATTCTATTGAGTAGGCCAGAAGAAACAGCCACCAAAGAACGTTTTTGGGAAGGCCCTGTAGCAAATGCATTTGGCTCATCAGCTTGGTAAATACCCACTTCAGGTAGGTGTGTCATGTGAGCTGATCTTGCTAATTCATGAACTGTTTCTACTAGGTTTCTTAGTTGTGGATTCGTTGTATTTTCATCAATGATCCGCACTCCCATCATCCATTTGGCCATTGTTTTAGAAAGGGCTAATGAAATAAAGGCTCCACCCATACCCCAAATTAAACAAAAAATCATCAGAGATTGGTAGTTGATACCGTAAGCTGTTAAGTAGGGCTTTACGTTGAAGATAGTTAATATTAGGGTGATCATAGTGATCACTAAAAAGTTTACTGCGAGAAATAAGAAAATTCGTTTAGCCAATGCCATTAAAACCTCCGTGAGTTTTTTGTATATAGAGTATCTCTTTTCTTTTGAGATCTGTCAAGGGGGGATCTCTAACTCTTGCTTTTGGAAAATTATATCTCTTTTTTGAAAATTAAAATTTTCATTTTAATAAAAAATAGATTTAGGTTTTTCTCTATGCGCAGATTTATTTTTTGCTGTTTTTAAAAATATTACTTTATTTAAAAAAGAGATTTTATTGAATTTTTCGTTTGAATAGAGTAAAGTAGATAAAAACTATCATAATATGGAGGGGTTTTGAAAAAAAACACAAATAAGCCTTTTGCGTTTAATTGGGTTCCTGGTTTGTTTATTATTAGTTATCATGCAATACTTTTACTGGGTTTACCTTTTTATTTCGCGTGCTGTCAGGTGTCTTCTTGGACCATGATTCTTTCTTCTTTTGCGTTGATGTATATATCAGGTCTAAGCATTACGATGGGATATCATCGCTTGTTTTCTCACATGTCTTATAAAGCAAGTCCGATTTTAGAATTTTTCTTAGTTCTTTTTGGAACTTTGGCTACTCAGGGAAGTGTTATAAGATGGTCTTTTGACCATAGGCATCATCATGCATTTTTAGATACAGATAAGGATCCTTATACTATTAAAAAAGGATTTTGGTATGCGCACTTTTTTTGGTTATTTGAAAAGCCTAAAAAAATTCAAAGCTCTGTAGTTTCTGACCTGGAAAGAAAACCCCTTTTACGTTTTCAACATAAGTATTACGGTATAATACTTGTTGTAACTAACCTAGTAGTTTATGGTGTTTTTGGGTGGGCTTTTCAAGACTATTTAGGGGCTTTTGTGTTTGCAATCTTGTTACGTATGTTTTTCTTACATCACTTCACATGGTTTATTAATTCTTTAGCTCATACATGGGGAGCTAGGACATTTTGTAAGGAGCTATCGGCTGTTGATAACTACATTATTGCGCTTCTTACTTTTGGAGAAGGGTATCATAACTATCATCATACTTTTGCTCAGGATTATCGGAATGGAATTCGTTGGTTTCATTTTGATCCAACAAAATGGTTGATTTGGCTTTCTTCCAAGTGTGGTTTGGCTAGACAGTTAAGAACGGTTCAGGCTCAGCATATTCAGGAAAAGATCTTACTAGAGAGAAAACGTCTTTTATTAGATAGAGTGAGCTCTTCACTCTCTACTCAAAAAGATGAGTGGGAAGCTAAGATTAGTGAAGTGATGGATTGTGTTTTTCTTAAGTGGAAGCAGTTAAAAAAACTGCAAGAAAACTATAAAACTTTAAGGAAAGAGGGTGCTAAAGAGGTTCTTTTATCTATAAAAATGGAAATTAGAGCTCTTAAAAAATCTTTGCAAGAAGATCATCGTATTTGTAGTAATGTATCTAAACAAATCTTGCGTTTAGCTCATTAAACTTTTAGGTTTTTAGCCGCCTTATCTTTCGATAAGGTGGCCTCTTTGAACTCTTTGTTCTTTCATACAATATTTTTCATAAAAAGATTGCAAGTCTTTAGGGAAAAAATTACTATTCGTAAACATTCATCGGTTTAGGAGTTGTATGATTCGGACTGTAAATTCTATTTGGCTTGCTTCTTTAGTTTGTTTTAGTTTTTTAGAGGCTACTGTGAACGTAACGAGCTCAGCGGACTCTGGAGTCGGCTCTTTGCGCCAGGCTGTTGAGGATATCAACAATACATTAACAACTCTTGCTACTTCTCCTATTAGCCTAGATCCTGGTGTTAATCCTTTTTTAACTACTAATATGACCGCCTCGACAGTTTCAGCTTCTATTGTAGCAACAGATTTATCTTCTCATACTATTTTTGCAAATGGGAATGTAGCTTTAATTGTAGGTGGTTCAACTGTAGTTGTTTCAACTTCTTCCGATATAATGTTTTCTAGCGCAGGCTTGGTTATTTCTGAAGGGACTTTGCAATTTAATGGCGCAAATAATCTTCCTGGGGTTTCGAATGTTCAGTTTGCAGGGGTGGCTCCTACTTTGCAGTTTTCAGGAACAGCATCAGGATCTTTTCCTGCGATATTAGATTTGTTTGGAGATAAAAACATTCTGAAAATAGATCCAACGTTAAGTGTTACTATGACTGGTGCGATCACTGGAGGGTTACTTGAAAAGCAGGGCACAGGAATTCTTATACTTCCAGGAGCGAATATCTATGGGGGGGGAACTAATATTGCTAAAGGTACAATTCAAGTAGCTAATAATACGAGTTTGGGGTCTGGTCCTGTCACGATGTTCTCCGATTCTATTTTGGTTTTATCAGATGGCCTTGTTGTTTCTAATTTGATAGGTTTAAAAGGATTGCCTCAAACCATCAGCGTACCTGTTGGCGTTGCCACCTTAGGTGGCGTCTTGAGTGATTTGGGGTCGTTAATTGTGTCGGGCCCAGGGCAACTTATTTTAACAGGGTTAAACACCTACACAGGAACTACTTCGATTGTTTCAGGAACCCTAGCTTTATCTGGACATGCTGCCTCTTTACAGTATTCTGCTGGAGTGGCTATTGCTGCTGGCGCTACTTTGGATATCAGTGCTATGACTTCAGGCACAAGTATTCAAACTTTATCGGGGGCTGGTTTTGTTGTCCTTGGAGAAGAAACGTTAATTGTAGATCAAGTCTTAACTGACAGCTTTTCAGGCGTCATTGGGGTTGGGGGAACCTCTGGAGGCTTAACCTTAACAGGAAATAGTACTGGTGCTTTAAATTTAAGTGGAACCAACTTATACACAGGGCCTACAGCAATTAAAGGGGGTACTTTAGCTCTTGCAGGAGCTAGTGGTTCTATAGAGTCATCTTCTTCAGTTTCTGTTACTGGAACTTTTGATATTAGCGCTATAGCCACTGCAACCTTGATTCATAATTTATCCGGTTCTGGAAACGTTATTTTGGGCGCTAAACAGCTGTCTGTTGTGCAAACAACATTAGGTACTTTATCAGGTATTATCAGTGGATCTGGTGGTAGTTTGATTTTGGATGCAGCGGCCACAAAAACATTAACATTAAGTGGGGTAAACACATACACAGGACCTACAGAAATTAATGGAGGCACCTTAGCTCTTTCTGGAAGCGGCTCTATTTCCTTATCAAGTCCTCTTATTGTAGATGGCATTTTTGATATCCACCAGGTAAGTTCAGTTGCTGCTGTTAAAAACTTATCTGGTAGCGGTCTTGTGGTTTTAGGACAAAAAACGATTCTAATTGAACAAACTATTTCGACAACATTTTCAGGCGAAATAAACGGGGATTTTGGAGGAGGAGTTACGTTAGGTGAGTTCAGCACAAATACTCTTACTTTGACAGGTCTTAATACTTATTTAGGACCAACTCAAATTTTAGCCGGAAAATTAGCTCTTGATGGATCCGGATCAATTGAAAAAACATCAGCTCTTGTGGTTTTGGGAGATTTTGATATTAGTGGCGTAATAAGTACTGCTGTAGTTGGTAGTTTGTCAGGTAGTGGAAATGTTTTTTTAGGCAGTAAAGCCCTGTCTGTCATTCAGAGTGAATCGGGTCTTTTTTCTGGAGTAATCAGTGGTTCTGGAGACTTTGGGTTAGACATAAATAGCTTGAGTACGCTCACTTTGTCAGGGACTAATACTTATACAGGTTCTACTTCTATTCATGAGGGTGTTTTAGCCTTGTCTCTTTTGGGCTCTATTACTGATTCTAGTAGCGTGCTTGTTTCTGGGATTTTGGATATCAGTGATGTGTTTATGGATACATCGATTAATAATTTATCAGGAGTTGGGTATATTGTACTTGGAGATAAGACGCTTACTATAGATCAAAGTGTTTCTGATGTTTTTAGCGGGATGATTTTAGGAACTGCCGGAAGCATTATTAAAACAGGTTCGGGAGTCCTTTCTTTACTTGGGTCTAGCTCTTATGGTGGTCTTACTACTATTTTAGATGGAACCTTAGAAGGCAGGGCTACGAGCTTTCCAACAGATATACAAAATGAGGCTCTTTTAGTTTTTAAACGAGATGTTTTCGATATATATTCTCATAGCATAACAGGATCTGGATCAGTAGAAGTGGAAGGACTTGGGGTTCTGGTTCTTTCTGGTGACTCTACGTATACAGGACCTACAACAGTTAAAGAGGGTGTTTTACTTGTTAATGGTTCTATTATAACGTCGGATTTCACCGTAGAGGATGGAGCTGTTTTGGGAGGGAGTGGTTTTACTGGCTCGATTGCTGTTTACGGAGGTTTAAAACCAGGCAATTCTTCTGGAATATTGAGTGTAAATGGAGACGTAAACCTTTATACAGGATCTGCTTATGTTGTTTCTGTTGATGCCAACGGAGTTTCGGACCTAATTGTTTCAGGTATTATTGATATAGAGCCAGGAGTTCCTTTAAATTTAGAGCTTTTACCTGGATTTCTTAATTCTATAGATAGCTTAGTTCCGATTATGCAAGATAATACGATTAATGGAGTATTTTCGGCCGTAGCTACTGGTTCTTCTTGGGTTTCTGCTGAGGTAAGCTATTTGCCAGATGGAGTTTACCTTTCGATGAGTGTAAGGCCTTTTAGTGATCTTGGACTTCGAGGCAATAGCTTGAGCGTTGGTAATGCAATTGATACGACTGTTTCTTCAGGAAACAGTGAGTTAAATAGTATTGCAGAAAGCCTATTTCTTCTTCCTGATGACGAAATCAATTCTGCCTTAAATCAGATGCATCCTGCTTTATTTAAAGGGCTTATTGTCGCTCAAGAAAATAATATCGTAAAAATCCAGTCGTCTTTAGGGGTTAGAATGGAAAATGAACTCGATATTATACACTGCCCAGCTGCTTGCTCTAAAGAAAAACAACCTTTTCATCTTTGGATGGATAGCTTTGGCGATAATTTACAGCAAAAAGAAACAACTTATGCATCTAGCCCACAGGCTGGGTATCAAAATAATACCTTAGGTGTTGTATTAGGATTTGATACCCATTTTTCTAAATACTTTTATGCTGGAGCTTTAGGTGGTTATACAAACTCTAACATGCACTGGTCTCATGATTTAGGTAAGGTGGAAATGCGAACAGGTTATGGGGGGCTGTATTTTACATTTTTAAAAGATCAGTTTTATGTAAATACCTCTGTAATTGGTTCTTGGGGGCACTATAATGGATATAGAAATATAAGATATTCGGATATTAGTGAAACCGCTACAAGCGAAAGAGGAAATATTCAGCTGCTATCTCATTTAGACACTGGTTTTAACTTTGGTTTTTCTTCTTTTACTATTAGGCCGTTTGACTCCTTAGACTATATTGTACAAAAAGAAAATGGATATAGAGAACAAGGCGCTGGGCCGTATAACCTAAAAGTAAAAGAAAGTAATTCGATACTTCTTCGCAACGAACTAGGTCTTCAGCTTTCGGGATGTCTTGCTGCATGGACTTCTAGATGGTCTCTTGCTCCTAAATTTAGCTGGGTTAGAGAAATGCGTTTTAAAGGAGCTCATTATACTTCTCAGTTCGTAGGTACAAATACTTCATTTACTGTAACTGGATATTTTCCAAGTAGAAACTTATTCTCTCCGGGTGTGTTGCTCTCTGGGCAGTTCTGTCGAGATCACCTCGTTATGGATCTTTACTACGTAGGGGAGTTTGGAGGAGGATATAGTGACCATACCTATGGTGGGCAGTTGCGTTTTGGATTTTAACGCCAAATAGAATGCCTATTTTGGATAGGTGTAAATTATTTACTGGATGTGTTTTTGCAGGTTGAAGGCGGGGGTAAAGCTCTTATTTTACTCTGTCTTTCCTAGTATGGAAACTAAGGTATAAAAGAGGCAGAAATTATTAGTTTTCTTACCTCTTTCCTTTATTTTTTCGCCGATTCCCATTTCACAAAACTACCGCAAGGAAGACTAAGCCCTTGTTTTGATGGAATGATCATTTCTCCAGTTGTGATTTTGCCTTCAAGTCCAGACATCATTTGTTTAGCTAGGTGATGCATCACAAGAGGAGACATTCCTTGAGTATGTGTTGTGAACAGTAAGAAAAGTGGATTTGGTGTCATAATTGAGCGGCAAAGAGAAAGAATTTCACCAAGGTCTCTTTCTATTTTGAAGACTTCTCCATTATTGCCCCTTCCAAAACTTGGAGGATCTAAAATAATACCGTCATATAATACGCCTCGTTTATGTTCTCTATGGAGAAATTTAATTACATCATCCACGATCCAGCGAATGGGAGCTTTTTCTAAATTATTTAGTTTAGCATTTTCTCTTGCCCAGGCAACCATCCCTTTGGAGGCGTCTAGGTGACAGACAGAAGCTCCGGCTTTTGCAGCTGCAAGGGTTGCTCCTCCGGAATAAGCAAATAAATTTAATACATTCGGTTGTTTTTTTTGAGCTTTAATAAGGGATACCATCCCAGCCCATAGTTGACTGTGTTCTGGAAACACTCCTAAATGTCCAAAGTCTGTGGGCGCAATTTTAAATAAAATCCCTTCTATTTCAACTACCCATTCTTTAGGAAGACTCTTGTGTGTTTTCCAGGCATTCCCGCCTTCGCGACTAAAAGAGGCATCTAGTTGATTCCAAATACTTTCTGATAACGAGGGCTTCCACATAGCTTGAGCTGCAGGTCTTGCAACCACATATTTTCCAAATTTTTCTAGCTTAGTTCCTGCGCCTGTATCAATTAAAGCATATTCTTGCGACATAGATCATCCTATTTTAAAACACGATAGGTTAACAGATCTTTGCTTTTTAAGAAACCCACACAGAAGAAAGTTCTTTTGTGTGGGTAAGTTTTTTTATCTAGGAGTTATTTCGATCGCATTCAGAAGGGGTTTTTCTATTACAGAGTTGAATCCAATAAGTAACTTGCCATTTGTGACTTGAATAGGTAAGGTGACTTCGTAGGCTTTGTTTGCACCTACTTTACTGAAAATATCCAAATTATTAATTGTTTTTTTGTTATTGAGAAATACATTGAATATTCGTTTTTTTTTCGCTTTAAAAACTGTTTCTGCGAATTTTAATTTAACGAAATAAGATCCATTTGGTAATGAATACGTAAAATTCATATTTCCTACTCTATTTGTATTATAAGTTGGATCTGTAAATTGCACTGTATTTTTTGAAGAGGTTGTTACCCCTGTAAATAAAGAAGAGTCAGTATTCCATGTATTGCCGCTGTATTGAAGCGTTGGGCCTCCAACATTTGTTCTAACGCTTATATTGTTAATCGTGATCGTTTGTGTTGCTGTTGCGGTTTGCGATCCTTTTTGAGCGATGGCTTTAATTTGATGAGTCCCATTAGAAAATTTCGTTGTATTAATTACTGTAGTAAATGGTGCACTTTTATCTTTGGTAAGCAAGACATTGTCTAGATAGAAATTTACAGAGGACACCCCAGTAGAGGTAGAGGCTGTGATAGTACAGCTTCCCCTCAAGGTTGCGTCCTTAGAAGGAGTTGTAATAGCAACACTAAGTGCAGGGGCTGGTGGAGGAGGTGGGGGTGTTGGCGAGGGCGTTGGTCTTGGAGCTGGAGGTGGGGGTGTTGGAGCTGGCGCTGGTGCTGGTGCGGGTGTAGGGCTGACTCCTGTTTGCGTGTTATAGTCTATGTAGATGCTACCGCTTGAGTTGTCGTAGGTGAGTGGAACATTAGAGGTGGATATTCTTTTATTTCGAGTGAGGTCTATAAGACTATAGGAGTTGAGCGTTGTTGGGTTATTTGATTTGTTATCTCCAATAGTTAGATAGTACCTTTGATCGGTGGGTTGAGCAAAATCAGAAAGATCGATTGCAAATGTCATTGTTTGAGCCCCGCTTTTTGTTCCTCCGAAGTTAAAGGCTCCCCCTTGATTTGATAGAGCAGGAATTGCTGTTAAAGAGTTTGGTGAGTTTTGAGTTGTATTTGAAGCTCCTGTTTTTACGTTGATTTGATTTCTTAACGATTGTGTTAAAGACATCTCAGCAATAAGGGTTGGAGTATAGTTTTTTGCTTTAGGTGTGATTGAAATTACGCAAGAATTAAGGTAAGTTCCCGCCGGCACTCTGTTTAAAGAAGGTCCTCCCGAAACTGCAGAGATAGCTTTAAAGGCGTCGTACGAGATCCAAATAAATCCGTTATTTCCCCAGGAAGTTCCCCAGGAATTAGCTATTAAAAAAGCGCCTCTTTCATTTGCGTCGACTCTATTGTTATTATTAAGGTCGATCCAAAGAGTGTCGTCATACCCAACGATGGTCATGAAGTGTCCTCCGCTAGTTCCGCTCATATATGTTGCTGCGGCTTCTCCTACGTGGGCGTTATTGATATTTTCAGGATCTATTTTTATCCTGGTGTAATTCCATGAGTTGATGAAGGTGGCAAATGTAAGAACATGCCCATTTGTAAGAGCTTGTTTAATCGCTGTAAGATCGCCATCTAGTCCGGGAATTAGCGTGTAGGGTGTTGTTCTGTTTGGAATTGCATTAACCCAGTCGGTCGTATCGAGTTCCCAAGCTGTATAGTTGGAGTCGTAGGGGAAGTTGAGGATGCTTGTTGCTCCGTTTATATTAAGAAGGGCAAATGCTTCAAATACAGAAAGGCCTTGATCTAGGCCATCATTTAAAAGGTTATAGGTCCATTTAGGGGAAAGTACGTGTGTCTGACTGCTTTTGTTGTCGTAGCCGCTAAGAAGTCCGATTTCGTGTGTTGCTTGGTAGTAGGTCGACCCAAATCCCACACAAGCACCTAGGGATCCTTGGTCCCCAATTGGGGGAAAAGAGGGTAGAGTGCTGTTGTTTACTGCACTAGGTAGTTTGGCTGATACATTGAATAGTTCTTGAGCTGTTTGGGAAGAGACTTTTGTTACTTTGAATTCTTCTGTGCTAATTGGCGAAGCTTCTAGCGGCGGTAGTCCTTCCTTATCTAAGTGCTCTTGAATTCTTTGTAGTCCAAGTTCGTTGAGTTCTATTTGTATGACTTTATCTACTTGTGTTTCTAGAAATTGTTGCTGTTCTTCGGAAATTCTAGCTAATCCATATACAGTATAGTCAGACGGTTCAGCTACGAGACTTGTTAGATGTGCGCTAAGAAAGCAGGTAAGTGAGAAGAAAAAACGTTTAGTTTGAAGTACGCTGTTCATGATTAACCTGCTAGTTTTTGAATTGTTTGCGAGAGTTTTTTTCCTAAGGCGAGGATGTTTTCTTGGTCTTTTTTGCTTTTTAAGTTGTCATTTTCATCGAATGTTTCTGTTGTACAAGATAGAGTTTTTTGTTGGGGCAGAACGAGTGTATTTATGTTTTCTAGAATATTTCTTAAGTGAGCTAATCCTCTAACTCCTCCAAGAGGAGATGGGGAGGCGCTCATTATTATTGCTACTTTGCCAATGAATGCACTTAGGTAAGTTTCTTCTGGGGTGCTTTTTCTAGACGTCCAGTCGATCAAATTTTTTAAAACGCCTGAAATAGAGCTGTTGTATTCGGGTGAAGCGATGATGAAACCGTGAGCTTGGTTCATGAGTTCTTTTAATTTCAACGCGTTTGGAGGAAGACCCGTTGAAGATTCAATGTCTTCATTATAAATAGGAAGAGGGTAGTCTAATAAATCAATTAGGATTACTTGGGCCCCTTCTTCAGTAGCTCCCTGAGCTGCTATTTTTACAAGTTTCTTATTTGAGGAGTCTTTTCTAAGGCTGCCTGCAAAAGCTAAAATAATTGGTTTTATCATGTGAGAATCCTTTCTGCTAAAGTTTTTTGATTACCTTGTAGCAAATGGATTTTTTTAAAGCGAGTGTTTTACTTTGCTGTTTTTTTTTGTAAACGAGCTTCTTTTGGATTTGTGGTAGAGCTTTCTGTTAGATAAATGCGGGGAATTCTATTATTAAAAAAACACAGAACTTCATAAATATTTGTATCGCAAAGTGCTGCGATTTCGGAGGCCGGTAGTTCTTGGTCTCCCTGTTTTCCAATTAAAACGACTTCATCTCCAACGTGAATTTCTTGTTCCCCTATATCAACCATGAATTGGTCCATACAAATAGTTCCACAGACAGGGAATTTGATTCCTCGAATTAGCACAGAGCCTCTATTAGAAAGAGCTCTTCGATAGCCGTCGCCGTATCCTATAGGGATTGTTACAATACGAGTTTGTTTTTTTGTAATGTATGTATGGTTGTAGCTTATTCCACAGCCTGCTTCTACCACTTTGAAATAGGAAACTTTTGATTTTACGGAAAAGCAAGGTTTGATTTGTTGAAAAGTCTTTGGGGCATTTTCTGGAACGTACCCAAGAGCAAGCAGACAGGGACGAACCATATCAAGGTAGGATTCTTTAAAAAAAGTTACTCCACCGGAGTTAGCGATGTGGCAAAGTAATTTTGTTTCTGAAAAAATGGGGTCTTCTAGCAATTTACGAAACTCTTCAATTTGTTTTAATGTAAAGGGATCGTTAGGTTCGTCTGCTTTTGCAAAATGGGAGTAAATTCCTATAATGGTAAAGCAGTTTAGTTGTTTTACATGAGAAAATAGTTCCCTTCCAGAGCTAGGTTTAACGCCCGTTCTTTGCATGCCAGTATCTATTTCCAGATGTATTTTTGGTTTAGATCCTTTTTTTTTGCATTTCTCAGCGACCAGGTTTGCTTTGTAGATCGAACTAATCGTGAATTCTAGTTCAAAATTGATAAGATCTTCAATTTGGTCTTCGTGGATCGCCCCTAGGACTAGTATTGGAATTTGTATTCCCGCTTTACGTAGGTCAATTGCTTCTTGAAGATGCGCTACGGCTAAATAATCAACGCCGGCTTCTTCTGCCGCTAGTCCCATGGGACAAAGTCCATGGCCGTAAGCATTGGCTTTTACAGGTAAGCAAAGGAGGCTTGGTTTTACATGGGCTTGAATGATTTTGATGTTTTTTTTAAATTGAACTAGGTCTACTTCAATCCAGGAGGGGTGTGCAAATAAATCTTTTTTTGGCATGGGATGAAGTCCTTTTAAACACTTACTTCAAAGTACTATAATAAAGATAAATCTATCCACTATTTTTTATAGTAGGTCGAGTGTAGAGCGTTGAGGGGTTTTTTTGATAGAGTCCGTAAAGCTTAGAAACAGATTTTTTTCCCTTTTTTATTTTTAAATTTCATTAGCAAAATAGCCCCTAAGTCAAATAGGTACCAAACTCCTAAGCCCCCAAGAGACAAAAGCATTAAAAGGCCAGTTACATTTTTTTTCGTGTAAAATCTGTGAGCTCCAAGCATTCCAAAGAAAAAGCATAGGAGTAAAACTATTATATATTCTTTTTTTTGTTTTTTCATAGTGGGATTCCTTTTTTTTGTATTATAGGAGTAGAAATTTTTTTTTGGTAGTTTTTTTTGGAAAAACCGTTCTTTTTAATTCTCTAATGTGGTATAAACTTATAGAATTTGCCTTAGAGGACTTGCTTATGTCAGAAGACGAAAAAAAATTTGGTTTTTTCCGGGCTCTTTTGTGGCCTATTCATAGATCTGAGCTAAAAAAAGTAGTTTCTATGCTCGTTCTTTTGTTCTTACTTTGTATTTGTTATAATATAGTTAGGAATTTAAAGGACACGCTAGTCTTAACAGCTAAACATTCTGGCGCTGAAGTGATACTTTTTTTGAAGGTTTGGGGAGTGTTACCTGGGGCTATATTGGCCACTTGGATTTATACTCGTCTAGCTAGGTTCCTTTCTAGGGAAGCTGTCTTTTACACCGTAATTAGCGGATTTATTGCGTATTTTCTCTTGTTTGCTTTTGTGATCCACCCAAATAGCGAGTCTTTGCATTTTGATTCTCTCGGCAATTGGCTGACAGATCATTTACCTGTTGGTTTTAAGGGAGTAATTGCAATGGTTCGAAATTGGACTTTTTCTTCTTTTTATATTATTTCCGAGCTTTGGGCTGTTATTGTTCTTGGGGTGCTTTTTTGGGGGTTTGCTAATGATGTTACCCAAGTTTCTCAAGCAAAAAGGACTTATGGAATTTTGAATATAGGATCGAATATAGCTCCTATTTTAGGAGGCGGGATCGGTATTCTTTGCGGTATGATTTTTCCTTTTTCAGGAGGGTTTGGCGAAGATTCTTGGGGTAAGACGCTGGCAAGTAGCGCTCTCACTCTGACTATTTTAGGAAGTTCTGCTATGGGACTTTTTTATTGGATTAATCGTAACGTAGAACTTTCTTCTGTTTCTTATGGAGATGCTGTTGAGCATGTTAAACCTAAAGAAAAATTGAAAATCTCTATTAGGGATAGTATTAGGTACATATTTAAATCCAGATATTTAACCTGTCTTGCTATTATTGTTCTTTCCTATAACGTTTGCATTAATATTACAGATATCCTTTGGAAAGAGCAGCTTAAGAATTTTTTCCAGGATCGTAATGAGATGCTGGTTCATATGAATATGATAACTATAGGTACCGGGGTGTTTGCGACTCTTGGGGGCCTTTTATTTTCCCTTATGGTCAGTCGTTTGGGCTGGACGTTTGCTGCTATTTTACCACCTGCTATCATGACGGTTATGGCTGCATTCTTTTTTCTCTTTTTGTTTTCGGGTGATTTGTTCACCAGCTTTGCTTTAACCCTCTTTGGTGCTACTCCGTTTGCTTTAACTGTTTATTTTGGTTCTTTGCAAAATTGTCTAGGTAAAGCAGCTAAGTATTCGCTATTTGATGCTTCTAAGGAAATGGCCTTCCTTCCTTTAGATTCTGATTCTAAATTAAGAGGTAAGGCTGCTATTGACGGTCTTGGTTCAGGAATAGGGAAGTCTGGTGCATCACTAACTTACCAGGGGTTGATTCTTCTTTTAGGTAGTATAGCGGCTTCTACACCTTATATTTCTGTAATTCTGTTTATTGCGTTAACTGCTTGGTTTTCTTCTGTGATCACTTTGGGTGGTCTCTTTAAAAAAGTAGGGCAGTCTACTGTGAATTCAACTGGCTCTAGTTAGTAGGTCAGTTGAATTTTAATTCTATTTTCTTTTAATTTTATTTCTTTTTTTAATATGTTTCGTTATCATTTCTTTTAATTATTTGTGGTATCCATGTTTTTTTGTTAGTTATTTTTTTATTGAACA
Organism: uncultured bacterium; assembly: GCA_964455905.1. Classification (GTDB taxonomy): domain Bacteria; phylum Chlamydiota; class Chlamydiia; order Chlamydiales; family Rhabdochlamydiaceae; genus CAIJXB01. The sequence goes on from CAYVYN010000003.1 coordinate 178,836, forward strand.
GTAAACTTGTGGATTTTTTTGCCAATAATAGATTTGGTTATTGCGAGGTTTTAAATGAATGTGAGTATTGTTGGATCGGGCTTTTTGGATCAGGAATGGCAAACTATTGGCAAGTCAGGTAAGCCTACTCAGCCAAAGCTTATAGGTATAAAAGATGGAATTTCTAGGTCTCTCAAGGGAAGGGTTTCTTCAGGATCGGAGTATAAAGTCCTAAGTAAAGAGGTAAAATCCATAACTAAAGAAGATTTTCAAAACAATACTTCTATAACTTCGATAGTTAAGACTGTTATCCAGGTTCCCAAGGGCTATGTTGACGAAAAAATGGAAAGGGACGAGTTTCGCAAGAAGGTATATTTTTCTCAGAAAAGTGTAGGTTGCTGTATTCGTGATCTATCTAAGAAAGGAGATCCTGATTTTCTTCCTCTAGTCGATTTGGTCAAGATTTTCGAGAGTAATGGATTTGATCCTTTAAAACCCCCGATAGAGCTTGTTTCTTATGTCAATGAAGTGAATGAAGAAGTTTTAGTTGCTTTGGATAATAGAAGATCTATTGCGGTTTATTTTACGGAAAAAATGCCTGGAAATATTCCTGTTAGGATTTATAGGGAACAGGAGGAGTTGCCATCAGCTGCGGTTAAAAGATTTTCAGGAAAGAGTACTGTTGAAGAAGGCGTGGAATTTCTTGCGAAGTTTGAGAATAATAAGCTTGGTGAAAGGGTTAACGTGACGTATCGACATGCAGTTATTGCTCGCATCAATAATCTTATTTTTTCCGACAAGATTAATAAAGAACCTTTTTTCTATTTTCCCTCCTGTAATGCAATAGGATCTGATTATGGTGTTACAAAAGACCATTTGGAACATGTTAAGGCATATAATAAAATAAAAAAAATAATTAATTTATGAGCTATTTAGATTCTTTGTCTTTTTAACCCTCTTAAAGTGCTTTTTTAGGGGAGTTCTTGATTCCTTTCGATATTTATTTTGAATTAATTGAAAGTATTACTTCCTTATACATTTTTTCAGTTTCACAAAGTCAAGAGGTTAATTATAGGCTAGAGGATTATGAGGATGCTGGTTTTGACTCGTTATTTTGTCACAGTCTTTTTACCTGAAACAAATCTTGTTTTTTTTGTTTGTGAATTTTAAAGCTGAGTATTTTTTAAGACAGCCTGTTTTAGCATCTGCTTTATTAAAAAAGATCATACGAAGGTTAGGTGTTTCTATTGAAAGATAACCTGAAATTGTGGAACGGCTTTGATTGCAATGTCTTTTACTGGTCAATAAGGGCCTCATCTTTTTCGATAGTGTTACTTCTCTTTTTTAAAACGTAAAACGATCTTGAAAGCCGCTTAAGGAAAGAGCTCCTCCAGAATGAATCCATAGAATAGATCCCGTAAGTACTTTTCTTTGGTCTAACACTGTAAGAAATAGTTTGCCTGTATAAATTGGATCTAAAAAAATCCCTTCTCTAGCAGCTGTTTGTGCTATTTTCTTTAGTATCGTAGTGTTGCAGCTTCCAAAGCTTTTTGCTGTAACTGATTTTAAAAGAGTGTAGTTTGAAGGGAGCGGCATTCTTTCATTTAGTAGTGTTTCTAGGTAACAGTGAAGGTCTTTAAGCTGTTTTTCAAATTCGTTTTCACTCCCGGCAACTAGGACTACATGGATTTTTGTCTTTTTTTGTAAGAAATGAAATCCTAAAATTAAACCTGCGGCTGTTAATCCAGTCCCAGCATCGATGAAAATATGAGTAAATTCTTCGGTTGTGTTTTCTAAAGTGTCTAACGCAAGGGTTAGGGCTCCTGGCAAGCCCTCTTTTAAAGCGCCTCCAAGAGGAACCCAGAGAAATTCTTGTTGGAATTCTTCTTCTATTTTTTTTGTCCAGGAAGTGGGTAGTGCGTTATCAATTTTATCGAGCCATACAATCTTTTCTTCGCAGGTTAGTAAAGAAAGAAAGAAAAAATTTCCCTGATTCGTTGGGTTTTTGGGTTTTTCTAAAAAAAGTTGATAGGGGATGTTTTGTTGTTTTAAAAGTTGAATGATGCTTAGTGTGTGGTTCGAGTAAGCAGATCCTGTAATCGCTATTTTTTTTTGGCTTTTTTTTAGAAAGGGTATTAGCGAAGCATATTTTCGCATTTTTGATCCGCTAACGCCAAAGCCGAGCTCGTCATCTCTTTTGATATAAAGGTCTTCGTGTTGCATTTTATGAATTCGTGAAGTGATAGGAAGGGAAGGGTCTATCAGAGATTGCGTAATTTGTTTTAGTTTTTTTAAAGAGGACGTCTTCATTTTTAAGTTCTATTATTAAAACGTATCCCTACTTTTGTTAGGAGGTAGCGTAAGATTAAAATCGGATGCGTGATTAAAAGTTTAATGAGTATGGTGTAAGTGACGCCTTCTGTTTTTTTTGTGATAGTGGGGGATAGTTCGTCTTTAGCGTCTTCTATCCATCTTGCAAAAGGTGGGGCTAGTTTGTTTGGTAGCTTCTTTACAGGGAAAAAACGTACTTCTTTAGCTTCCTCGTTTGGGGTTGCAACTCCTCCTGTAATTGTGCATTCGAAAAAATAAGTTGTCTGAGTGAGTCGATTTACAGGGAGGTATTTGGCTACTTGCCTTTCTATTTTGACTTGAAAGCCAGTTTCTTCTAAGACTTCTCTGGCGACTCCTTGTTCAGGGTTTTCTTCTTTATCTAGGCCCCCTCCTGGAAGTACCCAAACAGGAAGATCTCTTCTTTTGACAAGTAAAACTTCTTTTCTATTTTCTCTAAAAATGATTCCGTAAACAGCTTCTTGTGTCATTTTTTTCCTTGCTAAAAACAGCGAATTGATTCTCAATAGAGGGGTCTATGGTAAACAGGATAGCATAAGATGAAAAAGTGGTCTATTTTATTTGGCGTTTGGTTTTTGAGTGCTGGGTGTGAGAAATATTACATTTCTGTTAGCCAAGATAAGATAGATGCAAGCTATCTTGCAAGCTCTCATGTCAAAACACCAGATCCTAGGCAAAAGACCCCACCTCAAGGAGAGAGGCTAGTCATCGAGTGGAAAGTTCCCGAAACCCTTTTAGAAGAAAATTTGACATTGTGCCTGAAGGTCATTTACAAAGATTATTCTGAAGAGATTTTTGTTTATCCAGTTTTACATCGAATGGACTATATAGTATACACCCTTGTGGGTGAGGCCTTTAAATCTAAAAAAGGTATTTTGACTTATAAGGTGGACATTGTAAAGGAAAATGGCGAGGTTTTTAAAGAGTGGAAACACCAGCTTTTTACGAATTTGATCATTTTGGATCAACCGAAAGAGGAAAGCATTCCTTTTGTTGAAGAAGAAAAGTTTTATGAGGAAGATGAACCAGTTGAGCAGAGCTCTAGTGCTGTAGACGCTGATATGACGAGCTCTTCAGTCAAAGACCAGTCTATGCAGGAGTCTGTAATTGAAATGGATGGATTTGAAAAAGTCGAGCGGGACTGATTCCCGCCTTCTAAATGGCTTTCTATCATAGTTCCCATGATTATATTAGGATTGGATAGTCTTTGATTTAAAACCGAGTGAAAAGCTTTTTCTTGTAGGTTGTGGTTTTTTTCGCTGTTGCCATGAGAACAGTCGATCAGTAGTTTGTTTTTTAAGGAATTTTGGTGAGATAGGGTATTTGCTAAATTCACTTTGTCGGTTGTGTAGTTGGGCTCGTTTTTTGATCCTCTTAGTACGATATGTGAATAGGGATTACCTTGAGATAATACAGGGGCTATTTTTCCTGTTTCATCTACGTGGAGAAAAGAGTGTGCCCTTTTGGCAAATAGAGCTCCATGAACGGCGCTTTCTATGTTTCCTTCTGTTGTGTTTTTGAAGCCTATAGGCATGGGTAGATGAGATGCGAGTTGTCTATGCGTTTGCGAGCTAACAGTTCTAGCTCCAATAAATCCCCAAGAAATTAGATCTGTAAAATAAGTTGAAGCTAAAGGGTCTAAAAACTCTGTTGCTAAAGGAACTTCTAAAAGCGCGAGTTTAACGAGTAGTTCTCGGCAAAAAATAATCCCTTCAGTAATGTTTTCCGATCCTTTTAGCTGAGGATCGTGAAGGAGCCCCTTCCATCCTAAGTGACTTCGTGGTTTTTCTATGTGGGCTCTCATTACAAGTAAACAGTTTTGTTTCACTCGTTTTTGAAGTTCCTTTACTCTTTTGGCATATTCAATTGCAGAGTCAGTGTTGTGCAAAGAGCATGGCCCTAGAATAATACTAAAGGTGGGATTTGTTCCTGTGATAATATTGCGAATTATTTTTCTAGATTCTTGAATAAAGAGCTCGCTAGAAGCATTGATGGGAACTTCTTTTTTGAGTTGCTGGGGACTTGGTAGAAGCATAGTATTTTTTTCCATTCATCGGTTGCTCGTTTAAGAAATTACCACGTTTATACAAAATATGCAAATTTTTAAGCGGATTGACTTAGGATATAGAGAACGTTAATTGCATTAAATGTCATATGAAGACTTATTGAAGCTATCAGAGATTTTTGTTTTTCGTAAATAAAACCTAAAAAGCAACCAAAAGAAAACAATGAGATAATAATTGATATATTGCCAAAGCCTTGGCTTGGGCTAAAATGAAAGAGAGCAAATAAAAATGATGTTAGGAAAATAGCTTTATTTTTTGTTAAAGTGTTTTTTAGGTAGGTTTGTAGAAAGCCTCTAAATAGGAGCTCTTCAAGAATCGGAGCTACAAGAAGAATACTAATTAGCATGGAAGTGAGAAGGATTGGTGATTGCATCGATGCTTTTAAGTAAAGAACAGCAGATTGATCGTAATTTGTTACTCCAAAAAGAGCGTAAAGGATCATATCGCAAAGTTGCCCTATTGCAGTTACAAGAGGAAAGCCTAAAAACCAAGTAACGAAGCCTGTTCTTATGTCCTTAAGGTAGCCGTGGTTAAGCGGCTTTTGAGAGTCTTTCCAGATTTTTTTGACAAGAGGATGTGGTAAAAAAACCGAAAATAAATAGAGAAAAAAAAACAAAGAGCAGCAGACGAAAGCTGTATTATACCAAGTAGAGCAATTGGGAAACGACTTTCTAAGAAGTAATTTTTTTGTATGTAATGGTAGCTAAATGGAGTGAGAATAAAAAATGTAACTAAGTATATCGAAAAAGCTCCTAAGACATGGCTAAGTGATAATTTTAAAGATCCGTGTTCTTCGGGGAGGTCGTAAAAATTTTTATAGAAGGCGATCCAGTTTAAGAGAATCGCCACTGCGCCAAAAAATAAAGCAGACTCTAAGTGTTCTACGTAGTAGAGATTCATTATTTTTCAGTTTTAGCTAAAAGTATATAATCTTCGATGCGAGTTTTCAATTCTTTGATTAACTGCGCATGAGCGATTCCTACGGGTGAAAGTAGAAACTCTTCTGTATTCCAAGGAGATTGGTGGAAGTTATATTGTGTGAACTGTCTAGGGATGAAGTGAGAGTCTTGAATAATCTCTTGTAGTGTAATTTTGGGTGTTTCGTGTCTTAGGTCTACAATACGAACTCGGACAGACATGTGAAGATTCGCGGAAAGAGATTCTTTCGAAACTTTTTTATCAGAGGGGGTTTCGGCTGGGATTTCACTGTGTTCGATCATTTCTAGAAAAACAACAAATTCTTCTTCGCTGAAAGCTTTTTTTACCCATTGAAGATCTTCTGAAAAAGGATTCATTTGCCCTTTAACTCGTTTGCTTTGCGCTTTGATTTTTCCAGGAAGAGTTAAATTTAGGGTGTTTTTCTCATATAGTTTAGTACAAAGTGTGTATGTAATTTCGTCGGAAAGGTTCCAGCTGAGAGTGTGGTCGCTATTGTCAATGAGAGGAATAACTGCTACTGAAGGTTTTAGCGATTGTTTTTGTGATAGCACGTCAGCATCTTGATTTTTTTGACAGCCGCTAACTAAGAGAGCTGAGCAGATAAAAGGATATATGTATTGTTTCATTCTAAAACCTATTTTTCTATATCTAAGAGAGTACATTCAATGGTCTAATTCCGCTAAGATAGCAGAGCGTGGTTTTAAAAGATAGGTATTAATTAATGAGCATCTTTCAGTTCCATTTTCTACGAAATCGTGAGGCATTGTTAAGGAAGTATTGATAATCAATTTCCAACTTTTTCCTATGGGGGGGGATGGAATGTTTATCGTAACAGAGGTACTTCCTGCATTAAACGCAATTAAGCAGTCTTTGTTGTGTAGGTGATCTATTAGGGTGTATACGATGAGATGATTTTCCTCGCTCCAATTGGGAGACAGAGGCTCTTTCCCATGCCAAAGAATGTCTTTTTCAGTAAGAAAGGTTTCTTTACAAAAAAGATGTTTTTTTTCATTTCTAAATTGAAGGATTTTTTTAAAAAAACGAAACAGCTCTTTCTTTTTTTCTAATACATTCCATAAAAACCAGTTCAGTTCGTTGTCTTGACAATACGTGTTATTGTTGCCTTTTTTTGTGTGACCATATTCGTCTCCCATTAGAATCATAGGCACCCCTAGGGAAACCATTAAGGCAAGAGCGAAGTTTTTTATTTGTTGACTTCTTAAAAAAAGTACTAGAGGGTCTTTTGTTTCGCCCTCTACTCCACAGTTCCAACTCGCGTTGTCGTTTGCTCCATCTTGGTTGTTTTCACCGTTTCCCAGATTATGCTTATTTTCATAAGAAACAAGGTCATATAGAGAAAAGCCATCGTGAGCTGTAACAAAATTGATACTTTTTGTCGGAGAGTCTTTCCAGTAAAGATTTTGAGATCCGCAAAGTGCTTTTGCAAATTTTCCTGATTGTCCAGTATCACCTTTGAGGAATCTTCTGACTGAGTCTCTGTATTCTCCATTCCATTCAGCCCAGCGTTCTTTTCCTGGGAATGAACCAACCTGGTAAAGACCTACAGCGTCCCAGGCTTCGGCTATGAATTGCGCATCTTGTAATAGAGGCTCCTCTTCAATTTGTTTGATAAGAGGAGGTTCTTGAAGAGGTTCTCCATTTTCTCCTCGAGTGAAAATAGAAGCTAGATCGAAACGAAACCCATCAACTTGTAGTTCATTAGAGAAATAACATAAAGAGTCTACTATGAGTTGTGATGTCACAGGATTATTACAGTTGACCGTATTGCCTGTTCCTGTGTAGTTGCAGTAGCCGCCATTTTTATCAAATAGATAGTAAGAATCTTTATCAAGCCCTTTAAAGGATTGAACTTCACCGTCTTTACCAGCTTCTGCCGTATGGTTGTATACGACATCTAAGATGACAGCTATGCCGTTTTTATGGAGTTCTTTGACCATCGTTTTGAATTCTTTGATAGGAGTATTCCAATACTCTTCTCCTGTATTTGACGTTGCGTATCTTTGCATTAAAGAAAAAAAGTTCACTGTAGAATATCCCCAAAAGTTATAAAGAGATTCTCCTGTTAGGGGATTTTTTCTTGGATTGTCTCTTTCGTTAAATTCATGGACAGGAAGTAATTCTATTGTGTTTACCCCTAAAGACAAAAGGTGGGGTATTTTTTCGATAATTCCTAAAAAGGTTCCTTTAGCAGCTGTTTTACTTGAAGGGTGGATTGTAAATGCTCTCACGTGCATTTCGTAAATAATCCAATCCTTAAAAGGTCTAAGAGGTTTTTTTGCCCCTTCCCAGTCAAATACAGTTTGAGGAAGACACCTGCTTTTTACTTGGAGAGGGTAGAGATCACCCCAAGAGCTGCTTGAAGAAAGAGCTTTTGCATACGGATCGATCAGCATGCGGTTTTCTTGATCAACTTGTATACTGTATTCAAAAGGAGGGGTTAGATCTTTAATAAACACATGCCATGTGTCTTTAGTTTTGTTTGTTATGGGATCGAGAGGGATAATCAAGCAAGGGATGTCTTTATCTGGTTGAAATAGTGTTATGGAGGCTTTTTCTGTTTTGGCGTGAAATGCAATATTTACCCCTTCTTTGGAAGCTAACGTGCCTAGGGGCAATGGAGAGCCCTCTTTTATGGGTCCTTGAAAATTCGTCATGGGAGCTTCCTTTTTTAGAATTTTAAAATATATCCAGAAAAAATATTTAACAAGAGGATTCTTTTTGAGACTTGATATTCAATTACATACGAGTATAAGGTGTTTTTTTTTTGTAGTTTTTGATTATTTTTTTAATGTTCTTTGGTATATTGAAATTTGTAGGTAGGCACTGGGTTAAACCTAGTTTGAGAATTGGTTGTATCGATTTTTGTAATTTTTGTTGCTATTTTTTTCGAGTATTTGGAAAACTGTTTCAGCAAAGCCCCGTATTGTTGCAACCGCTATTGAAAGAATGAATTACTAAGAAAAAACCAAGAGGAGAAAACCCATGACGTTGGAAAATGCAAAGGCTAATCTTAAAGAATTTGCTAAAGAGCTAAATTTGGAGCTCGTATTAGACGAAAATTACACCTGTATTTTAGGTATTGATAACACCTTTTCTTTACACTTAACCTACGAGCCTAATTCAGATCGACTTTATCTATATTCACCTATATTGGATGGTCTTCCAAAAGATGACAAAGTTCGTTTACGCTTGTATGAATCTTTACTCGAAGGTTCTATGCTCGGAGGCCAAATGGCTGGTGGCGGCGTTGGTGTTGCTGTAGCTGAAGAGCTTATTTTGATGCACTGCGTTCTTGAAATGGGTATTAGCGCTGATTCTTCTGCTTTAAGACGATTTGCTCCTTTATTTGTTGAGTCTGTAGAAAAGTGGAGAGAAAAAGCTAAGAGTATTGTGGAAGGAAGAGAGCCTGTTTTTAAAGAGTCTACAAGGCCTGCAGTAGCTCAGCCTCCAGGGGGAGCACTTCCTGGATCAAATGCTCCTAGACCAGGTCCTGGCCCAGGCGCAGATCGTTTCTTGAAAATATAAATTTCTTTGTTGAAGGCCCCGGTTCTCGGGGCCCTTTGCTTTTCTTTATGCAAGTTAAAGCAATTTTTTTATGGCGTAATAGAGTTTAAAAAATCGACTACCTCAGTCATGTCAGCTCTTTGAATAGGGTCTATTTGGAGCATTCTCCAGATAATGTATTCAATGGAGCTCTCGTCAGTAGGCTTTTCGGGAAGTCTCGTGATTTCTGCGACCTTTCTTGCTTCTGCAATAAGTGCTGCATTAAGTCCCCGTATTGCCCAATCGGTATTTTTAAGAATAGCGCAGAAGGTGATTCCTAGAGCCCAGACATCTCCTTTTTTTTTGTCGATATCTTTTAGAGGGGTAGGCTCAATATATTGTTTGTGGTTGGCGAAGTGTCTTCTATATTCAGGAGCACTGTAAAGCTCTGAGCCAGTTAGGAGTGTAGGATCTGTGTGATATTGCAATAACCCAAAATCAAGAGCTGTTACTTTTATTTGATTGTGTCCTTCTCTTGGAATTGTAGGGTCTCTTGTTATAAAAAAGTTTTCAGGTTTTATGTCCTTAAAAGCTATACCCTGGGAGTGGAAATCGAAGATGATTTTAGCAAGTTCTTGAAGGATAAAGTTTGTTTCTGCTTCAGTGAGAGGGGTGGTAGGCTCTTCTATCGTGTAGAATAAGTCTTGTCCTTTGAGTAGGGGATACAGAATGCGAGCTTTGGTTATTTTTTCTATAGCACTTTTTTGCAGGCTGTATTCGATAACAGCACGGATTTTTAGACAGTTCGGATGGTTCATTATTACAGGGTGTCTTCCCCAGTACACTTCTTGTTCGAAACAGGATCGTCTCACTCTCGAGTTTAATTGTATACTTGCAGACGCTAGTTCTTCGTTTGTTTTAAGATCTACGGCTAAGGAAAGTGTTTTAAAACCACCATGTCCAATTTTTTCCGTGAATGCTTTTTTAGTTAGATGCATGATTACTTTATTATCAAAAGTAAACATAAGAGATCTTTTTAGGTAGCGAACCATTTTACCAGCTCCGATGTTTTCTTTTGTTGAAAGATAAACCGCTTTTGTGTGTTTTATTGAGTATGAGATTCTTTCTTGAGCTTTAGCTTGTTTGACATACCGCACGTGGTGCTTAATAATAAAAAGGTGTTCTTCATAGAATTCTTCAGGGCTTAGGCCACTTTTTACTGGGTTTGTAAGAAAAAGGGAGTCAAAGTCTATTTCTTGTTTTTCTATGGTTAGAGTAATCGCATATAATTCTCTATCGTAGACTAGACTGATGTCGTTTAAAATAAATTTTCCTTTTGGAGGCGGAGTTTGTTTCCAGATTTCTTTATTCTCTTGGATTAAAGTCAAAACATCACGGATTTGGTTCTTTTTTTCCGTGCTAAGAGACTGGAGATTTAGAGCTTCTATTGTTTTTTGAAACGCTTCAGAAATAATAGGATCTGCTATTGATAGACTTTCAATCCCAAGGAGAGGAAGGATGATTTCTTCTAATGAAGACGCTGGTTTTTTTGAGTCTTCGCTTTCTTTTATTTCAAAGCCAGGAGTGCAACGACCCTCTAAAGAGACAACATCAAGTGTCTCCTCTTGGTTTATTAGTCGTATTGGGTTAGTTATTTTGGATTCTGGGATAGCTTTTCGTTCTCTAATAGGCAGATCGAGTGATGGTGGTGGTGGGAGAAAAAGTCTTGACTGGGCTGGGCTACTCATGAAAAATCCTTTTTGATTATGTTTTTTATTTTATGGTGAGCATTGTAAAATATTATTTTTAAGTCAATCCAGATTTTTCATACTGATTTAAGAAGGAGGAGTAAGATGTGAATGATCTAATAATTTGGTTATATAATGGTGTGGATTTTCAATGTTCAAGAGCGACTATCTATATTTCATTGTGGTATTTTGCAGGAATAGAAGGATCCCTTGTAATGAAAGGTTGTTTGATTTTATGTTTTTAAAATTGATTTTTTCTGAGGAAAGATCGAAAACGATTTTAACAAGATCTTGGAAGATAACATTTCTTGTTTTTTTAGAGCGTGATAAAAACACTAGGAATTTGAGGGTTGAGTTCGGGACGAAGCCTCTTTAACCTCAACTGTTCCAGTTTTTTAATTTTTATAAATAAGTCTTGTTAAGGTGGAGGAGTACTATCCGGGCTGAAAAAGCGGTATACCTCATCCATAGTAGCTCTTTTTCTAGGATTTATTTCGAGCATTCTCGAAATAATATATTCTATGCTGTTTTTGTCTTTGGGTTGGGGGGGGAGATCGTGAATTTCTGCGCTGTTAACTTTATTTGCATTAAGAATTGCGTTTAGTACTCCGTCTGCCCAAGGATTATTTTTAAGCATTATACAAAAGGTTACTCCTAGAGCCCAAACATCTCCTTTTTGTTTGTCGATATTTTTTAGAGCTATTTTGGGGCTAATGGTTTGTATCTGCGATGACTGGGTTCTTCTATATTCAGGGGAAAGAAACATTTTACTTCCAGAGAAGATTGTTTCATCGCTGTTATGTTGTAATAATCCGAAATCAAGAGCAACAACTTGTATTTGATTATGTCCTTCTCTTGGAATAGAAGAATCTCTTGTGATAAAAAAGTTATGAGGTTTTATATCTTTAAAAGCGATGTTTACTGCGTGAAGGTCAAAAACGATTTTAGCAAGCTCTTGGAAGATAAAGTCTCTCTCTGCTATTGTTAGAGGAGTTTTAGGTTGTTCGATACTATCAAACAGATTTTGCCCTTTGAGTAGTGGATACAGGATACGAGCTTTGTGTATTTGTTGAAATGACTGTTTATTAATAGTAATATACTCAACAACACTAAGTAATTTTAGACAATTTGGATGGCTAGCTATAGCTGGATGTCTTCCCCAGTACACTTCTTTTACAAAACTTTTCATGTGTTTTTCGGAGACTAAAGGGATACTTGCAGACGCCATTTCTTCTTGAGTTTTAAGATTTACAGCTAAAGAAACTGTTTTAAATGCGCCTTTTCCAATTTTTTGTGTGAAAGCTCTTTTAGTTAGGTGCATGATCACCTTGTTGTCAAACGTAAACATGAGAGATCGTTTTAGTGTGCGCTTTGTATTTTTTTCTATACGGATTTTTGTTGAAAGATAAATTGCTTTTGAGTATTTCACCGGTCCGGGGACTTCTTCGAGTAATTGAGCGTGTTTGACATACTTTACCTGGTTTTTAATAATAAAAAGATGTTCTTCATGAAATTCTTCAGCGCTAAGACCACTTTGAGGGGGATTTGTAAAGAAAAGAGAGTCAAAATCTATTTTGCTGTCTCCTATGCTGATAGTAATTGCGTCTAGATTTCTATCGTAGGCTACAGGAATTCCGTTCAAGCTAAAAATTGGAGAAATAGGTGGTTCTTGTTTCCACTTTTCTTTATTTTCAAGGATGATGATAAAAGCATCAAGGATTTGATCCTTGAGAGCAGCAGGAGAACTTTTTAAATTTAGCGCTTCGATAGTTTTTTGAAATCCTTCATAAACTAAAGGATTAATGGAGGGGTACTGTTTTAGACCGCTTGGAGGGCTCAAGATTTCAACGGAGGAAGACGAACCTTTTCCTGGAGAAGGAAGGGCTGTGCGATCAACTAAACTCTGAGCTCTGTCAGGATTTAAAAACTGATGTACCTCAGCCATATCAGCTCTTTTTGTAGGATCTATTTGGAGCATCCTCCAAATAAGGTATTCTATAGAATTTTGGTCTTGGGGTTCTGGCGGGAGGTCGTGAATTTCTGCGGTATTAGTATCATGTGCTTTAATGACTGCATTACCGACTTTTTGTGCCCAAGGGCTGTCTTTAAGCATTGCAGAGAAGACTATTGCTAACGCCCAAACATCCCCTTTTTGTTTGTCGATATCTTGTACTAATCCTAAAGGACTGATAGTTTTTTTGTAGGAGGGTACGAATCTTCGATATTCAGGAGAAAAATAAAGGGTACTTCCTGATAAGGTTGTTTTATCGCTGTTATGTTGTAATAATCCGAAATCAAGAGCAACAACCTGTATTTGATTGTGTCCTTCTCTTGAAATAGAGGGGTCTCTTGTTATAAAAAAGTTCTCGAGTTTTATATCTTTAAAAGCAATTTTTGCTCTGTGAATATCGAAAACGATTTTAGCAAGCTCTTGGAAGATAAAACTTCTTTCTTCTATCGTTAGAGGCGTTTTAGTTTGTTTGATACTATCAAACAGATCTTCCCCTTTGAGTAGGGGATACAGGATACGAGCTTTTTTTATTTGTTCTAATGACTTTTTATTAGTAGTAGTGTACTCAACAACACTAAGAATTTTTAAACAATTTGGATGGCTAGCTATAGCAGGGTGTCTTCCCCAGTAAACTTCTTTTACAAAATTTTGTTGTTGTTTTTCGGTGAGTAAGGGCATGCTGGCAGAGGCCATCTCTTCTTGAGTTTTAAGGTTGACAGCTAAAGAAACTGTTTTAAATGCGCCTTTTCCAATTTTTTTCGTGAATGCTTTTTTAGTCAGGTGCATGATTACCTTGTTGTCAAACGTAAACATGAGCGATCGTTTTAGTCTGCGTGTTGTGTTTTTTTCTATACGCATTTTTGTTGAAAGATAAATTGCTTTTGAGAGTTGTACGGGTCCTGGAACTTGTTCAAGTGATTGAGCGTATTGGACATATTGCACCTGTTTCTTAATAATAAAAAGATGTTCTTCATAAAATTCTTCAGGGCTAAGACCGCTTTTCGGGGGATTTGTAAAAAAGAGGGAGTCAAAATCTATTTTACGGTCTCCTATGGTGACAGTAATAGAGTGTAAGTTGCTGTCATAGGCTACAGGAATACCGTTCAAGCTAAAAATTGGGTAGATAGGCGGTTCTTGTCTCCACGTTTCTTTATTTTCAAAGATGATGATAAAAGCCTTAAGGATTTGATCTTTGAGTTCAGCGGAAAAACTTTTTAAATTTAGCGCTTCGATAGTTTTTTGATATCCTTCATAGAGTATTGGGTTAACCAAAGATTGCTGTTTTAAAGAGATTGAGGGGCTCAAGATTTCAACTAATGAAGGCAAGCTTTCACCTGCAGGAGGAAGGGGAGGGGGATTCACTAAACTTCGAGCAGTGTCTTGGCTTAAAAACTGACATACTTCACGCATATCAGCTCTTTTTCTAGGATCTATTTGGAGCATTCTCCAAATAAGGTATTCTATACAATTTTGATCTCGGGGCTCGGGTGGGAGATTGTGGATTTCTGCATTTTTATTGTCGTCTGCGTCAAAAATTGCCGAGAGGACCTGTTTTGCCCAACGGCTCCCTTTAAGCATTACACTGAAGACTATTCCTAACGCCCAAACATCTCCTTTTTTTTTGTCGATATCTTTTATAGGTGTTTGCGGTTTAACAGTTTGTTTGAGGGAGGGTAGGGCTCTTCTATATTCAGGAGCCATATAAAGGATAACTCCAGATAAAGTTGTTGGATCGTTGTTATTTTGTAATCCCCCAAAATCAATAGCGACAACCTGTATTTGATTGTGTCCTTCTCTTGGAATGTTAGGATCCCTTGTGATAAAAAAATTCTCGAGCTTTATGTCTTTAAAAGCGATGTTTTTTGAGTGAAGATCGAAAACGATTTTACCAAGCTCTTGGAAGATAAAGTCTCTCTCTGCCATTGTTAGAGGCGTTTTAGGTTGTTCGATACTATCAAACAGATCTTGCCCTTTGAGTAGGGGATACAGGATACGAGCTTTTTTTATTTTTTGTGATGACTGTTTATTAATAGTAATATACTCAACAACACCAAGAATTTTTAGGAAATTTGGATGGCTAGCTATAACAGGATGTCTTCCCCAGTAAACCTCTTTTACAAAACTTTTTATTTGTTTTTCCGAGACCAAGGGAATGCCTGCAGAAGCCATTTCTTCTTGAGTTTTAAGATTGACAGCTAAAGAAAGCGTTTTAAATCGACCTTTTCCAATTTTTCCCGTAAATGCTTTCTTCGTTAGATGCATGATTACTTTGTTGTCAAACGTAAACATGAGAGATCTTTTTAGTCTACGAAACGTATTATCCGTTCTTATACGCACTTTTGTTGTAATATAAATTGCTTTTGAGTGTTTTACTTGTCCCGGGACTTGTTCCTGTAATTGAGCGTGTTTGACATACCTTACTTGGTTTTTAATAATAAAAAGATGTTCTTCATGAAATTCTTCAGAGCTAAGGCCACTTTTCGGGGGATTTGTAAAAAAAAGAGAGTCAAAATCTATTTCATGTCCTTGTATGGTGACAGTAATAGAGTGTAAGTTTCTGTCGTAGGCTACAGGAATTCCGTTCAAGCTAAAAATTGGAGAGATAGGAGGTTCTTGTTTCCACTTTTCTTTATTTTCAAAGATGATGATAAAAGCATCAAGGATTTGATCCTTAACACCAGGAGGAGAACTTTTTAAATTTAGCGCTTCGATGGTTTTTTCAAATCCTTCATAAACTAAAGGATTAATCGAGGGGTACTGTTTTAGACCGCTCGGAGGTGTCAAGATTTCAAGCAAGGGAGATGATCTTTTGCCTGCAGGAGCAGGGGTGCACCGATCAACTAAGCTCCGAGGGCGCGAACTTTCTTTACTTGGACTAATTAAGGATATTGAATTTTCTATGTTTTGTTTGCTTTTACTTCGACAACCGAATTGAGGAGCAGAGAGGGGCTGAGGGGGAGGTAGGGCTGGATTATTTATGCTGCTCATGGATCATCCTTTTTATTCTAATTATAATACTAAATACTACCTTAGATGTGGTGTTTTTTTGTTGGATTTGGTTCTAAAGTAAGACTTTCGAGATCGTAAGAGTTGTCGGGGTTTAAAAATTGGTATACTTCATTCATATCGGCTCTTTGTGTGGGATCTATTTGAAGCATTCTCCAAATAAGGTGTTCTATAGAATTTTGGTCTTGGGGTTCTGGGGGGAGATTGCGAATTTCTGCGCTATGAATAGATTCTGCTAGCAAAATTGCTTTTATCACTTCTTTTGCCCAGGGATTCTTTTTAAGCATTGCGGAGAAGACTATTCCTAGCGCCCAAACATCTCCTTTTTGTTTGTCTATATCCTCTACAACTGTTTCGAGTCCAGCAGTTTGTATGTAGGATGGGGAAATTCTTCTATATTCAGGGGAATGATAAAATCCAGTTCCTGCTAAAGTTGTTGGATCGCTGTTATTTTGTAATAACCCGAAATCAAGAGCAATAACCTGTATTTGATTGTGCCCTTCTCTTGGAATAGTAGGATCTCTTGTGACAAAAAAGTTTTCCATTTTTATATCTTTAAAAGCGATGTTTTTTGAGTGAATATCGAAAACGATTTTAGCAAGCTGTTGGAAAATAAAAGTTCGTTCTTCTATCGTCAGAGGGATTTTAGGTTTTTGGATACTATCGAATAGATCTTGCCCTTTGAGTAGTGGATACAAGATACGAGCTTTTGGGGTTTTTTCTAATGACTTTGGATTAACAGTAGTGTACTCAACAACATTAAGAATTTTTATACAATTTGGATGGTTAGCTATAGCAGGGTGTCTTCCCCAGTAAACCTCTTTTATAAAATTATCTATTTGTTTTTTTGAGACCAAGGGCATGCTGGCAGAAGCCATCTCTTCTTGAGTTTTAAGATTCACAGCTAAAGAAAGGGTTTTAAAACCACCTGTCCCAATTTTTTCCGTGAATGCTTTTTTAGTTAGATGCATGATTACCTTGTTGTCAAATGTAAACATAAGTGATCGTTTTAGTTTGCGAATTGCTCTTTTTGTTCCGACATTCTTTTTTGTTGGAATATAAATTGCTTTTGAGTGTTGTACTGGTCCAGGGAGTTGTTCGAGTGATTGAGCCTCTTTCACATAGCGAACTTGATTCTTGATAATAAAAAGATGTTCGTCACGAAATTCTTCAGGTGTGAGTCCACTTTGCGGTGGATTTGTGAGAAAGAGAGAGTCGAAATCTATTTCGTGTCCTCCTATCGTCAAAGTAATAGAGTGCAGGTTACTGTCGTAGGCTATAGGAATTTCATTTAAAATAAAATTTTTTTCGCTAGGAGGTTCTTGTTCCCACTTTTCTTTATTTTCAAAGATAGTAACAAAAGTATCGAGAATTTGATTTTT
The DNA here is from genome assembly GCA_964455905.1 of uncultured bacterium. Classification (GTDB taxonomy): domain Bacteria; phylum Chlamydiota; class Chlamydiia; order Chlamydiales; family Rhabdochlamydiaceae; genus CAIJXB01. The sequence goes on from CAYVYN010000003.1 coordinate 195,820, forward strand.
GAGTTCAGGACGAAGACTCGTTAAATCGAGCGCTTCCATAGTTTTTTCAAATCCTAAATACACTAAAGGGTCAATTTTTGAGTAATACTCCAGATCTTTCGCAGGTGTCAAAATTTCAAATAATGAAGAAGGGCTTTCTGTTAGAGGCGAAAGAGCTCCTGAAGGGATGTTAATGCAGCGCCCAACTAAATTCGGAGAGGGAGAATTCTCTATGGGGTACTTGATTAAAGGAATTGAATTTTCTATGCTTTTTTTGAGTTCATCGTTTTTTTCACTTTTAAAAACAAATCGACTAGGGATCGGAGGAGGAGGAGGGGGAGGTGAGTCTGGGGTGTTTATGCTTCTCATAAAAAATCCTTTTTATTAGTGTTGAAAAACTATCTTTTCCTAAATTAGGTCCTTGCGATTTACTTTTTTACTTACCGAAAAAACACAGAATTGAATTCCATGCATTTTTTATTTTTCCAAAAGTTTTGGATTGGAAATTCTCTGGGTTTAAAATTCGATCTAGCTCTCTTGCTGTAATCCGTTCATTTGGATTAATTTGTAACATCCGCCAAATAAGGTAATTCATGGAATTCTTATCTATAGGTTCACCAGGAAGATCTATTTCTCTTTCTTTATAATAGTTTGCTTCTTGGACAGCCATTCTCACGGAGTTTCTCCATTCGTCCGGTTCGAGCGATGCGCAAATAGTTAGACCAAGAGCCCAAATATCAGCTTTTTGCCTGTCAATTTCTTGAATAGCGCTTTTTCTTGTTGAGGAGTTGAGAGAACGGTCTAGATAGATATTCCGATATTCAGGAGATTGGTACTCAAAAGTTCCTTGAGGAGTGTTTGGTTCGGTCATATTTTGTAGAAATCCAAAATCAATAAGGGTGACCTCCAAAGAGTCGTCTCTATTTATTTGGATGAAAAAGTTATCGGGTTTTATATCTTTAAGAGCTACGCCATCTTTATGCAGATCGGATACAATTGCAATTATTTGTTTTGTGATTGATAGTCTTTGATCTGCTGTTAGAGGGGGGGATTCATTATTAAGTACATTTAGTAAGTCGGCTCCTTGTAAACGTTCATAAAGAATACGACCTTTTAAAATAGTAGGTCTCGAGAGATCTTGTTTTTCTGATGCATAGATAACTGATCCATACATTTGCACAAAATGTGGCCGCCCTTTAAAGCGATTGCCCCAGTAGAGTTCTTTATTAAAAGTCACTAGATTTGAAGGTTCATCTAAAAGCATACGGGCAGAGGCTAGTTCCTTTCCTGTTTTTAAATCGATTGCAGTCGAAAGGACTTTAAAAGAACCAGTCCCTATGATTTTTTTAAATGCGCTTTTATTGATGTGCATAATAACTTGATTATCTGCAGTAAACATCAGAGATCTTTTTAAAAACGCAGGTTTTTTTTGGGTCCCTACATTATCTTTTGTTGAAAAATACACGTCTTGGCCAATGAGACCTCTACCCTCTTGATGTTCTTTAGAAATTTGAGCAGACCGGACTTGTCTTACCTGGTTTTTGATGATAAAAAGATGATATTGAGAAAACTCTTCATCAGAGAGTCCGCTAGCTAGAGGATTTTCCATAAACAGAGAATCAAAATCCACATCTCCTTCAGAGCTAGTTATAAGTGTAATTGATTTTAATTTGGAATTGTAGTCAATTAATAGTCCCTTATTAAAGCTGAGGTCTTTGTTTCCCTTTTCCCAGCCATCTCTGTTTTCTGCTATAAAAAGTATGGCATTGAGAACTTCTGCTTTTTTGTTCTCTGGAAATCGTAGAGCCCAGCACATCGTATCACACGCTTTTTCTAGTTTCGTATCTAGATAGACTTCACTAGCTTCGATTGTTAGCTCAGTTTTTTCCGGTGTGAATTTTCGATCTATTCCATCAGCGCTTTCTGTCCTTTCTTCAATTGTTTTTAGAATTTCTTTTGGGACGTCTTTTCCCCTCAGCGGATTTATATGAATCGATTTATTTTCAGATCCAAGATTAATCGGTTTTAGAGGGTCCATTTTTAATAAGCCTTGTTACTTTTAATTTCATTATAGACTTATTTTTAATTTTGAATTCAATAAAGATTAAATTGCTATTGATGTATTTTTTTGATTGTTAGTTGTTTGTATTTTTTTAATTAGCGAGGGAGGGGGATTCTTCTATTTTTTGTTTTATAGAAAGGAGGTGTTTTAATAGATCCTGATCTTTGTTTTGTGCTTTTTCTTCTATAATTTTTACGCTAGACATAACAGTGGAATGATCTCGAGCAAAAAAGTCTCCAATTTTTGCAAAAGGCATTTTGAGCTCTTTTCTGCAAAGATACATGGCTATTTGTCTTGGAGGAACGCATTCTTGAGTTTGTGATTTGCCTATAATATCTTTAGGAAGAATATTATAAAAATTAGCTACGTAAGATACGATTTTTTCAGGTGTTAATACTCCAATTTCTTCTTCTTGAAGAAGGTCTTTGAGTATTTTTTTGATGGTTTCTGGAGTGAGTGCTGCTTTTGGCTTAGATCTAAGGTAGAGCGCTTCTAAAGATCTTTGGAGAGACTTAGGGCTTGAGTCAAAGCTTTGTACTAAGAATTTTATGCAAGGTTCTGAAAGAGATAAGCCCAATTCGTAACTTCGTTTTTTAGTCATAAGCATTAGGTCTTTTTCTTCAAGCTTTGCGATCGAAAGCGATAATCCCCATTCAAAGCGACTGATCAGCCTTGGTTCAATATTTTCTAAAAGAGAAGGGAGGGTATTTGCGCTGAGAATAATTTGCTTTCCGATAGTTTGTAGAGAGTTAAAGGTATGAAAAAATTCTTCTTGAGTGGCGAATTTTTTACTGAAATGTTGTACGTCATCTACAAGCAGAACATCGATATGTCTATGGGCTTTTCTAAACTCTTGCATGTTACCGCTGCGTATGGCATTGACGACATTTTCTGTGAAAGTTTCTGATTTTACATATAAAACTTGTTTATTATTTATTTGTAATTCTTTCGCGAAGGCTTGTAAAAGATGTGTTTTCCCTGAACAAGGGCCTCCCGATAAGAAAATGGGATTAAATAATGTTTCGTTACATTCTTTTGTTTTTTTTATTACTTCAAGCAAGATTTTATTTTTTTCATTGAAAATGAAATTTTCTAAAGTATAGAGCGGATTTAGCTGATCTTTTGTGATGACAAAATGAGGTGGACTAGATTCTGATGGGGCTTTTTCTTCTTTGGAATTTTTTTTAAATGAGGGCTCTTCTTGGCAAGTAATGTGTATTTTTATAGAGCGAAAGTTGTTGTTTAAAAATTTCTTCTGAGCGACTGGTCTTATATGTTCTTCAAACCACTCAACTTGAAAATTGGTTTCAGCTTCTAGGTAGAGATTGCAAGCGTCAAAATGGATGACTTTTAGAGGACGAAGCCATTTGGTGATGGTTTCGTCCCCTAGTGAATTTTTTAGATTTTCTAAAAATGATTCCCACGCTTGCATTGGGTTTTATGTCTTCTTTAGTTTTGATTGTTTATTTGTAAACCACTGCTGCAGGATCCCAAGAGCAGTAGAAGATAACCAGTAAATATTCAATCCTGAAGGGAAATGGTAGAACATAACAGTAAAGACAACGACCATGATATTTCCCATTAGTTTTTGTTGCTTTTGTGCGTCTGTCATCAACTTAGGATCTTTAGGACTTTGTGAAGACATTAGTTGTTGGAGGTACATAATACCACCTAATAAAATTGGTAGCAGATGAAGGCTTGTTCCGAAAAAGATTATTGGATAATTCCAAGAAAATGCTACATCAGGCGCTGTTAGGTTATTGATCCATCCAGGAATAAAGCTAGCGCCTCTTAGTTCAAAGACTGACTTTAACAGATCAAACATTCCGATCAGAAACGGTAGCTGTATTAGCACCGGTAAACATCCAGATAGAGGATTGACCTTTTTTTCTCTATAGAGTTCTACGATAGCTAGCTGCGCTTTTTTCGGGTCTTTTTTGTACTTCTCTTGGATGGCAGAAATTTGTGGCGCAATTTGTTGCATTTTTAGCGTTGATTTAATGGACCATCCAGTTAAAGGATATAACATCGCTCTTAGCGCTATAGTCAGAAGGATGATAGAAAATCCCCAAGAGTGTGTGATTTGATAGAAAAACTTCATTAAAAGGAAAAGAAACTTCCCAAATGGCTCAGAAATGAATGTAAACCATCCTTGGAAGCTCATTGCAGAGCTGAAGTTTGGGTTTTTTTCAGTCTGAGAGATGGTAGAGTCAAGGGTTTTAAGAAGAGTATCTTGATAAGGACCTGCAAAAATACGAAATTTCAAAGGGGCCGATGAAATAGGTTTAATAGGCATAAGAAATTCATATCCGGGATATTTATCTGCTGGATATAGATTGTGTTGAGAATCAATAAGTGAGAGCTTTGTAGGTACTACGTTTCCTGGGATTATATCTGCTTTAAATCCGGATCCAATATCAGAAAGGGGCTCAACAATTAGACCTAAAAATCCGTTTGAATTGCTGACCCAGTTAGGACTGATTGAGGAGTAGGTCATAAGTGATTTTGGCAAAGAGAGTGCTTCAACGCGCTGTTTAGGGCTTTTTTGAATGAGGTATTTAAGGGCTGGGGAAAAGTTGTCGGAGATTAATTCAACCTCTGGAATTCCGGTTGTTAGCCAAAGACCTCTAGAATCGCCTTCTACTTTAATTTCAAGTTCTAGACAGTAAGGGGTATCTTCAGAAGAAAGAGTAAATGTTTTTGTAATTTTGCGTAGGTTATCACTGTAAGAAAATTCAATCAGATTTTTTTCGAATTTTGTGACTTGGAAAGGTTTGTTAAAAAGGGCCGGAGTTCCTTCTTCAGAAAGAATATTAAATGCAAAATATCTTGGAGATAGTAGAGAAATAGAACGTCCGTTTGGTCCGGCAATATTTCTACGTAAAAGAGGATAATATCCTCCAAGAGATCCTTCTTGGGTTGAAACGGTATTGTTTTTTACGATCTTAAAAGAGTTTTCAGGGAAATAGTCGTTGTATGGGTATTCTTTTTTCATCGTACGGTCGAATTCGATCGGTAAAATGAGACTTTTTTGATTGCTTTCTGTTTTAAAAGGTAGGTTGATTTCAGAAATGCATCCACCAATATTAGAAAAAACAAGTTGCTGAAACGTATTTTCTAATACATAGAGTTCCTCTTTGCCTTCAGAAGGAAGAGCCCTTGTTTCAACCTTGTTTTGGATAGGAAGTTCTGTGACCTCATTAGCCGTTGTGGGTGCTTTTTGGATTGGTTTTGATCCAAACCATTGATTAACAAAAAAAAGACTCGCGCTTAAGGCGACGATGAAAAGTAAAGATCGTTTATCCATGAGAAGAATATCCTTAAAAAAAATGAGATTAAATATGTGATCTTATCACAAGGTGAAATAAAAACGTAAGGTGAAAAAAATTTAGGTGTCTTCTTGGAGGGTTTCTTTTTTTTCTAGATAGTGTATTAATTCTTTAAAAGCGCTGGAGTCTCTTGTGGAAGAAAGCCAGTCATCTTCTAAAAGTTCATCTATATAGGGCAAGGAATCAAAAGATTCAGCTTTCAAAAGAAAATGCATGGATTTATCTGCTTCATCTTTTAAGGAAAAAAGACAAGCTAGTTGATAGTATGCTTGGAGGTTACCTGCTTTAGCTGCTTGTGTAAGTTTTAGTTCAGCATCTTCAAAGCAGTTTTCTCTTTCCGCAGAGTTTTCTGTAAGTTGAGAGATGTTAATTAAAGTTACACCTAGGTTTAAAAGAATTTGATCGTTTTCCTCATCGTGTTTTAAAGCAAGTTTAAAAAAATGTAGAGCGCGATAAAAACTGTCTAGCTCTTCAATTAATTCACCTAAGTGAGAGTGGGCAAGAGCAAGGTGATAATGTACATTTGGAAAATCAGGATCGATCATTAGCACGTGTGAAAAGATCTCTATAGCTTTATGGTAGTGATTTTTTTCTTCAAAAAACTCTGCATAAAGATCGAGCGTCTTTGCATATTCAAAAAGCCATTCAGGATGTAGATAAACTGCATTTTTTTGATTGTAAAGAGCTTTTTCGAATTCTAAAATTGCGCTTTCTAAGGTTTGCTCTTCTTGTGTAAGTTCCCCAGTTTTTGCTAGGCTGCAACCGTATTCGAAGTGGTACGAGCTATTAGAAGGGCAGAGCTCGATGGCTCTTTTATAAAAATGAAAGGATTGCTGTAGAGTTTCAGTGTCGGATAAGGATTTTCCGATAATCGTATATGTTTTTCCTATGGAAAACCATAGTTCGTGTTTTGATCTATCAATTGAAATACCTGTTTGGAATTTTTCAATTGCTTGATAGTAGTAGTCTAGGTCTTCGAAGTATTTTCCTAAGCAGGTTAGGTTTTCTCCTAGAGCGTGCCATATTTCCGGAGATTCACAGTTAAGTTCTATGGCTTCGTTGATTTTATTTTGACCAATATGAATAAGTTCGATTTCTTCGGTAAGTTCTCCAATGAAAGAAAGCGCTTCTCCCCAGGCGGCTAAAAGTGTAGGGTTTTGAGAGTCAATAGATTCTGCCTTTTTGCATTTTTCAATCGCGGAGCGTAGTTTTTTGATGTCCTTGGTCTCTTTTCCACTTTTTAATAGGAAAAGGCTCCAAAAAAGCCACAAGGAGTGGTCAAATGGTTTTAGTTGCGAGCAAGAGGCAAAACATTCATTGGTTTGTGAAAAATGGTCTTCTTCATGTGTTCTTTGATACAGAAATTCCATGGACCTTGTTAAGTTTTTCCAGCCTTCATAGTTTGTGGAATCTTGGGAAATCGCATGTTTAAAGCAGTGTATTGCTTTAACGCATATTTTTGTGTCATTAATTAGTTGAGCAAGAGATAGGCTTGAAAGTCCAAATTGGTTCCAAAAATCAGGATTTTTATCATTCGAGGAGACTTTAGACGCTTTTTCAAAAAAAGTAATAGAAGACTGCCAGTCGCAGGCTTCACCGGATCTTTTTGCTAACTCTGATTTTACTTTTGCATATTCAAAATAAAGATCGAATTGAGAGTCTCTATCTGCTTGATTGCACAAGTCTATTGCTTTTAGGAGTTTTTCTTCGGCGCTAGAAAAATAATGAGCTTCTTGGTAAGCGTTGCCTAATTGAGAAAGGGAGGTACCCCAAAGAAACCAGGCTTCAAAGTACTCTGGTAGAAGGGCTGTTGCCATTTTAAATTTTTTATTAGCTAATAAGAGGGTTTTTTCGTGGCCTTCTTCGCTTCCCATGTCGAATAAGGACAGGCCTTGTTCGAAGTGTAGTTTTGGATCCCCGGGTTTTAACTCGCACGCCTCTTTAAAAAAGAAGAGTCCTTCATCTAAATTTTTTTTTGCAAGCGAAGACTGTCCTAGCAGGAGGAAATGGTATGCCTTTTCTGTGGTAGAGCAAAATGGCTCTTCTGGCATGTGAACTATTTCGTCCATGTGTGCATGTCCTAGCTTGTTTGTGTCTGCGTAAGGGTGAGATTATAAGAAAGCTTGGTTTTTTATACAATGAGGCAGTAAGAAAAACAAAAAATAGAATCTTGATTTTTTTTTATTCATTTATTATAAGTCTGTTATGAAAAAAACCAATATGGTCAGAGTATGTTTTCTTATCAAAGAAAAGTTTTTTTAAGGGATACCGATGCAACGGGAGTGATTTATTTTGGATCGATGTTTCAATACTCCTTAGAAGCATTTGAATCGCTTTTATCGACTAATAATCAGTCTCTTAGAGAACTTTTATCGTTGGGGTATTTGTTTCCTGTTGTTCATGCAGAGGCTGATTATAAAGCCCCTTTAAAGGTGGGGGATGACTTTTGTGTGCAAGTATTTGTTTCAAATATTTCAGAGAGATCCTTTACCGTAGAGTCTATTTTGAAACGATTGCCAGACTCTTCTGTTGTGGGGACAACTAAAATAGTTCATGCATTCCTTTTAAGTGGTCAAACGCAAGCCTCTACTATTCCAGAGGCTATTGTTTCTTTTTTGCAAGCCATGCAAGTGGAAGGCTAGCGTCTTCCACCACCTCCAGATCTTCCACCACCACTTCTGCCTCCTCTAGACCCATTAGATCTAGCTCCTCCTCCATCCCTTCGTTGATTAGAGGCTCCTGCTCTAGCTCCATTCGCCCGTCCGCCGTTTCCAGCCTGCATTCTTGATCTATCTAAGCTTCTACTTCTGTCTGAGTTTTGTCCGAGATCGCCCCTTGCATTGTTATTGCCTCCAAGGTCTCTTTGACCTCTTTCTGCCGGATTGCTTCTATTGTTTAATCCATTTCCATCTGTTCTTGCCCTAGCGTTATTTACGTCGTTTCTTGGAAAGTTGTCTCTATTTCTATCGATTTCGCCATTATATCTATCTACGTAACCTCTATTAAAGGATCCTTCGTAATTTCTTGTAATATCGCCAACCCCATAGACTGCTTCGCTGCCAATCAATGGATAAAGGGCAAATAATCCAAACGGAACAGCTGCCACGGCCATGGCAGCGCTTAAATCTTCCACGTTTGAATCTGAGTCGTTAAATTGTTCGGTGGTTTCATAGTTTTGTGTAATATTTGTGATATTTACAATTTGATCATCTGTAAGACCTGAAAGGGTTTGCGCAGCGTCAGTTAATGCTGATTCTATCTCATCATCAATGGAAGGGTCGATAGGGGAATCAGAATCTTCTTGTACAAGAAAAGCTCTGATAAGAAGTCCGAGAACATCAGCAAAGGCAAAAGGATTTTCTTGAATAAAGGGTATGATTTGTCTTACAAATGTTACATCAGATAAAGTAAGAGCGTAAGAGGGGGAATCTTCCAGAGATAATGCTAGGGATCTTAGCGTTTTTATGTTGGCTGTGCTCATCCCTAGTTCTTTTTTTTCAGCAACCATGAGATCGTTTAGAACGTTATCGGTAATTTGATTTTGGTTTTTCAGTTTAAAACCAAAAAGAATTAATGCATTACTTTCATCTTGAGAGAGTTGGTCATAGGCGGAATTTCCTGAATTTTCCGCATATTTAGTGAAAAGAGAAAGGGTGGTTGGGGTAGCTTGTCCTGTTGTTTTTAACGTGTCCATATCGGTTCCAGGAACCCCGATAATATTAAGGGCATTCCATAGAGTCTGAGAGGGAATAAGAGGCACTGGTTGAGAAGAAGCTGTTTTGATGAATAGAGGATTGCTGCCGGTTGTATAGGAAAAAAGTGTACAAGCAGTTGTGAGTGCACATGTTATGTATATGCTTTTATTTAGTCGCATAAATATTCCTTTTTAAAGTAATTTATTTATAATTATATATTGTCATTTAAATAAATACTTTGCAATTAATAAAGTGTTTTATTTGCTAGCTCTTTTAGTTTGGATCTTTGAATTTTGAAATCTAAAGAGACTTCTTTAGGAAAGGGGAGAAACCGTACGGGGAAAGCGAATTTAGGCAACAGGGAAGCAAGCCTAGCGTAAAACTCTTCAAGAGATGGCAGAGGTGTTTCCATTTGAATGAAAGCAATCGGTCTTTCTCCGAATTCGTCGTCTTTTAGAGGGACGACTATAGAAAAAGAAACATTCGGTAGAGAGTTTAGCGCTTTTTCTATTTCTTCTGGATAGATGTTTTCTCCTCCTGAAATAAAAAGATTGTCTTTTCTGCCAGTATAGACGAGGGTGTTTTTTGAGGTAAGGCGCCCCAGGTCTCCTGTAGGAAACCATCCCCCCTCTAGAGTTGGAAGGAGGGGGCCTGTTTCTGAGTCGTAGCCTGAAAATAGAGAGTTGCCTTTTACTAGAATTTCTCCTTCCTCAGAAATCAGAATTTCTTTTCCAGGTAACGGGCTTCCCGCATGTGGAGGTAGTAGATCATCCATAAGGTTTGACATCGTTATTTGAGATGCGGTTTCCGTCATGCCGTAGGTTGTTCTTATAGGAAGGTTTTTTTCAATTGCTTTTTGGATAAGAGCTTCTCCCAATGGAGCTCCTCCTAATAAGAGACACTCAATTTTCTGAAAATAGTGAGTTTTTTCTTCTTTGATCCATCTTAGAAGCTGCGTGGGAACAAGGGAAACATGGGTAATTTCTTTGATGGGATCAAGGCAAAGAGCCCCTCTTGAAGTAAAGCATCTAAATAAGATACTTAAGCCGCTTACATGAAATAAGGGAACTGAGAGAAAGTAATATTTGTTAGGTTCTACCAAACCTAATAAAGAAATAGAACTTAAGGCGCTTGCTAGGAAGTGATTTATAGTTAAGCAGGCTAGCTTTGCTTTCCCAGAGCTACCAGAAGTAAATAGGAGAATGTACTGGTTTTTTTCTTTTGTAACGCCTATTGGAGTGAGAATAGTATTAATAGCGTCGAGAAAAAATGTTGATTTTGCTTCAAGAGCTCTTTGGATTACGGTTTCTTTAGGTAGTCGAGTGCTCAAAACGCAAACGCTTGCTCCTATTTGTAAAAGAGCTAAAATAGCAATTAGGGTAGGTAGATTACTCTCTCCAAGTAGGGAAATCCTCATTCCATAAGATACGCCTCTTTTTTTTAGCTCTCTTGCGAGGCTTTCAATTTCCCTGGATACGGACAGGTAGGACATGCTCGTGTTTTTATAGAAAATGGCAGGAAGATTCCCGTACTCTTTGAGTCCGGGAAACGTTTCAAATAACCAACTTGTCATATTTGTAAATTAAGTACAGCAAGAACGTGATTTAGCGTTCTTTGCTTCAATATCATCACTAGAAATTTTATAAATATAAATAGTATATGCTGCAAGTGGTATAATCCCTAATGAACCTCCAAGAACTCTTCCTAGCGTAAAAAGTGTTCTTGGACCAATTAATGAAGCTATAGATGCTTTTGCCATCCAAAGAGAGAGGCCTCCGGCTAAAGAAGGGAGGGTGAATCGAAAAATGCAGAATCGTTCTATTCCAGCGCGATAAAGTAATGAAGAGGCTAGAATTATCCCTGTTGTAGCTATCGGATTGACTGGGCTTGTAATAATCATTGAATAGATGCCCAAAGATCTAAAAGCATGGCTTGCAAAAAGTGTTACTTTGTATGCTGTAGGGTTTTGATCTAAAAACTTTCCAATACTATCCATACAGTCATCGAATCTAGTTTTTGTTTCTTTAGCTTTATTTAGAAGTGAGGTCATCATGGTGCTCTCCTATGGTTACGATTTTGTTGATTTTTTATCGTATTCCAAAATCTATTTAAATAGTATTGTTTTCTTGGTTTTTTTTATTTTGATTTATATTAAATAATTTACTTGATTTTATTTTTTTGCGAGACGCTATATTTATTTTTTTCAAAGGTCGATAAAAAAAACTTTGTTTTTTTTGCGTTTTGTTTTAGTGTTCCCTTCATTCTCAAAGAGGGAGGGTTCATGTCTATAGTTAGACCTTGTTTTATGAAATATGCACTGATGGCTTTGTTGCCACTATCTCAAGGATTTGCTGTTTCATTATCGCCGGCACCTTTACAAAATTATTGTCCGGTTGTTGTAGTTAATAACAGTACGCTGAATGCAGATGATATTTATTTTGTTGCCCACGGCAATGATCCAAGTGGGATTCCTTGCTTTCTTGTTCCGGATGCTAATGGAATTTGCCAATATGTGTATCCTAATCCAAGTGGTATGCCTAGTTCAGCGAGTTCCAGTGTTCTTCTTTCTAATTTACCGACTGCAATAAATACAGGCATTAGTGGCTCGACGTATCTGGTTTATTTACCAATTAATAGTTCTTCTAGAGCATATCTTTCACTGCAGTCTCCTATGTATTTAGCAACAGCTTGGAATCCTAAGCTAGGGGTTTTAGGTATTGATGATTCTTCTGTTACTTCTTTGACAGATCCGAATTATTATACTTTTTATCAAGATTTTGAATTTGGATTAGTGCCCCCTGCTGCAGATAACTCTTCAACAGCACTATATTTGAACCTTTCTTGGGTTGATTATTTTTGCTTGCCGATGCAGTTATATACGCTTAGTTATCCGTCCAATGCTCCAATTAACATCAACCCACAGGTTTTGCCTGCAGGTACCGTTTCGACTAAAACAAGAGAGCAAATCGTTAAAGATACAAATAGTGTCTTAACAAAAGGACAAACAGAACCCTCTTGGGGTAATTTAGGGGTTCCTTATTACAATAATCCTTATACAGATAAAACTCCTTCAACTTACGTTCGTATTTTAGCGGCAAAAAATAGCATTGATCTAGGGACGAACCCGGTTCAGTTTCAAGGTGCAAAAGTGACTCCTGCATTTTTTCCTTCGGATTATGTTTCGAATTCTACCGAAGGACCTAAGACAGGTAAAAGTTTTATGGAGTCGGTTTATCAATATTATACTAAAAGCGCTAACGCCTTTTGGGTACAAATTTTTCCAGCAAACGAGGCTCCCGCTATTTATCAAATTACAGCAGGCAGTGATGCAACAAACCTAACCCTTAAGTTTACAAGTTCAACACCTGGCGCCCCAACGCCTATTTATATAGAGCTTGCACATCTTTCCATGGAGAAGTTGTTAAGTGGATCTGTTTGGCCATTTATTCCTACATCCACACCTGCAAATTATGGAAATGAATTGTCTAAAGTAATTAGTGCTCTTTTTACAATAGGCCAGTTTCCGTATACAGCCACAACGACTTCTCAAACTAAACCTTTTGTCAATAATAACAATGGATTTGCTGCTTTACAATATTTCAGTAATCCTCCGGGATATGCAAACGGTCCTTGGTACAATTTATATGATCAAATCTTGCACCAGCAGATGATTAGTCAAGGTGACGTTCCTAAAAATCCTACACTAGGTCTTGGGTATGCGTATGATTTTGATGATCTTTTAAATATGAGTGGATTAATTCAGGGGATTGAAATTCAAGATCAATATGGAAATCCTTCGCAAGCTGCGGGTGCTGTTCAACCTTATGTTGTTATTACCTTAGAGAGCTTGTCGGGGACTAACATACCAAATATTTCTCAAGATACTTATGCGTACGAAACGAGCATTACCTCTGCTCCAAATGGAGTGGCTGTTTCTTTTTCTTACTTTAACGGAACTAGCACAGTTGTTACTCCAGCATCGCTTACTGAAAATGTAAGCCTGGGACGAGTACATGTAGATGGAACTCATCCTTTTCAAGTAAAGTTTACTTTTGATTCTATTGATTATATCTATAACGTGAATTTACAAAGACAAATTGTTGTCCCAGTTTCTTCTAATAGTAGTTTTTCTTCTATAGATCAGTATTTTCAAGGGAGCGTAACCTTTGAAAAGGTAGGTGGAACTCAGGATGATCCTGTGTTTTTAATTCAGTTTAATAGCGCCCCTCCTCCATGGCCGGGATAGTAGCGTGTGAAACCGAAAAAACGTATAAAATGGATGAGCCCTTAAAAAACAAGAAAGTCTTAGGAGATATTTCAAGATGAAGTTTACATTTCGTAGTAGTTTACTGTTTTTTGTTGTTAAATATGGATTGTGCCAAGCATCAATGCTTACATGGAATGGAAGTTCCGATCAAATGAACCAGTCGACTAACTGGTTACCTTCTCAGGTGCCTGCGACAGGGGATGAGCTAACATTTCCAACGGGCGTAAATTTATCGAAAAGTGTTTTGAATAATATAGGATCTTTGACAGTTGGTAACTTAAGTATAGCAGATGCTTATACGTTTACTGGAAGTTCTTTTGTTATTCCAACAGGTACTACTACGTTAACTTACGGAGCTTCAGGATCGAATATTAATCTTGGAGGCGTTACTTTAAATGGTACTTTAGAGGTTTCGAGTAATGGTTCTGGCAACACAATTACTAGTGCTCTTTCGGGTTCTGGCGGAGTAAACCTTCAAGGGGGACTTCTTGTTTTAAATGGGGTAAATACTTATACGGGGGCAACCACTTTAGGTGTCGGGGCTACTTTAAAAGCAGGTAGCACAAGTGCTTTTGGACATGGTTCTTCTGTTAGCATAGGTAGCGGCTCTATATTAGATTTAAATAATTTCAATACTTCTATAGGTAATATTTCGGGAACTTCTGCAAGCACAGTATCGCTTGGAACAGCTACTTTGACTGTTGTAAATAGTGGGACAAACACATTTGCTGGTACAATTAAAGGGGCAAATGCTGGTTTTTCCTTGGGTGCTGGTAGCTCTGGTGTTTTCACTTTAAGTGGAAATAATACCTATAGTACTCAAGCTGATCCTGGAACAACGAATGTAGCGGGTGGAACTTTACAAGTGGGGTATCCTGCAGCCTTAGGATCCTACTCTAATTTAATAGTAGCTTCTGGAGCAACTTTAGATTTAAATAACTATGCATCTACTTTTTCGACTCTTTCAGGTGCAGGAACGATTACGTTAGGTAGTGCAACGATTACTTCCTCTCAGGGAGGGACTTTTTCTGGACAAATTCAAGGATCAGGAGGGGTGACTCTTACAAGTGGAACTCTTACTTTGACAGGTTCCAATACGTATACAGGTACCACCTCTTTGCAAGGTGGCAGTATTTTCTCTGTTAGCGCATTGGGAAATACCTCTGGTTTTCTTTTTTCTTCCGGAGGAGGAACTTTACAATTACAAGCCCCAATTTCTACAGGTGTTACTTTTACATTTAGTGATGTAGCTACAATTGACACGATGGGAAATACGGTTACTTTATCTGGACCCTTATCAGGTCCTGGTGTTTTTTCTAAAAAGGGGACAGGGACTCTTATTTTAACAGGAGCTAATGGATATACGGGTGGTACGAATATTTTAGCGGGGACCATTCAGGCTGGATCTACGGCTTCTTTAGGAACAAATAGCTCTTTTAACATTTCTGCAGGAGCAACATTAAATCTAAATAACTTTACAGTTTCTATTCAGAGTTTAGCAGGAAATATAGGAAGCTTTGTGAATCTTGGCAGTGGTACTTTAACAGTAACAGGTGGTAGTGCACAAAATCCTTTTTATGGTGTGATTTCTGGATCTGGAAATCTCTCTTTAACGGGAGGAACTCTTAGTTTGATGAAGACCAATACCTATACAGGGACAACAAGTATTCAGGGGGGAAGCAGCTTAAATACAGTTAACTTAGGGTCGACCTCTTCTTTGATCTTTGTTTCAGGAGGAGGAAATATTGAGTTTGGATCTAATACTACTTCGGCAGCTACTCTTGTAGCAGATGCTCCTGTAACAATTGGAACAAATACATTTCAGGTCTCTTTAACTGGTGCTATTTCAGGTAGTGGTGCAGTCATTTCTAAGATAGGATTAGGTACTCTTACTTTGACAGGGGTGAACACTAACGCGGGACCGTTTAATATTGAAGGCGGTACTTTGAATCTAAACGCTTCTAGCTTAGGTGCGATTACATCTTTTACTTTTGAAACATTTGCTGGAGTCCTACAGGCAGGTAGTGCATTAACAATTTCTCAGCCTATTACTTTGACAGCGAACGGAACGATTGATACCAATGGCAACGCAGTGACTTTAAATGGTCCAATTTCAGGTCCAGGTGCCTTTACTAAAGCAGGAGCAGGGGTTTTAACAGTAGGAGGAGCTTGTAGCTACTCAGGTATTACTGCGATCCAAAATGGTACCCTAAGCATGCCTTTTGCTTTTTATCCATCAGCAACACAGCTTGTTTTTCAAGGATCAGGTAATGGTATTTTTCAAACAGCAACAGCTTTTACCTCTTTTTCTTCTTCTGTTATTTTTATGTCCGGAGGGAGCATAGATACGAATGGATTTGATCTTACAGCATCAGGTGTGTTTGCCGGTGTATCTACAGCTTCTTTTACTAAAGTTGGAGCTGGAGCACTAACTCTTACAGGGACGAACATATATACTGGAGCCACAACTGTAAATGCTGGCTCTTTATTAGCTGGTTCCAATTCAGCTTTCGGTGTCAATTCGGCTATCACCGTCGCTTCGGCCGGCTCCCTAAATTTTCAAACATTTGCTAATACGGTTGGGTCTATTGCTAACTCGGGGTTAATTACTGGTAGTGCGACAGTAACGGCAACAAGCTTTACTCAAACATCTACTGGAAATTTATCATTAAATTTTCCCTCTACAACAGTTTCTCCTGTAGGAAATATACTGACGACGGGAGCAATTAGTTTAGACGGTGCACTTGCTGTGACTAATACAGGGGGATTCACTCCCTCATCTTCGTTTGAAGTGGTCTTACTAAAGTCATCAGGAGCAGGAAAGCAGTTGCAAGGGCAGTTCTCTTCAACGACGTCTCCATTTGGTATTGTAAGTTATGACTATAGTGATAATCAGGTTGTTTTAGCTAAGGGTGGTACTGACTCTAATTGGGTGGCTGGTTCTACTGGAAATTGGGGCAATCCAACAAACTGGTCTCCAGAAAACATTCCTGGAGGAGGGGCTCCGGAAGATCAGGACACTGTATCATTTAGCAATGTAACAGATTCAGACGTCGTAGTAACTCTTGCTAACGGAGCCGGGACAGCTCCTGTATCTGCAACTCTTCATAGCATCTATTTTGATGCGGATAGTACGTCCTTTACGATTAACCAGTTTAATTCTGGTAGTGCAATTACACTCAATGGTTCTGCGACTGGTTCTAAATCAAGAATCCAGGTGTTAGCAGGAAATCATGTAATCAATACAGCGATTTTATTGGAAAAAGACACTAGAATTTCTCTTTTTACAGGTAGTTTGACACTTGGAGCAGATTCATCAATAGGGTCTTCGGGTACTCTCTATGTGAGCGAAGGGGTCAGTTCGGGCCTTTTAACCAACTATGGGGCAATTACTCCTGGGGCTGCTATTTTTGAAGGGAATCTTATTGATAACCATGGAACTATAAGCCCGGTTGGGGCATTGACAATTAGTGCTTTGGCGGGAACCTCTGAATCTCTAATTTTTAATAACTATGGCGTATTAAGTTCTGGCGATGATTTTATTGTCGGTGGTGTATACACCGAGATTTATAATTTCGAGGGAGCCACTCTTTTTGCAGGTAGTGGAAAAACGCTATATATTCAGGGCGGAAGTCTTGTAAATACCGCAGAGTCTGGCTTAGGGTCTAATGAAGCGGCTATTGTTGTATCTGGAGGAGAATTGTCGTCTTTTGGCGAAGTGCTCGCTAGCAGCTATACACAAACATCCGAAGGAACTTTGATTTTAGGCTTTTTTTTTAGTGGTAGTCGTGAAGATTCTTTTGGGTCCGCACCTGTTTTGAATTCTAAGGTTATTACTCAAGGCCAAATTTCCTTAGATGGAACATTTCACTTCGGTTCGATTGGGTCTGTTGCGGCGCCTTTGAGTCTAACAGTGGATTCTGGTGATTTTTTAAGAACACCGTTTCCTGTTTTTAAGGAGAGAGTCTTATTGCAATCTTTAGGAGCTGGAAAGCAGTTAACTGGAGAGTTTTCTGTAGCCATATTGCCTTATGGATCTATTGTATATGACTACAGTGAAAATTTGGTTCTTTTAGCAAATGGAGAGTGTAATTCTACATGGCAAACTCCGGGTAATGGTAACTGGGCAGATATAGCTAACTGGGATTCTGGTTGCGTCCCTGGGGTGAGTGGTGTCGCTGAAGATCAAGATATGGCTCATTTCGTTGATGTAGATACTTCAGAAGTTACAGTTTCTTTAGCTACGTCTCTTGGGGATGGACCTTTATCGGTTGTTTTACATGACTTGAGTTTTGAGTCGGAAAATACTTCTTTTACTATAGAAGCATTTAATAGTGAAAGCGTCATTCATTTAGATGGTGAAGCTCTTAGTTCTAAGGCTAAAATTTCTCTAACTGGAGGAAGTCATACGATTGATGCAACAGCTTCTCTTGAAAAAGATACTAGAGTTTCTTTGTCTAATGGCTCGTTAACTTTTGGAGAAAATTCCTCTATTATATCTACTGGCACTTTGAATGTAAGTGAGGGGGCAACTTCTGGAACATTTATTAACCTTGGACAGATTACGCCTGGGGCTGTCCTATTTGAAGGTAATAAAGTCAATAACTATGGTTTAGTAAATCCAGTAGGATCTTTAATAATTAATAGTATTGATGGAGCTTTTAGCCCTGTTGTTGTTAATAACTATGGTGTCATGAAGTCCGGCGGAGACTTTACTATTGAAGAAGGTTCTGTTTTTAATAGTGCTAAAGCTACTTTAGGATCAAGCCTTGCTAATTTATATTTTACGGGTGGGACTCTTTCTACAGAAGGAAAGGTCTTTGCGAATAATTATGAACAACATTCTCAGGCTAATCTTGAGATGGGAGTGTCTAGTATTTCTAGTTTTGCAAGTCTTACAGCCTCAGGCTCAGCTAGTTTAGGGGGATCTTTTGTGGTAACTGCAATGCCGGACTTTTCTATGTCTGGTGGGCAAAAAGTAAATTTAATTACCGCTGTAGAAGGTGTTTTATCTAAGTTCACTAACTACTCTTTACAGAATTTCCCTCACACAGTAATTCCTAGCTTATCTTTTCATTCTAATGCTGTGACATTGAACATTGTAGATACAGTCCCAGCGCACTTTAATGGTATGCATCAAATTGTATTTACAGCAGTAAGTCAGCATAATAGCTTTGTTACAAGAAAGATGTATCAGATGAGAAATAGAATACCCGCCGATACTCAAGAGATAAGAGCTGAAAATTCAGCAATTGTGTTCGGAGATGATGAAGTAACTAGCGCAAAGATTAGCCTAGCAAGTACTTCTTCTAGCAAAACTTCTCACAAGGTAAGTTTGCAAACTGAGGAAAAACAACAGCAGCTAACGCAAAGAATACAAGAAGATACCAATCCCTGGAGTGTCTATGCGGGTCCTGTTGGTTCTTTTGGTCACGTAAAGACAAAAGGCAAACAAATTGGGTTAGGATATTCTTCAGCTGGGGCTCTTCTAGGGTTCGATTACCTAGTGTCGAGTAATAAAGAAAACTGCTGCTTAGCGGGAGTGGGCGCTATTTTAGAATATAGAAAGAGCTATATTGATGCTGCGGATCACTTTGGATCAGCAAATATTGATGCTGTGCAAGGGAGTTTATATGGAACGGTAATACCTTCCTCACTACCCGATTTGGCAGTTGAATCTATTTTAGGATTTGATTACACATGGGATCATATAAGTCGCAAAACAGGCGTAGATAAAAAAGAGAAAGCTTTAGGTAATACGAATGAATCGCTTATCGATGCTCTTATTGGCTTAGAGTACCAATTTTCTGGTAGATCTTATGATTTACTGCCTAAAAACTTTTCGATTACCCCTCTAGCTAATCTTCAATATGTTGTGGATTATGTAGATGGTTATAAAGAAAAAGGCGCGGGTATTTATGATCTGCGTGTAGGCTCAGAAAAGCCGGATTCTCTAGCTTCTTTACTAGGTTTTCGTATGGATTATCTGTGGAAGGCTTCTAGCTTTATTCTCCGTACGGAATTTGATTGTGGATGGCAAAGGGAGTATTTACAAGATAGTTTTACTATGAGTTTTACTCCATTTCATATGACCCAGCATTCTACAAAAGTTCGTTCTGTAGCGCCTGGGCGTAATAATTTAGTCTTAGGCTTGGATGTCCTGATGACCTCTAAAGGAGGCTGGCAGCTCGAGTCTAATGTAAATTATCAACTAAATAGTCTTTTTTATGATGTTTCATTCTATTTAGGACTAGGAAGACAGTTTTAGTTTAAATGATTAAAAAGCAATTAAATAACAGTTCTTTGTGGCTGTTATTTGATTGCTTTTCATATTCGATTTTATTAATGAAGTGAATTTTTATAGATTAATGATCAGTACTTTTGCAGAGTTTGCATTAGTTTGAAGCCAATCTTTTTTGTACATAGATTGTCCCATTTTAGATCTGTAAAGCACTGATTGAGCAATGTTTTTATCTTTTGCGGCTTTTAAGTAAGCGTGAGTGACCGTAGAGCCTAATCCTTGATTGCGACACTTGGGTAGTCTACCAACATAATAAAGTGATGCTCCGAGATTTCCAAGATAGGGCAAGAGCTGTAGCTGCAGGCTTTCCTTCATAGAATGCTTTTATTTTTTCATACCGATTTTGTGTGAAGTTGCCATAGACAAAATTCATTAAAGGGATTTTTGTGGCTGCTTTTAACGCAGTTACGTCATCTTCTTTAAAAACTTCCCAATCAGGCTTCTGAATGAGGGCTATTGATTCCAAAAATAGCTGTTTTTAACAGTTCTTTTACTCTTGGTATTCTTTGATCTAGAGCGATTTTTTCGTCACGGATTAGGTAGGCAAATGGAAAAAAACGATCGTCTTTTTCGATCCAGCCTACAAACCATCCATGTTCTATCATTTTTCCATCTTTTCCAATATAAGAGCCGCTCCATCCTGTTTTTCCAAATAGTTTCCATCCTTGCGGTAGGTCTTCCTTGAATAAAAGCATTTTTGTAGTTTGAATAGCATTAGGGGAGATAGTAAGAGTTCCTAAGATCATTTTTTGAATGAAAGTCACTTGTTCTTTTGGAGAAATTAGCAAGGAAGAATTAATCCATGAAGGGTTCATTAGCCCAGGCTCAATCAATTGGTTAGAAAGATCTTGGTTTCCATAACGCATAGCAGCTAAATAGCTTTGCATTTTTTCAATACCTATTTTGATGCTTAAAACTTTCGAATACCAGACACAAGAATACTGTATCCAAGACTTTGGGGTGATCGGAGCTTGCCAAGCCTCTAAGTAATCATCATAGCCTTCTTGAAAACTCCAACTTGGCGTTATTTCATCGTGTAGAATGCCTGCATCATAACCCATCAGAGCTAAAGGAATTTTAAAAGTGGAGCAGGGGCTAATTCGGTTTTCGATATCAGAGCCGACAGCTGTTATTTTTTTATTTGTAAGACCGTCAATAAGCAGAAACGTTTCTCCAGCAGAAAGAACGGTTGACCCAAAAGCTACAAAATATAACAAAAATAGTATTGACTTTAGCACAGTAAAATTCCTATAGAAAATAATGTCGCATAAATGAGAACGAGCTGTCCTGTTTTTACGAGAATGCTATTTAGGTTTTTTGAGTTTTCTTCCAAGAGAACTTGACGAATGCAGGGAATGGCTGGAAGCAGAAATAACTCTGCAAGAAGTGTAAGTGGATGAGACTGAAAAAAGAAAAGAGGGATGAGTGCTGCAAAAGCTAAAGAAACGACATATTTTACTTTTCCAAATTGTTTTCCAAATCGGACTATGAGCGTTTTTTTATTTGCTATTTTATCTTCTTCGACATCGCGAAGGTTATTTATCGATAGGACTTCTGCAGAAATAGCGCCAAGAGCCATACCTGCTAAGATTGGTTCTATGTTAAGGATTCCTGTTTGGAGGAAAAAAGTTCCTCCAACAGCAACGGGTCCAAAAAAAACAAGAACAAATAAATCGCCTAGGCCTATATATGCAATAGGATAAGGGCCTGCTGTATATAAAATAGCTAAAATTAAGGCTAAAGATAAAAGCAAAAAGATGGGTAGTCCTCCTTGAAGTATTAAGTAAGAACCAATTAGTGCGGTGGAAGCGATAGAAATAGCGATTGCTTTTTTCATGTCAGGAATAGAGACTAGCCCAGCTTGCATCACGCGAAGAGGGCCTTTTCTTTTTTCTGTATCTGCGCCTTTTTGAAAATCAAAGTAGTCGTTAGCGAAATTTGTAGTAATTTGGATTCCAAGAGCGGTTAAGAGGGTCATAAGAAATAACAAGGGGTCAAAAAATCCTTTAGATAAAGCTTGAGCTGTCCCTAATAAAACGGGGCTTATTCCGGCAGCGAGGGTTTTTGGTCTTGCTGCAGATATCCATATTTTTGCGGTATGCATTTTTCCTCTAAGGTCTTTTGGGGAATTGTGAGAAATTGGGGGGTCTTTTCTCAAGAAAGGCTTTGTGTCCTTCCTGGGCTTCTTCTGTCATGTAGTAAAGCAGTGTGGCGTTTCCTGCGAGCTCTTGGATTCCTGTTTGTCCGTCACAGTCTGCATTGAATGCTGACTTAAGGCATCTAAGAGCTAAAGGAGAGTGCTCTAAAATCGTTTGACACCAAGAAAGTGTTGTTTCCTCTAACTCTTCATAGGGCACTACGCAATTAACAAGGCCCATATCTAAAGCTTCTTTTGCAGAGTATTTTTTACAAAGATACCAGATTTCTCGTGCTTTTTTTTGTCCCACAAGGTGGGCTAAATAACTAGCTCCAAAGCCCCCATCGAAAGAACCAACTTTAGGACCTGTTTGTCCAAAGATAGCGTTATCGGCTGCAATCGTTAAATCACAGACAACGTGAAGCACATGCCCCCCTCCGATTGCATAGCCAGCTACCATAGCTATAATTGGTTTAGGACAAGTTCTGATTTGTCTTTGAAAATCAAGAACATTAAGCCTTTCTACTCCTGTTTCATCACTATAACCCGCGTGTAGACGGATTCTTTGATCTCCTCCTGAACAGAAAGCTTCTTTACCTTGGCCTGTTAAAATAATGACACCAACAGTTTCATCATCTCTTGCATCACTTAGGGCTTGAGACATCTCTTTAATAGTAAGAGGTCTAAATGCATTGCGTACTTCAGGTCTATTTATTGTGATTTTAGCGATGCCATTACTTTTATCGTATAGAATGTCTTGGTAGCTTCCAGCTTTCGTCCATTCGATAGCTTTCTTTTCTTCAGTCGTTGTTGTGGACATAAATAAGATCCTTTAAAGTTAATAGCCTGGAGATGTTTTGTTAAACAATAACAGTTTTTTGCAACGCAAGATAACACGATTTTCTTAAAAAACACAAGAGGGTTTTTGTTTTTTGACCCACGATCCTTATATTGAACTTATAGTTTCATATGATGTGAGAGCTCTGCAAATTTTATTTCGGATAAGTATTTTTTTCTGAAGGTCAGTTTGTAGATTAGGAGATACATCTTCCGATTCAAAGATACGATTGATCCCTTCTGATAGCGTAAAATTCAAAGGAATTACACTGTTGGCAAAGATTCTTGCTGCAATTTCTAAACATTTTTTTTGTTGAAAATCGCCATCTCTAGTTTCTGGGTGTTCTTCAAAAAATGTTCTTAAACTGTTTTCACAAGGTAAGGATAATAGATTCATAGAGGTCTTCTTTTTTTTAGATTTACTATTTGATTTTTAATTAATTCTGCGCATTTTTTTGGGTTTTCTAATATAACAGAATGTCCTGCGTGAGGGATTTCTTGTGCTAAATATTCTTTGGAAAGTAATTTGTAGTGCTCTTTATATTTATTGTCGTTTTCTCCAAAAAAAAACACGGTTGAATCCGCATATAAAGTTGGGGGAGGGAGTTTGGTAAGGCGCATTTCTTCTAAGATATGAGCTAATTCTTTAGGGTTTTTATAGAGCCTTTTTTTAAGAAGTTCTTTGTTTTCGTGGAGAGTATGAAATATGGGCTGTTTATACCAAAGCTCAATAAAATCTTTGGGGGACAAAGAAAGGAGTCTTTTTTTCCATAAAAGTTCTTCTTGTCTTTTTTGTTGCCTTTCTTCTGAAGATAAAACACCCGTATGTGCTGAAAAAGCTAGTACATACATTGCCTCAAGAGGTTTGTTTAGGTGCAGGGCAATCCGTCCACCCATAGAATAGCCGACTAGTATCGGTTTTTGTGATAGTCTAGCAATGGTTTCTTCAACTAGGTGAAGAATTTCTTTTTGGTAGGGTGATTTTCCGTGTCCTGGAAGATCGATTGCTACACAAAAAAAATCGTTCTGAAGCCTTTTTATTATTGGAAGAAAATCTTTATGAGAACCTAAGAAGCCATGTAAAAAAACTAGGAGCTGTTTCTCAGGGCTTCCAAAAGAGCGGTAGAAGAGCAAAGTTTTTCCTTTGTTTTAGCGTAGATTGCTTCGTGATGGTGGACGTTTTCTTTTCTATTTGTTCTACATTCAATAATGCAGGTTTTTTGTTCTTTGATAGCAAGGCTCCAGCTATCCCAGGAGTCTGCATAAAAGAAGGGAATAGAAAACATTTTAGAGGCAGATTCAAAGGAGTATTCATGTGCTGTTGCCACAAACTCTTCGAAAAGTTCTTTTTTTTCGCTAATAGGTAAAAAAGAAAAAATACCGCCACCTTGATTGTTAATTATTACAAAAATAATAGGTACAGGACTGTTTTTAATAAGAGCTAGAGAGTTAAGGTCATGGAGCGCAGCAAGATCTCCCAGGACTGCTATAAGAGGCTTTTTTAAGGCTATGGCTATGCCTGTTGCTGTTGCTATGTTCCCGTCTATACCGGAAGCACCTCGATTTGCAGAGCAAAAACTAATTCCTTTTTCAGGAAATAGAAAAAGATCAGCATCACGCACGGGCATACTGTTAGAAAAAAATAAGCAGGGAGCATTTTGTAGAGAATGGATGATAGCCGGCTCTGAAAAGGCTCGATTACAAGAGAAAAAATCTTTGATTTCATTTTGTATAATTGATGATCCGTGGATCCAAAATGAAATCCAAGGAGAGGTGTGTGTTTTTTTTTCTAAAGTAAGTAACTGGTTAATGAGATGTAAAAAAAGATCTTCTTGGCATTCCATTTGCCAAGACACCAAGGTTGACGGATCCTGTCTTTGAGAATGATGTGTCGTTTGAAAATAGGTTGCTTTTTTTTGTTTTTTTATCCACTCATTGATTGTTTTAGAGGTGATTCTATTTCCGATATGTAAAATAGCTTCAACTTGTATATCAGGGAAGGCTTTAAGAAATATATCAGGATATTCTATGTGAAAAGCATTTTTTCCTATTTTTCTACCACCTGATAAAACATCAGAAAAAATAGGCCAACCTAGTTTTTGCGCTAAGGTTATTAAAAAAACTTCATTTTTTGAAATGGCATCAGACCCTAATATGATCACACCTTTTTCATAGCTAGAAAGCATCCGAGCCCATTTTTCAAAGGCTGTCATCGGAGGAATTGGTTCTACAGGTTCGTAGTTGCAGGGAGCAACAGGAATATAGTCAGGTTGTTCTAAGGAAAAAAGAGGCTCCCGAATCATACAGTTGATTTGTACTGGTCCTAGTCTTGCTTTTTTTACTCCGTAGGCTATAGAGGATATAAGGTACTCATTAGAACAAAGCGGATCTGAAAAAGCTAAGTCTATTTCCCAAGAAGTAAACGACTCGAATATTTTTACCTGGTCAATTGTTTGGTTGGCTCCACAGTCCCTTAGCTCTGGGGGACGATCTGCAGATAAGATAATAAGGGGTATTTTGCTTAAGTGGGCTTCTATAATAGAGGGCAAAAGATTCGCTACAGCAGTTCCAGAAGTGACAACAATTGCAACAGGCGTTTTAGATGCTTTAGCAAATCCTAGTGCTAAAAATCCTAGACCTCTTTCATCAAAGTGTATGCAACGGCATTCTTTAGGAAGCCTACTTAAAGCAAGCATTAAAGGTGTAGATCTAGACCCAGGAGCTAAGCAAAAATATCGTACCCCGAGAGATAGAAGAGTGTCTATTACGAGATTCGCCCTTTGTAAATTAAAACTACCGATACAAGTATTTGTCATAGGTTTTTCCAGTGAGAGATTTTATGATTTAATTCATCCCATTCCATATTAGCGTTAGAGCCTTCTACAATTCCAGCTCCTGAAAAAGCGTACAGGTGGTTTTGTTTTAAAAGAGCAGAGCGGATAGATACAGAAAAGTACGCGGTTTTTTGGCTAACCCATCCGATTTGTCCTGCGTAAAATCCTCGAGAGAATGGTTCTAGCTTTTCGATTGTTTTTTGAGCTTTTAACTGAGGTGTTCCATTTACAGCAGGAGTTGGGTGGAGTGATTTGATTATGTCCCAATCTTTAATGTGGGCTTTTAAACTGCCTTTTATATTTTGGTAGAGGTGTTGGACTGTATCTGTCTCGATAACATCAGGTAAAGGAGTTTTTAGTTCTATGTTTTCACAAAGAGGTTTTAGTTTTTTTAAAAGAAACTCAGTCACAAGACGAATTTCTTGGTTTTCTTTATTTCCTTGCTTTAGTTCTCTTTTCAAGGCAGCGTCGTCTTCAGGGGTTGAGCCTCGTTTTTTTGTTCCAGCAATGGCATCGATTTGAATTTGATTTTTTATTCTATGGTAGAGTTTTTCGGGGGTGGAACCCAAAAATAAGGAGGAGGGTTTCGTTTGAAACGCAAATGTTGTTGTGTTAGGACATTTATATAAGAGCTTTTTTAGGTAATAGAAAAAATCAGTTGTAGAGGGGATGGAAAAATTAGACCTTCTAGCCAGAACAACTTTTTGGATTTTTTTAGTCTTAATGGTATGTAAGACTTCATCTACGGAACTTTTCCAACCTTCTTTTTCTGGGATGTTTTTTTGCAGATTAGGTGGGTCTCTAAGCTCTTCTGCACTAGTTTTTATAAAAGAGGGATAGTGGCGTTTTTTGATAAAGCGGTGGATGATTTTTGTTTGTTCTTTGTCTTGAATGATTTCTAAAAGAGGAAGAAAAAAAATGCAAGAGGGGAAGTCTTTCCAAAGGCTATCTTTTTTTGAGGTAGAGCTTTTGTTGAAAAAAACGCCGCCATAAAAACAACTTCTAGAGTCACTATTTTTTATCTTTGGAATCGTTTTTAAAGTTTCTATACTTCCTATTGCAGCTCTTTCTATGCCTGTTTTAGAACATTTGTGATAGAATTTCGGCTCTAAAGTCTCAGAGGCTAGGTAAGATGGAATATCTATGAAATCGACTTCTTCTTCTAAATATTGATATTTAGGGCGTGGCATTAGTTTTTTTCCGCTACATAGATCGATACAGCTCCGAAGGTAAGAGGGTGGCACTCTACATGTATAAACCCTGTTTTTTGCAATAATTGACAAAAAGATGCCCCATAAGGAAAAGTTTCTGCTGTTTCATTCAGGTATTTATAAGCATGTTTTTTTTGAGAAACCCATCCTCCTATTCTAGGAAGAATTTTTCTAATATAAAAAAGGTGTAGACGCTTTAGAAGCTTTCCTTGTGGAAGGGATGTTTCTAAAATGAGCAGTTTACCCTTAGGTCTTAAAACGCGAAGCATTTCTTCTAGGCAAAGATGAACATCTACGACATTACGTATTCCAAAAGAGAGAGTAATACAGTCGAAAGCATCTTCAGGGAAGGGGAGATCTAGAACGCTTGCCTTTTTTAAGTGTACCTTTGATCTAAAGGATTTCTTTTTTATTTTTGTTTGTGCAATCGAGAGCATTTCTTCTGAAAGATCAACACCAAAGGCTTCTGTAATCGAGCTGGAGTGCTTCATCAAAGAAATAATCTGATCGCCGGTTCCAGTAGCGCAGTCTAAAAGGCATAGTCTGTTTCTTTTAGGAAGAAACTTAGCCATTTTTTTTCTCCAGTATAAATCTAGTCCCATAGTTATACATCGATTCGTGCGATCATATGTTTTAGAAATGGCATTAAACATCTTCCAGATTTCATCTCTAGAGTGTATTTTTAGTTGTTTTGGTGATGTAGTTGTAGAAATATCAGACATAAATATGTTCCGGCTTAGTTGTTAAGATGAGATGTTCTGTTGGTGTCTATATTTTTTTCAAGGTTTTTTTATTTTACTTTTTGATGATGTAGTTTCAGCTGAAAAAAGGTATTTATAAATCTCAGAAGAAAATCGTCGTTCTCAAGTGCTTTGTTTAGGGAATTCGAGTTGTTAAATTCCTTGGAACTTGCTATCCTAGTTTTTAAAAAATGGCAAAACATGAAAATCATTATCGATCATCAAGTAGTTAGAAAAGTAGTTTCAGGAGAGTTTATTTGGAACGACGAAGTGAAGTCTGTTTTTTTAGAAAGATCAGCCTTTTTAGAATGTGTTGGACTTGGAAATGTTTTTGACACCATTCCAAAGTTTGATGATAAAAATATTTTTTTCTCTTTTTGTACTTCAGATCTAACTTTTAATTTAAATAAAGAGGTGATTACACATTTATATGATCAAATTTTTATAGAGTGTTTAACTGATGTTCAAAATACACGCTTTATTAATAAAGATAATCTTTATCAACAGATACAGGAGAAGAAAAAGGGATTACATGCTTACTTAGTTGAAGGATTAGATTTGTACGAGCAAAGATTACTTAATAATCCTCAGGACCTTATTCACGATTTGACATTATATCTAGCCTGGGATGTTGTTTGTATTAGAATAGCAATTTTATTTGAAAATATTTCTTCTGATTCTAGAAATAGTGATTTGCTTAAGGGGTTGAAAGAGTGTCTGTTAGAGTCTTTCGATCATATTACAAGGGAAGGAAAAACAAAACCTGGATTTTTTAGAATGATTGAAGCTTTTTACGCTTACCAAATGAGACAAGAGCTTCTTGATACTTATAAAGAAGAGGAGTGGGGGATCCTTTGTAAAAGTTGTAAGTCTTTAATGGATAGGGAACAGTTTGCAGATGTTTTTTATTTATCTTTGGAAAGCTCATTTGATTTTTCTGTAATTACGATAGATTCCTCTGAAAAAATAGAGGCGACTTTACTATTTTCAGAATATATACTTGAAAAAATCAAAGAAGAGTTTCCTTTTTGGTCTTATAGAGCCTTTTCCTCTAAAATTATCCAGATTCAAAACTAGTATTATAGTTTATTTTTTGTTTTTTTCTTTGTTTTTAATCTTTACTGGTTTATAATAGAGCTTTCGCAGTTTACGGAGGATCTTTGAAATGAGAAAATTGTTTTTTTTAGATAAGGTGCCAGCTAGCTGGGCTCGCTTTTGTGCTCAAGCTATAGACTATGCGCTTTTTTATTTAGCATTCTCGTTAACATCTTTGTTTCTGCCTTTCTATATAGAAGATTTTTACTACCTTGGTTTTATGGTTTTTATTCCTATTCTATTCGCTCCGGTTGAAGCGTTATTGATTTCTTTATATAAAACCACAATTGGCAAGTCTTTATTTGGAATTAGAGTTGAAAACCATTTAGGTGGTAGATTGCCTTTTCTTATAGCACTTAAGCGATCTTCGTTTTTTGGGACTCGCCCAGGTGTTATTAGGCAAAAAGCCCGTAGCATTTTGTTAAATGTTATGGCTGTTGCTACTTTAACGTGTCTCATGGGGGTTTCTTTTTTTGAAAAAGAAATTACTATGCTTACCACGGGATTTGAAAAGTATAAAACCATTGATGGTTGGATAGATTATGCTTCTGGCGATGGTGGTTTTCATGTGCTTTTACCTGAGGTTCCTGCTGAAGTTTCCAAGGTTCTTCCCGTCCCGTCTCAGAATAAGAATTTGACCTATCAAGAGTTAACAAGTCATCAAACACAAAAAGTATATTATTCTATTAGTTACATGGATCTTCCTAAAAAATGGAAGCTTGCAGGCTCCAGTCGTCTTTTGCAAGGTGCCTTAGATTTGATTTTAGATCATACGCCAGGTGCTAGACTGTTATTTAAAGGTATGACTAAGCATAAGAATTTTAGAGCTTTGGATTTCCATTTGACTCAAGGCGGTGAAGAGGTTCAAGGGCGGTTAATTCTAGTGGGGATGACTCTATATCGTCTCACGGTCGTTTATCCGCCAGCCTTAGCTCACCAGTCACAGCATGAGCAATTCTTAAACTCTTTTGAGGTTAAGTCTTAGACCTCATCTTTTAAGATTTTTTCTCTATAGTCTTTCATGAGATGAATCATAAAGTAGAGGTTGTGGATAGAGGCAAGGGTCATGCAAGAAGCTTCCCTTGCCTTGAATAAATGGTGCAGATATCCCAAAGAATAATTTCTGCATGTGTGGCATTCACAACCTTCTTCGATAGGAGAAAATTGCGTTGCGTATTCCATTTTATGTATTTTTAGAGGACCCTTTTTAGTCAGCAAAAATCCGTGTCTAGCTGCTCTAGTTGGATAAGAACTATCAAATGTATCTACACCTAAGGGTACGCAAAGATCGATCGATTCCAGGTCTCCAATTCCAAGAAGGTGATTTGGCTTGTCTAGTGGAAGTCTAGGCATTGTGTAAGAAAGCATTTCAAACATTTCTTGTTTGGTTTTTCCAAGGCTTCCGCCAACAGCATATCCATCAAACGGCCTTGCAGTTAAAAAGTCACAACTCGTTTTTCTAAGTTCGGGATCGATTCCACCGTGGATAATAGCATAAAGAGCTTGGTTATTTGGATTTAGTAGGTGTTCTTGTAAAGAACGTTCTTCCCAACGATGTGTTCTGGCTAAAGAAGACTTAAGAGCTTTTTCTGCGATGTGATAGGGTGGCAGTTCGTCAAAGCAAAGGATAATATCAGCTCCGAGGTTTTTTTGCGCCTGAATAGATGTTTCTGGGGTTAGGTGGAGTTTTGAGCCGTCGCGATACGATCTAAAAAGAACGCCCTCTTCGGTGATTTTAAGAACCATACCATCTTGTTTTTTTTTGCCACTGCTTTTCAATTCATCGGCAACAGAACCATAGGCTAGGCTAAATACCTGAAAGCCTCCAGAGTCGGTAATGATTGGAAGCGGTCTTTTAATAAACGAGTGTAGGCCACCTGCTTTTTTGACGGTTTCTGTCCCTGGTTGGAGCATTAAATGGTAAGTGTTACAAAAAAGGAGCTGCAATCCCATCTCCGAGCTTATCGTATTGTCGATGCTTTTGAGGGTTCCGTTTGTCCCCACTCCTACGAAGTTAGGGGTGTCAATAATACCATGAGGAGTGTGAATTCTACCCACCCTTGCTCTGGATTTTTTAGAGGTATGAATGTGTTCAAAGAAAAAAGAGGTCATGCGTGGAGTTCCTTGTTCAAGGGGATAAATTTTTGAGCGACCCATACGCTCGGACTTAGAAGGGTAATGGCTGTTATCTTGATAAAGAAGCTAACAAAAATAACATCTAACGGAGCTGCTATAAGTCCGTAAAGTCCAATAAATGTAAAAAGAATTGTGTCGAGTAGTTGTGAAGTCGAAAGACAAATAAGGTTCCTAGCGAAAATAGGGGCTTTTTTTAACGAGCTAAAAAGAGCAACATCTATTTTTTGTACAACAAAAAATACAAAGAGAGAGGTGAAAAAGAGTCTAGGCGAAGGACTTAAGAGGGCTGCGTAGGATGTGTGGGCTATATCATCTTGGCTAGGACTATATAACAGGTGGATTTGTGCCAAAATAGTAAACAGTAACATGAAACAAAAGCATGCATTAATAGCTGATTTTGCTTGCTGTTTTCCGTGATATTGTTGTAGCAAGTTAAGACCAAGAACGCCTCCCACTGCAAACGCATCACTGCATGTTACCTGAAATCCAAAGAGCATAACTTGTTTTAGTACAAAAAGATTAGCAAGGATTACTTGAAGGCAGATCCATATGACAAGAAACTCCTTCCCTTTTTTTAAACAACCAAGGGTGCAAATAAAGATAACTACTATGTGGAGAAGAAAAAGAAGTTCGTTCATTTTTTTTCTGTAGGGGGGACTATTTGAAAGGGGAGTTCTTTTAGTCTCTTATATTTCGCCTGTTTTTTTAAATAAAGAAGGCTTTCTTCTCTGATGGGTGCGAGTTCCTCTGCGTTTCTCGAGTGCAGGTAAAATATTTCATTCACAAAGCGGGCGTGTTTTCCTGTCATTTCAAGAAGAGGTATAGCATACCCTACAGAATTGTCGGCTAAAAAAAGAGTTTCGGGAAGAGTTTCTAAATCCTTTCTTTGGATTTTTTTAAAAAGTCCAGCGTAACATGTAATAGGGTATAAATTAGGGATGGTGTGGGATCGGTAGGAGTTATTAAATACTGTGTTTTTTGGAAAAGGTTTAGAAGACTGTGGCAGGGTTTTGTAAGAAGGATAATCTAAAAAACTTCCGTAGGTCATCCAAACAAAAGGCGTTTTATATAGGTTATTTAATTTGGTTAGGACGCTATCATGAGCTAAGAAATCTTGGTTGCTGACAGGGAGGATGATTTCTTCGTCTTCGCAATTTTGTACAGCTTCGTATAAGTTAAGTAAAATACTATTATTTTGCGAAAGAGGAAGGAAGGTTACTTGGTTGGTCTTACCTAAATAGGCTATCAAGTTTTTTGTTTTATCTAGTGAGTTAGGTGTTTCATCATTATATAAGTAAATAACTTTAAAATCGGTGTAGTCTTGCGTTAAAATCGATAGGATGTTTTTTTCTTCAAGTCCTTCGTTATGCGTTTCTTGAGGAAACACAATCACAACAAAAGATCTTTCTAAAGAGCTAAGGTTTTCTTGTTTTTGTTTTTTTTCTAAAACGTTTTGTTGGTACAAGGTGTAGCTTTTGTATAAGCCTAAGCCTAAGATACCTATAATGCAAATCTTAATAAGAGCTTTAAATATTTTTTTCATAGACCTAGAATTTTATAGAATTTTCGTTTTAAGAGCAATTATGAAATTTTCCTTGTTAGGATTTTTTTATTTAAATTAACGTGATTTTAGATTATGGTTTATTTACATTTAACATCCGGGTATTCATGCAATCAATAAATTTTTCTATTCATAGTTCTGAAATTTTTAATCTATTTCCTTCTTTTAAATCAGTATTTTCTCCCGAAAAAGTTAGTTTGGTTGCGCTTCCTGTTTTAGCGGGATTAGTTGTTGGGCTAGGATTAACCGCTGTATCTGGTTCTGCTCTTTTGGGAGGAGTTGCTGGATTAGGTGTCGGGGTTGTTGTCCTTAAGGTTCTAGAAAAGCCTGGTCTTATTAGCATAACACCTGATGGCCAAGGATCTCGCTTGCCTGAGCTTGAAACAAACCAAGCTCCTACAGGAATCTCCTTAAACACTTTAGGACGAGCCGCTTTAAGAGCTGATGCGGTATATCGCTCTACGTATCAAGGTCAGTTAATAGGTATAGAAGATACTGGGTATATAGGTAGTGGTCACTTGAGATTAGACGATAGCTATGGGACTCCAGGTGTTCATAGAGCCGGCTCTTTAGCTTTGGATAGGCAGTTTTACGAGAACAGAAAAGCCAAGGTATTAAGAGAGGTTGCTCCGTATGCGCATAATACTGAATCAAAAGCAGCCTATCTGGATCTCTTTAATAGTTCTGTTTTTACAGACAACGCTAGACTTGGTTGGACAGATACTATCGAAGGTCTTATAGATACGCATAATCGCTTTCGTGATATTATGAAAAAACGCTTTTCAAAACAGCTTTCTATTGTGATTTTAGGTGGGGGGCCTAGTGGATTAGCTGCGGCGATTGCGTTTTATAGGCAAGGATTTAGTGTTTTTCTTTTTGGAAAGCGTTTAGAATCGGCAGAAGAGAATGCCTTTTCTTCTCTTACTCAGCCATTTAGTATGATTCCCTACTGTTATTCTTTTTTGAACTCTCTTGGGGTGAGTCCGGTTACTCTTTGCGAAGCTTTTGGTGGGGTTGTTGAAGGAGTAAATGAAAAAGAGCGCATAGAAAATGCGATCAAGGCTTTGATAACGCTTCCTTCTGAGAAAAAAGCAAACGAAAAAAGTGGATTAGGATTTGCTGCCAAATATATTCCTGGCGCTGCTAGTTTACCTATGGCTAAGTTACAGGAACTGATATTTCGAATAGTTAAGGATATAAATAGTAGCAATCCTATGGATTTACAGATGTTTTCTGATCTAGAATGTACTGGATCGATTAAAGATTCTATGACAAAAAAACACACTCTTAGTTTTGTTAGGGCTGGAAGCGATTTAGTCCTTAAGTTATTTCCAGATGTAGTTTACAATGTAGCAGGCGGTAAAATTAATGATATTTTAGAGATGCCGTTTGTTTCAATCGCAGGAGAAGGCCCTGCGCCAAAATATTATGGTATGGGGGCTTATTTTACTCCATTGCAACCCGAAGAAGAGGCTCCTAGAGAGCAGCGCTTATCTAGAGCTATCAGAGTGTTTTCTTCAGAAAAAACTTTTCAAGAGATAGATCCAGATCCTATATATTGTAACGTGGAGCTAAGTGAAGAGGAGTTTAGAAGCACAGACTTACAAAGACAAATTATTTCTGAAATAGAGCATGATGTCCAGGTTCGATTTAAAGGGAAGGCTTTTCCAATTGCTATTACGTTAAAGCGTGTGCAAACAGCAGCTATGGAATTTAGCCCTGTAGCTGGTCGTTTTACTCTTTTACAAAGATTGCCTCAGTTTATTTTTTGTGGAGGGGAGGCTCTTTTAAACCGTGATTTTATTAGAGCAGCTGGAGTGGATTTTAGTTTTTTAGGACTCATTCGTTTGAATAAAATATTTACAAGT
Organism: uncultured bacterium; assembly: GCA_964455905.1. Classification (GTDB taxonomy): domain Bacteria; phylum Chlamydiota; class Chlamydiia; order Chlamydiales; family Rhabdochlamydiaceae; genus CAIJXB01. Next base: position 229,872 of record CAYVYN010000003.1, read on the forward strand.
TGGATGAGACAAATTGATTTGCAAACTAATAAAGACGGAAATTGGCTGGGCTATCACATTGAGAATTCGAGTTGGAAAGAGGGACTGATTCAACCTTACAATGAGACCGCAGAGCTTTTACAAAGGCAGTCTGCTCAAACAATTTTAAATCTCTTCGCTAGGGAGTTGGTTATCCCAGAGGCTGGCTAAAGTTCAGATAGTTTTTTGGTCCTCTAAATAAATTCTTAAACCTTTTAAAAAAGCTGGAAAGAAAATCGAAATAAGGCGATCTTCTATCTTAAAGAGATTAAAAAAGGATGCTAGGATGCAAGTTACAGATATGCTTCAAATTTATGTGGAACTGCTCGTCATTAGCAGCCCCTTTGTAGCGATACCCACACTACTTAATTTAACAAAAGGGCGCTCTTGTCGTGAAAAACAACATGTCGGAATTTTAGCTGCTATTACTGTTGCAGTTGTTTTAGTGGCTTCTACATGGCTTGGAAAAGGTTTTTTAGAGTTTTTAGATATTCGGATCGCAGCATTTCAATTGGCCGGTGGTTTTGTGATTTTTTTACTAGCTCTTTCTATGTTAAATGCTCAAGTTGGGGCACAAGAAGAGGTCGGAGCCTTACAGGAATCGGTTGGTGTAGTGCCTTTAGGTATTCCTCTCATGGCAGGTCCTGGAGCTATTAGCAGCGTAATTGTTTCAACGACTGAATTCACCGGGGTGGTTAATCAAGTTGTGATTAGCTTGTGTTCTTTGGCTGTAGCTTTGACTCTTTGGGTTTGTCTTTATTTTGCTGTTTTTTTAGAGAGATTTTTGGGTGCGATGGGATTAAATATTATGAGTCGTTTAGGTGGGCTGATTTTAGCAGCTCTTGCGGTTGAATCAATGGCTAATGGGGCTCTAGGACTTTTTCCTGGGCTACGAGGATAGTTCTTTCAGAGAGCTTTTTTTCTACGAATACCAAAAGAGAAGGAGCTCTTTTTTTTAAATAAGAAAGAATAAGCGCGCATTGTTTTTCTACCGGAGCATTTTCTTTTTTTAAGTTTCCAATATCAAAAAGAATAGGTTTCCCTTCTAGCACACCCATATTATATTCCAAGCTGATATCAGAGTCGTATAAGTTTTTACTTTCTCTTGCACGTAAAAGATCTAGTAAGGAAGAGAAAAAAGGCTCGAGGTCTTTTTCTTGATTTTGAGATAGTTTTTGTTCGAAGTAGGGAAGAAAGTTTTCTGCTTTTTTTTGCAGGATAAAGCCTGTTTTTTTTGTACTAAGTGTGTGCCGTATATTTAGGTTATCGTAAATCTCTAAGAGACTATCTAAAGGACTGTTTTTGTCTAGTTGTAGATATATAAGGGCAGTTTCTTCTTTGAGCTCTTTGTAAGCTAGTTCATAGCTGGTAAAGTCTAATTCTTTTTTTTTGTTTTTGTCGTTTATTAGATCGGTGGTGAATTTTTTTGGTACGAGCTTTGTCCAAAAAGGAGCTTCAAGCTTTTCCCAGCGAAAAAGTTTTAATACGTATTGATTATCTTTTGAAAGAAATGTAAAGCACTGCTGCCCCTTTTTTAAAAAATAGAAGGGTTGAGATAGCATCGATTCAATTTCTTTTTTCTCTTGAGAAGATAGTTCTATAAGGAATTTGGCTTCTACCTCATTTGAGCAGGAGGGGATAAGATTTTGTGCTCGAAATCCTTTTGTTTGTTTTTGACAAAGATCTCCTATAGCGGCAAATCCTAGTATATTTAAGGTGATATAAAGGAGGAATTTCGATTTTTTTTGCATAAAAAGTGCTATTGTGAATAAAGAGGGGAAAAAAAACCCCTCTTTGATTATTTTGCGCTAGTTTTTTTTGCTTTTTTAGCTGCAACTACTGGCATGTCGTGTAAGTCAATCCAGATAGGAGAACTCCATGCAATATGACCATCTTCTTGTAAAATACGAATGTAGTAATACACAAAAGGAGGTAGATCATTACCACCTGGAAGTGCTACCTGAGAGATCATTTCGCTATCATCAAAATTGAAATCACAAGTGAATCCTTCTGGTTTGATTGTATGAATTGTTGAACCATTTCTGATGATTTCTATTGAGGCGACTGGTCCTGTTCCAGCTACATATCCAGTGATGTGGCGATTATAAACAAGGCCTGGTTTTATTTTTGTACTTAGTTCTGATCCGATTGATGCCCCTGCAATAGAAAAGCCAAGAATAATTCTTTCTCCTGTTGTTGCGTAACATTGGCGATTAAATAAGGCTTGGAAAAGGGAGTCTCTTGTGTGATCAGTAGCTAAAATAGCTGTGAGTCCTGGAGAATATTGTGTTTGGTCGCTGTCGTAAAAATCACTAAATAAATCTCTATCATCAAGTCCTCCGGCTACAAAACCAAAGCGGCAGTTTTTATTAAGCGCTTTTTGAATGGAGCCATCTGCTGATTCAGCGATCCCTTTTTTACTTGTAGTTTTAATAGGTCGAAGGTTGCCTTCTTTAGCAAGACATTCAGAGGATCCCCAGGCATTGTAAATTTCTACGACTCTTTCAAATTCTGGAGAAAAGTCAGAGAAATCATTGCCAAATTTTTTAGCCATGGAAAAGCTAGGGATGGAAATAAGTTCTTTAGGGGCTAGGCCTTTATAGATCTTTTTCAGGTTTGTATTTTTGCTATCTTTTTTTCGTAAAATAGCTTTATTGTCTTTAGCAAAAACAAAAGTTCTAAGACCTTCTTCAGGACTTTCATTGAACCATTGCATTCCTAAAAAGCTGACAAATCTACCATCTTCGTTAAATTCTGTTACATAAGTGTTAATCGTTTTCCATTCTTCATTGGATGTTTCTTCTGCGCTTTCAAAAGAGGACGTAGAAAAAAACTGAAGAGATTTTTCATCGCGAACATGGCGTAAACATGTTTCAATATTTTCAGAAGAATCAACTCTTTCTGATTCGCCATGTAAGAGTCCCCAAAAAAGGCTTTTGTCTTGCTCGATAAAGCATTTTATTGGATGAGAGTAGAATTTTTCTTTCGTTTTAAGAATTTGTAATTGTATGCGGTAGATTCCTGGCTCGTTGAAATAAAGATTGGGAAGGTTTAGAAATCCTGTTTCTGGAACAAAAAGCTTCCAGCTAAGGTTTTCACGTAGATGCTCGTAGGTTAATTCAATCAGTGTCCCTTCGGGTGCATTATTTGTAAGGTTGCCAAAACTATCTTCGAAACGTAGGGTTACATCAAATCGTTTGTTTTTAGCTACGATAGAGGGGGCTATGATACGAATAAATTGCAGGGCGTTTCCTTTTATATCCATTGTAAAAGTTTCAGGGTCTTTGTAGTCTCCTTTTCCTTTTGGATCGATATAAATAAGAAATGACTTTCTTCTTTGTACAATTGTTTGGCAGCGAGTGCCGAGTTCTTCAATTTTGTTAGGGTTTGTATCTGGAGTTCCAATTCCGATGATGAAATTTTCACCGGCTTTAATTTCGGAAGGGAGAACGAATTCAAAATCAGGGACAATACTTTCTGCTGAGTCTAGAGTTTTTGCAGCGATAGTTTTTCCATCAGGAAGAACACCCCAAATAAGATTCCTTTTTTCTTTTAAATTTACATCGGGAGTTTCCCAGTCAATTTCTCTGCCTTTGGATTGAATGTCAAATTTAATTCGACTTCCTTTAGGTAAATTGATAGCTGTTGTATACGTGAACTTCCAAGAGAAAATTTCCCCTGCGTAAGATACGTTAGGTTCTGTTAGGCAAATAGATCGTCGCATATTTACTGGTTCCCCATTTTAAAAAAGCTTATTTTGCCTCAAAGAGTTTTGTTTTTCAAGAAAGAACCCCTTTTTCAATTCTATTTTCGGCTTTTATGGCTTCGTTGTGTGATTTTTATTTTTTGAATGGACCTGGGGTCAGAAGCTAAGATTTCAAGATCTACATCGTCAAGGTGAATTTTGGATCCTATTCCAGGAATTGATCCAGTCTTGTGGAAGACATATCCTCCGATGGTATCATATTCGATGCTGTGTGGTACTTTTACTCCAAGGTCTTCTTCTAGGTCTATAATGCTCATTTTGGCATCTACAATCCAACCTCCAGAGGAGAGGGGCGTGTAGATTTTTTCTTCTTGTGTGTCGTGTTCGTCTTCTATTTCTCCGACCAGTTCTTCCAAGATGTCTTCAATAGTGACGATTCCTTCAGTTCCACCGTATTCATCTACAACAATAGCTAGGTGGGTTTGTTTGTTTCTAAATTCTTGTAAAAGTAATGCGATTTTTTTTGTTTCGGGAGTGTATAAGGCTGGTTTTACAAGGTGTTCGATGGTTTTTTCTAAGGCAGCTTCTGATTCGTGGTTTTCGATGTGTTTTGTGTAAATAGATAAGATGTCTTTGTATAAAAGAATTCCAATAATTTTATCGACATTCTCTTTGTAAACAGGGATTCGGCTATAGCCTTCTAAAGAAAAGTAACGAGTTGCTTCTTTGATTGAGGTGTCTGAAGATAAGGAAAATACATCTATCCGAGGCACCATGACTTCGCGTACGATTCTATCTTTAAACGAAATCACTGTTTGAATCAATTTGATTTCATTTTTTTCAAGATAACGCCCCAGTTCAGATTGATTAAGGTATTCTTGCAGTTTTTCTTTTAGCTCAGGAGGTAGTTTTTGTGTCGACTGAGGGGGGGGCGTAATAAATTGCTTTAGCTTTGTGTAGCATAGGATAAATGGAAAGCATGGAGTCATAAGAACACACGTTGGAAAAGAGAGGATCTTGGAGGCTTTTCCTGGATTTTTTTCAATCAGAAGAGTCGAGATGAGCTCAATGCAAAGAGAGATAGATAAAATAAGAGCAATTTCTAGCAATGAAGAGATGTAAAAAGAAAACGTTTTTAATTGTTGAATATGTTGTGTGTGTTCGTAGGCATCGTGAATAAACAGAAAATAGAATGATACAAAGCCGAAAATTAAGTAGTAGAAAATTTTGGTGAGTTGTACGGAGAAGAGAATAGAGTCCCAAAATTGTTCAGGTCTTAACGATTTAAAAAAAGACAGGAATGGGAAATATGTTTTGTTTTCTATGGTTTCTTTGCTTTGTAATCTTCCAAGAGTTTGTAGAGAGATGTGAAATCCGGAAGCGATTGCGGCTGGAAGGAGAATAAGAGCTAAGTATAAAATGATTTCGTATAGGGCGGGCATGATTTGAGCTTTAGTTTTGTTTTAGCTGATTAAACCGTGTAGAGCTATTTTAAGACAAGATTTTTTTGTTGTCAGCTTTTGGGGAGTCAAGTTTTGTTTTTTGGTTTTAAAGAAAATCCGCTGGTGATTTTAAGGCATCTTTTTTCCATCTTTCGCATGACTCTTTTTGATATTGGATCTAGGTCGTCGTAGCCTATTAGATGAAGGAGGCCGTGTATTACGTAGAGGGTTGTTTCTTCATAGGGGTCTATTCCTTTTTTTTCAGCGTAGGTGATTGCTGTTTTGGGGCAGACGAAAATTTCTCCTAGGATATGAGAGGTGGTTTCTTTTGAAGACGGTAGGTCGATGGGAAATGACATGCAGTCTGTCGAAGATGGGTCGTTGAAAAAGTCGGCGTGTATTTTTTTTGTTTTTGCGTCGGAGATGAAGTGGACGATGACCTCGTTGGTGTATACACCAAGCTCACTGAGTAAGAAAGGGATCATTTTCTTTAAAGTGGCCGAGGCTAGTTTTAAGTCTTTTTGTTTGTTGTGTATAGTGATGAGCATAAAAAAAAGGACAGGTTTGGCCTGTCCTTATAAATTGTTTTGAAACTAAGGAAGAACTGGTGTTTTAGGAAGTCCTGTAACTTTGTCGTTTTCTCCGTCTTTCCAGCGTCCTAGCTTTCTGAGTACATCCACACGTTCAAAACGTTTAAGAACGTTTCTTTTTTGCGCAGATTTACTGGATTTTCCGTAGCTCGGGTGTCTTGACATATGGGTACCTATTTATTGCATTTTTGCTTTATTTAATTTTAGGAATAAAAAAAGAGTCAGCTCTTACGCCAACAACTGCGTTTTCGTGTGGCTTATATCCAGCAGCGAGATTTTCTTTTTTAGGACCTGTTTTTTTCGCGGGAGCCTTACATCTTTTCGGGCTGCGTTGTCTACGTTCTTCTTGTTTGCTAATTCTAACCATGATGAAACTCCAAATTTTGCACTGATTGTAGAACTTTTGCCTAAAAAGACGCAAGTAACTTTTGAGCCTATAATGAAAAAAAATGGTTTTTTTTTAAAGAAAGTGTTTTTTGAGTCTTTTTTTTGATGGGTTTTAGGGGGTTTGCATTTTCTTTAGGAGGAGGGCTGTTTTTGATACTATATCTTGTAATTTTTTTGTATCTTGAGGGTTGTGTGTTTCTTTTAATAGTTTATCAACTGTTTTCTTCACTTCGTTTAGTGTTTGAATTTGATTTTGTTTGCTTTCTGGAGATGTTGGGATTCTAAAATTTGTTCCAATAGAGTCTAGTTTTGTTTTGATGTTTGTGATTGAAGGAGAGTCTGCTTTTAAGAAAGAGTTTAGCTCTTTGTACCATTTGGAGATAAGGTCGTCTCTATGCTCCGTAGAGGGTGTTATTTTAGAGGTTGTAGCTAAAATATCGTGAAATACCTCATTCTTAGCTTGGATTAGTTTAGATTCTAGGTTGGTAAGCAGGCTTTGAGCATCTTTGTTTTTTGGAATTAATTTTAAAGCATCCTTGAGAAGATCTACTTTTTGCTCGGGATTGAGTTCTTTGCTTGGAACAAGTCCTAGTAGCTCGTCTAGTTTTTTTTCATTTTTGTCTATCAGCTTTATGGATGCTTCTATGCCCACGGAATCTTTATTTTTTATATGAATAGCTAAGTCTTCATAATTAGCCTTTAAAAGTTTTGTTTGTGGCTCGATAGCTTTTTTTTCGATTTCTGCTTTTGCTGCTTTTAAGTTTTCGAGTAACAATTTTTTTTGTTCTAATTTTTCAGGGCAAAATATTTTAGAAAAAATGCTTGATTGCTTTTGAACGGTGGCCATATTGGCTATTTGTGTATATGTGTGTACGAGAGTTTCAACTTGTCGAGGGGTTTGTGCGTTATTTATCCTTTTAGAGAAAAGTTCGTTTAAACTTTTTAGTAGGGCTGCTTTGCTTTCCTCGGAGGAAAAGGCAATGTTTGGAGCTGTCTTTAGTTTGCTTATGACTTGACTAAGCTCTCCCATTTTTTCCTCTTTCTTTATTGGTTAATCTCGTTTTTATATCTTAAATTTATAATTGTAATTGTTTTTATTCAAATTTAATTATTTCTTTAATTGTTTAAGTTGTTGTTTGTTTTGATGTTATCGTCGTGGATTTGGTTTTTTTCTATGGTATTTGGGAGAAATAGCATATTTTTGTGTACTATTTTTTTTGCCTTATCTAATCTGACTTTAATTTTATGAGAAGGGTTTACATTGTATGGCTGTAAGAAAAATTTTTACTCTTGGACTTGTGTTGGTTTGTGTAGAGGGGGCTACGCTTTTTGCCGAAGAATGGCAGATTGGTAATTTTAATTTACTGACAGATTATGTCTATTTACAAAGGTATCATGTAAAAAACAAACCTTTAGCAGTGGATTCTTCTGAAAATGGGTGTCATGGTTCTTGCTCAAGTAATCGAGTTTTGGATACAAAAAATCTTGTTCACGGAACCAAGCCGGGGATGGATATTTCTTTTTCGTATCTTCCTAATGAAAAGTCTACTTATGAGTTAGCTGGTCTTTATCTTTGGGAGATGGATAATTCATCCACAAGAACAAAGCAGCATGGTGTTTTGTCTGTTCCTTTTGATAGCGCCTCTTTTGCAACTAGTTTTTCTGATGTAAATAGAATTACAGCTCGTTATAAATCTCTTTTTTATACAGGGGAGCTTAATTACTGGAGAACTTTTAGTGAAAGTAGAAGTAGTTTTATGTCTCTTCTTGGTCTTTTTGGTTTTCGATTTGCAAATATATCTGAACGATTTACTTTGGACGCTTTTAAAAAAGGAAGGAAAAGTAGTTATGATATTTCAGCTGCTAACCATCTAATAGGTATGCAGGTTGGATTTGACTTTCAAATTCACCCTACTCGTAGGTTTTATTGGGATTTGCTCGTTAAAGGGGGGATAGCTTTAAATCAAATTACAGCTGATGTTTTTTTGGGTAATCATGGAAATAAGCAAGTTTTACGTAACTACACTAAACAGCCAGCCCAAGGGGGGATGTTTGCGGAAGCAGCTGTAGGAGCGGGTTGTCAGCTTTTAGATTGGCTTAATATGCACGCTGGCTATCAAATGCTTTTTTTTGGCGGTTTAGCGTTAGCTCCAAACCAAATCGATTATTCGTCTAATAAAATGAATGCTACTTCAAAACTCACAGGTTATTCTGTTGCAAGAGATAGTTATGTAGTAATTCATGGTATGTATGCTGGAATGACATTTAGCTTTTGAAAAAAAGAGCCGGAGATTGTTTTTGACAAAGAAGGAAGCTCTTAAGGCTGCTACCTTCCGGTCCTGACCTAGTTCAAACTATTCTTTTTCAAAAGTCCCCGGCAAAAAGGAATAAATTTTAAGAGATAGCCTATTCTAAAGAACACTAGAATTTTTGACTATCTCTAATTTTTTTTGAGCGTTTAGGGGGTTTCCTTAAGCGTTCTTAATTTTTCTAAAGCGGTTCCTCCAAAGAATTCAGAAAGAATTCTCTTGGCATCAGCTCCTTGTTTAGCCATGAGATCAGCTGTGTGTAGACAGAGTCCAACACCGTTGCCTTCTCCGTAGCCTTTAATCCGAACAGTCTGGTCTAACACTTCTATAGTGAAATCATTGCTTTTTAGTTTTGTTTTACCTAGGTAGTTCTGTAGAGTGAAAAAATCAACTATTTTTGCGTTTTTGTCGTTTTCGATTTTAATAGCGTATACTTTTCCAGATTCTTTTTCTGCGAATGTGGAAATTTTAGAGGTGGAAGAAAATCCAGCTAGCTTTGCAAATTCAGATCTAGGCACTTGAAATGACCAACCGCTTTTTGCTCTTTCAGATTCCATCCCAGCTAAAATAACTCCTTTAGGAGTATTTGCATTGTCTTTAAAAATGGAAGAAAAGGCGGCAGTTTTTCCTGCGCTATTTTCTGTCCAACAAGTGGAAAAAGGTTTTCCTTCAAAGGTTAATATAGCGTGACGCGTATCGGATATAGCTTTTTCTAAGGGGAGATTTTGCATAGTAATAGCGCATCCGTTGTAGCCAGCTTCTTTTGCGGTAATATGCCAGGGGGCGAGCTCTCCTTTTTGTACAAGGCTGTAGGCGTTTGTTCTGGCTACAATTGTAAGAGCGTTGAGAAGCTCAGGCTCTTGTGCTTGAGTAAGAGAGGTTGTTAGGCAAGATCTTAGGTAATTTTCTACGTCTACTTCGTTAATAGCTCGAAGAGTTCCGCCGACATCGTAAATTTCTAAACAGCCTTTATATTGAATTCCATTTACGAAAATAGTGGCATTTTTATCGCTTGGAACGATTCGTATGCCGTAGGTTCCAGGTAGGATTTCTTTCCAAAAAAGACCTTGTTCTTTAGGGGTGATTTTCGCTCTTTTAGGAGAGGATCCTGAAAAAATAAGTACGTTTGTGTGTGGGCAGAAAACTTTGTATGCTCCGTTAACTTCTAGAAGAAGAGATTCTTGCTTGTCTTCTAAAAGAACTTTTATTGTTGTTGGTTTTATTTTTTGTGCATAATCAGTAGGTAATAACTCTGCTTTTGCAAATAAAGAAGGGGTAAAGGGTGCTAGCGTAAGGATAGCTCCTAGAGCTAAAGAAATAGTTTTCATGAATTTTCTCCGTTAAATTTAGAGGGGATAGGACGTCCTATATGAGCATAGGCGTGCATAGTGGCTTCTCTTCCCCGTGGCGTTCTTTTTAAAAATCCTTGTAAAATAAGAAAGGGTTCGTAGACTTCAGATAGGGTGTCAGCTTCTTCGCCCACGGCAACTGCTAAAGTACTAAGGCCTACAGGTCCGCCACCATAGTAGTCTATCAGGACTTCTAAGATTTTTTTGTCCATTTCGTCTAAGCCCTTGTGGTCGATAGCTATCATGTTTAGTGCGGCTTTTACAGTGGGTAAGTCTGCTTTTTTTCCTGTTTTCATTTGAGCGTAATCTCTGACCCATCTAAGAAGGTTATTTGAGATTCTCGGGGTGCCTCTAGACCTAGAGGCAACTTCTAAAGCAGCTTCTTCATCTAGGGGTAGTTGTAAAATAGCAGAAGAGCGTTGAATGATTTTAGTCAAAATTTCAGGTGTGTAATAATCGAGTCTACATGTAAAGGGAAATCGAGAACGAAGAGGGCTTGTTAAAAGACCTGCTCTTGTTGTAGCTCCAATTAAAGTAAAGCGATTTAGTTTTACTTGGACGCTTCGGGCGCTAGGACCGCTATCTATCATTAAATCTAAAACATAGTCTTCCATAGCTGGATAAAGATATTCTTCTATGACGCGATTTAAGCGATGGATTTCGTCAATAAAAAGAATGTCTCCTTCTTGTAGATTAGTTAGCATGCCTGCTAGGTCACTTGCTTTTTCTAAGATCGGACCGGATGTGATAACTAGTCTTGTGCCCATCGCCTTAGCAATAATATTAGCTAGAGTTGTTTTGCCAAGCCCAGGAGGTCCGCAAAAAAGGCAGTGGGATAGCGGTTCTTGTCTTTGTTTAGCGGCTCCGATTAATACTTCGAGTCTTTCTCTGATGCTTTCTTGTCCCATAAAATCATCTAGGTTTTGAGGTCTTAGGGGAGTCTCAAAGGGTTCGTCTGGTTTACTCCAGGAAGATTCTATGTAATTTTCTTTTTTCATATACTAGTCCGTTTCTGAAAATCCTAGCATAAAAATCATTTCATGCGCTATATCTAATGCAAATTAGTGTATTCTATTTTAGATCAAATAACAAGAGGTGTTCGATGAGTTTGCAATCAGATAGATGGATAAAAGAAATGGCAGAAGAATGTGGAATGATAGAACCTTTTGTAACAGAACAAGTTCGTTATAATGAATTGGGTAATAAGGTGATTAGTTACGGACTTTCTAGTTATGGTTATGATTTAAGAGTATCTGATGAATTTATGGTTTTTACTAATGTATATAATTCATTAGTTGATCCAAAGAATTTTAGTAAAGATTCTTTTGTTTCTATTAAAGCTAATGAGTGCATTATTCCTCCCAATTCGTTTGCTTTAGCAAGAAGTGTTGAATATTTTCGCATTCCAAATAATGTATTGACTATGTGTATAGGAAAATCCACGTATGCTAGATGTGGTATTATTGTAAATGTTACTCCTTTCGAACCTGGATGGGAAGGGTATGTTACTTTGGAAATTTCCAATACAACACCGCTTCCAGCTAAGATTTATGCTAACGAAGGCCTTGCTCAAGTTGTTTTTCTTAAGGGAGAAGAAGTTTGCATGACGTCTTATGCAGATAGAGGTGGTAAGTATATGCAGCAAGTAGGAATTACTTTGCCGGTTGCCTAACTTTCATTAGCAGTTTTTGCGTTATAACTTAAAATGTTAAGATCCCAAAGAAGAAGAGTTATTGCTTCTTTGGTTAGTATTTTTATTTTTTTTGGTTTTTTTGAGGTAGGGTCTTGTAATTCTTTGACCCATTGAGGGTTGTATTCAGAGGTTTCCTCTGAAATAAACTCAATTCCAGTTCTTTCTTGTAGTTTACTCATCCAAGAAGAGACGCTATCCCAGCTAATTTCTCCATACGCTACTTGGGATTCAATGCACCCAATTATTGCTCTAGCGTTATATAACTTTCTCATTTCTGTAGGTAATTTTGCGCGTAGTAAGCCTGTTTTTGTGCTTAAGGTAATGTCTATGGCTCCAATTAAGGAAAATAAAATGAAGTTTCTTGTGTCGTTACTTAATAGTGGGGATGATTCGATCCAGCGCGTTAGGATTCCTTTTCCATAAAGGTGGGAGTTTAGTTCTCCTCTAAAAGTTTTCCATTCGTGCCAAACTGTTACGCTTATAGCGTCTAAAAGGTGCACATTGTTTACTCCGCCGGAACTTTCAAAGTAATCACGACCTTCTGTTTTAGTAATTTTACATAAAATAGCTTGGATTAAAGTATCTCTGTAGACTGCGAGGTTTTTGTGTATGGTTGGTTCTAATCCAGAAGCTGGAAAGTGTGATTTTTCGACATCTATAGTCCAGCCAGCAGGGCATTGTTCGCAAATTTTTAAAAGATTTTCTAGTTTGTTTTTTTTGTTTTGTGTGTCACAGTCTTTGAGTGTAGACAGGGTAATGCTTTTTATTAAATCAAAAAAGAATTGGAGATTAGTTGGAGTTTGCTCTCCTAGGCTCCCTGTTTCAAGTGTTTGAGATAATCTTTTCCATCCTTCTAAGCGCTCGTATTGCTTGGTTGAATCTTTTTCAGATTCTTCTTTAGGAATGATGTTTAGATTTATACATAGCTCTTTTAGTTTAGTCTGGATTTCTTTGTTCGATAGTTTTTTTTCTTCTTCAGAGAAAAAAGAGGGCCATTTAAATGCGTAAACGGAAGTTTTATTTATTGAAAATCTTCGAGTGTTAGAGATTTCTTTAAAAAGATCTGTTTTTTGGTGTTTTAAGAAGTAGTCGAGTGTAGATTTTTCTTCGATTTTGTGGTTTCTAAAATTAGAAATATACTCATTAGAGTTATTGGATATTCGGATGTCTAAGATTTTAATGGCTATGTTAAGGATTAGTGCTGTTTTAGTTAATAAATGCATTTTGGTTGTGAGTATTGAGAAAATTGAACAGGGGATGGATAGTTTGAGGAGGGCGTTATCTAGATATGAGGGGAGTTTGCTTTGTTGTTTTAAGTATCCAAGTGCTAGAAATGATATTCCGATTATTCCAGGCAGTGGGTTGCCAAAATAAATTAAGGCTATATAGGTCGCAAGGCATGCTGCGTTAACAAAAGGATCGATATGATTAAGAAGGTCGTCGATTTTTTGATCGTAGGCTTTTAGCGTTTTTATATCGGGTAATATGTTTTTGTAAGCGTCATTTGCATTTAGCTGCTTTAATCCATAAAGAAGCGCTTTACAAGTGCCCAAGGATGTTGTCACACGACTTAATCCAAATATCGATAGATTATACTTCGAGGCAGTCTCTGTAAGATTATTTTCCCTGAGGAAAAGAAGTGGGAGTATACTAATGCTTTTTTGTTTGTCTAGCTGGTATGTTCTAGTTTCGCTACTAAGGAAAAAATTGGTAATTTCATTGAGGATGCTATTTGCGGCAATTGTTAGGCTCATGTTTTTATTCTTTTATTGGTTGTGTGCGTAATTAAATCTTTAATGTTGCGCTTTTTGCAAAGGTTTATTCGAAAGGGGTACTTTCCTAAAAGCTGGTAGAAAGCTTATGCGAATATGCGTTATAACTCTATTTGTCTGTTTCATTAGTTACACTTAGGATGTTTAGATCCCAAAGAAGAAGGGTTGTTCCCTCTTTGGTTAGACCTCTGGTTGTTTTTTCTGAAATCGGGTCTTTTACTTCTAGGGTCCATTGAGGGTTGTATTCGCTGGTTTCTTCTAAGATAAATTCAATGCCACTCTCTTCTTGTAGTTTACTCATCCAGGAAGATACGCTATCCCACCTAATCACCCCATAGGCTATTTGAGATTGAATATGCTCAGTTATTGCTTCAGCGTTGTACAATTCTCTCATTTCTCTAGGTAGTCTTTCATTTAGTAGAATCACTTTTGAACAAAGGCTAATGTCGACAGTTGCGCCTATGCTAAACAAAATAGAATTTTTAGTGTCAGAGCTTAATCTCGTTGAGGATTCGATCGAGCGCGTTAGGATTCCTTTACCATGAAAATGGGAGCTCATTTCTCCCCTAAAAGTTTTCCATTCATGCCAAAGAGTAGAGCTCAGATTTTCTAGAAGATGCACGTTGTTTACTCCTCCGCAGCTTTCAAAATAATCAGGGCCTTCGGTTTCAGTAATTTTGCATAAGATTTTTTGAATTAAAGTATCTCTGTAAACTGCAAGATTTTTGTGTATATTTGATTCTATATTGGAATCTGGAAACTGTAGTTCTTCGGCATCTGCTGTCCACCCGACAGGGCATTGTTCGCAAATTTTTAAGAGTTTTTCTAGTTTGGTTTTTTGATTTCCTGTATCGGTATCCTTGAGCGTAGAAAAAATTATTCCTTTAATTAAATCAAAAAAGAAATAGATGTTGTTTGGGGTTTGCTCTTCAAGGCTTCCTGTTAGAAGCATTTGTGATAATCTTTTCCAGCCTGTTAGTCGAGGGTATGTTGTAATTGAGTCGTTTGAGGGTTCTTCTTTAGGGATTATGTCTAGATCTTTACAGATTTGTTCTAGCTTGCTCTGGATTTCTGCATTAGATAGTTTTTGTTCTTGTTCAGAGAAAAAAGTGGGCCATTTAAATGCGTAAACAGAAGTTTTGTTTGCCGAGAAGTTTTTGGGGTTTGAAGTTTTTTCAAAGACGTTCTTTTTTTCGCATTTTAAAAAGTGATTTAGGGTAGATGTTTGATCAATTTCGTGCTTTCCAAAATTAGAAATATAGTCAGTAGAGCTGTTTTTTAGAGAAATGCTTAGAGTCTTAATTGCTATCCTCGCAATTTGTATGGTTTTAAACAAAATGTGCATTTTAGATGTGAGTGTGGAAAAGATCGAACACGGAATGGATAGGTGTTTGATGGGGGCATCTAAATACGACGGGAGTTTTCCTTGTTGTTTTAAGTAACCAAGTGCTAGAAATGATATTCCGATTATTCCAGGCAGTGGGTTACCAAAATAAATTAAGGCTACGTAGGTCGCAAGGCACGCTGCGTTAACATAAGGATCGATATGATTAAGGAGGTCGTCGATTTTTTGATCGTAGGCTTTTAGCGTTTTTATATCGGGTAATATGTTTTTGTAAGCGTCATTTGCATTTAGCTGCTTTAATCCATAAAGGAGCGCTTTACAACCTCCTAAGGATAAAGCGGTATAGCCCAATCCAGGTATTGATAGATTCAAAGTAGCGGAAGTTCCTTTAAGGAGGAGTTCTCTTGAATAAAGAAGAAAGAGTATATTAATGCTTTTTTGTTGGTCTAACTGATATGTTCTGGTTTCGTTACTGAAAAAAAAATGGCTAATTCCTGTGCTAATGCTTTTTCCGATAATTGGGAAACTCATACCGATAGCCCTTTTTAAATTTTAAATAATTAATATTATACTTTTTTTGTTTTTTTGTCAAAGCTAATGTTACAATTTATTTGAGATTTTTTTGTTGTTTATTAAAAATAAATATTAATTTTGAATGTTTTAACTTAAATTTAAATAAATTTAGAGGTTTGGAATTTTTTTTCTGCTATTTTAGTGGAAAAAAATAAGCAGTTGAATACAATCAAACTTAAGATGTTTATTGGGATGTGTAGTTTAGTATGCGCAAGGAAAAGAATGTGGGCAAGACCCGAAATTTAGATTCTTTGAAAGGGAATAAACCAAGTTTTTTTCCTTTGGGATGGAGCTCTACGGTTGCGTTTGCTGTTTTTTGTTTTGCTTTTTATTCGTACTCTGTCGAACAAAAAGAGCAGTCTTGTCTTGAATTGCAGTGCAAAATCCATGATTTACGGGTTCTTAAACAGAGTTCTTTGGAAGAAAGAGAAGACCTTGTTTTACAAATAGCAAGCCAAAACGACAAGGACTGGATAGAAATGATCTTAAAAAAAAGGCTTGGGGTTGTTCCAGAAGGGCAAATGAAAGTTTACTTTAAAAAAGAAGAATGACGTCGTTGTGATCATTATTCTTTTTTTCTTACTTCTTTTTTTAGTGGGGGCTTTAGCGTTTGTTTCTGGGGCAGAAACAGCTTTTTTTTCCCTTTCATCTATGCAAATAAAAGCGTTTAAAAAAGAGGGTGATTCAAGAAAAAGGCTGGTAGCTTTTTTAATGGAAAATCCTAGAGAACTCTTAGTATCTTTTATCATTCTTATTATAATAATCAGTCTTGCCATCCAAAATGTGATATCTATTATTTTTCGATCGGAAAGTAGCTGGGCTTTGAATGTCGGAGTTCCCTTAGCTGTTAATTTAATATTAGGCGAGGTGATTCCTAAGTCACTTGCTATGCCAAATAATGTTAAAGTTGCAAGCATGGCTTCTTCCATCGTTTTTCGAATGCAACAAGTACTTTTTCCTATTCGAAAGGTTCTTTCTTATATATCTAGTTTTGTTACTCCATTTTTATTCTTTTTTCTTCGTAAGGAAAAAAGAATTTCTATGGAAGAACTTCAGCATACCCTTAAAGATTCCAAGGAAAGAGGGATTCTTTTAGAAGAAGAAACAGAGCTTATTTTAGGATACTTACGACTCCAAGAGTCGTCCGTAAAAGATTTAATGAGACCTAGAGAAGAGGTGATTTATTTTGATATTACCGATCCGGTAACTCGTTTAGTCCATTTATTTGTCGATCAGGAGTGTACTAGAATGCCATTTTGTCGTGGCGGTCTAGATCAGCTTGTAGGAATTATTTCTAGTCGTATTTTTTTTCAGCACCGGGGTCAAATTAAAGAAACTAAAGATCTTCTTCCTGTTTTAAAGGCGCCGTATTTTGTGCCTGAAACCCTAAAGGCAGATGTTCTTTTAGCACAACTTTATGAAAAGAAAGAAGAGTTAGCTATTGTGGTTAATGAATATGGGTCTGTCACCGGTATTATTGCTCTAGAAGATCTTGTCGAAGAGGTCGTAGGAGATATTGTAGATCGGCGAGATCAAGAAGCCTTTTTTACAAGAGCTGGCGAAGGTGTTATTATAGCCAGCGGTAAACTAGAATTGTCTGTTTTTTTTGATGTTTTTGGAGTAGCTTTGGTTAGTCAGACGCATAGAGTTACAATTGGCGGGTGGATTATAGAACAGCTTGGAGATATCCCAAAGACAGGTGTTAAATATAGAACAAAAGATTTTTTATTTCACATCCTAGCTGCAGAGCCAACTAGAGTGAAAAGGGTATATATACGTAAGCTAACTCCTGTTTCTAAAATTAAAAAATAAGGTGTTTTTTTGACTTCTTGGAAATGGTTTTTATTTTTAGCCCTTTTTTGTATTTTAACTCAGTCCTTTTTCGCTATGATGGAAATGGCCTCTGTTTCTTTTAATAAGGTGCGTTTGCAATATTATTTAGGCAAGAACGATCGAAGGGCTCTTTGTCTTAAATATCTTTTAAATCGACCTGCGCTTCTTTTTGGAACTACGTTAGTGGTTGTGAATGCTTCTTTGCTTATAGGCTCAGAGTGCGCTCGTCGCTTTTATGAAGCTGTTGGGGCAAGTCCTTTTTGGGCTCCTATCACGCAAGCTTTTTTGGTCATCGTAATTGCTGAAATAGCTCCTATGTTTGCAGGAAGACGTTATGCAGAACACGCTGTCATGCTTGGTGTTTTTATTTTATATTTCATTGCTTTGGCTCTTAGTCCGTTTATTTGGATGATAGATCAGCTTTGTCGCTGGATTCATCATTTTTTTGATTCCTCTATTTCTCACGATCTTTATTTAAATAGGGAAGAGCTTCAGCATGTCATTGAAGATCGAGAAGATCAGTTTTTAACAGAAGAAAAAAGTGACTTAAGTACTGTCGTGTCTAGTATTTTCTCTTTAAAAAACAGGTTAGCAAAAGAGTTAATGATTCCTTTAGAGAAAGCTAGAGCGTTACCAGCGGGCAGTACAGTGGCTGATGTTCGTAAATCTCTAGAGGAAGAGTATACTCCGTATATTCCTTTGTTCCATAAAAGTCGAAATCATATTATAGGGATTGTTTATCCTAGAGATTTACTTCGCCTAGCGGAGTCCAAAAGGATTAGGGATCATGCCCGCTCTCCTTGGTTTGTAACAGAGTCAGTTTCTATTTTACAAATTTTAAAGCAGTTTAGAAGAAATAATCAAAGTGTAGCTGTTGTATTAAGTCCCACCGGTAGCGCAATTGGTCTTTTGACTCTAGATGAACTTGTCGATGAAATTTTTGGGCAGGATGATCACTGGGTTTCTCTAGGAGAATCTTCAGCGTTTTTACCAGTAGCCTTGGATCGAAGCTTTCCAGGTGATATGACTTTAGAAGAGTTTAAAAATCAATATCAAATAGAGCTACACTTTAAGCAAGCAAAAACGTTAGCTCAAGTAATGGAACTTGCTTTAGGCCATGTTCCTAGAGAAGCAGAAAGTGTACGAGTTGATCAGTTTGAGTTAACTGTAGAAGAAACGACCCTTTTGGGTATTAAAACTATTTCAGTGAAAACTTTGAGTTAATCAGTTTAACGGAATAAAAAAATAGTTTTTTTTGAGAGTGATCTTTCTTTATTAAAACCAGTTTGTCAGATACATTCAAATTTTATAGATGTAAAGTAGGGGATTTTCATGCAAATACAAGAAATTCAACGAGTGTTAGGAGAGAAGGCAGAAGATTTGCTATCTCACGTATGTCAAACGATTCCCAAAGGCAAGCTGCATATTCCAGGAGGAGATTGGATTGACAGGGTCTTTGCTGGTTCGGATCGAAATATACGAGTATTAAGAAATTTACAGCAGCTTTTTTCAGCAGGAAGACTAGGTGGAACAGGGTATCTTTCTCTTTTGCCAGTTGATCAGGGAATAGAGCATTCAGCCGGCGCTTCATTTGCTAAAAATCCTGATTACTTCGACTCTGAAAATATTATTAAACTTGCTATAGAAGGCGGTTGTAATGGTGTTGCAACGACTTTGGGTGTCTTGAGTTCTGTGGCAAGGAAATATGCACATAAAATTCCTCTTGTTTTGAAGTTAAATCATAATGAGCTTTTAACATATCCTAATAAATACGATCAGATTTTTTTTAGCAGTGTAAGACAGGCTTATGAAATGGGATGTGTTGCGGTTGGTGCGACTATATATTTTGGATCAGAAGAAAGTGACCGTCAGATCATGGAAGTAAGTCGCGCTTTTGCTGAGGCTCATGAACTTGGAATGGGAACTATTTTGTGGTGTTACTTGCGCAATAATGCTTTTAAAACAGCTGATACAGATTATCATGAGTCTGCAGACCTAACAGGACAAGCAAATCATTTAGGAGCAACGATTGGTGCTGACATTCTTAAGCAGAAACTACCGCTAAATAATGGAGGATTTAAAACTCTTCGTTTTGGAAAACAAACAGAAGAAATGTATTCAAAGCTTTGCTCTTCTCATCCAATAGATCTAACTCGTTATCAAGTGGCCAACGGGTATATGGGCAGGATGGGGCTTATTAATTCCGGGGGACCTTCTGGAGAAAATGATTTGGCTCAAGCTGTGGAAACTGCAGTCATTAATAAAAGAGCTGGAGGAATGGGTCTGATTAGTGGCAGAAAAGCTTTTCAAAAACCGCTGAAAGAGGGTGTAGAGCTCTTAGAGGCGATTCAATCAGTTTATCTTTGTAAAGAAATTACGATAGCTTAAAAAAAAACCGGGAGAGTTTTTCTCCCGGTTTATTCATTTTACGAACTTTTGCTTAAGCACAGTTTTTAACAAACTCAAAAAGAGCACTTCCCTTTAGATCCTTTTTAAAGATCTCAGCGATTTCTTTTTCTATTTTTTCTTGGTTTTTAGGACATGAATTTTTTAAAAGGGTAGAATACATCAGTCCTGTATCTTCAAAAACTCTAGGGTCTTTGATTGCATTTAATTGGAGATCTAGGATTTCTTTAAATCTATTCCAGTGATGCCTCGATTCAGTCAACTGCTTAAAAAGATCTTTTGTTGAAATGATATAAGCGAGTGTTGCAGCGGGATTTTCTACTTGGTCGTAGAGATCTTGTCTATTAGAGGCTTCTAAAAAACCTCTAGCTTTCCCTGAAAAAGAACGTTGTAAAGATGACTTTTCTTTAAAGATCTGTCTTACCAGATCGCTTTGCTCTTGAGTTAAGGACGTAATTAAAGAGTTATCAGAAAAAATGTCGTCTCTTTTTATAGGTGAGTAGCTTGATCCTGTGGAGTCTTTCCGGAGGCTGTGATGAAAATCTGTTTCTTGGGTTGTATTTTTTGTTTCCTCGTTAGTATCTAAATCTATTAGCTCTTTTAAATCAGAACGAATAGATAATAAAATCTCAGAAGAAGTAACTGCTTGGGATACAGGCATTTGATCATCAGCTTCTTCAGAAACAACAGAGCCAAATGACTCTAGACTACTCATACGGAGATTCTCGACAGTAGAATCAGAGTTAAATCGAGGATTGTTACTTGCAATAGGAGATCTTGGACTCATTAGATCGGATGGATGATTTATTGGAATTGTTACTTTTAAAGAACATGGCTCTTCTTTTTTTTGCGTATGCGTCGAAAATATTTTTTGTATTTTTTCGAAAATTGCTATTACAAAATTACTTATTTTTTTTGTGATAGGTTCTATGTATTCGTTAACCCAAGTTGGCAAATACGAATTATATAAATTAGAAATTCGTTGCATACTGATATCCTCCCTATAGATTTGGTCGTTTTTGTCAGTCTCTTAAAATAAGTGTTTTTTTTAAAGAGAAATGTGAATTTTATGTTAAGATTTATTTAATTCTTTTAGCGCTCCCAGGGCAAAGGGTGTTTTTGAGGGGGCGTTTTGCCTTCACCTCCCGGAGGTGGGATAATTTGATTCAATGCTCCACCAAGAGGTCCTAATTTTTCTAATGCCTTACTACTCCAAAGAACAAGGGCTGCTATTTTGGTTGTGGCGCTTAAGGTTCCGAGCTCTATGTTGTTTAAAGATCCTTTTATAGGAAATTTTAGCATGTAGTCTTTGGGGAGTCCTTTAATTCCTAAGGAATCTTGGAGTGTTTTGGCTGAGATTCCAAGTGTCATATTGATGGAGTTGTTAGGTAGATTGATAGGGCCCCAGAACGCAATGTCATGCTGATTGTCTATTAGAATTTCACTTCTATCTACTTCGATAATTCCTTGGTCTATATGTAACTCTATTGGAGCAAACCATACTTCAATTTCTTTAGCTTTTGTTTTTTTGGACTTTAAAAGTTTAAGTATCTTATTTAAGGAACCAGCACTTTCACAGTAAATTTTTCCTGGCTCAATTTGTATAAGAGGGGCCTGTATCTGTGATACAGAAAATGGATTAAGAGGGATAGAAAATTTTCTTGCAGAAACTTCAATAGTGAGTGGATTTGGGGCTGATAGGGATCTAATCGAAGAGTCTTCACCTTTTAAAAAAAGACGACTCATTTCAGGGGTTAATTGGATTTTTGCAATAGCATTTTCTTGTAGTCTAAAAATACCCGAGACAATCACTCCATTCATATCGAAGGAAAATTGTGGGGAAGACAATTGTAAAGAGCAAAGGCCTGTAAAATTTTGTAATGAGACTTTAGCATCCATAGAAAAAGAGTCCCCTATGAGTGGGATAAAGAATTCTTCCGAGGAAGAAAAAGCAACATCTAACGCAAGCGAAGGGATTTGTTTCGCAGTAAGGTCCATCGTTATTTTGGCATTACTTATATTTACGCTTCCATCTTCTGAAAAAATTTCTTCTATTTCACTATTTAGTAAAAGAGTTCCTGCTGGTGTCGTTTGAGCTTTAGCTTGGCATACAATTTTTTTTTCTTTTTGCCCTTTTTCTATAGAGCAAGACAAGTTGTGTATGCCTAATGCTTTTTGTGAGTTGCTGTTTTTAAAAACCAACTGAGGTGTTTCTACTTGAGCTTTGATAAAAGAATTTTCAGGATTTATTTTAGTCGAGATGTTCGGTATATGCAGTTCAGTAATTGAGCCTTTTAAAATGCTTTCTTTAACAAGGGTGAGGCTCTCAGATATGTTTTGAAATGTATTTGGTGTTAATCTATATTCTAGCTGTAGAGGTTTCATCAAGGAGAGAACATCTTCTTTGAGTTTGAAGCTGCCTTCTATAAAAAGAAAAGGCGTGTGAATTTTTAGAGATAAGGATTCTTTTTGTTCTTTTTGCTCTAGTTCTATAACACCAGTAATAGTTTTTCCAAGCAGTATCGAAGGTTCAAATTCTTGCGGAGCAAATTGCTCAAAAAGCTCTATTGGAAAGTTGTCTAGTTTTATGGTTGCACTTGAAATGAGAGCATCAGGAAAACTCAGAGGTTTTTCAGCAACGCCTTTGCAGTAAATAGTCCCTCTAATATCGGCAAAAAGCCCTTCTGCTTCACTAGTGAACTGGAGCGAATTTGTTTTCTGAGAAAAAATAAGGTCTAGTTTGCAATTACTAACCGAAGCATTTTTTAGATTTAGATTGGGCACTTTTATTTGAGATCGGACTTCTAGATTTTTTAAGGGGTCTTGTAAGAAAAAGGAAGTAGGTTGAGCTGTAAAGTAAATTTCTGGATTATTTGAAAGACCCAGATCTTTAAAAAAAGGAAAAAGAGATAAGATATTTTCTTTGTTTGCTTTATATTCTAAAAGAAGGGGTTTTGTAAGAGCCAAAGAGTTTTCTTTTTCTTTAAATGACCAAGCTGATTCAAGTAGAAAGGAGGCATTTTCACCAGATAAAGAAATGCGGTCAAAAGAATCTATCTTTAGTTTTAGCGTAAAAGCTTCTTCTTTAAACTGAGAAAAAGAGATAGGGTCAAATTGTATCGCACTTTCTAGTTGTAGGGTTTCTTTATTTGTAAAGTCGCTCATTTTTAACTGGTTAAGAAGTAAGGTGGCTTTGGAGTTACTTTGAAAAGTGTATGTCGCTAAAGCAGAATCTTGTAGAGTAAGAGCTTTGTCTTCTATCGAAAAATTTATTTTTGATAGAGCTAGTAGAGGGGTTTTTCCTTCAAAAGATCCTTTAATATGTTCTTTAGTTCCTTCTATATAAAGGGAGAAGTCTATCCATTCTCCGAGTGCATTACTTATAGCTTCTCCAGCTAAGAGGGTCGGTATCTTTTTAAAAAGACAAGACGAAGAGATTTGAGGCATCAAGCTAAATGGTTCTAAGCAAAGTGTTTCTATTTCTATTTGGGAAGATTTCTTGGGCGAATTTAATGTCACTAGCAATGTATTTTCTACTTTCTCGCTAAGGTTTGTGCTAAAGATCGTTGTTTCGATTTTTGCAGAAAGATTGTTTCCTAGTGCAACAGATGGAATGGTTGCTTTTACATTAAAGGAGGCTTCTTTAAGTAAGGGTCCTTGTTCTTTAAGAGGAAACGAAAGTTTTTCTATCCGTAAAGAGATGGGTGTGTCATTTTTTTGCAACGGAATCTCAATTGGTAGATTTAAACGAGAAATAGGCAAGTGCATTTGAATAAATGCAGGCTCTATTAAAGAAGCAACAGATCCTTGGGTCGTTAGCTTTATGTCTGTTTGTAGTTTGAGGGCTTGGATAAGAACTTCTAACTTGCAAACGTTGTCTTGGCTATTGGCTATGCACGTCATATCAAGAAAAGGTCCAATCATTTCTTGGCAAAGATCACTATATTCCGGGTTTGTTAAAGAAAGTAGTTGGTCAATTCCGGCTGTAGGTAAGTGAGAAGATTTTCCTTCTATAGAAAGTTTTAATACAGGGCTGTTTTCTAATACGCCATGTAAAGAAAGGAGTCCTTCTTCTTTTCCATAAAGAGCTTTTGTTTCAAAGGAAACGGAAACTAAATCGAGGTTTTTATGGATGTCTATGCAGCAATTTATTGCTGTAAAAGTGCAATCTAATGTTTTAAAGGTCCCGTTGCAAATCGTCAGTTTTCCTACAAATGGAAGCGGATTTTTTTGCATGTACGTAGAAAAAACCGCAGCGGGATTTAAAGAAGCTGTTTGCACGTTAGGGCTTTTTCTTAAAAAGGAAATTTTTGCAGGCGTTATTTTTATGTTAGGATTTATTAGCTCGAGCTCTTTAATCGAGTAGGGCTTGCTAATAAGGGTAGTTAGAGACATGGAAGAATTAATAGCATCGCATTTAAAGTCTAAGTCTTTTGTTTGGTAGGTGATTTTTTCTATTTTTTGAGGTCCTGTCCATTTTAAAGATAGCGTTTCAATGGATACAAACCCAGAATTAGGTAGATTAATTATCGATAAAAGAGCTGCTTTACCTGGTTTTGTGGATAGTAAAGAAGGCAAGAAGTATAGGAATAGGGACGGGCATAAGATCCAAAGCAGCCGTTTTTTTTTTTTAATCATGAGTCTCTCCCATCCAGCTCTGGTAAAGATATAGAGCAGAAAGTGTTTTACTGTCTATAAGCTCTCCTTTTAAAGCAAGGTGTTTAGTTTCTTCCAAAGATACAGGTATTACGTCGATATGGTCTGAATCCTCAGCCCATAAGGGGTCTTCAACAAGGTCTTTTGCCAAAAAAAGATGAATGTATTCATCGCAAAATCCAGGGGCTGTATAGATGCCTCCAAGCGAAATGAGAGACTTTGCTTTAAACCCTGTTTCTTCCCGCAACTCTCTATCCGCGCAATCTAAAGGATTTTCGTTTTTTTCGAGTTTGCCCGCAGGGATTTCTAAGAGAATAGTTTTTGCGGCCCGTCTCCACTGCTTAATAAGAAGTATTTTCCCATCGGCATTTATTGGGATAATAGCAACTGCTCCTGGATGTTTTACAAGGTCCGAGACGATTTTTTTGCCGTTAGCTAACTCTATTGTTTGTTTATAGACAGATAGGAGAGGTCCATTGTAGATGCTTTCTTCCTGTTTTATACAAGAAAGCTCAGTTTGCTTTTGTCTTTTTGAACGCTCTTCCATGATTTTACCTTATACTTACCTGAAAGGTAGACGGTAAAACTTTTGTTTTTTTTTGTATATTCTAAAAAGGAAAAACTAGAAATAGTAGAGAGCCTATTTTGGATTATTACTCTACTGTTACCGACTTAGCTAGGTTTCTAGGTTTATCAATTTCTGTCCCTCTTTCTAAAGCGATATAGTACGCAAGAAGTTGAGTGGCAACAGAGTAAGGAATACAAGCTAGATCGTCGCTTGTTTTAGGAAGCAAAAGAATATCATCGGCGACTTGTCTAACCTCAGGGGAGTTAATCGATGTTACAATAAGCACAGGGCCTCCTCTAGCCTTTATTTCCATTAGATTGGAAAGGAGCTTATCTAGTGTTTTTTCATGACCACAAAGGCCTATTGTCGCTAGGTTTTTATCTACAAGTGCAATGGGTCCGTGTTTCATTTCGCCGGCCGGATAGCCAACGGCATTAATATAGCTAATTTCTTTTAATTTCAGGGCTCCTTCGAGGCTTGTAGCGTACATGTAGCTGCGTCCTAGAAAGAAAAAATTGTTGTAGTTTGCGTATTTTTTAGCAAGCGCTTGAATGTTTTCTTTGTCTCTTAGGATCCTATCAATTTGGGAGGGCAGTTCTTGTAGATGCTGTAAAAGGATTTGCCCTTCAAGAGGTGCAATCGTTTGCTTTAAGTTAGCGATAAATAAGGTAAACAAAGTAAGGACGGTGAGTTGTCCTGTAAAAGCTTTTGTAGAACATACGCTAATCTCGGGTCCTGCTTTTAAAAAAAGACAGCCATCTGCATCTCTTGTTAAAGTGGAATTGGGAGCATTGCAAATAGCTAGAACTGTGGCTCCGCGTGCTTTTAGTTCCCTTACGGAGGCTATCGTATCGAATGTTTCTCCAGATTGGCTGATTGCAATTACTAGCGTGTTTTTTAATAAAACAGAAGTTTTATACCTAAATTCAGAGGCTATTTCTACACGCGTAGGGATTCCGGCTTTTTCTTCTATCCAAGCAGCGGCTATAAGCCCTGCATGCCAAGAGGTTCCGCAAGCCACTATCAAAATGTGTTCTATCGCGCGTAGTTGTTCGATCGGAATAGTTAGCTCTTCAAAATAAGCACTTCCGAATTCTTCTAGACATCTTCCTTGTAAAGCTTGTCTAATAGTATCTGGTTGTTCAAAAATTTCCTTTAGCATGAAATGCTCAAAGCCATTTTTTGAAAGAGAGTGTTTTTCTACAGATAGGCGCTCTAACTTTTTTAAAAGGGAGATAGATTTTTGATCAAAAAGTTGAATGTCACTACAAGATACTACGGCTACTTCGTTATTTTTTAAGAAAAGAACATCTAGATCGGCGCTGTCAAAAGCGTTTACATCAGAAGAAATATATGCCTCTTGACGGCATGTACTTAGCCCTATTGCTATAGGGTTTTCTTTGGCTGAAACAAGAATCGTATCTGCATGATCTTTATGGATCAGCGCAATAGCCCAAAAGCCTTTTAAAAGAGATAATGTTTTTTGGAAAGCAGCTAAAATGTTTCCCTCGTAATACAAAGCAATTAACTGTGCGATTACTTCACTATCTGTATCTGATTCGAAAATAACGCCGTTTTCTTCAAGCATCCGCCGTAAGGCAAAGTGATTTTCTATAATTCCATTATGAACAACAGCAATGTGCCGTTTGGTGTCGAAGTGAGGATGTGCATTTTCTTTGGAGGGTTTCCCATGTGTGGCCCATCTTGTATGAGAAATCGCGTTTTCTAGCTGCAAGGAAACATCATTTAAGGAAAGTTCTAGGTTGCTGATTTTTCCGGTTTCTTTGAAAAATAAAAGTTTATTTTCTTTGACTCCGGCTATCCCAGAAGAGTCGTATCCTCTATATTCTAAAAATTTTAGTCCGTTTAGGCAGACTGTTATAGGATTTTTAGGTCCGATATATCCAAAGATTCCGCACATGCAAGCCTCGTATTAAAAAAGGGGGGTGAGTAAGTGTGTAAGTAACAAAAGTATCATTAGAAAGAGAAAATCACAAGGAAATCTCTAGGAGTATCTGTGTTTTTTTTGTTTGTTGCTGGTTTGTTTTTAATTTCTTTTTGTTGTTTTTAATTTTTTATTTGTTTACCTTGGAATTAACTTAATATAATTTATTATTTTATGGATTTTAATTTAGCTGTTAGTTTTTTGCAAAGATCTATGGCAGATGCTGTCCAAATACCTTGGCGTCGTGAAGAAAAAGAACGGCTCTTGAGTGTCGTTTTAATCAGCCTAAAGCAATTAAGTGATGGTGAGAATGATTCTTTGGGATTACCTTATTCATTTTTGTCAAAAGGACATTTAACTTCCTTTGATGATGGGTTGTCTTATCAGTTAAATTCGATTAAAGATGTTGGAGCTTCTGAAAAGGTGGTTTTTTTAGTGAGGATGCTATTTGCTGTTTTGGTGAAGATACCTACTAAAGAGACTCCGTTATCGCTTGAGGGGGAGTTTATTGAGCTCACTTTAGATGATTTTGAAGAATCTGAGTTAACTGCAGCTCTTTGTTTGGTTAAGAGAGTTTGCTCTATTTTTGATGTTCTTAGGGGTGATGTCTCATCTGACGGTGTAGACGCATTTCCAATAGGGATTTCTTCGTTTTTAAGCGGTATTAATAAAGATAAAGAGAAAATAGCATCTTTGTTTTTAAGCACTTTTCCGTTTAGTGGCTTGATGAAAGGTAACTTTTTAGAAAGGGATTATCAAGAGATTTGCTCCTGGATAACGATGCCTGTTTTCGAAAGCCCTGCAGTTGTTTCTCCACAAGAAAAGATGGAAAAGGAGATTGAGTCTAAATTTAGCCCTAATTTTTATAAGTTTTTAATGGTTTTTCTGGGAAGGAGCGAAATAGACTCATGGAATGAAATTGCTAGATTAGATGCTATGAATAAGGTGTGTTATCAATTAGATTTTTTGACTGATAGTAATTTGACACTTTGGGGGGATCCTCAAGATGTGTTTTTAGATCGACTACTTAAGACTTTAATGGACTATTCTAGATTGTGCTGGAGCTATAAAAAAGCTGTAGATTTTGGGATAACGGAGGTTGCTGGAGTTGGAGGGGTAAATATAAAAATTTCAAGGACTCTTCTAGTCGAAATTTCATCTAATCGAGAAGGGGTAGAACTTAATTTTTTAGAAGAAGACAGTGGTTTTTCTGTCACTGTTTCGGCAGCTTTGGATAAAGTTAGTCCTTGGAAAAGTTGGGTTTTTAAGGGAATGTCTGATCGATATAAAATTCAACAACTTCTATTTAAACGAGAATGCGGGTTGGAATTTGTGAGTCTTGGAGTTTTGGATCCTGAAACAAAAGAAAACTTTCTTTCTTCGTGGTTTAGAATTGATAACGCGGAAATTTAATTTGTTTGTATTAATATTTTATTGAATTTAATTAATTTTTAACTTAATTTTAAGTTTTAATTAAATTAAATCTGGTTTCATATGTCATTAGATCCTTTGGTGCAAAGTTTACATTCTTCCTTTGAAGAACTAAGCCGTGTTCGTTGGTCGTTAGGGGAAAGAGAGAAGCTTTTAGTTGATTTATTCAAGAGCTTAAATCGGTTGACTTATGAAATAGATGACTTAGCGCCTGGAGAATTGAGCTCTCTAAAAGTTAATCATTTAATAGCCCCGTTGCAAGAAGAGGTTTTGGCGTCCAAAGCTGGGGTTATTTATAAAATATATGAAGCTGTGTTTGCATCCCATCAGCAAAATACATTAAAGAAAGATGTGTCTTGTTTACTTGAAAATATTCAAAATCAAATAAAGGTAAAAGAACTGCAGCCTTTAGGGAATCATATTAAGTCTTTGCTTAGAGATTTTCGCAGCGATGAGGTTTTTTCTTTAATCGAGAACTCGAATCTAAATTCATCTGAAATACTTTTTCTATTAGAAGTTGTAATTAAAAATTGTAAAATGGACCCTAAAGGCTCTTATAAATTGATTTCCCAATGCTTAGATAAGATGGACTCTTTTAGGCCGGTTGGTGATTTTGTTAACGAAACGGATTTAGCTCGTTGTCGCGGCGAAGCTTTAGATGCGCTATTTACTATCGGAAAAACAGAAAAAGATCAAAACGTACTGATGAATGATTTCGTCGTTTCTATTGCAACCAAAATTCTTTCTGTTTTAGCTAAGCAGAATGTTACAGAAGATGATAGGGGATTTATAGGAAAGGCTTTTGAGTTATTAGACACTACTCATTGCACAAGTGCTTACACTTCAACTGTTTTGTCTACAATCATAAAAAATACAGGTGGTAACTCTGGCAATTCTTTAGAAATTATAAATCAGGCTGTTGAAAAGATGTACTCGAAACCATCTTTTAATCCTGAAAACTATCTTGCACACGAATCGGTTTCGTATGATATTCCTTTTTTAGAAAAGGTATATGAAACAGCATTTAGTCAATTAGTAATTATTGCAAAAATAGCAGGGAAAAGTAAGCAAGAGCTGATTTCTCTTGTTAAGACAATGTTTGGCTTAGTTTCAAGAAGCACATATATTAAAGATGGGGCGTATCTTTACCAGTCATTTGAGATATTAAAAGGTCTACAGCTTCCGCATAAAGAGTATTTTGAAGTTTTGTCTAGCATTGTGAGGGAAACTGTTTCCTCGCAATCTAAGGGTTTGGATGTCATTAAATCTATCATTAGTGAAATGCGCAGTCTCTTGGAGGGCTATTCAAAAGATAGTGGGGAGGAGTATCAAACTGTCTATTCTTTAGTAAAAGAAAACTATAAAACTATTTTTTCTCACATACAAATGCTAGGAAAAACATGTTCTATAGAAAATGTGTTTGAGCTCGTAGAGAGTATTTATGATATTTATGATGTGTTTGAACATGAAATGGGGTTAGAAGAAGGCAGTTCTCTTTATGTTGAAATAGGTTCGTTTTTAGAAGAGATTTGTCAGGATGAAAAAAAAATACAAGCTGCATTATCGGCTGTTTTTGCTAAAGACAGCGTATTGGGTCTTATAAAAGTGTTAGGTCATAGAGATCTTTCTTCTCAAAATAACTCATTTATAGCAAATGGAGTGTTTAATTTTTTAAAAATACAAGGAGATCAAGGGGGCTTTAAATTTCTTGAATATTTTCACTCAGAGAAAATGCCAGAAAAGGCTCGGAAGGAATTTTCTGATTTAGAAAAAGAGGTTATGTCTTTGTTAGCTTATGAAAAAGCTTTTTCTTTAACTACCAATACGGCTGCTTTACAAGGAATGGGTCGGTTGCTATCGGATCTTTTAAATAAAATGAGACCAGGTGATAGTGTAAAGCTTCTTGATACCTATATAAAAGTTGCAGATACTCTTTTTTCGAGTTTAGAAGGCTCTATTACTAATAAACAAATAGAAGGGTTAAAACGGTTGTCTAATCAGCTTAAGGAGAGATCTTTCTTATACAAAGAGCACCAATTGTGGGCTAAGGTAGATCCTTTTGATTGGGCAAATAAATTTATTAAAGAGGGGAAAAAAGAAGAGGCTTTTTCTATCGCTTTAAAAAATAAAGATTCTTTTGTTCAGGCTAGGCAGCTACTTGCTCTTGCAGAGGCTGGAGAGCTAGATAGGGTTACCACCTTAATTCCTTTTTTGAAAATTCACGAAAAAAAAGCTTTATTTGATTCTTTACAGGTAGAAGGCGTAGAAGATAATCTCAGTTTACGTCTAAAAGAAGCGTTGGATTTACCGTTAGAAACTCTAGAGAGTATTTCTTTGGACGAGAGATCGGATGATGGATTATTAGAAGAACCCGTTATTTTAGATCGTGAATCAGCTAGTGTTTCTTTAAGTCTTGATTCTTTTGCAGAGGAATCGACGATCTCTGCAAAAGAGCAGGTAGAAGAGACGTTTTCTTCGATCTGTAGCCCTAAGTTTTATCAGTTTTTTAAAGAGTGCCTTGGAGACGTGGAGGTAGAATCTTGGTCTGAGCTAGCTAAGAAAAATGTATCTCCTACGGGAGTGGAAGATATTGATCAAGCTAGTTTAGATTCTTTTTCGATGGACGATAGTAAATCTTCGCTAAAGCCTTCGTCATGTTACCGTTTATCCTTACGGGAAGGTCAGACAAGAGGAGTTAGCCCAGAGCTGTTTAAAAAAATAGTAGGGTATGATCGCATGGAGGGTTTTTTCGGCAGGACGAAAAAATTTTTTGCGGACAAGGTTTTGGCAAATCTGTCTGGATTAAGTGTTACTATACCTATGGAAATGAATATTCAGTTTTTACCTGAAGGAGAATCGGTTAATTTGCATTTTTTAGGGGATATTCATAATTCTGTAGCTATTCAGTTGCCTAAAAACATAGCTTCTTTAGCTGGTTGTCCAGAAACTTGTTACATTGAGCAAATCAGATATGAGGAAGATAAAGAATCGGAAATTGCAAGAGTTCGCATAGTGGACGAATCTGGCCGTTTAATTCGCGAGCAAAAAGTTAGGTTTTAGCTTTCTTTACAGTTTAAATGCTTTAATAGTAAGAAATAGAGGGATCTCTTTTCGACTGAGGTCTTCTCTTGCTGCGTATTTTCCGGTACTTACCTTATCAGAGCACCACTCTTCGATCCAAGCAATGGCAAAACCAGCATTTTGTAGCCATAGCGTCCAAGTCGAAAGAGAGTGGTGGAAAGAAAATGTTTCTGGGGATTTTTTCCCAAGACTTGGTTTTGCTTGTATTGGTATTTTACAAGAAGAAGCGTACCTATCAATTCTTCTATATTGAATATTGTTTTCTTGATCGATTCCCCAGCTAGATTGCTTAGGAACACGAAAACAAGGATGGTTCATAACAAGAAAAAGAACACCCCCTTGATCAAGATTTTTTGCGGCATTTTGTAATGCCTGAAGCGGGTGAGCTATATTTTGTAATGCAAGAATGATTGTGCAGATTTGAAATTTTTTTTGTTTGATAGGTAAGGTTTTTGTAATGTCACAAACATGGAATGAGCAATTTTTATGTGGGCTTTTTTCTTTTGCGGCTTGAATTAAAGAGGGGGATATATCGATCCCAACATATTCAAAAGCAGGAGGAATATGACGAGAAAGAATGCCTTGTCCGCAGGCTAAATCTAAAAGTGCTGTGTTTGGATTGGTTGAGATAGAAGCTATGTGAGCTGTCAGCTTTGGAATAATGACGTTCTTGTGATAGTAGTGACCTTCGTCGCCGACGGCTTTATTATACCAGGAGCTAACTCCTTCCCAAGATGTGGTTTCTTTTGCTTTTTTTTTCACACAAAACCTCTATAGCGATTTGTAAAAGTTTAACTGCTGATATTTTAGTCGTTTTTGCTGTTTTTTGCTAACTCTTTATTTCTTGAAAAAAGGGCGTTGGTTGATAAAAAAAAAGAAATAGTTTATGAATAGTGGGTTCCAAACAAAGAAGGTGTATATGCATAAAAAACAGATAGGGATTTCTATTAAGCACCATATTCACCCAGCTACATTGATTGTGCGTGAGGAAGAAACTGTGGAAGAAGCGTTGGCTTCTTTAAGGCAAAAAAAATACGAAGGAAAGATTTTATATTTTTATGTGGTTGATAAAGAGCACCATCTCCATGGAATAGCCTCTACGAGAGCGCTTCTTTTAGCGGAGCCTACAACTAAAGTTGCCGATATTATGGAGGAGTCAATTTTTTATTTAAAAGAAGACGATACCTTTGAGAAGGCGGTAATTGAGCTTTCTGCGCATAGGCTTTTAGCTTTGCCAGTTATCGATGACGAGGGCAGGTTAAAGGGGGTTGTCGACATTCAGATGTGCTTAGATGAAAACATTGATCTTTTTAAAGAGCAAAGAAACCAGGATGTTTTTCAGCTTGTTGGTATGACTCTAGAAGAAGGAGCTCAAAAATCTTCTTGGCATTCTTATCGAAAAAGAATGCCCTGGATACTTTGTAATATGATAGGGGGGATTGCTTGTGCGATCATTTCTTCTATTTTTAAGCTTGTACTTGGACAGGTGCTGATTTTAGCTATGTTTATTCCACTTGTACTTTCTCTTAGTGAGTCTATTTCTATGCAGTCAATGACGCAAAGTTTTCAGATCTTACGAAAGCAACATATTTCTATGTCTAAAATTTTACTTAGGATGTTTTCAGAGGTGCGTGTTGGTATTTTGATGGCTATAACAAGCGGGCTACTTGTTGGATTAATCGCGTTATTTTGGGATGTAAGTTATAAGGTTGTTTTTACAATGGCTGCAGGTGTTATTGTTTCCGTTACATTCTCTTCTCTTATAGGAGCCTCTATTCCTCTTATTTTACATATTAAAAAACTCGATCCCAAGGTTGCATCCGGCCCTGTTGTTTTAACGTTTGCGGACATGTTTACCACAAGTGTTTATTTAGCTATTGCTACTTGGTGGCTTATTTAAACATTATAATGCTTTTTTTTGCTTATTTAGTACTTTAAGATGGAAATAGAGTTATAAGTATAGGGGACTAGTTAGAAACTTTAAACCAGGAGTTATGATTTTGTGGGCTCAGTCTAGAGCTAACTGAGCCACAAGAAGAGAGTTACTTTTTCTTTTTTTCTTGTTTTTCAGCCCTTTTTTCTTTCAAAGTTTTTTGAGGTTTTTTTTTCTCTTCTTTTTTTGTATCTTGTGATTTTCCCATATATTTCTCCTGGGGTTTCTAGTGTTTTTTAACTACGTGTTAGCATATTTGGAAATTTCTCTTCAAGAAATTCCCTTTTGCTCTTTTGCACGGCCTATCGGCTAAATAGTATTGTTTTTTTGTGAATAAAAAGATAGATTCTTAGTTTTTAAGTAACAAAATAGTGGTGGATAGATGTTTAACGAAGAGTCTATAAAGGCAGTGGATGAGACCTTTTTTTCCAAAAAGTTTATGAAGCCTTTATATGGTTCTTACTGCTTTTCTAGAATTCCCGCAACGGTTTCCTATCTACTTACAGGCGAAGGTAAGGAAAAGGCTCTACCTTCTAGTTGTTATCAAGATAAAGGGCCTTATGATGGTGTGATTCTTTTTTTCTTAGATGCTTTTGGGTGGCGTTTTTTGAATCGCTATAAAGAACATCCGTTTTTGCAAAGATTTATAAATAAAGGATTAGCTTCCAAGCTTACTACGCAGTTCCCTTCGACGACCTCAGCTCATGTGACAACAATTCATACAGGTCTTGAGGTAGGGACTTCTGGTATTTATGAGTGGTTTCAGTATGAGCCTAAGGTAGATAAAATTATTAGCCCGCTTCTTTTTTCTTGCGCAGGAGATCAAATTGAACACTCGTTACTTTCCTCCACTGAGACCCCCTCTAGTTTATTTCCTTTTAGTAGTATTTATGAGCGCTTACATGAAAAAAATATCACATCGTATGTGTTCCAGGATGTCGGAATTAGCGGTAGCCCCTATTCTCAGGTAGTGACTAAAGGGGCGCATCCTGTTGGGTATTTTAATTTAAAGCAAGGACTGGAAAGCCTCCAAGAGCTTTTTATGGGAGCAGATAAAGAGAAAAAATACGCTTTTTTTTATTATGCCAACATTGACTCTAATGGGCATAGAAACGGGATTAATTCAAAGCCTTTTGATAAAACAATTAAGCACTGCTTGGATACGTTAGAAAAAGAGCTTTTTTTGCTTTTAAATTCTTCAGAGAAGAAAATTGCAGTACTTGTTACAGCCGACCATGGAATGGTCGATGTATACCCTAAAAAAACAATCTACTTGAATAAGGAAATCCCAGAGATCGTTGATTGGTTAAAAACGAATCAAGAGGGGAATCTATTAGTTCCTGCAGGTTCTTGTCGTGATTTTTTTCTTCACATCAAAGAAGAATATCTGGAAAAAGCTTTGGCAACGCTTTCTTTTTTCTTGGAAGGTAAGGCAGAGGTTTATAAGGTACAGGACTTAATTACTGACGGTTTTTTTGGAGAAAATCTTGTGTCAGAGCGTTTTACTGACCGAGTTGGTAACTTGGTGGTTTTACCCTATGAAGGTGAAGCTGTTTGGTGGTTTGAAAAGCACAAATTCCAGCAGAATTTTTATGCAGCTCATGGAGGTCTTACCAGAGGAGAAGCGGAAACGATTTTTTTATCTGCTTCCTTAGGCGTTTAAACATTCTGAAGATAGAAATATTTGACTGACATCGTTTTTTCTAGCTAAGAAAAAATCCTAGGTAGAATTAAATTCACGTTCGAACAGTTTCTGAGAAAGGTTGTCAGAATTTTTTATCTCTTAGTAAAACTCTCTAGTGTATTAGAAAGGAGCATCGCTATCGTCATGGGGCCAACTCCTCCTGGAACAGGTGTAATATGAGAACAGTAGGGCGCAACATTTACAAAATCAACATCTCCTACTAGGACTGGTTTAAAAGATCCAGGGGGCGTGATCTTATTAATACCAACATCAATAATAGTAGCACCTGGTTTGACTTTTTCTTTGGTGATAAACAGCGGTTTTCCTAGTGCTGCTATTAAAATATCTGCTTCTTTACAAATAGACGTTAGATTGTTTGAGTTCGAATGTACTACGGTCACTGTAGCGTTGCAGTGTTCTTTTTTTTGCATAAGAAGGGCGGCTAGCGGTTTGCCTACAATATTGCTTCTTCCCACAATGACTACATGTTTCCCCTCAACACAAATGGAGGAGTCTACAAGAAGTCTATGCACTCCTAAGGGCGTGCAAGGGATAAAGCCATTGGTTTGTCCTAGTAAAAGTTTCCCCATGTTGATTGGATGAAATCCATCCACATCTTTATGAGGTGCTATTTGCTCTAAGATAAGAAAAGGGTCTAGGTGTTTCGGTAGGGGAAGCTGTACCAAGATGCCATCGATTCTAGGATCTACATTAAGCTTTTGGATAAGATCGATCAATTCTTCCTTAGAGCAGTTTTCTTCTAGCTCCTGGTCAAAGGAAAGAATTCCCACTTCCTGGCTTTTTTGTTTTTTCATTTGGATGTAGACTTTTGATGCCGGATTGTTTCCAACTCGGATAAAAGCAAGACCAGGTTTTCTAGGTGACAGTCGTTCGATTTTTTGTTTTAAATCGGCTAAGATTTTTTGCGCGTGGGTCTGTCCTGAAATTAATTCCATGAAGAAGTTCCTTTTCTAATCAATTCTACCATTTCCTCGTGAAGGATCGTATTTGTTGCTAAGATATCGGAGTCGTCTAATAAGTTATAGGGATTTCCGTTCCATTTAGAAACCATCCCTTTAGCTTCTTGTATTAATAAAACTCCGGCAGCAACATCCCATGGTTTAATACCTGTTTCGAAGTAGATATCAAATCGTCCAGCTGCCACGTAGGCTAGATCCAGTGCAGCAGAGCCAAATCGACGAATAGGGCAGCCCCGATTTAAAAAAGAAGAAAGAACATCGATTGTATTCATGGGGTTTTGATCAATATTATAAGGAAATCCCGTGGCAAGAAGCGCTGAATCTACTGTTTTTACTTCAGAAACTAGTAGGGGTGTACCGTTAAGAAAGGCTCCTTTGTTTTTTTCTGCAACAAAGAGTTCTTTGGTGATCGGATGAAAAATAACGCCAGAGAGAATCTCATTTTCTTTATAAGCTGCAATGCTGACGCTAAAGTGAGGGATCCCCCTTGCAAAGTTTACCGTGCCATCAATAGGATCTATTACCCAGGAAATGTCAGAAGAAGATGTTTTTCCACCGCTTTCTTCTGCTAGAAAGTTGTGACAAGGAAACTCTTTTTGTAGATCTGATAAAATGATGCTTTCAGCCATCGTATCACATTCTGTCACAAGATTTTGTTTGCCCTCTTTTAAGTGGATTGTATGAGGGGTATTAAACCGTGCTTCAAGGAATGCGCCTGCTTTTTGCGCTGCTTTAATGGCTGCGTGCGTGATGTTCGAATAATTCATGTGTTTTCTTCCTCTTGGAGATGGCGTTTTAGAATGACCTTTTTAAAAACAAAATAGGCGTTAGAGGGTAGAGTGAACGCTACTAAACCGTAAAGGGCATCCGAAAAAGGCATGATAAGTAGATCTGAAATAAGCAGCGGTAGTGTCACCGTAATTTGTTTACTCGAGATAGCTGAAAATACGATCGTAAATAAAGAGAGAAAAGAGGAAACAAGGGCTGTATAAAGAAAGAAAGCAAATGTTTTATCCTCAAAAAAATGTTTTCTTTGACCATAGAGTAAAAAAGTCGTTGCGGTATGTGTAAGAGCCATCATACCAAATGGAAATTGAGAAGAAAAAACATCAACTACAAGTCCTGCAAAAAAACTTAACCAAAGAGCTTTTGTAAAGTTTACTTGATAAAATTGAATGACTAAAAAAGGGGCAAAGGACCATAACTTAATAGAGGGAAAAAATGAGGTGTTTACGATTAGTGCAAAAACGCAGCTCCAAGTAAAGCTCATCCAGATCGGGAGTCTTTTCATGAGTGCCACCTTAGTGCTGTTTCTAAAATTGTATCAAGAGAAGAGTGCTTAGGTGCCCAGTTGATCAGTTTTTTAGCGAGCTCTATATTAGCAATTAATGACGCCGGTTCTTGAATAGGTGGAGCTTTGACTATTTGTATTTTTTTTCCTGTTTTTTCTTGTAGTTTTGTTAATACGTCCAAAATGGTGTGACCTGTACCTGATCCTAAATTAATAGTCAGATTTGTCTTGTGCTTTTTCAGAAAATTAAGAGCGTCAATATGTCCTTTAGCTATGTCGCATACATGAATAAAGTCTCTTTGAGCTGTTTTGTCATGCGTAGGATGTTGTGTGTCAAAAAGCACGAATTCCTTTTTTTTTCCTTGCGAAACTTGAATTAAAAGAGGAATCAGATGTGTTTCAGGCGTGTGCAGCTCTCCGATCTCTTTTTCTAGATCAGCACCGGCAACGTTAAAATATCGTAGATTAGCATATTGAGTAGGATGTGTTTTACAAAATGCTTCTATAAGCCTTTCGGAAGAAAATTTGGTTTGGGCATAGGGAGAGGTGGGCTCTAGCGGATCTGTTTCTTTTAAAGAGGCGTTTGGGTTGTTCTTATAGATAGAGGCGCTACTAGAAAATAAAAGGTAAGGGACAGGTGATTTGTTGATAGCTTCTAACAAAGTGGAGGTTCCTAGTAGGTTGTTAGTGAAATAGCTTTGGGACTCTTCTTTGCTAGCTCTTGCATTTGTATAGGACGCAAGATGAAATATTGCAGTAGGCTGCAAGGTTTTTAATGTTGAAATAAGTAGCTGTAGATCTAAAACATTCCCTTTTATAAAAGGTCCGTACCTTACAGAGGAAAGATTGCCCGTTTCAAGAGAGTCATACGTAATAGGGTTGTATCCAGCCTGGGCTAGAGCCTTACAAAGGTGGCTTCCAATATACCCAGCGCCACCTATGACTAAAACAGTATCGGCCATGCTAAAAAGCTCCCTTAGGAAAAATCATAAGAGGCACTGTTTTGATAATAAGAAGCAGATCTAGACCAAACGATCTCGTATCAATATATTTTTCTTCGAGTTCTAAGCGTTCTTTATAAGATAGATTGTTCCTGCCTGAAGTTTGCCAAAGTCCTGTTAACCCAGGCCGGATCGAGAACATCTTTTCTCCTTTTTTTTCTAAAAATAGTTTAGCTTCCTCGTCTGTGATAGGCCTTGGTCCTACTATGCTTAAATCACCTTTTAATACATTCCAAAACTGGGGGAGTTCATCTAAAGAAGATTTTCTTAACCATTTACCTATTGCAGTGATCCGTCTATCATTTTTTAATTTATAACTATTTTTCCATTCCATCATAGCTTGAGGGCTTTCTTCTAAATGGAGCTTAAGAAGAGCTTCTGCTTCTTTGTCCATCGTACGAAATTTCCAACAAGTAAATGGTTTTTGATGGAGGCCTACTCGTTTACTGCCGTATAAGCAGGGACCTTTTGAGGTGCATTTAATTAATAAGGCGATGAAAAGGAATATAGGCCACCCAAAAATAAATACCAATAGACTAAAGCAAATGTCAAAAATCCTTTTTGGCTCAACTTGCTTAATAGACATTTTTTAGTTCCCTGTGTTTTTTAACTAGGATTTTCAAGAAAATAAAGGAAAAGCGAATTAATCGCAAAATATATTAAAACTTCCAAATGAATGTCTTTTGTTTGGCTTTTTTTATCGTGAATTTATGAGAATCTTTAGTAAAAGATGTTATTATAGATCTTTATTTGTATTGATTTTTTTTATAGCTCTCTAAATCTATTTTACTTGAATTATTTCTGATGCTTTTTAAATTTTTAGTTGCTGTTTGAATGAGCTGAATCAGAGGCGTTACTTGGATGAAATTTTCCGTATAGATCTTAGGCGTATTTACTTTCTTGGAGAGAAGTTATTAGGGAAAGGACATATTTGTGATCGAATGGAATTAAAGGAAGGCATTTTTTGCAGGTTTCTTCTAGTTTTTTTATCAGCTCTTCTTGCGTGGTTTCAATATTTTTAAAGAAGAAAATATGCCATTTTATAAAGCGATCGAAGGTAGACTCATCTTTTCTAGAAAAACAAGTAAACCACATGTACTTATATAACGTCCAGGTTCTGGCATTTAGCTCAGCCATGTAGATTGTTGTAGAAGGGAATTTTTTTAAGAATTCTTGAGAGGTTTCGTATACAAAAGAAAAGTGATGGATAGACGTTCCTTCCCTATTCCATTTATCTTGAATCAGTTTAGCTAACGGAGTGTCTAGGCTAATAGAAATTGATCTACAGAGCATGTCCCCTTGTAAACACCATAGATGTATTTTCCTTTCTGATTCTTCCCATTTTTTGTGTTTTGTAAGTTCTTTTGCTTTTTTAAAAAACTCCACTGTTTCTTGCACGATAGTAGAAAAACTCTTTGATGGGGCATTAATTAAGATGTGAGCAATTTCTTCTTCAATTTTTTGTCCTATGCGGTAGGGGAGTTTTTCTAAAAATCCTTCACTTTCGCTTAATGTTTTCCAGATCACAATTTCTAACAGTTCTTTTTCTTTTTGGTTTAAGCAAGGAAGGTGGGAGGTGTTTTTGTATGCTTCATAAATAATAGATAGGATTTCTTCTTCGTTTGATCCTTTGACAAGCCAAAGCTCTGCAGAAATAAATGCATAGACACACTGTTCTAAATCTGGTTTTTCTAGCGTAGATGTCATACTTGCTTTGATTGCTTGATAGAAGATGCTTTTGTCTATGTTTTTCGGGAGCTGGCTAGCTAGCGCGTAGAGTGCTGTAAGTCTTCTGACTAGGTCTGGCAATTGAGGAGATGTAATCGTGTCCTTATAAAATGAGCTGTGCTTTTTGATAAAGTTGTGAATAGCTTCTTTTTGTTCTGTAAAAAAAAGAATGTGAAAAGAGGAAGAGGCATAAAGTTTCTCTGCTAATATAGCAAAGATACTGCAAGTTAAGGTCTCACCAGAAGAAAGATTTGGTAGGTCATGTAGCGCTTGAAGAGCTTCTTTAGTTTTATGTTCTAGGTCTAGCATTCCTATGTAGGGATGTTTTGCGGTTGTCTCTAAGATCGTTTTTACGATCAGACTATCTATTTGATCAAAGTCGTCGTAAGGGGTTTTAAAGCCAGAAAGAGGATAGGTATTCAAAAGGTGTTTTTGCAAAGACCAAACAGTTTGAGTGAGAAGGTCTATCTTGGGTTTTGTGCCTTCTAACGTAGCAATGCATTCGCTCATTTTAGAAGCAATTTGATGGGCAAATTGATAGGGATTTAAAAAAGAAAGAGCCTTTTGCTGGAAGTATTGTTTTAGGTTTTCTTGGATGAAGAAGTTGACGTTTAATTTTCCGTCAGGACCAATTGCTCCGGCTTTATCTTGGATTTGTTGTGTGTAAAAAAGCACTTTTTCCCAGATTTTTTTTACAGCTGTGACACCTAATCTATATTGAGGGAATTTTTTTTGAAACTCTGGCGTGATTTTTTTTAACAGTTCTTCTTGTAGTTTGAGAGTCCATTTTTGGACAATCCCTCCTTCTTTGGTGGAAGAGCGCTCTGTTTGTTGTATTTCTTTTTTAATTTTATCAGATAAAAATAAGCTTAAATTAGAATAAGGATCATGGAAGTCTGGAGATTCATCGACAGGGTGAAGGAAACTTTGAGAAAGATGGTTTTTTTTTCGGTTCAAGGAGTAGGATGATGGAGTAGAAAAGAGACTGTTTTCTGTCGTCTTTGCCCAGAAATTATTGGAATAATTATCAGAAGAATTGTCTGGTGAAGGTTCTGTCGTGAGCTTTTTAGGCATTTCCCCTTGCTTCCTTGTAAAGGTTTTTTTAAAAAACGCTTTGTTTGATCCATTGTCTATCAAAAAAATGATTTAGGGTCAAAGTTTTTATTTAAAAAATTGCTTTTTTTTAAATCCTTTTTCAAGGGAAGTATTCGTAGGGTGATGTGCGTTTTTTGAGAGTCCGTAATGCGCAAAGATCAATTTTTAAAACAAGTACGGAGACGTTATCAAAATCATCTGCCAATTGGGCCGAATAAACAAGGTTTTCCGCTATTTTTTGAGGGTCTTTACTTTTGTCTTGGCAAACAGCTTCAGCTACTTGATTTGTTTTAGCTTCGATCCAAAGGCCATCAGAGGCGTGAACTAAAAAACAGGCGTCTTCTTGCCAAAAAGAGTTGGATAGTGAAATTTTTGTGATTTTGGGCCTAGAGCTTATTCCTGCTTGGCAGTCAGATTTGCCAATGTCTCGAGCAGGTTGAAGGCTGCCATTGACTCTTGTGTTACGTACAAAACCACCACGTTTCCAAATGCTTTTTTCAAACGAATTTGATGTGTTGATTTCTCTTTGTTTAAATCGGCTTTCAGCTCTAGTAAATTCTTCTTCCGTTAAGTGTAGAGGGAAATTAAACTTTGCTAGCATATCTTCGCTGAGTTGGATTGTTTTTTCGGAGCTTGCTATAAAAGATCTTGAGTCACCAAGGTTAGCGAGCCAAAGATCTTCCCCATCTATGAGTAAAGAAAAAGAGGCAGTTGTGCCGGCTTGTATGTTGATTTCGCGTAATTCATCGCTTAATTTAACGCAGCTTAGCTTTAAAGCATTCCAAATCACCCGACTAGAAAGGGTTCTATTGTTTTCTAGTTTCTCTAAAAAAAAAGAGAGTTGTTGTGACAGTGTTAAGGGAAGGTAGCCTTGCATATAAGCAGCTGCTTTGGATCCTTTGTGACCGTCAAACACTCCAGTAAGAAGTAGCTGATGAGTTAAGCCCTCTAATGTTCTTATAGTAAAATACGAGGTGACAAGCCTGTCTTCTTGAGTAGGTTTAGATCCTTTTGCTTGGCAGGTTCCTATAGAGATGGCTAGGTTTTCGGATGTCGGATGAATTGCTTTTGTAAAAAGGATTGTTTCATCCGCTTTTTGATATCTAAAAGCCGTATTTGGTTGGTGTTGTTGTAACGAGCGATGGTTCTCGGCCATTTGTAATTGTTTTTTGATTTTTTTTTCAATCAGGCAG
Source organism: uncultured bacterium (assembly GCA_964455905.1). Lineage (GTDB taxonomy): Bacteria > Chlamydiota > Chlamydiia > Chlamydiales > Rhabdochlamydiaceae > CAIJXB01. The sequence continues at coordinate 271,881 of CAYVYN010000003.1, forward strand.
GGATCTGTTACTACTCGGTTTTCTCTTGGCCTGATAACAAGCCATTTTCTTGCATGTTCGTAAAGACGTGTTTCTTCAAAAGAAACAGAAGACCTTCTTCGTAGAAAGAGATAACTTTCCTGCATTTCTTTAAAAAAAACATGTAGATTGTCCAATATAACTAAGGGTAGTTCTTCTTCATTTAATGAATTTTTAAAATATGTGAAAACTTTTACTGTTCGGTCAAGGTTTTCTCGGTGGAAAGCTAAGGGAGGTTCTATTCGTAAGTAATTAAGGGTGCTGAGCATGAAATTCCTTTTTGATGTAATAGTAAAGTAGTTAGTTTACTAGATGGCAAGACACAAATCTTCCAGGTAAGACTTCTTTATATAGGGGGGGCGTTTCGCGGCATATTGTTTCAGCAAAAGGACACCTAGAAGCAAAAGCACACCCTCTTGTTTTTTCAAGGGGATTCGGAATTTCTCCTTCTAAAATGATTTTAGCGCGTTTTTTTTCTATCTTGGGATCAGCTACAGGGATGGCTGAAATCAGTGCTTTGGTATAGGGGTGTAAAGGGTTTTTATAAATATCTTCAGTTTTTCCTAGCTCTACTATATTTCCAAGATATAAGACGGCAAGCCTTGTAGCGAGGGATTGAACAGCTCTAAGGTCATGGGATATGAACAAGATCGTTAATTTAATTTCTTTTTGCAGCTTTTGAAGAAGCTCCAGTATTTGCGTTCCAGTTATGTGATCAAGAGCAGAAATAGGTTCATCACAAATTAGTAACTTAGGATTTAGCGATAAGGCTCTAGCAATACCAATACGTTGTCGTTGGCCTCCACTTAATTCGTGAGGAAATCGGCGTAAATAAGAGCTAGGTAGATGAACAAGAGCAAGTAGGTTCGTAATTGTTTCTATTGAAAAAGGCTTTTTATGGATAATGAAAGGTTCTTTTAAAATGTTTTCTATATTCATTCTGGGGTTTAAAGAAGAATACGGGTCTTGAAAAATCATCTGTATATTTTTACTTTTTGTTTGGCGATCTAAAGACTCTAGGATTTCATTTTCAAAAAAAATAGTTCCGCTTGTGTTTTTTTCAAGGCTAGCTAGGATTTTTCCAAACGTCGATTTTCCTGAGCCGCTTTCTCCGATAAGGCCTAGGGTTTCTCCTTTAACAATAGATAGATCAATTCCTCTCAGGGCTTTTAAAGTGCCGATTTTCGAAGGGAACTCTTTGGTTAGCTGCTTGATTGTAAGGAGTGGGTGCGTCTTTTGACTTGGCGATGAGTTTATTGGAGAGAATTGTCGATCTAATTTAGGAGTTTTTTCAATGAGCTGTTTTGTATAGGGGTGTTTAGGTTCGTAGAAAATTTCTTCTACAGAGCCGGATTCTACTATCTTACCTTGTTGCATCACAAGTACTCTGTCACAAAAACCCGCAACAATACTAAGATCATGAGTGATGAGTAAAATACTCATTTCAGTTTTTTTTTGTGCTGATTTAATTAAGGATAAAACTTGTGCCTGAATAGTTACATCAAGTGCTGTAGTTGGTTCGTCAGCGATAAGTAGTTTTGGATTTGTGATAAGGGCCATTGCAATCATGACTCTTTGTCTCATTCCCCCACTTAAGGTATGGGGGTATTCTTTAATTCTATGTGAAGCCCCCGTTACGCCGATCTCGTTTAGTAGTTTGGTAACTAAAGACTCTGCTGCTTTTTTACTTGTTTTAGGGTGTAGCTTTAAATAACTTTCTAGGATTTGTTTGCCGATTTTCATAGTAGGATTTAAAGAACTCATCGGATCTTGGAAGATCATGCTTATCTCTTTTCCTCGTACTAATTGCATCTGTTTTTCTCGTAACTGGAGTAGGTTGACTCCTTCAAAGAAGATTTCGCCGTTTAGTTTGGTTGTTTCTTTAGGCAAAAGACGCAGCAAAGACTTTGCTATAGCACTTTTCCCCGATCCAGTTTCTCCGACAAGGGCTATAATTTCTCCTTTTTTTATAGAGAATGATACTCCTTGAACAGCTTCATGCAGGGTTTGGCCTTTGTCTATGAAACCAATATCTAAGTTTTTTACTTTAATGAGATTTTCCATTAGACGGACCGGGAATCAAAAGCATTACGAAGGCCTTCGCTAATTAAAGAAAAACAAAGGATGAGAACTGTAATAAACCCAGCTGGAAAAAACAATCTCCAAGGATACGCTTTAAGCGCAGTTAATCCATCATTTGCCATTGTTCCAAGACTTGCAATGGGCGCTTGAACACCGAGCCCTAAAAAGCTTAAAAATGCTTCAGCAAAGATAGCCGACGGAATCGTTAGCGTAATTGTTACAAGGATTTGGTTTAAACAGTTGGGAATAAGATGTGAAAAAAGGATTCTTTTATTACTAGCTCCAAGCGCTTTAGCTGCTTTGACAAAGTCTAGTTGTTTTACTTGTAAAATACGACTTCGTACGATACGAGCCATACCAATCCATCCTGTAAAAGTCAGGGCAACTAAAATAGATAGCAAGCTTGGCCCAATAATTACTGAAAGTAAAATGACAACAAGAAGATAAGGAATAGAGTAGAGTATATCCATGAGGCGCATAAGAAATTCTTCGGTCTTACCTCCAATCATAGCCGCAAAGGCTCCAAATAGAACACCAATAATAAGATCTATAAGAGAGGCCCCAACCCCCACAAATAAAGAGATGCGAGTACCCCACCAAATTCGCGTGAAGATATCTCGGCCGAGTTCGTCACTACCAAACCAAAAAGTGGAACAAGGGGGGGTGTTTTTTAATGGTAAATGTGTTTCATAGTAAGTATATGGGGTCAGTAACGGGCCAATAAGCGCAAAAAATATTAATAAAAGCAAAGTGAACATGCTTAAAACGCACAGTTTGTTTTTCCAGAAAACTTTAGAGGGGCTCGAGAGGTTTATCGAAGGTTCCATTAAAAAAGATCCAATTCATGTTCTTTTGCGATCCTAGGATCTAAAAAGGTCGAAAATAGGTCAACAATAAACACACACGCCATTAAGATTGCACTGTAAAAGATAGTTGTCCCCATAATTACAGTATAATCTCGATTCATGATGCTTAAAACAAACCATTGCCCGAGGCCTGGGATGCCAAAGATTTTTTCTACTGCAAATCCTCCCGTTAAAATTGATGCTGTTAAAGGTCCTAGATAAGCAGCAACAGGAATGAAAGCATTTTTTAACACATGAACTCGTAATACTTGAAAAGCAGAAAGCCCTTTTGCTTGAGCTGTGAGGATATAGTCTTGCTTTAGTACTTCAAGTATATTGGCCCTAGAGAGTCTGGCGATGAAGGAAGTTGGTAGTGCCGCTAAAGAAAGAGCGGGGAGAACTGATTGCATAAAGGATCCCCACCTTGCGACAGGGAAAAAATTTAGTTTCATTGCAAAGATGTATTGCAATAAAGTTGCAAGTAAAAAGCTGGGGATAGATAGCCCTAAGGTGGAAAAAATGATGATGGCTTTATCTTGCCATTTACTTTGTTTTAAAGCAGAAAAGGATCCAAGAGTAAGGCCTACTGCAATCGATAGAAAAAGAGCTTCGAGTCCAAGAATAAGGGAAACAGGAAATCCTTCTAAGATAATTTCAGATACCGCTCTTCCTTGGTATTTTAAAGAAGGTCCTAGGTCAAAGAGACAAATTCCTTTAAGGTAAGCGATATATTGAAAAAATAGAGGCTTATCTAACCCGAAGTAAGCTCGCATAGATTGTAAAATTTCTTCTGGTAAAGCTTTATCTTGAGTGAAGGGATCTCCCGGAATCGCATGCATCAAAAAAAATGTGATTGTAATTACAAAAAAAAGAGAAATTCCAAAAAGAAACAGCTTTCTGGTTAAAAAAACAAACGTATTTAAGAGTCTTCTTTGCATGATTTTTTATGCTAAATGTGTTTTTTGTAATATAGCATGGAGTATTTCTTAGTGTACAGGTGTTTTTGTTTTCTAGTGATTTAATTTTTAATTACGATAACCAAGCGGAAACAGAAAGTAGTTGAGGTCAAGTGAAAAGTTTAATAGAAAATTATTATAAATAAAATGAAACGGTGTTAGTGGTAATTGTTTAGATGCCTTGTTGTTTATGTTGAATATTTATGTTTTTTTTTGACACCGTTGTGGTTTTTTAGTATAATTATCCCTCGTCTTTTACTTTGAGGTTTTTTTGAATTCATTATCTTTTTTAACTTTTAGTAGCGTTTCTTTCTCGAATTTGACCTTTACGTTTCGGTCTGGCTATAGTGAATTAGAGCAAAAAGTTAGCGATCTTTCTAAGATAAGCTGTTTGAATGCTAACGAATGTTGTTCCCTGCGAAAGGCTTTTCAGCTTTCTAGTCGGTATACTGTATCAGCATGGCGTATGCAGTCTTTTTTGGCTAAAGTACCGAAAGAAAGCTTGCAAGTATTTTTAAAACAACTTGAAATAGATGATGCTGAACAATTGGACGTTTATTTAGAGCGTTCTTTGAATTTATTGGAAGATAAATCTCTTTTGGAGTTTTTTAACGATCTTTCGATTAAAGGGTTAGAAGAATTATTTCAGCTTCAGGGATTAATAAAAGAAACAGCTTTAAAAAATGGATTAGATAAAGAAGGTCAATCACTTCGTAAGCAATTTTTTATTGAGGCTAAACATTTTTTGCATAATGTACTCGGCAACATGATTGCTGTGCTAGGGATTAATGAGCTGATAAGAAAAAAAATTCCAAAATACGGTGGGGGTGGTGGAGAACTAGATGCTTATATGGCTAATAATAAGTTAGAAACGTACATGAAGCTCCTTTCCTATCCTCTTATTATTTTTGGGCTTATTTATTCGTATATTGAATTTATGGTTCCAGCTGCAGTGATTACTTTGACGGCTGTTGCATGCTTGGTTGTGGCTTTGATAGCTTATGAAAAATATTGGAAGCCTTGCCCTGTTGATTATCCAGGGCTTACTAATTTATCTATTGATCGACTCAGTGAAAATGAACCTGTTTATCCAAGAAAAGATATTTTGGAGCAAATTGAAAATTCTTTTAGAGCTAAGAAGGGAGTTTTGTTAGTTGGGGAGCCTGGTGTCGGCAAGTCGTATTTGATCAAGTCTTTTACAGAGCAGCTTTCTGCTGGAAAAAGCTGCGCTTTTATAAAGGATCCTCAGGTGTTTTCGTGCAATGCCTCGGAGTTTAGTACTTTTGGCAACTCTCTTTCCTCTATTCAAGATGATTTTAAAAAATATAAAAACACAATTGTATTTTTCTTTGATGAGTTTCATGCTCTTTTCAAGGAGAACCAATCTCTAGGTAACGCTTCTGGAGAGCAGATTAAAACTTTTTGCGAAGATTTTAAATATGTCATAGGGGCGACAACTGCTGCTGAATATGAGATTTTTTTAAAGGATAAGCCGGCTATTTTACATCGTAGATTTAACGTAGTAACGGTGCCTTCTATGACGTCTCAGGAAATGGAAAGATCCTTGCGTCATTATTTAGAGGAGAAAAATTGGGGCGTTCCTTTTGATCAGGACGTGATCTCTTATATTGTAGAAAGGGCTCCTGAATTTAATAAAGGAACGTCGCTTATTGATGCGGCTCAATCTTTATTAAACTCCGCAATTGAAAAAGTGACCTCTATTTCTGATGGATTGTTGGAGAGGAAGGTGATTGCTTTAGAAGAGGGGTTGCTCTGGAAAGAGCGAGAGATAAGTAACTTGTCAAAGTTTGATGATTTGGATGAGAAAATTCAAACACTAAAGAAAAAAAAGGAAGAGCTGGCGATTGCAAAAAAAGAACAGGCTATACAAAAATTATGGGAGCAGAGGCTTCGAAAAATTGAAGACTATTATCGGAAGCTTAAACAAGAAGGGTACAAACTCAGCGATTCTTCTTTGAGTTTGTCTAAGGATTTACCTTTATTACGGAAGTACTTACATGTGCAAGTTCGTATAAAAATTGTAGAAGAGCTTTTAGATAGGGGGAGGGCTGTTAGGGGATTGCCTTTTTGCCTTAATAAAAAATTAATCGATCAGATCTTAGCAACTCGTTCTTAGAGATGCTCTTTGTTTGGATTTTAAATGGAAAATATTTTACTATTAAGAATAGATGAGTATTTTTAATTTTTTTTCATGTAGGAGAGTATATGAAGTGTAAGTATCTTGGACTGGTAGCTATGGCTTTGACAGTCATTGGTGCGTTAAATTGGGGCCTTTGGGGCTTTTTTCAATTTGATTTAGTGGCGTTTCTTTTAAATGGGAATACAAGCATGGCTAGCCGTGTTGTTTATTCTATCGTAGGTCTTTCGGGATTGTGGAGTTTAAAGCATCTTTGCTGCTGTAAAAAAAGATGCCCTTGCAATTGCCCGTGCTGCAAAGATAAAAATTGTTGTTCAACAGAAAAAAGTAGCTGCTCCAAAGAAAAGGATGGTTGCTGTAAATAAGTTCTTTCAAGTGCAGATTTCTAGTCTGCACTTTTTCAATCAAAGTAAAGGTTAATATAAATATGTCCACTTCTATTGTGTGGTTTAGAAAGGACCTTCGATTACGTGATAATCAAGCTCTTTTATCTGCCATTCATCGCAACGTTCCCATGATTTTACTGTATTTATACGATGAGGAAAATTTTCAGGGCGCATCCGCTTCTAAAAGGTGGCTTCATGCTTCCCTGGAGTCTTTAGCTCAGGATATTACAAACCTGGGTTCTACACTTTTTATAAAAAAGGGCTCTGAAAAAGAGCTTATTGAACTTATTAAAAAATATAAAGTCGATACCGTCTTTTGGAATAGAGATTATGAGCCGGGGTCTTTGCAAAAGGAATCTGCTTTATTGAAGGAGTTAAGTAAGATAGGATGTAGGGGAGAGGTTTTTTCTGGGAATTTTATGTTCCCTCCTGGTTCTATTTTTACTCCTAAGGGAACTCCGTATAAGGTTTTTACCCCTTATTTAAATGCGGTTTTGAAGGAAGCTGCTCCAAGAAGATCGTTTGCTTTACCCCAAAATTTACCAAAATGTCCTTTTGCAATTTCATCTGATTTATTAGAAGAAGTTGATTTTTCTTCTCGTTATGGAGACACATGGAGTCCTGGAGAGAAAGGGGCTTTACTGGCTTTAAAGGAGTTTTCCTCTAAGGTGGACAAGTATCCTGTTTTAAGGGATTTTCCTGCAGAAACAGGGACCTCTAAGTTATCTGCTCATCTGCATTTTGGCGAAATTTCGCCTTTTACTGTTTGGCACGCATTGGCGCATAAAGACTCTCAGCCTTATTTAAGACAGCTTATTTGGAGGGAGTTTGCAGCAACTTTACTTCACTTTTTTCCAGAAACCAAAACAGAACCTCTGCGACCTGAGTTTAAAAATTTTAGCTGGAGTACTAATCAGGAGTTTTTAAAAAAATGGCAAGAGGGTAATACCGGATATCCTATCGTCGATGCAGGGATGAGAGAACTTAAAGAAACAGGCTGGATGCATAACCGCGTTAGAATGATTGTAGCTTCTTTTCTTGTAAAAGACTTAGGGTTAGATTGGAAAGCGGGAGAATCTTGGTTTTTTGATTGTCTTGTAGATGCAGATCTTCCAAACAATATTTTTGGATGGCAGTGGGCTGCTGGTTGCGGAGCAGACGCAGCGCCTTATTTTCGTATTTTTAATCCCACCTCACAAGGCGAGAAGTTTGATCCTTTAGGAAATTATGTAAGAAAATATGTTCCTGAGTTAGCTGATCTTCCCGCTAAATGGATTCATAGACCTATAGAAGCCCCCCGTGAGATATTAAAAGCTGCAGGTGTTACGCTTGGTCTAAATTACCCATTTCCTATAGTTGATCATAAAATAGCAAGAGAAGAAGCTTTAGCTCGTTATGCAAAAGTAAAGTCTTCTTATGAATGATTCACCTTTCCGTGTTTTAATTACAGGCGCTAGTGGACTTGTTGGTAGCGCCTTATCGACTTTTTTAAAAAGTAAGGGATGTACAGTGGTTTCTTACGCAAGAGGAAACTCCGAAAGTCTTGAAGGGTTTGATGTGGTGATTCATTTGGCCGGAGAAAGTATTTCGTCGGGTTTGTGGACGAAAAGAAAAAAACAGAGAATTTGGGAAAGTCGGATTGATGGAACTAGAGATCTTGTCACTTCATTAAATGCACTAACCTATCCTCCTAAGGTATTTATATCAGCCTCGGCTATTGGGTACTATTCTTCATCATATAGTTGTCAAAATGAAAATAGCCCACCAGGAAAGAGTTTTCTTTCTAGTCTTTGCGTTGAATGGGAAAGGGCGTCTTCTTGTTTCAAAGGAAGATCTGCACAGTTGCGATTTGGTTTTATTTTATCTAAAAAAGGTGGTTTTTTAAAGGCAATACTCCCCATTTTTTTAATGGGACTAGGAGGGCGACTGGGGGATGGGAAACAGTATATTTCTTGGATTGCGTTAGAGGATGTTCTTTCAGGCATTTACCATGTTATTACCAAAGAAGATATTCAGGGACCTATTAATTTTGTTACTCCCAATCCGATTCCTCAAGGTGTTTTTACAAATATCTTAGCAAAGAGCTTAAAGAGACCTTCTTTTTTCTTTATTCCCAAATGGATTCTTTTGGGGGAGAAAAACAGGGAGCTTATCTTAAGTTCTTTACGAATTTCACCTGTAAAATTATTAAAAAGTGGTTTTTCTTTTCTTTATGAAGACCTCTCTTTATTTTTTAAGGAGAAATTGTAAGGCATGTTCTTAAAAATCTTAAGCTGCCCCCCGGTTACGTAAGGCTTTATCTAGTCGTGTTATTTCTATTTGACAGGATCGAATCTTGCCTCGATCCACAGAGCTGTAAAAAGGTGATGGTGGGGTTTTTTCGTGTGTAGTCACTATTTTTTCTAGGCTATCTAGTAAAGAGTGGACTATTTTTGGAAAAGGGATGCCGATTTGAGACGCTATTTTTTCCATTTTAGGTCCCAGTTGATCCAAATCTTCCTTTGTTTTTTTAGAAAACACGTACGATTTTTCTGTCGATCCTTCTTCGATGCATTGAATCAAGGAAATAGCATTTTCTTTAATTGTGCTGCTTAAATTTTTTAGCTCGAATTTAATTTCTCGAATTTCTTTAGAACTTCTTCTTTGGTTATAGTTTCTCATTTTTTTAAACTGAGCCTTCATAATTATCCTTTTGTTTAAAAAACATCTTGTAATTGTAATTATATAATTAACTTTGTTTGTTTTGTCAAGTGGTTTTTTGTTTTTAATTCAGTGAAGGGAAATAGAGATTGGTAAAAAATGCCTTTTTATGGAATTCTCTGACCTTGTCTAACATTGATAAGGAGTTTTATTTTATGAGGTTTCTTGGATTCTTTTTTTTCGGAGTTGTTTCGCTTTTTCACAGCTTTTCTTTACTACAAGCAGATCAAACACAAGAGGAATTAGAGGAGGGAGTTGTTGTTTTTGAAGAGGAATCTGACTATGATGATTTGTTTGAAGATGAGTTTGATGATTATTAGTTTTTGAATTAATTAAAATTATTTCTTGCAACATTAATATGGTATTTATAATATAAAGTCATCGGACGCTAAATAATAGGATGTGATGATGATGTTGCAAGTAAATCCATGGGTCTCTATGTGGAGAAGCCCAAGGGAGACGATAAGATCCATTGTAGAACACAATCCTAGGCTTGGATTTGGGGTTCTATCTTTTTTATATGGGCTGTTGCTTATATTATATGTAATTCCTAATGCTTTTCTCGTTACTCCTCTTTTTTTTCTAGGAGCTTTGATTGCGGCCCCTTTTCTTGGCGTCATTACCTTTCTTGTTATGAGTGGACTGCTTTTTGTTGTTGGAAAATGGCTAGGTGGGAAGTCTTCTTTTTTAGCTCTTCGTGCTGCTGTGTCTTGGTCCCATGTTCCTAGCGTTTTTCTTTTGCTTGTTTTAACGATTTTTTTGATTGTTTTTCGGAAAATGGTTTTTTGTGTTGACTGTGCCGATATTGTAGTAACCCGATTTGATCTTATCGTATTACTTTCTTTCTCTTTGATACAGAGCATTTTAGGTTTTTGGGTGGTCGTTCTTTTGATTTTATCAATAGCTGAAGTGCAAGAGTTTTCCATAGGAAGAGCTTTTTGCAATTTTTTAATTGCAATAGTTGGAGTGTTTGTTGTTTTACAAATGATTTTGTTGTTAACTAATTTTAATGTGTTTTAGAGAGGGTATTATGAGAAATATGATAATGGGCGTGCTTGGAGGTTGTTTGTTTGCGATGAGCCCTCTAGGATTTTCTTCTGAATCAATGGAAGATCAAGATGTAGAATTAACAGATATTACACACGGCAATTGTTCTATGCAGTTTCCAGGAGCTCCACAAAGAGTTTCAGAGAAGATGCAATTAGAGGGTGAAGGATTTGATTTGCAGTATGATGCATATGTGTCTTCTTCTTCAGATGATAAGACTATTTACATGCTTCTTGTCGCTCAATATCCAGATTATGTTGATGAAAACTTTGCAAGAATGAGTCTAGAGGCTTTTTTAAATGGTATTTTAACACATAATGCAGAAAATCAACTTCTTTCTGCTGATCTTGTTTTAGTCCAAGGGCATGAGGGCCTTGATTTTTTTATTAGATCAGGGGGAATATACTTTAAAGGGGTTGCTGTCATGATTAGAAATCAGCTTTATGTAATGGCCATGGAGTGTGAAGTCCAAAACTATGATGAGGCTAGTTACACAGCTTTTGTAAAGTCATTTTCTTTAGAGTCGTAGGTCTATTATACGGACATAAAAAGGATAGTTTAAATCCTTTTTATGTCCTTTTCGTTTTTAAAATGTTAAAGAAGCTGAAACCCTCGCGTAGGGTGCTCCATTAAAATTATAGTATTTTTTGTGGCGGTTATCCGAGTCTGCAATCTGAATCCAGCCCCCGTAGTCGTAGCCTATTCCAAGTCCTGCAGAAAATGTGTTTTTTAAGGCGTAGTTTATGTCCCACTCTGTTGAAGTCGAGTATACTTTAAAAATAGCATCTTCATATTTTCCACTCCCTCCGTGGGCTCTTCTAGGGAAACGGTAAGGGCCTCCCATCGAAGTGGCAAATAAAGAAGTCGTCAAGCTTTTCGTAATGTGGTAGCTAATCGATGCGTCTAAAGGAAAGACAGCTCTGATTTCCCATTTAGGACTAAGCCAAAAATCAGCACCTAAAATAGGAAGCACATATCCATTGAGAGCGCCGTAGTAAGCAAAAAAGCCGACATGCACCCCGATATGGTCTCGTATTTGATGTCTACCCCAGAGTGTTGTAAAGTATACGGCTGATTTGCCGAAATTAAAAGTTTTTGTATCTACTGAGACCCCGCCGTTGATAACCCATCTCCATTTTTCGACGGAATGAGAAATCCAGCTTAAAGAGGTTACTCCGTAAACATAGTTATTTCCTGTGAAGGCTGGGTTTTTATCCCAGTTGATATCTGTGTAGTTGGCACCCAGTTGCCATGTTAAAGCATTTTCTTGATTTAAGAAATGGCTAAAATACATCGAGGCGTTGCCTTCTGAGTAGTGTAGTTTTGAGCCGGAAACTCCGTGCGTTGTGAAGTTTGCAGCCCCTATTTTACTGTAGTCTGATTCGAAATGCCAAATTTTATTTTGTTCAGCGAAAGTGTCTTCATTTAAAAAAGAATAGTCGGTGGCAAGCAGACTAAATGAAAGTGCGCAGAAGGGAAGTGTCAAATATTTATACATGGGAATCTCCTTTTTTTTGAGTCATAGTAGTTTTTTGGAGCTAGCAATGTCAACAAATATATTCTGATTGGCGATTGGGGCATTTTTTCTAGAATTTATTTATGATGTTAGTGTATGATTCTTCGTCTAAAATAGGGGTTGAATTATGGAAATAACAAAAGGAAATAAAATTCATTTCACCAGTCTTGGGTGTGCAAGAAACCTTGTAGACACAGAGGTGATGATTGGTATTCTTTTAAAAGCTGGGTATGAGGCGACCTCAAAAGCAGAGGAAGCTGATTTTCTTGTTGTAAATACGTGTGGTTTTTTAGCGTCTTCTAGAGAAGAGTCTTGTGAGTCTATAGAACTTCTTACAAAAGAAAAAAAAGCAGGAGCCAAAATTGTTGTTACTGGCTGTATGGTGCAAAAGCATAAAGACGAACTTACGCAACGTTTTTCGGATATCCATTATTATTTGGGTTCTGGAGACGTCGAAAAGATTCTCGAAGCTATTGAAGCAGGTGAGGCTGGTGAAGCTGTTACAACAGCTAGAAGTTATTTGCAACAAGGTGAAGTTCCAAGACAGATTTCAACTCCCAAACATTATGCATACCTGAAAATAGCCGAAGGATGTGCCAAGCAGTGCGCATTTTGTATTATTCCTAAAATCAAAGGGCCTTTAAAAAGTAAATCTGTAGAACAGGTTATGAAAGAGTTTACTCTTCTTTTAGATCAAGGAGCTCAGGAAATCATTTTAATTGCGCAAGACTTAGGTGATTTTGGTAAAGAAACTAAGGAGAAAAAAGGACTTGAGTTTTTACTTGAGAAAATGACGTCTGTTACTTCTACTTTTTGGCTTCGGTTACTTTATCTTTATCCCGATGAAATTACGGATGCTTTAATTGCAGTTATTAAAAAAGACTCTAGAATTTGTCGCTATTTGGATATGCCTATTCAGCATATTAATGATGATATTCTAAAGGCTATGAAAAGAAAAACTTCTAAAGCGCAGATACAAGATATCATTCGCAAGTTAAGAAGCGAGATACCAGACATTGTCATTAGAACAAGTCTTATGGTTGGATTTCCAGGTGAGACAGAAGCGCAATTTGAAGAGCTTGTTGCTTTTGTTAAGGAGTTTTCTTTAGATAATATTGGTATTTTTAAATACTCTTTAGAAAAAGAATCGGCTTCAGCAGAGTATCCAGATCATGTTCCTGAAGATGTTAAGGAAAGACGTTATCAAACACTTGCTCGTCTTCAACTGGAAATGGTCCGCAAAAAGAATCGTAAGTGGATTGGTAAGACTCTTCCTGTTTTAGTCGAAGGGTATCACCCGGAATCTCAGTTTTTAATGAGAGGAAGGCACTATGGGCAATGTCCAGAAATTGATGGTCAGGTGATTATCAATGATGGTAGAAAGGTGAAAGCTTTTGGAGAGTTTTATCAAGTGGAAATAACAGATGTTGCTGATTACGACGTCATTGGTAAGGTTGTAGCGCCACTAGCTAAAAAAGAAAAAGCAAAAAGTGTGTCCAAACCACTTAGCATTGTATAGTTATGAAAGAAAAAAAGGTTTTTTTAAAGAAGGATAAGGAACGTTTTGTTCTGCAAAATAACCATCCTTGGATATTTTCAGGTGCTATTGATCGTTTTTCTGAAGATTTAGCTCCAGGAGAGTTAGCTTCTCTTTATAGTTCTCAAGGACAATTTTTAGCTTTGGCCTATTTTCATAAGGAGAATTCTCTTTGTGGAAGAATTCTTTCTTATGAAAAAAAACCAATTAAGGAAGTCCTTCAAGAGAAGATTTCCGCTGCATTTTCTTTAAGAAAAGCTCTTGTTTTTAAAGAGGGCACTAACTCTTTTCGTCTTGTGAACGCGGAAGAAGACGGTTTACCTGGTCTAATTGTAGACTATTATGATGGGGTAATCGTTCTTCAGATAAATACGTGTGGTATGGAAAAGCTAAAAGATTTAATTTTAGAGCTGCTGGTTTTGATTCTCTCTCCTAGAAGTATTTATGAGAAATCTAACTCTTCCTCACGTCTTCAGGAGGGACTTCCTAAAACTGAAGGATTTTTATATGGCGAGGAAATTTCTGAAGTTGTTGTTTTGGAAAATGGAGTATTTTTTTCAGTTTCCATCGAAGACGGTCAGAAGACAGGCTTTTTTTTAGATCAAAGAGAGATGAGAAAAAAAATAGGGCAGTTATCTGAAGGGAAAAAAGTTTTGAACTGTTTTTCTTATTCGGGTGGTTTCTCTTTATATGCTTTAGCCGGTGGCGCTAGTCATGTTGTAAGTGTGGATACTTGTCCAAAAGCAGTTGAGCTTGCTTCTAAAAACACTCTATTAAACGGGTTTTCTTTAGAAAATCATGAAATTGTACAGGAAGATGTTTTTGCTTATTTACAAAATAGAGATCTTTCTATTTTTGACATAATCATTTTAGATCCTCCTGCTTTTGCAAAAAAAAGACAGGATATAGAGCCGGCTTCGAGGGGCTATAGGCAGATTGCTGAATCTGTTTTTAGAAGCTGTAAAAAAGGAGCGATTGTCCTAACCTGTTCGTGTTCCTATTTTATAGACGAAACACTTTTTAAGCAGATTGTTTTTCAAGCGGCTTCTTCAGCTAAAAGAGATGTGAAAATTCTTTCAAAACATTTGCATGCAATGGACCATCCAGTCTCTTTATATCACCCGGAGGGTGATTATCTGAAAAGTTTTCTTTTATGGATTTCTTAGCGAGCAGGCTCTATGTCGCTTTTCTTAGCGCTTTTTTTACGGCACTTAATAAAGTGCCGTTAGTGTTTATATGTTTCTACTAGAGTGTTTAATTAGAGTTTTTTTAATTTTCTAGAAAATGCTTCTTGCAGTTACTTATGCAAGAGCATTTTCTTTTGTCTTTTAGTTTTCCCAACTTAGATTGGATTCTTCAATCTCGTCCATGAGATTTGTTGGGATGATTGGTGAAAAACGTTCCCTCGGATTTGAATGTTTTCTTTGTGATAATTGAGGGGGCGTTTCATGCTTTAGTGGTTCTGGGGAGGTCGGAGTTCTAGTTTGCTCGAGATTTTTAATGAAAACATTTATTATCACAGCAATTTCTTTTTGTTTTTTCTTGCTGCGGAGATTGGTTTGAGCTTCTAAAACAGTGTTTTTTAAATCTTGGGGGAGGGGTGATAGGCTTAGAGGCTGATATAAAAGAGTTGATAACGAGTTTTTTGCTTCCGCAGAGTAGTCTCCTGTTAGATCTAGAATGCGTTGTGCCCAAATTTCGATTGTTTCATAGGGTGAAGGTGGTTCATCCGGAGATGCAAACATCGGCTGTTGTACGATTTCTCTTGGGATAAAAAGGTTTGGTATCATGATATACTCCGATGGTTTTTAAATATCTCTATCCTTTTTTTAACGACTTGGCAGAGATTTTCTGTTTCGTTGTATCTTGTTTGTATTTCTGAAATTTTTGTATCAAGCTCTACAGTACTGTCGATTTTAGCTAGAATAGTTTGTTTTGCTTTTGCAAGACCTGCAATAAGAGACTGTTTTGTTGCTTCTAGTCTCAGATCTGTATTGAATTGTTCGAAATCTGTAACTAACTCGGCGCTCTCTTCGAGGGTTAGGTTTTTACTTGCAAAATAGTTAGAGAGTCTTGGGTCTATTGATTGAATTAGAGAATTTATAATAGCTTCTGCGCAGACTTCTTTCCAGTCGCTTTTTGATAAAGTCGCCTCTAAAAAAAGATTGTATGCATCGTGCGCCGGTCCGGGGAGAATATTGTTTATGTAAATCCCATTATCGATTGCTGTAATTGCACAGGAGGACTTTTCTGGGATGTGTTGTAGGAGTAAGTTACCTATATTTGCAGCGAAGTATTCATCAAATGTAGGGGGGGAGCTTTTGTCGTAGTAATTCACGTCATGTAAACGATCTGTATTTCCGGTAATTAAGTCCGCTAGCAAAATCTCTGCGAGTCCTTCATAGATGGTTTCTTTTTCAGCTGGAGTTAGGTTCGGCCAAGCTTCAGAAGATGCAAAGTCTCCTAGATTAGCTCCTTTAGCTTTTTCGGATATGATAATATTTTCTGAAATGACTGTTTTTGATGTATAGAGACTTCTGATTGCGTCGAGATTCGTTTTAATTTCAGCTTCGTGGTGTCCCATTGGTTTTCCTGAAAATAAATCGCTGGAAATAAGGTGATTTTTTTCAAAGTCTAATATGGAAGCTTCCGGCACAGAAATATTTGTGAAAAGTAGCTTGTAGATTTCTCCAGAGGCTATTTCGTGGCAGCTTGCCCACTTAAGAACGCAGGAGTCTCGCGATGAACCTGCAGGGCAGTTTTTTGCTCGAACACTTTCGAGAATTATTACACCATCATTTCCTAGGACAGATTCTTGTATAGAGGAAAGGCGTGCAGAAAAAAATGTCTTTGCTAATCGAGCAATACGCTCTTCTGTGGGGTCTTGAAGTTCTAGATTGAAGTACTCTTTGAAATCTTGTATTCGTCTATCTTTGCTTAACTCTTCAATAAGAGTCTCTGCGGATATTTCTTTTTTAGTAAGCATTTTGACGGAATGAAGGATTCGACTTTCTACAAGAGAGGCTTCTTCGGGTGAAGCAAAGGTTAAAGGGGGCTGGTTGCGTTTGTAGCGGTTTATTTTTTGTTTTTCGAGTTCTTTATAGTAGATATTAGTGGGTAAACATTCCCGAAGAGTTGCCATGTCCCTGACTTTTTTGGACCATAAAGATAGGGCTTCGGGTTCTAGCAACCAAGTCTTTGGTGATGTATCTTGAGGTTCTAGTAACCACGCTTTTTGTAGTGTATGCGTTTGTGTTATCATAAGCTCTCTTTGTTTTTTTAACTATTATAACTCGTAATAGTTAAAAAAACAACCGAGAATGTTATTTTTAATTTGCTTTTTGTTTTATTGTCTTCTTTTTACGGGAGATGTGAAAATAAAATCGTTATTTTTTTGTATTAGTCGAAATATGTAATTCAGGGGCTAAATCTCTGCTTTCTGGCGATGTTGGGCCAGCTAGAGGATATTTTTTTTGAGCGCTGCCAACAATTCTGAAGGCTAGCTTTTGAATTGTTGTTTTTTTTGTAAATACTCGATTCCCACTGCAAAGCTCTTTAATTTGAGCCGCAGCCGCAGCGTGCGCTGGATCTGGCTCAATAGCTACAAGACTAAGTTTATTTAGGTTTTTTGCATTTTCAGCCGACGGGCACAAGGTGCAGCTGATTACTTGTTGAGCCCAGATAACACATTCTTCACGAGAAGAGGGTGCTTGTTCTGGGGATGAAAGCTGTTTTGGTCCGGAGCGCGGTGTACTTGTTTCTATTCGAAGCATAATTTTCCCTTTTTTTTCCTCTATGTTATCTTTTATAACAGAAACTAACAAGTGATTTTAGGTTTTTATAATATGAATTGTTTTTTTTATTTAAAAATAAAGTAGACGGCTCCTGCTAAGCATAATCCAGCCCATAAGTAATTTAAACTTAAGGGGTGTTTCATGAATAAAAGAGCAAAAGGAATGAATACAGCAAGAGTAATAACTTCTTGAATGATTTTTAATTGAACCAGAGAGTAGGTATTACTATAAAACCCTAATCGATTAGCTGGTACTTGTAGACAATATTCAAAAAAAGCAATTCCCCAACTTATGAGTATAGCAACCCAAAGAGGCTTTGATCCAAGATCTTTTAAATGGCCATACCAGGCAAACGTCATTGCGATATTCGAAAAAAATAGGAGAATGATTGGGCTTAAGTAGTTCATGTTTTTTTTAATTTTGGAATGATTTGAGTTAAAATATAAATAACGTGGTCGATTTCTTCTTTTGTTGTAAATCTACTTAAGCTAAAACGAACTGAGGATTTGACTCTTTCTCTAGAAAGTCCCATCTCCGTTAAGATGCGAGATGGTTCTAGAGCCCCAGAGCTACAGGCTGATCCGTGGCTAGCGCAAATACCTTGTAAGTCGAGCTGTATTAAAAGAGTTTCCCCATCAACTCCCATAAAAGCAAGATTTGACACATTTGTAATTCTTTGAGACTCTCCTCCGTTCACCTCTATGAATGGAAATTTTTCTAAAAGATTTTTTTCGAAATAATTTCTAAGCTCTAAGGTGGAAGTCGGAATTTTTTCTAGAAGCTCTATTGCTTTTGCTAGACCCACAATACCCGGCAGGTTTTCTGTCCCCGACCGCAACCCTGACTCTTGACCTCCGCCAAGAAGAAGGGCAGGGAATTTTTTAGAGGATCTTAAAAAGACAAATCCTACTCCTTTGGGTCCATGAAATTTATGCCCAGAAAAACCCATCGCACTAATGCCTGGAGAAATCTTAAAGGGCTCTTTTCCAATTAAAGCAACGCCGTCGACAATAAGAGAAATTCCATATTTTAGAGCGAGTTCACTGATTTTTTCTATATCTTGCTTTACGCCAGTCTCACCATTGATAGCGCTAAAAACTAATAGTTTTGTATTTTGTGTAATAGCTTTTTCTATATTCTCTAGACTCACTTTTCCGTTGGTTTCTGGTTTTAAAAAGCTTACACTAACGCCTTTTTTTTCGAGCTCTAACAAGGTTTTTTCTACGCAGGAATGCTCTATTTTAGAAGAAACGACATGAAAGGCGTGATGGGAAGTGCAAAACCCTTGAATCAGAAAGTTCATAGATTCAGTGCCAGAAGAAGTGAATATAATTTCTTTAGATTTTACTCCGCAGTATGATGCAATCGTTTCGCGGGCTTTTAAGAGTCTGTTTTTAGCTTGCCTTCCTAGAGAATGTTGGGAAGATGGATTGGATGGGGGGGCTTTTAGTTCTTCGAGCATGGCTGAAGTAACTAGTGGGTCTAACTCCGTAGTGGCGTTATTATCCAGATAAATTATTTTTTGCATTAAGAACTCTAATCATTAAGACTGTGATATTATCGCCGCCTCCTTTTGCTTTAGCGCGCTCTATCATGTCGGTAGTCGCTGATTTAATGCAAGGTTGTTTTGTGAGTATAGTAGAGATTTCTTCATCTGAAACGTAATCAGTGAGTCCGTCGCTACAAAGGAAGTATATATCCCCAGGCTGAACGCTTGATGTATTAATTTCGGGTTCTACAAGAGAACTTGTTCCAATTGCTCTTGTAATAATGTGTTTTCCGACGGGATAGGCAAAATTTTTTGCATTTGCTGCAGGGGAGTGGTCTTCTGTGATTTTAAAAAGTTGTTCTCTAAATCGATAGATTCGACTGTCTCCTACATGAGCGTAAATAAGCTCTTCTTGATGTAAAAGTAGACAGCATAGGGTCGTTCCCATTCCGTGAAATTCTTTTTTTTGTTCGGCCAGCCTATGAACCCAGCTGTTGGCATTTAAAATCGCTTTGTGCAGAAGGTCTGGAAGGTTTTCAGACGAGGTTACTTTTTCTTCCTCAGAAAAAATTTGGCAAATTGATGACGATAGGTGGTGGACTAATTCTTTTGCGGCGATTTCTCCTGCATTATGTCCGCCCATGCCGTCGGCTAAAACAAAGAAACGATGCATGGGGATTTCGTGAAAGACATCCTCATTGTTTTCTCTTATCAAGCCTAGATCTGAAATTCCAAAGCTCTCTACTTCGTAATGCATCTTTTATCCTGCGTATCCGGAGTGTTTATCCTAAGAGAAGCATAAGTTGTGAATTTAAGTCTATATAGGATTTGATAATTTACCAAAAAAAAGAATGAGTCCGGAATCTAGGTCTACTATCCCAAAAAGAAAAGGTTTGTTCGCTAAGAACCTGTAAGATGGTCTTAGCTCGGGTTTAAATGAAGTTATCCCCATAACAATCCCCGTGGCAGCAGCAGCAGTAACTCCATTTTCATCGCAAGTAAAAAGAGCTTCGTGGATTACTTTTGTGATTTCTAGTTGTGCCTCTGTTGAGATATCAGAAAAATCAGAGCTTTTGCAAAAGGCTTTTTTCATCCCCATTTTTTCTAAAGTGTCTCTTGGGGTGAGGCGATTTTTTAGTTTGAAGCGGGGTATTTTTACTTCTACTGTGTTGTTTTGCGTGCGGGAGAGGATTTCTTGTAAGGATTTTGCGTTGATAAAATCTTCCACTCCTTCATTTTTAGGTAATATAAAAAATGAGGCAAGTCGTAGGTTGTCTTTGTTTGTAAATGGCATTACAAGGAATTGAAGGTCTTCGTCTTCGTAGTAAGGGAATGTGTTTATTTGTTGCATCATTTTCACTTTACTCGATTTGCTTTCACTTGTATAAAAGCTAGCTTCTTCTGTTAATTCTTTTTTAAAAACATGTCTCCACTCACCTTTAAAATAGATCGCATTAGTAAGAACGAGTTTTGTTTCAGGATCTAAATCGCCAGGCAGGAGAAGCTTGTCTATTTGGTTATTTGTTTGCGCTGCTACCCAACTGTTTATAGTGTTTACGCAGGCTATTTGATTGCGAAATTCGAGCTCTTTTGTTCCGATTGCCCATCCGCTTTCCATTGCATTTTTGTAGCTGTTTTTTAGACTTAACCCAGTTTGTACCCATAAGGCATTTGCTATATTTAAGGAAGGGGACGCGAGGTTGTTTTGTATCTTGCTTGTAGCTTCTACTAGGTCTGATTTACTAAGAGTGAGGTGTAAGGCTTTTTGCATTTCAAGTGCTGTTGTAGATTTAGCTCCCATATACGCCATCGTAAGACATGAGAAAAGGGAGTAGGGTGAAAAACAAATATCTTTTGCTTCTACAGTTTTGTAAAAAGAAGTAGCAAACTCATTCATGTTGTCAACTAAGATGTCTTCATTTTTTTTAGCTTCTAGTGTTGATGTGAAAATAATGATTGTAGATAGTAAAAGATTAATTGCTTTCTTCATAAAAACTCATTTGATTTGATTATTTTAATATAAAAGTCTTGCATGAATGCGCGTTTCACGCAAGACCTTTGTTTTTTTTAAGAAAGCTTAGAAGAAATGTCCTCTAATTGTTTTTTGACAAGCTCTTGTTCTTTTTGCATTTTTTCTAAAATTTCTTTAGGTGCTTTTTGTAAGAACTCTTCTTGGCTTAGTTTATTACTTAAGCTTGAAAGCTGTATTTCTAATTTTATTTTTTCTTTAGCTAAACGCGCCTTTTCTTTTTCTTTGACCTCTTCTGGTAGGGGAATAAGAAGTAAAAGAGACTCTACTCTTTTCTTAGCGCTGAAAGCCGGTTCTTCTCTTTCTTTCGGAAAGCAGATGGATTTTATTTTAACAAGGGATTCGATAGTGTGGGTATTTTCTTTTGCTATTTTTAAAAGAGGATCACTAGTTTCCCCATAAATCCACATGTCAACGGCAACAGAAGGGGGGAGTTGCATTTCAGCTCGAATATTTCGCACTGCGTGGACTAACTGCTCTAAGAAAGAGAATGTTTTTTCTACTTCTAGATCTCTATCTTCTTTTCTAAGAATAGAAGGATACTTGGCTGTAATACACCCAACTGATTCAAGTGCTTCTAGGCACTCTTTTGTGTGCATGTCACATTCTGACGAAGGTTTAGCTGAAAATCTACTTTTAAGAAGAGAAAAAAGCTCTTCTGTAATAAAAGGCGCCATAGGGTGGAGAAGTCGTATGGACGTGCAAAGGATAATTACTAGCAGCTTTTGTTTGTTTTCTTTGATTTCAGGAGTCCCAGTCTTTCCTAAAAGGAAAGATTTACTCATCTCAACGTAGTAAGCGCAAAAATCCTTCCAAAAGAAATCATAGGCTTCAGTGGCAGCCTTATCAAAGTGATAGTTTGATAAAAATGTTGTGGTGTTTTCTATTGTTTTATGAAGACAAGATAAAATCCAATGATCTTCTAAGGTAAGTAGGGAGCGATTTAATCCTTTTCGAAAAGACTCTGAGCTGAAGTCTTCTAGGTTCATGAAAACAAACCTAGCACCATTCCAGAGTTTGTTTGCAAAGTTTTTAAACTCTTCAAATTTCCTTCTGTCTAGGTCAATTTGTCTAGCTTGTGTAGCGCTAGCACAAAGCGCCATTCGGATGGCATCACACCCAAAAGAGTCTATAATTTCTAATGGATCTATCACGTTTCCTTTGGATTTAGACATTTTTTCCCATTTAAATTGGACTCCAGCAGGTAGAGCTTTGCCTAAATCGTATGCAAGACGTTCTTCACCTAGTACGTATTCAATCGATCCGTCTTTTTTTGTTTTCCAGTACGATTTTCCATAAATAAGCCCGTGCAGAAATGTTTCTGGAAAAGGTACTTCTTTCATGACATAAGACCCCATGAGAATCATTCTAGCAACCCAGAAAAAGAGAATGTCATGCCCAGTTACTAAAGTAGCATTTGGATAGAATTTTTGTAGGTCGTCTGTTTTTTCGGGCCATCCTAAAACACTAAAAGGCCATAAAGCCGAAGAAAACCACGTATCAAGAACATCTTCTTCTTGATACCATTCGTCTGGATGGTCTCCAACTTCTTGAGGAATGCCTTCTTCTGCATAACAAATCATTTGTGTTTTATCTGTTTTGTTATACCAGATGGGAATTCTGTGGCCCCACCAAAGTTGTCTAGAAATACACCAGTCTCTTAGGTTATCAATCCAATGAAAGTAGGTGCTTTCGAAGCTTTCAGGGATTAATTTAATTCTTTTTTCTTCTACAGCAGCTCTAAGATCTTCTTTAAAAGACCCGAGCTTGACAAACCACTGTTTAGAAAGAAGGGGTTCTATGACAGCTTTTGATCTATAGGAAATGCCTACTCTGTTTTTATGAGGTTCTATTTTAGCTACGAGGTTTAATTCTTGCATTTTTGCTACAACAGCTTTTCTAGCTTCTTCTACAGTCATTCCAGTAAAGTCACCCCCATTTTCGTTGATTTTACCATCAAGCGTCATGATGTTAATAAAGGGGAGTTTATGGGTTAATCCCATTTCGTAGTCATTAGGATCGTGAGCTGGTGTAACTTTTACAGCGCCAGAGCCAAAAGTTGGATCTATGTGTCTATCTGCTATAATAGGAATGCGCCGATTCATAATAGGCAGTAGGAGCTCTTTTCCTATTAGGTCTGCATATCTAGGATCCCCAGGTGAAACGGCTACAGCAGTATCTCCTAGAAGTGTTTCCGGCCTTGTTGTAGCTATAGTAATATGAGAACTACCATCGGCTAGAGGATATAGAAAATGCCATAAAAAAGTATTTTTTTCTTCGTATTCAACTTCATCATCAGCTAGAGCAGTTTGTGTTACTGGGTCCCAATTTACAAGGTAGTCTCCTTGGTAGATCAATCCTTCGTCGAACATTTTTTTAAACGTGTGTCTTACAGATTTGCTTCTTTCTTCATCCAGGGTAAAGCATAGTCTAGACCAATCGCAAGAGCATCCTAGTTTTTTTAACTGTCCTAAAATGGCTGATTGGCTTTGGTTTTTCCAATCCCATACATGAGAGAGGAATTCTTCCCTTGGAAATTCAGTTCTTCTTTTGCCTGTTTTTGCCATAAGCTGTCTTTCTACAACAGTTTGAGTTGCAATACCTGCGTGGTCCGTTCCTGGGACCCAAAGAACTTCAAATCCGCTCATTCTTTTCCAACGAATAAGAATGTCTTGTAGGGTGTTAACAAGGGCATGTCCCATGTGTAGGACTCCTGTGACATTCGGAGGAGGCATTACGATAGTATAAGAAGGTTTAGAAGAAGAAGCGTCAGCAGTAAGGCAACCGTTTTTTTCCCAAAATTCAGACCATTTTTGTTCTATAAGCTTGGGTTCAAAGGCTTTGGGTAGTTCATTCATGAGAATCTCCAGTAAGGACTAATTAATATGGGTCACACCATAGCATAAACGGCGTGGATAAGTCAAAAAATAGACGGTTTGTATTAAAATAATTTGATTTTAAAATTATTTTTGTGATAAAATTTACTTATTAAGATTAATTTACAAGGTGATTTATGTCGATTCATTTTAATTTGTCGGTTGAAATTAAATGTTTGCGTGATAAATTAGATAAGGGATCTCTCTCTGCCATTGTTTGGAGGGATTTAGACACTACGTTAAAAATTCAAAATATAGTTTCTAGCATAAGTGCATCAGTGGAGATTCCCTCTGAAAAAGAGCTAGATGATCTTTTTCATCTTTTTCAAGGTAAGCAATTTGAAGCTTTTTTGGCTGGGCCTAAAAGATTTAGAACTATTTTAGCTGTTATATCTAGTTTTTTAAATAAATATTTTTATTCCGGTGTTTCACAGCCGTCTTGGAAGATTGCAGAAAAGCAAAGACAACTCCTATTAGAAAAATTATATCGATTGAATCCTGGGATGTTTTCATCTAAGCTTGTTGAATCTCTAATAGTAAAGTATAAAGACCCTATCGAAAAGTCCTATCAAAACCATTTAAAAGAGATTGAAGAATCTCCAGAGTTAAAAAGTTGTTTTGCTTCCATAGGGTTCGGTAAGGGGGAAACGGCTTTGAAAGTGGAAAACTTCACTTTTTTAAGGGTTTTGGATGTGTATTTACCTGATTCTTTTAAAGAAGAACTAGAAGAATTTATGATTTATAAAATGGGGGTTGATTTTCAGGCGAGCAAACAAGGGCGGCAAGATAGACTAGCTGCTTTACTTGCAAACCCAGACAAACCGTTTATGGAGATGTTGCTATTTTCTTCTAAACAGGAATCATCAACTTCTCTTAAAGAAGCCCTAGACTGTAAAGAGGCGATCATTCAGTTAATCAATGAATCGAAATTTAAATTAGACGGTGTATCTGAACTTTTGAAAAAATCAGTTACTCAACAAGATGTATGTTCTTTAAACCTTATTAAAAATGAATTCACCGCCTTAGTGGGGTTTTCTAAAGCTTTAAAAAACAAAATTCCGCCTGATTTTTTTGAGAAATTAAAGGATCTAATTGGAAGCCGTCCGTCTTGGAGTGAATTTATTGATGTAAAAAACATATAGCTTTGACCGTTTTTGTTTTGTTTACGGGGAGAGCTGTCTTACTGTTTTTTCTTGACTTCTGGTAGGTTTTTCCTCTATAAATAGAGGCTACTGGGGTGTTTATGATTAAAAGTATGACTGGTTACGGTCGCTACGTAAAGCTTTCCTCTTTAGGGAAATGGCTCATTGAAATACATTCTGTTAATAAAAAAGCTTTAGATTTCAACTTGTTTATTCCCAGAGATCTATTGCAATTTGATGTGGAAGTTAGAAAGTGGTTAGCTCCTTTTTTAAAAAGAGGACATGTTACAGTAAAGGTCTCTTTGCATAGAAACGAAGGACGCTTTGACTGGGAAGCGCAGTTAAATACTCTTCTTTCTTTAAAGCAGGGGATGGAGAGAGTTTGTCTGCAAATCGGTTGTAGTAAGGAAAGTATTACATTCCCCTTTCTTTACGAAGAACTTAAGTCTATTTCTTCTTCAGATTTATCTAAGGAAGAAGAGTCAATTCGTCAAGAATTAAAAGAGGGTGTTGAAAAGGCTTTGGAAGCCTGTCTACAGATGAAGGAAATGGAGGGACTAGCTTTAGCTGAGTCGCTTCGCGCTAATCTTTTTGAACTCGAGCGTTTGACCCATGAAATAGAATCGCTTTCACTGGGCGTTAGCGATCGATATCGACATAAAATTCAAGAAAAATTGAGCGAATTTAAAGACGTTCTCGAACAAGATAAAGAAAGGGTTCTTAGGGAAGTTTTTTTCTACGCCGAAAAAGTAGATATCTCTGAAGAGATTGTTAGGCTACACTCCCATATTGACCAATTTAGACAGATCCTTAACGGAAAAGAAGAAAGCGTCGGCCGAACTATGGATTTTCTCATACAAGAAATGGGAAGAGAGGCAAATACTATTGCCTCTAAATCAGCAGAGTCTGCTATTTCTTATGTAGGATTGAAAATGAAAGGGGAAATCGAAAAAATTAGAGAGCAGGCACAGAACGTAGAATGACGCAAAAACTTTTAGGAAATCGTTCTCGTGGTCTTGTTTTTGTAGTAAGTGCTCCTGCTGGGACAGGTAAGACGACACTTGTTCAAATGTTAATGGATGAGTTTTCTTGCGTAAAAGGAAGTGTTTCCTCTACAACTAGGTCCCCTAGAAAAGAAGAGATAAACGGCCTTCATTATCATTTTATTACGGAAGCCGAATTTATAGAAAAAAGGAACTCTGGAGATTTTTTAGAATATGCTGAGGTTTTTGGGAACTGGTATGGCACTTCTAAGGAAAATCTTGACAAGATAGTAAGTGAGGGCAATCATGCGTTTCTTGTGATAGATACACAGGGCGCTTTACAATTGCAAAAAGCTCGATTTGAAGCCGTTTATATTTTTATAGCACCCCCTAAAATAGAGGCTTTACAAGAGCGTTTAATTAAAAGACAGACAGAGGATGAAGCTAAACGAGAAGAAAGGCTTTCTTGGGCAAAAAAAGAAATGGATCTTTCTTCTTCTTATGATTATCTTATCGTGAATGGTGATTTACAGGTTGCTTATAGTGTTTTAAAAAGCATTGTAATTGCTGAAGAGCACAAAATCGTTAAAAACAAATAGACAACAGGAGTAGTAGATGCTTAGTACAAACGTGCCAGAACCTTTTAAAGATTTGACAACAGAAAATTTACGGAAATTATTTAAGAATAATTTTGAGTTGGCGCATTTTTCCATTCAAATGGGTCGTTTTTGTATTCGTGGAGGACATTCTTCTTTAAGTGAAATTTTAGATGAAGTGCGCAAGCATCCAACAGAAGCGCAGCTTCAGGAATTAGAAAGACTAGAAGAAGAAACAAGTAGTGAATAATGGAAAAAATCTTAATTACCTCGGCCCTTCCTTATGCAAACGGGCCTTTACATTTTGGACACATTGCAGGAGCCTATCTTCCCGGTGATGCGTATGCTCGTTTTAAAAGGCTACAAGGTTGTGATGTTTTATATCTTTGCGGGTCGGATGAATATGGTATAGCCATTACCCTCAGTGCTGAAATGGCTAAGCGGACTCCGCAAGAGCAAGTGGATTATTTTCATCAGGTAAATAAAGATTTATTTTCCAGGTTGCAGTTTTCTTTTGATCATTATTCGAGGACTACCTGGAAAGGTCATAACGAGACGGTTCAAGCCTTTTTTTTAGACCTTCTTGCAAACGGTCATATCGAAGAGAGAATGACGCATCAGCTTTTTTCAGAGAACGAAAATCGCTTTTTAGCAGACCGATACGTCCAAGGGATTTGTCCTAAGTGTGGTTTTGATCATGCAAGAGGAGATGAGTGTCAAGTTTGTGGGGCTAGTTATGAAGCGACAGACCTTTTAGATCCTATTTCTAAAGTAACGGGATCGCCTTTAGTTTTACGAGAAACAAAACATTGGTTTTTACGCTTCGACCATTTCAAAGAGCCGCTCTTGGGTTGGTTGCAACAAAAAAATTGGAAGTCTAATGTAACAAATTTTGCTCTTTCTTATGTAAAAGATTTAAGGGCTAGAGCTATTACAAGAGACTCCGATTGGGGTATTCCTGTTCCTTTGCAAGGAGCTGAGGGCAAGGTTCTTTATGTTTGGTTTGATGCGCCAATAGGCTATATATCTGCAGCTAAGGAGTGGGCTCAAACTCAAGGAGATCCTCATCTTTGGAAGAAATACTGGCTTGATGAAAAAACTCGCCTTGTACAGTTTATTGGTAAGGATAATATTCCTTTCCATTCCGTTTTTTTTCCAGCTATGGTTATGGGACAAAATACTCCTTATAAGTTAGTTGATCAACTTCCGGCTAATGAGTTTTACAATTTAGAAGGTAAGCAGTTTAGTAAGTCCGATGGGTGGACTATTGATTTAGATGCTTTTTTTACGCAGTTTTCTTCTGATCAAGCTAGGTATGTAATAGCTTCTAATGCACCCGAAACAGCTGATTCTGAGTTTGCATGGAAAGATTTTCAAGGACGATGTAATGCCGACCTTTTAGGTAAATATGGGAATTTTGTAAACAGAGTTCTTGTTTTTCTTTTTGAAAGAATGGATGGAACGATTCCTCCTTTGCAAGATCCAGATGAAGTAGATCTATTGTTTCTAGAAAATAATAAGAAAATCGTAGAGGAATGCGCTCAGGCTTATAATGGATTTCAACTAAGGAAGGCGTGCCAACTTATTATGGAGCTTGCTCAGGCTGGAAATGTCTATTTTGATAGCAAGAAACCTTGGCATTTAGCTAAGGATCCTTCTCGATTAAAAGAGCTTCAAAATGTTTTACGGTGTTCTCTTGAATGTATTAAACTTTTAGCGCTGGTTTCTTCCCCAATTATCCCTACAGCTTCTGAAAAAATATGGGAATTTTTAGGTTTTACAACGACGATTCAATCGAGTGGATGGAATAGTGTTGTAGCTACTACTTTGCATGCAGGGATTTCTATTTTAAAGCCCCAGATTCTTTTTGCTAAAGTGGAAGATGAAGTGATAACTAAAAAAACAGAAGAATTACACAAGATGGTAAAGCATGTTGCGATTAAGGAAATTCCAGAATCGTCATTTGTCCCTTTAAAACAGGAGCTTACTATTGACGAGGTGAAAAAGTTAGATCTTCGAGTCGGCGAAATTCTTTCTGTAGAACGTGTTCCTAAAAGCAAAAAGTTATTAAAGCTGCTTGTGGATATTGGATTAGAAAAAAGATCGGTTGTTGCAGGTATTGGAGAAAATAGAGAAGATATCCAAGCTTTAGTAGGACAGAAAATTATTCTTGTTGCGAACTTAAAACCGGCTCTTTTAATGGGAGTTGAAAGTCAAGGGATGCTTTTAGCTGCTAAAGGCATAAATGGGTTGGAATTACTAACTCTATCTTCTAGTAAACTAGGTGATGTTGTTTCTTAAAACTCTCCTTATAAAGGCTTAATTGAGGCAAATATACGCAGTTAATAACTACCGAAATGTGAAAAAATCTGTTAGATAGTGCGATAGTATACCGCACTATCTCGCTTAAAAATTCGAAGGCTTATCAACTCTATACTAAAACTTATTAGGATCGGTAAGAGTGGGGGCTGCTAGAGATTTGGGATTAACGGAAAAATCCTTACTCTGATTGATCAGAAATTACAAATTTTCGTAGCTTCTTAGATGTGTGCCTTGAAATTCAGGGCTTGTCATCTATTAAGTTTGGTTTTAATAGTGATTTAGCAACCCAAATTGTTTCCTACAAAAACATACGCGAGTCAAACCCTAGCTACAACCAGATAGGTGATGTGGGTGCTGAGTATCAGCAAAATGCTTGGAATGAAGAGCCTAGGTCTTCTATTTCGTATAAGTGCTTCCTTCCAAAAGCAAATTCGCCAAGAACTTCAGTCAAGGGGCGTTCAAGTTATTTTATAAAAATATCTCTTCAAAAAAAGAAGATCTGCTTGCGGACGGAGATTGAAGGTGTTGCTAACCTAAAATTCAAAAGGGAATTAAATGCATTATAGCCTGTAATGTAAATTGTAAATAAAACAGAATCAACAGTTAAGTGGTATAGTTTTAAATGTTTTATTGTGTGTTAAAATTTATAGTGTGATAATCAAATTATTCCAATTAACTGTATTAGGGGATCTAGGTATGGGAAATGTAAGTATTCCTGCGCTAATAAAAGAAGCGATCTTTTTAAATGATACGTTGAGTGATCCAGAAATCCGGCTTTCTGAAGGAAAAGATAAAGAAAGAGCCGTATTTCATGTTAAAGCATTTTTAGAGAAAGCATCTCCCTATATGTCAAGTAATGAGCTTAGACCTTCGCTTGATAAACTCAGAGAAATCTGCTCTTTAATGAAACTTGGGGAGTCTGATGTGAAAATTCAAATGTTTGTAAACCCTATACTAAAACTTCCAGATGAGATGTTAAGTACTGTAGTGGGGTTTTTGAATCCCAAAGAATTTCATAAAGTTGCTGTAACATCAAATCCCTCAAGGCCTTCTTTATCCAAGATATCAGATACAGAAAAACTTATTATGATCTCTAGCGGGGCTCGAGTTAGGGATTTGGGGTTAACAGAAAAATCCTTACTCGAATTGATCAGAAGAAACGAGGGAATTAAAATACAATGCTTGAATTTAGATGGTGTTATAATTACAGAGATTCATGTTTTGTTAGATCTTTGTCCTGAAGTTCATAGACTATCAGCTGTAAATTCTGGTTTTAACAGTAATTTAGCAAGCCAAATTACCTCCTACGAAAATATACGTGAGTTAAATCTTGGATTTGACCAAATAGGCGATGAGGGTGTTGAGCACATCAGTAAAATGCGTGGTTTGACGAGCTTAAGTCTTGGGCACTCCGGGTTAGGTGATATAAGTGTTAATCACATTAGTAAGATGCATGGTTTGAAGAGCTTAACTCTTAAGTATAATCCGACGATAGGCGATCTGGGTGCTGAGCTCATTAGTAAAATGCCAGGTTTGACAAGCTTAAATCTTTCCTTCAACCAAATAGGTCCTGAAGGGGCTCAGCATATCAGCAAAATGGTTGGATTAAAGAACTTAAGTCTTTGGTCGAACATGCTAGGCTCTCTGGGTGCTGAACATATTAGCAACATGCATGGATTGACGACTTTAAGTTTTAAAGGGGATGGGATAGGTGATATGGGGGCTGAGCACATTAGCAAAATGGATGGGTTGAACAGCTTAGATCTTTCCTTCGATGAGATATCAGATGTTGGTGCTGAGCAGATTAGCAAAATGGGTGGCTTAACGAGTTTAAATCTTAGCAAAAACCACATAGGTCCTCAGGGTGCTGAGCATATAAGTAAAATGAGTGGGTTGAGGAGCTTGGATCTTAGGGAAAACCATATAGGTGATGTTGGAGCTCAGCATGTCAGCAAAATGAGTGGATTGACGAAGCTAGATCTTACAGACAATCAGATAGGCTCTGAGGGTGCTGAGGATATCAGCAAAATGCATGGGTTGAGGAGCTTGGATCTTGCGGAAAACCATATAGGTGATGTTGGAGCTCAGTATGTCAGCAAAATGAGTGGATTGACAAATCTAGATCTTACAGGCAATCAGATAGGCCCTGCGGGTGCTGAGCATATAAGCAAAATGAATGAGTTGAGGAGCTTGGATCTTAGCAAAAACCAGATAAGTGATGTTGGAGCTCAGCATATCAGTAAAATGCGTCGATTGACGAGTTTAAATCTTAGCAAAAACCAGATCGGTAATGTGGGTGCTGAGCACATTAGCACCATGCATACATTGGCTAGGCTAAATCTTAGCCGCAACCCGATAGGTCATACTGGAGCTCAGCATATCAGTAAAATGCGCGAGTTAACGAAGTTAACTTTGCTAGATTCCTATATAGGAGCTTCGTTCCGAGAGAAAATTCGGCAAAAATTTGAGGCAAGGGGTGTTGAAGTTTTTTTGTGAAAACTCCCGTGTAAAAAACGAGTAAAAAAGCAAAAGCTAAGCTGGAACTCTCTGGCATTTTTTAGACAAATCAGCAAATCGGTGGTGTGTTACTATTCTTTAAGTCATTCAATAAAGAGGGTGTTTTCGTTCTTTTTATATTGTAATTTGTTTTTTTAAATTGCAAGTTAAACAAGATCACCAGTTTGTTTTTTATTTTTGAAAGTTTTTTTTGTTAAAATTTATATTGGATAATGAAATTATTCCAATTAACTGTATTAGGGGATCTAGGTATGGCAAATGTAAGTATTCCTGCGCTAATAAAAGAAGCGATCTTTTTAAATGATATCTTGAGTGATCCAGAAGGCCGGCTTTCTAAAGGAAAAGATAAAGAGAGAGCCGTATTTCATGTTAAAGCATTTTTAGAGAAAGTATCCCCCTATATGTCAAGTGATGAGCTTAGACCTTCACTTGACAAGCTTAGAGAAAACTGCTCTTTAATGAGGCTTGGGGAGTCTGATGTAAAAATTCAAAGGTTTGTAAATCCTATACTAAAACTCCCAGATCATGTGTTAAATACTGTAGTGGGTTTTTTAGAGCCAGGAGACCTTCATAAAGTTGCCGTAACATCAAATCCATTAAAGCCTTCTTTAGCAAGATTGTCAGATAGAGAAAAACTTATTAGAATCTCTAGCGGTATACCAGTTAGAGATTTAGGGTTAACAGAAAAATCGTTACTCTCATTGATCAGAAGGAACGAGTTCCGGGTAACGGAAAACGAGGGAATTACAATAAAGTGCTTAAATTTAAATGGTATGACAATTACAGAGATTCGTAGTTTATTAGATCTTTGCCCTGAAATTCACAGCTTATCAGCCGTTGGTTGTGGTTTTAACGATGAGCAAGCAAGCCACATTGCCTCCTACGAAAATATACGTGAGTTAGATCTTAGCCAGAACCAGATAGGTTCTGTAGGTGCGGCGCACATCAGCAAAATGCGTGGATTGACTAGTCTGGATCTTAGAGACAACAAGATAAGTGATGTGGGTGTTGAGCACATTAGCAAAATGGATGGATTGACTAGTCTGGATCTTGGGGCCAACCAGATAGGTCCTGTGGGCGCTGAGCATATAAGTAAAATGCGTGGATTGAATAGCTTGGATCTTGGGTGTAACCAGATAGGTCCTGAGGGTGCTGAGCACATTAGCAAAATGGATGGATTGAATAGCTTGGATCTTGGGGGTAACCAGATAGGTCCTGAGGGTGCTGAGCACATTAGCAAAATGGATGGATTGACTAGTCTGGATCTTGGGGCCAACCAGATAGGTCCTGTGGGCGCTGAGCATATAAGCAAAATGCGTGGATTGAATAGCTTGAATCTTACGTTTAACCAGATAAGTGATGTGAGTGCGGAGAATATCAGCAAAATGCGTGGATTGAATAGCTTGAATCTTGGGTATAACCAGATAAGT
The DNA here is from genome assembly GCA_964455905.1 of uncultured bacterium. Classification (GTDB taxonomy): domain Bacteria; phylum Chlamydiota; class Chlamydiia; order Chlamydiales; family Rhabdochlamydiaceae; genus CAIJXB01. Next base: position 304,304 of record CAYVYN010000003.1, read on the forward strand.
GATG